>NZ_JBFBGY010000001.1:0-908488 GCF_040684875.1 Microbacterium sp. NPDC089320
TTCGACTTGCATGTGTTAAGCACGCCGCCAGCGTTCATCCTGAGCCAGGATCAAACTCTCCGTAAAAAAGAAATGCATACGACACCGGGAAAACGATGACGCAGCGAGTTTGATGCTGACCAAAGAGACAAATTCATTGCTGACTTCATCCGTTGCCAACCCCCCGAAGAGGATTGGTCTTTGATCCAAAGGAATCTCATCCAGCCGAAGCTGAATCGAGGTTATTTGGCATTTGACAAGTGCACGCTGTTGAGTTCTCAAGGATCGGATGCTCCCACGACCCAGTCATCACAACCAGGCCCGAAGGGCAACTTCTCTATCTTAGCCATCCCGTCTCGCTTGTCAAATCAGCGCGCCGTGCGGATCTTGGATCCGATGCGCAGCTGTGGACAGCCGCAGATGGGGTGGATCTCCCATCCTAGACGCAGGCGTCTGTTCTCACAAGTGAGTGGATGTGGGAGGTGGTTCTCCGCTTGAGGGGGGTGAAGCTCTCGGCTCCTCCGCTTCCCTGTGGGGCGAACAAGTAATAAGTTACGTGGGTTCCGGGGTTCTGGCAAATCGAGCCACCACCCCCGGGCGTGTCGCCAGGCCCAGGGAGGGTGCTTTTCCCAGTCCAGCGCAATAATCGTCGAACGTCGTGGCCACGAGTACGATCACAGCGTGAGCCCGTCGACCGATCGCACCCCCGCTGCGGCACTGCTGGACCGCGTGTGGTCCTGTCTCGGAATCGAGCCGCAGGGCGCCCATGCCGATGCGCCTCCCCCTCGCGCCGTCCCCCTTCCGTCCCGTCTCGCGACGGCGGATCTCGCGTGGGCGAGCGTGCGGGCCGTGGGTCTCTCCTCCGGCATCGCGGCCCTCCCCGACCCCGACCGCATCGCCGTCGCCTATCGGAGCGACCGGGTTCTCACTGTGGACGGCCGAGCGCCCGATGTCTGGTCACCGTATTCCGGGTTCTTCCGGGCGTCCGACGGGTGGATCCGCACTCATGGCAACTACCCTCACCACGCGCAGCGGCTGCTCACCGGTCTGGGTCTGGCAAGCGACGCGTCGGGGGACGATGTGCGGTCGACCGTCCTGGCGCTGTCGAGAGCTGACGCGGTCGACCGGATCGCGGACGCGGGCGGGCTCGCCGTTCCTGTGCTGTCGGAGGACCCGAGCCACGACGCGCGACTGCGTGCGACTCCCCTGCTCCATGTCGATCGTGTCCCCGCCCCGCGACTCGCCGCATCGCAGAAGCGCGACGGTCACGATGCCGGTTCACCGCTGGCCGGCATCCGCGTGCTGGATCTCACCAGAGTGATCGCCGGACCCGTGTGCACCCGCACCCTCGCACTGCTGGGCGCAGACGTGCTGCGCATCGATCCGCCGCAGCTGCCCGAGCCGGAATCGCAGCACTTCGACACCGGTCACGGCAAGAGGTCGGCGCTGCTCGACGCACGATCCGACCGTTTCGACGACCTGGTCGTCGCGGCCGACGTCGTCGTGCTCGGATATCGGCCGGATGCCCTCGATCGTCTCGGACTCTCGTCGCACGCGCTGATCGCGCGCCATCCGGGTCTGGTGGTCGCCGGACTGAGCGCCTGGGGCAGCGATCATCCTTCTCGCGCCGGGTTCGACAGTCTGGTGCAGGCCGAGTCCGGGATCGCCATGGTGGAGACGCCCGACGGAGACCGTCCGGGCGCTCTGCCGGCTCAGGCGCTGGACCACAGCGCCGGGTACCTGCTCGCCGCCTCGATCATCTCGCTGCTCGAGCGGCAGCGCCGAGAAGGCGGCGGCTGGGCCGTGCGCACCTCGCTGCGGCGCGTGGCGGCCGAGCTCCTCGGGATGCCGCGGTCGGCGGAGGCGACGGCCGACGGCGACGTGGACCTCGATGCCCACACCGCGATGTTCGAGGTCGGCGGGCAGTCGATCACCACGGCGCAGTCGGTGCTCCCTGGCCTCGATTTCGCGGCGCCCCGACGCTGGGGATCCGATCAGCCGCGGTGGTGAACGCGCCGGAACAACGGCAGCGCCAGACAGAGCGCGAGAGTGAACGCGCCCCACAGCGCACATGCCGGCGGAAGCACCCGATAGGCCAGGTGCTGATAGGTGAACTCGCCCGTGAACGGCCCATATGCCGCGTACCCGACCATCCACGCGGTGATCAGCACCACCGGAAGAGACAGCCACCAGGCGATTCTGACGGACGACGGGATCACACGCTCGATGTGCTGGCGCGGTACCGCGCGCGTCACCCGCAGGATCGCCCAGATCCCGATGATGAGCAGCCCGATCGCGCTCGAGCCATGCTGCAGCCACTTGTACCCCGTGAACGGACCCCACATGTCGTCGAGCACGGGAAGCACATCGACTCCCCAGCGCCCCTCATGCGTGAAGAGATCCCACGCGATGTGCGACAGCACGCCCAGCACCAGCGATACCGCGAGCATCACCGGGTACAGCCGGTTCGGGCCACCGATTCCGACGGCGGTCCGCGCGGCGTCCCTGCCGGACTGCGACCAGTCGGCGGGGACTCGTCGGGCCAGCCAGAGCGGCGAGAGCTCGCCGACTGCCGGACGCAGCACCACGCGCCACAGCACGAACAGGACGAATGCGATCAGCGCGGTCCACACCGCATTGCCGAACGTGTGGGTGAACGAATACGGCAGACCCACCCCCCGGATGAACAGGGGGAGGTCCGGCGTCATGGCACCGACCGCGATCGCCGCCGGCACGAGCGGAGTGCGGATGAACGGCAGGGCGACCACCGCGTGGCTCGGCGTGAACGGCATCGGCTGGCTCCTGTCGAGTCGAACGGCGGAAGCGTGACGGCGGTCGTCCGAGATGTCTCAGACGACCGCCGTCACGCGATCAGAATCGGATGGTCACGCCAGGAAGACACCTGCGAGCGTCTTCCTGCCACGACGGAGCACGGACACCCCGCCCGGCAGAGTGCCCCGCACGGTGGCGGAATCGTCTTCGACACGGGATCCGTCGAGTGAGACCCCACCCTGGCTGATCGCGCGGCGCGCCTCGGACGAGCTGGAGACCAGCCCCGTGGCGAGGAGCGCATCGACGACCGACGACCCGGAGTCGACCGTGGCGTTCGGCAGCTCTTCGAGCGCCGTGCGCAGTGTCGACGCGTCGAGCGCGGTGAGATCTCCCTGTCCGAAGAGGGCCTCGGATGCCGCGATCACCGCGGCTGCGGCATCGACACCGTGCACGGTGGCGACCACCTCGAGCGCAAGACGCTTCTGCGCGGCGCGACGGAAGGGCTCGGACTCGACCAGAGCCTCGTACTCCTCGATCTCGGCCCTCGTGAGGAAGGTGAAGACCTTGAGCCTGCCGATCACGTCGGCATCCGCGGTGCTCAGCCAGAACTGGTACATCCGGTACGGGCTGCACATCTCGGGATCGAGCCAGACGGCGTTGCCCTCGCTCTTGCCGAACTTGGTTCCGTCGCTGTTCGTGATCAGCGGCGTCCCGATCGCGTGCGCCGACGCCCCCTCAGCCCGACGGATGAGGTCGGTGCCGCTGGTCAGGTTGCCCCACTGGTCGGAGCCGCCCGTCTGCAGGACGCAGTCGTACTGACGGTAGAGCTCGAGGAAGTCCATCCCCTGCAGGATCTGGTAGCTGAACTCGGTGTAGCTGATGCCCTCGTCGGAGCTCAATCGCGCAGCGACCGCATCCTTCTTCAGCATCGTGCCGACTCGGTAGTGCTTGCCGATCTCGCGCAGGAAGTCGATCGCCGACAGAGGCGCCGTCCAATCGAGGTTGTTGACGATGCGCGCGGCGTTCTCTCCCTCGAAGCTGAGGTAGCGCTCGACCTGCGTCCGCAGGCGTTCCACCCACGCCTCCACGGTCTCGCGGGTGTTGAGAGTGCGCTCTGCCGTCGGACGCGGGTCGCCGATCAGGCCCGTGGAGCCGCCGACGAGACCGAGCGGCTTGTGCCCGGCGAGCTGGATGCGACGCAGCGTCAGCAGCTGCACCAGGTTCCCGAGGTGCAGACTGGGAGCAGTGGGATCGAAGCCGCAGTAATACGTGATCGGATCCCCGGCGAGAAGGGCGCGCAGCGCCTCCTGGTCAGTGGACACGTGGACGAGGCCGCGCCACAGCAGTTCGTCCCACACGTTCTCGAACGTGGGGTCGATCGCCGGCGGGGCGGTCGTCAGAGCGGAATTCGACACGCGCCCCAGGCTATCAGCGGTGAGCACCCGCCATGCGCCGGTGCACAGCCGGATCGCTGCTGTCAGCTGTGGGCCGCCCACCAGACCAGGAACGCCGCGCCCAGCCCGATCACCCAGCTCACCAGGCTCCCGACCAGGAAGTACTCGGCCCGCGCCCCTGTCTCGCCGTCGCGCGAGATCTCGGGGAATCGCACGATGCCCTTGGCCGCGAGCATCGCCGCGAGGATCGGGTAGGCGGCCGCCAGCGTGAGGATCATCACCAGGATGCGCTCGAGCGGACCGATGAGACGCCCGCCCTTGAATCCGGCCCGAGGATCGGATGCCGAGATATCGGCAGAGGTGCCGTCGACGGCCACGATCTCAGCTGAGTCCGCAGCGGCGGGGCGTGCGGCGATCGGGTCCGCTGCTGCACTGTCGGTCGCGGATCGACGCAGTTCGGCGGGCCGCCACGTGTGCTCGCCGTCGAGCGCTGCCCGCACGACGAGGTTCGCCGACTCGAGGAGGAAGACCCCCGTGCCGAGCGTCAGGACCGCGAGGTCGAACGGCACGTCGCCGAACGGCGAACGGAGGTCCCACACGGTGCCGATCAGGCCGACATCGGTGCGGGCTCCCAGCCACACGACCGATCCGATGCTCACAGCGCCGAGAAGCACGGCGGGCCAGAACCCGAGTGGTGCGCGCCGATCAGACGGCATGCACCAGACCCAGAGCGCTCCGACCACAAGGCCCGCGAGCATGGGGAGCAGGGCATCGCTCACGCTGCCGACCAGCAGGAACATGACTGCCACCGTCAGGTATCCGACCCATCGGCGCGGGGCGAACTGACGGACGAGATCGGCTGATCCCACGGCGAGCAGGATGAATCCGGCGACGATCATGCGCTCGTTCCTCTCAGCGCGGCCGCGCCTTCGATCAGTGCCGCACTGCCCGCATTGCGCAGCGACTTCGAGACGCTCGGCTGTGAGATTCCCTCTGCGGCGGCGAGGTCGTGCTGCGACCTGCCGACCATTCGCCCGTAGGTGAGGCGACGCTCGCGCTCGTTCATGGCACCTACCAGCTCGTCACGGACCAGCAGGTAGGCATTCGATGCGGCGATCACGCTCTCCATGACCTCATCCTGCCCGGAGGCCCCGACAATCCAGGTCCGGGTGCGCGGCACAGTGCGTCCCTCTCTCGCGTGCACGGTCTCGATCGCCGCTCGCGCCGCGTACCAGCCCGGTCCGTCGGCCAGAGCGCCATGCACCGAGTCGACGGCGCGCACCTCCCCGATCCCGATGCCGAAGCGGAAGGCGATTCCGTCGGGAAGAGCGAGCTGGATCATGAGAAGCGACACCAGGGCGTCTTCGAGCCGGAGATAGACCCCCTGCTGCTCGTCCCCCACCGTGGGTGTGAGCGGCTGGTGCGCCAGAGGCAGGTCGGCGTCGACCCGAGCTATAGTCTCGTCGAGGATTCGCTGCGCCGCTGCGCGATCGTCGAGCTTGCGCGAGCCCACGATGTCAGCGAGTACAGCGATGACCATGTGATAACCGTATCACGAATATCTGTTGTTTATGCCTATATGGGTTATATGCTCGGAACATGCCTGAATCAGACATCATCCGCTGGGACGAAGGTTCCTGGACACACACGCCCGCCGCCCGGACCCTGATCTCCGCCGACGGCCATGCCGACGCGCATCTGGACGTGACCGCCGTCGAGGGCAGCGACGCCTGGCGACACACGGCGTACGGTTTCGTCCACGATACCGAGCACGCGCTCCTGGCGCCCCTGGCCGTGGGCGAGGCGATGGACGTCTCCTTCCGTGCACCCTGGGACGGCCAGTTCGATCAGGCCGGAATCTTCGTCCGCATCGATGACGAGCACTGGATCAAGGCGGGCATCGAGTACGCCGACGAGCACCTCGGCCTCGGAGCCGTCGTCACCGACGTCCGCTCCGACTGGTCGGTCGGATACGTCGACGACTGGCACGGCCGAGAGATCACCGTCCGGGTGAGCCGGTGGCCGGACGCGGTGATCGTGCGCGCACGCGCGGATGGCGAGGACTGGCGATTGGTCCGTGTCGCACCGTTCGCCGGTGACGCCGCCGCCTCCGCCGGCCCGTTCCTCGCCGGCCCGACCCGCGCCGGACTCGTCGTGCGCTTCACCCGCTGGGCGCGATCGACCGCCGACGTCGCGCTGCACTGACCCTCTCCGCTGGTCGGCGCGCATCGCGTCGACCAGCGGAGCGCCCGTCACAGGCCGAGAGCGTGCGCTGCGGCCTGCGCGCGGGCGACGAGTTCGGCACGCTGCTCGGCGACCCGGACAGGAGCCGTTCCCCCGGCCCCGGTTCGCGACGCCACAGAGCCTTCGATGGTGAGCACCTCACGCACCTCGGGAACCAGATGCGGGGAGACCGAGAGCAGCAGCTCGTCGGACGCGTCCTCGAGTCCGATCCCCTGCTCTTCGCACGCGCGCACGAGTGCGCCGGAGATCTCGTGGGCATCGCGGAACGGCACCCGGCGCTTCACGAGCCATTCGGCGACATCCGTCGCGAGCGAGAACCCCTGCGGCGCGAGCTCCGCCATCCGCTCGGTGTCGAAGCGCAGCGTGGCGATCATGCCGGCGAAGGCGGGCAGAACGACCTCGAGGGTCTGCACCGAATCGAAGACCGGCTCCTTGTCTTCCTGCAGATCACGGTTGTAGGCCAGCGGGAGGCCCTTGAGCGTGGCCATCAGACCCGACAGGTTGCCGATCAGGCGCCCCGACTTGCCACGGGCGAGCTCGGCGATGTCGGGGTTCTTCTTCTGCGGCATGATGCTCGACCCGGTGGAGTAGCCGTCATGCAGGGTGACGAAGCCGAACTCGCGCGTGTTCCAGAGGATGATCTCCTCGCTCAGGCGCGAGATGTCGACGCCCGTCATCGCCGTGATGAACGCGAACTCGGCCACGACGTCACGCGCTGCGGTGCCGTCGAGAGAGTTCTCGGCCGGGCGGTCGAGTCCGAGTTCCGATGCGACCAGTGCGGGATCGAGCCCGAGCGTCGAGCCCGCGAGCGCTCCCCCGCCATAAGGCGAGACGCCTGCACGATGTCGCCAGTCGACGAGACGCTCGAGCTCGCGCACGAGCGGCCAGCCATGGGCCTGCAGGTGGTGTGCGAGGAGTACCGGCTGCGCATGCTGAAGATGCGTGCGGCCCGGCAGGATCGCGTCGGGATGCGCCTCCGCCTGAGCGACGAGGGCGTCGATGACACGGAGGATGTCCCGCGCGATCACGCGAGCGTGGTCGATCAGGTACATCCGCACCAGGGTGGCGATCTGATCGTTGCGGCTGCGTCCGGCCCGCAGGCGCCCGCCCAGCTCCGGACCGAGCTCGGCGATGAGCGCCTGCTCGAGCGCGCCGTGCACATCCTCATCCGACGGGAGGGGACGCAGAGTGCCGTCGGCGACCTTGCGCGCGACAGCATCCAGTCCTTCGTGCATCCGATCGGCCTCGTCGGCCTCGAGATAGCCGGCGGCCTCGAGCGCTGTCGCATGAGCGTGCGAGCCCGCGATGTCATACGGGGCGAGGATCCAGTCGAAGTGCGTCGATCTGCTGAGCTCGACGAGCTCGGGCGACGGACCGCTCGCGAAGCGCGCACCCCACAGTGCGCCTTCGTTCGTGCCTTCGTTCTTCGAGTCGACCATCATGCGTCCTTCTTGCCGAGCAGCCAGACCAGCAGGGCCTTCTGCGCGTGAAGCCGGTTCTCCGCCTCGTCCCAGACGACGCTCTGCGGGCCGTCGATGACCTCGGAGTCCACCTCGTAGCCGCGGTCGGCAGGCAGGCAGTGGATGAAGATCGCCTCGGAATCGGCGATCTGCATCGTCTCGGGGGTGACCTTGTAGCCGCCCAGGTCGCGGATGCGGGCGAGCTTCTCCTCCTCCTTGCCCATCGACACCCAGGTGTCGGTGACGACGACGTCGGCGCCGGCGGCAGCCTCGACCGCGTCGGTGAAGAGCGTGATCGACCCTCCGGTCTCCGCGGCACGGCGGTCGGCTGCCTCGACGACATCCGCGCGCGGTGCGTACTCCGCCGGCGAGGCGATGCGCACGTGCATGCCTGCCGTGACGCCGGCCAGCGCGTACGAGTGCGCCATGTTGCTCTGGCCGTCGCCGAAGAACGTCAGGGTGAGACCCGTGAGGTCGCCCTTGTGCTCTCGGATGGTGAGCAGATCGGCGAGCAGCTGACACGGGTGGAAGTCGTCGGAGAGGGCGTTGACGACAGGAACCGTGGTGCCCGCTGCCATCTCTTCGAGCCCGGACTGCGCGTAGGTGCGCCAGACGATGGCGGCGACCTGGCGCTCGAGCACCCGCGCCGTGTCCGACGGGGTCTCCTTGCCGCCCAGCTGGCTGCTCGCTGTGGAGATGATCAGCGGCGTTCCGCCGAGATCGGCGATTCCGACCGCGAACGAGACACGGGTACGGGTGGACGACTTGTCGAAGATCACCGCGACCGTCTGGGGGCCCGCGAGCGCCTTGTTCGCCCAACGGTCCTTCTTGAGCTCGATGGCGAGATCCAGGATCTCCGCCTGTTCGGCGGGGGTCAGGTCGTCGTCACGCAGCAGGTGGCGGGTCATGCGGGTGCCTTTCCGGATTCGGCGAGGGATGCCTGTACGTCCGCGAGCGACGCGGCGAAGAGCTCGCGGAACTCGGTGAGTTCCGCGTCTCCGATGGTGAGAGCCGGGGCGATGCGCACCGTCTCGGGGTTGGCGGCGTTCACGATGAGGCCGCGCTCCTGAGCGGCGGCGACGACGTCGTTCGCGACGGGTGCGCCGAGTGCCACTCCGATGAGAAGCCCGCGGCCGCGCACTCCCGTCACGAGCGGCGAGTCGATCTCCGCGATGATCTGGCGGATCTCCTCGCCACGGCGCGCAGCGTTCTCGACGAGTCCCGCGCTCTCGATCTCGGTGAGCACGGCATCGGCCACGGCGGTCGCCAACGGGTTGCCGCCGAACGTCGATCCGTGGGAGCCGGGCGTGAAGAGCGAGCTCGCCGCACCGTAGGTGACGAGCGCTCCGATCGGGAAGCCTCCGCCGATGCCCTTCGCCAGCGTGATCGCGTCGGGCGTGATGCCTTCATGACTGAAGCCGAACCAGGCCCCGGTGCGTCCCGCACCCGTCTGGATCTCGTCGACGATGAGCAGGGCCCCGTGCTTCAGCGTGAGCGAGCGGGCAGCCTGCAGATAGCCGTCGGGAAGCTCGACCACGCCGGCCTCGCCCTGGATCGGTTCGACGATGACCGCCGCGACCCGGTCGTCGATCGCGGCCTCGAGATCCTCGATGGTCGCCGGAATGTGCTCCACTCCCCCGGGCATCGGCTCGAAGGGAGCCCGCATCGCGGCCTTGGCGGTCAGTGCGAGGGACCCCATCGTGCGTCCGTGGAACCCGTTCTCGAGTGCGAGGATCCGCGGCTTGTCCGTCCCCCCGTGCAGTCGGGCGAGCTTGAACGCGGCCTCGTTGGCCTCGGCACCCGAGTTCGAGAAGAACACGCGGCCGTCGATCCCGGCGCCAGCGAGCCGCTTCAGACGTGCGGCGAGCGCGAGCTGCGAGGGCGTCGCGAAGTAGTTCGACACGTGCGCGAGAGTCGCTGCCTGCGTCGACACCGCCTCGACGAAGACGGGGTGCGCGTGACCGAGCGAGGTCACTGCGATCCCGGCGAGGAAGTCGAGGTGGCGCTTGCCCTCCGAGTCCCAGAGGTAAGACCCCTCGCCTCGCGTGAGCATCGCCAGCCTCGGGCCCGCGTTGAGGACCAGATCGCTCGCTGCGTCATCCTGCCAGTTGCTCATGCGTTCGTCCCTGCGCTTCCCAAGACCACTTCTGTTCCGATTCCCTTGCTGGTGAAGAGTTCGACGAGCACCGAGTGCGGCACGCGTCCGTCGATGATGGCGGCGGCGTCGACGCCGCCTTCGATCGCATCCAGGCAGGCCTTCATCTTCGGGATCATGCCGGATTCGAGTGTCGGCAGCATCTCGATGAGAGCGTCCGAGGTGAGGTGCGACACGAGCGAGTCGCGGTTGGGCCAGTCGGCGTAGAGCCCGGGCACATCCGTGAGGATGACGAGCTTGCGCGCGTGGAGCGCAACGGCGAGGGCTGCCGCTGCGGCATCCGCGTTCACGTTGAGCGACTGGCCGGGGTGGTCGAGGTCGGGCGCGATGCTCGAGACCACGGGCACTCGGCCTGCTGCGAGGTGATCGAGCACCGGGGTCGGGTCGACCTCCACGACGTCGCCGACGCGTCCGAGGTCGATCTCCTCGCCATCGATCACGACACCGCGGCGACGCCCCCCGAACAGGCCGGCATCCTCACCGCTGAGACCGGTCGCGATCGGACCGTGCGAGTTGATCTTCGAGACGAGCTGCGGGTTCACCTGGCCGGTGAGCACCATGCGCACGACGCTGATCGCCTCGGTGTTGGTGACCCGGTAGCCGCCCTTGAACTCGCTCGGGATCTCGAGACGCTGCAGCATGTCGGAGATCTGCGGTCCGCCGCCGTGCACGACGACCGGCAGCACGCCGACGTATCGCAGATAGGCGATGTCCTGCGCGAAGGCCTCCTGCAGCTCGTCCGAGACCATCGCGTTGCCGCCGTACTTGACGACGACGATCTGGTCGCGGAACTTCTTCAGCCACGGAAGCGACTCGATGAGGGTCGCGGCCTTGACGGCGGCGACGTCCGGGGTGGTGTCCTGGATGTCGGTCATGAGGCGTAGGCGCTGTTCTCGTGCACGTAGTCGTGAGTGAGGTCGTTCGTGAGGATCGTCGCGGTGGCGTCGCCGACCTTGAGGTCGATCACGAGATGGGTCGCACGCGGGGTGAGGTCGACCTCCTCGCGCGGGCGGTCGGGACCACCCTCGCTGCACACGCGGACGCCGTTCATCCAGACGTCGACGTCGTAGGGATCGAACTGGGCGTTCGTCGTCCCGATCGCTGCGAGCACGCGCCCCCAGTTGGGGTCGTTGCCGAAGATGGCGGCCTTGAAGAGGTTGTTCCGCGCGACCGAGCGGCCGACCTCGACGGCCTCCCCCTCGGTCGCGGCGTGCTGCACCTCGATGGTGATGTCGTGGCTGGCGCCCTCGGCGTCGCCCTGCAGCTTGACCGCGAGCTCCTGGCAGAGCTCGGCGAGGGCCGCGGAGAAGTCCTTGAGGTCGGGCACCACCTCGGACGCGCCGTTGGCGAGCAGCGTGACCTGGTCGTTGGTCGACATGCATCCGTCGGAGTCGAGGCGGTCGAACGTCGTGCCGGTGGCGAACCGTAGCGCGGCATCCGCCTCGAGAGGCTCGAGAACGGCATCCGTCGTGATGACGACGAGCATCGTGGCGAGCCCGGGAGCGAGCATGCCCGCGCCCTTGGCCATGCCGCCGATGGTCCAGCCGTCTCGAGTGACCACCGCGGTCTTCGACACGCTGTCCGTGGTCATGATGGCCTCGGCGGCGACCTCACCGCCATCGGCCGAAAGCTCGGCGATCGCCCGTTCCGTGCCCAAGAGGACCTTTCCGCGGAAGACCTCGTCGCCGACTCCGATGAGACCGGTCGAGCACACGAGCACGTCGCCGGCGCCGACGCCGAGCAGTTCGGCCGCCTTCTCGGCGGTCTGGTGGGTCGTCTGGAAGCCGAAGCTGCCGGTGAAGCAGTTCGCTCCCCCGGAGTTCAGCACCACGGCCTCGACCACGCGATCGGCGACAGCCTGCTGCGACCAGATGATCGGGTTCGCCTTGGCACGGTTGCTGGTGAAGACGGCCGCACCGACCTTGCGCGGCCCGCGGTTGACCACGACGGCGACATCGGGCTTGCCGGTCGACTTCAGACCTGCAGCCACTCCGGCCGCTTCGAATCCTGCGGGGGCGGTGACGCTCACGGCGCGACTCCGTTCACTGAGAGGGCGCGGGACTCGGGCAGCCCCAGCGCGAGGTTCATGGACTGGACGGCAGCGCCTGCGGTGCCCTTGACGAGGTTGTCGACGGCCGTGACCACTGTCACGCGGTTGGCCGCGCGATCGATGGCCAGGCCGATCAGGGCGGTGTTGGCCCCGAGGACGTCGGCTGTGCGGGGGAACTCGCCGGCGGGCAGCAGCTGCACGAACGTCTCGTCACCGTAGGCGTCCTCCCAGGCGGCGCGGATCTCGGCGTCGCTGACGTCGCCCGCGATCGGCGCCGTCGATGTCGCGAGGATCCCCCGCGACATCGGGACCAGCACGGGCGTGAAGGAGATGCGGATGCCGTCGGCCGGAGCACCTGCGGCTGCGGCGAGCGCCTGGCGGATCTCGGGGATGTGCCGATGGGTGCCGCCGACCGCGTACGGGTTGGCGCTCCCGAGTATCTCGCTGGCGAGCAGGTTGGTCTTCAGGCTCTTGCCCGCGCCGGATGGCCCGACGGCGAGCACCGAGACGATGTCGCCCGCGTCGATCACTCCGGCTGCGACCCCGGGGGCGAGGCTGAGGCTCACGGTCGAAGCGTTGCAGCCGGGGGCGGCGATGCGTGTCGCCCCCCGCAGCGTCTCGCGCTGCTTGACACCGCCCACGAGCAGCTCCGGGACGCCGTAGGCCCACGGTTCGTGGAAGTGGCCGCCGTAGAAGGCGTCCCAGGAAGCCTGCGACGTCAGTCGATGGTCCGCTCCCGCGTCGATCACGAGCGGGGTGTCGCCGAGCGCGTCCGTGTACTGGCCGGACTGACCGTGAGGCAGAGCGAGGAACACGATGTCGTGACCTGCAAGAGTCTCGGGCGTGGTGTCCTGCAGGGTGAGGTGTGCGAGCGAGCGCAGGTGCGGCTGATGCTGCACGAGCGGCTGACCGGCGTTCGAGTGCGCCGTCACGGTGCGGATCTCGATGTCGGGATGAGACGCGAGAAGGCGCAGGATCTCGCCGCCCGCATAGCCGGAGGCGCCGGAGACGGCGACGGAATACGTCATTCTTCTACCTTAACGGTCGGACCCCTCGGCGAACGCGGGGTGCAGTGTCGGGAACCGGGGCGGCGACACCGGCACTCGACCGCCGTGCGTACGCAGGCAGAAGCGCAGGGTCGCCTAGAGTCGGCGGCCGCTGCGGCGTCGGCGCACGGCGATGACGCTCGGAGCGAGCGTCAGAGTTGCGGTGGCGGCCGAAGGCATGCCGCGACGATAGCGCGCTCGTCGCGGCATGCGCAAATCCGGTGCGTCATCTGCCGGGCGCGTGGGCTGCCGGCGCCGCGAAGAACGCGAGCTCATGAGCGCTCGAGGTCTCGAACGCGCGGAGCATGCGTCGGCGGCCTGCGGCATCCGACTGCGTCGCGGCGTGCATCACATGGTCGATCGCCTGCTCCGTCGCCTTCTCGAAGTCCGGATCGGCATAGGTCGCGAGCCACGACGCGTAGGGATGCTGCGGATCTCGGGCATATGCGCCGAACTCCCCTGCGCGCAGGCGAGTGCCGAGATCGGTGTACAGCCAGAAGCACGGCAGCACGGCGGCGACGAGCTCGGCGTAGTCCCCGCCGAAGGCCACCGAGCGGAGGTGGTCGAGGTATGCGACCGTCGCCGGCGCAGGATCGGCGATGGACGTCGCGGCCGCCACCCCCGCGCCCGGTGTCAGCCACGAAGCGTGGAGCTCGAGCTCTCCCGCGATCGCCCCGTGCGCCGAGTGCGCCCAGAACGCCTGCTCGTGCGGTGTGGGCGCGATCCGCGCGGCCGCGGCGAGCACTCGGGAGTACTCGCGCAGGTACAGCGCATCCTGTCGCAGGTAGAACAGGAACCATTCGCGGTCGAGAGTGCCGTCTGCCAGGGCACGGATGAAGGGCAGCTCGTCGACATCGGCCCGCACGGCGGCGATGTGATCCCACCACCGGTCGCGCAGATCGGCATGCTCGGGTGCGGGCGCGAGTCCCCCTCGTCGCCAGAGCCCGCCGAAGTGGTTCACGGGGCCGTGCCCGCGCCCGACGTCGAGCGCATCGCTGTGCCTCAGCGATTCCCGCAGCCAGGTCCTCGCCGAATCCACCGCGTCGACGGGAGACTCCCCTGCGGCGAGGCGAGTGGCCAGGGCCGACGACAGGGAGCATCCGGTGCCGTGCGTGTTGCGCGTCGCGATGCGCGCCCCGGGGTACCCGCGTCTCACGCCCCGGGACACATCGATCAGCGCGTCCGGAACGTCGTCGCCGCCGAGATGCCCTCCCTTGACGAGCACCGCCCCACCGGTCCGGGCGGACAGCGCGGCCCCGGCCTCCAGTGCGTCGTCCCATCCCGCAACAGGACGATCGGTGAGCGCGGCGAGCTCTGCGAGGTTGGGCGTCACGACATGCGCGCGATCGAGGAGCCCGCGGAGTGCACGCTCGGCATCCTCGTCGAGCAGCCGATCGCCACTGGTCGCGACCATGACGGGGTCGAGCACGACGATCGGCGGACGGACGGCGTCGAGCCACGAGGCGACCGTGTCGATCACGTCCGCGGTGGCCAGCATCCCGATCTTCACCGCATCGATGACGATGTCGTCCGAGATCGCGTCGAGCTGCTGACGGAGGAACTCCGCAGGAGGCACGTGCACCGCGCGCACTCCCCTGGTGTTCTGCGCCGTGAGCGCCGTGACGACAGCCATGCCATAGCCGCCGCTCGCGGCGATCGATTTGAGATCGGCCTGGATCCCCGCCCCGCCTGACGGGTCGCTCCCCGCGACGCTGAGCACACGAGGC
Source organism: Microbacterium sp. NPDC089320 (assembly GCF_040684875.1). Taxonomy (NCBI): domain Bacteria; kingdom Bacillati; phylum Actinomycetota; class Actinomycetes; order Micrococcales; family Microbacteriaceae; genus Microbacterium; species Microbacterium sp. NPDC089320. Next base: position 14,828 of record NZ_JBFBGY010000001.1, read on the forward strand.
GTACCCGATGCCCGCCACCTGCGGAGGAATTCCCGGGCCGTGCGCGTCGGGTCGGCGGCGGCGCAGATGGCGGAGACCACCGCGAGCCCTGCCGCTCCCGCATCGCGAAGATGCTCGATGTCGTCGACGTCCACGCCGCCGATGGCGACGCAGGGCAGCCCCGCCATCGCGGCGAGCGCGCGGAAGCCGTCGAATCCCAGGGCCGGCGGGTGGTCCGGCTTGGTGGTGGTGGGACGGATGACGCCGACGCCGAGATAGTCGACCGTTCCGGTGGGCAGCGCCGACACCGCGGCGAGATGCTCAGGCGTGTTGGCCGTCAATCCGATGATCGCCTCGGGTCCGAGGCGCTCACGTGCCCCCAGCACCGATGCGTCGCCCTGCCCGAGGTGCACGCCGTCGACCCGCGCTCCCCCGGCGCGAGCGAGGATCGCCGCATCGATGCGGTCGTTCACCACGAGCAGAGCACGGCCGTCGATCACTCGCGAGAGCTCGATCAGCTGATCGGCGGTCTCGGCATCCGTCGCGTCCTTGTCGCGCAGCTGGACGATGCGCACGCCACCTTCGACGGCGAGTCGCACCGTCTCAGCGACGCCCCGTTCACCGCAGAGGACGGGATCCGTGACGAGATAGAGCGAGAGGTCGGCGATCACAGCGCGTGCTCCCGCACACGCGCGGCAACAGCCAGGTCTTCCGGCTGCACGGCGGCGAGCGCGTCGAGCAGCGCGACCGCGAAGCTGCCCGGGAGCGAGGCCTGCGCCGCGGCACGCTCCGCGGCGATCGTGTAGACCAGGCTCGCCGACGCGACCGCGGTGAGCGGATCGACGGCGGTGGAGCGTGCTTCGCCGAGGAACGCCGCCATGACGGCACCCAAGGCGCATCCGCCGCCCGTGACCCGGGTGAGCAGCTCATGGCCGTTGGCGATGCGCAGCAGCCGCACACCATCCGTGACCAGATCGACCGGTCCCGACACCGCGACGACCGAACCGTGCCGCGAGGCGAGCGAGAGCGCCGCATCGGCCGCGGCATCGGTCGTGTCCGTCGCGTCGACACCGCGTCCTCCTGCGCTGCGACCTGCGAGGGCGAGGATCTCTGAGGCGTTCCCCCTGATCGCCGTGGGGCCCGCGTCGGCCAGCTCATGGGCGAGAGCGGTGCGCACCGGCAGCGCGCCGATCGCGACGGGATCGAGCACCCACGGCGTGCCGGCGGCGGCTGCTGCTGCCGCCGCTTCGAGGCCGGCCGCTCGCTGCTCCGGAGTCGGCGTTCCGAGGTTGATGAGCAGCCCCGAGGCCACCCCGGCGAACACACCCGCCTCACCGACGATGTCGACCATCGCCGGCGCCGCGCCCAGGGCGAGCAGCACGTTGGCGGTGAAACCCGTGACGACGCTGTTGGTGATGCAGTGGGTCAGAGGCGGACTGTCGCGCAGCCCTGCCAGCAGCTCAGCGGCCGAGGCAGCCAAGGTCGATTCGGAATCCGGACGCAGACGATCGCTCATTGCGACATCCCTTCGCTAGTACGAACTAGATCAGGTTCGACGGGTCTGTTCTCAGCCGCGGATGCGGCACCCCGTGTCACTGCTCGCAGTCTAGCGATGCCCGCGGTCAGTCGAGCAGCTGCAGCAGTGCGATCTCATCGGTGCGGGTCAGTCCGGCCCGGCGCTCGCGGTCGACGCCGCGGGCCTGCTCGTCATCGACCACCGCGGCGATCGTCTCGTCGAGCGGACGCAGCCTGCCTCCGGCCGCGTGGTAGCGCGCGTTCGATCTCGTCATGAATCCCGACATCCCGCTCGGCAGCCACAGCGGCAGCGATCGCTCCCCTGCCCAGTAGGCCACGCCCTTCTCGACGAGCCACTCATCCGTTGCCGTCACGGTGTCCCCGCGGTGTCCGGCACGGCGGCGCACGGCGTCGAGGACGTCGCCCAGCCGGCACCGATCGCCGATCGTGTTGATCACGCCGGTCACCGTCGTCGTCGCGATGAACTCCGCCAGATCCTCGACATCGATCACCTGCACGTCCCGCCCCTCGACGGGCGGGAGCAGCACAGGGGCGTCCTCGGCGCGCAGGAACGCAGCGGCCCAGTATCCGAAGCGATCGCTCGGGTCGCCCTCGCCCACGATCAATCCGGGGCGCACGATCAGGGCGCGATCGCCGAGAGCGCGGACGGCGTTCTCGGCAGCCACCTTCTGCCGACCGTACTCGTCGTCGGCCGTCTCGGCCGGCGCATGCAGCGCCGCCGTCTCGTCTGCGCCGACCGTGTCATCGTCGGAGTACGCCGACATCGACGACACGTAGGTCCATCGATGGGCTCGGTCGCCGAGCGACGCGACGGCGGCGGCGACATGGGCCGCATTCGACGAGACGTCGATCACGTGGTCCCAGTCGCGACCCGAGACCGCGTCATAGGCATCCTCACCGTCGCGATCGGCCAGCACCAGGCTCGCCCCCTCCGGAGACGGGCGCCCTCCCCGAGCGAGGCACATCACGGTCGAGCCGCTCACGAGCAGCCGACGGGCGATGCGTCCGGACAGCCAGCCGGTGCCGCCGAGGATCAGAACATCCGTCATGACCCCATGCCATCATCTTCGCCTGGCGAGGGGAAGAGCCTTCCGCTCATGGCGGATGCCAGGTCAGCTCGAGCGCAGTTCCGTCAGGCCCGGGAGTTCTGGCACCGTCCAGGAGGGATCGGGGCGCCAGTCGCGCCATTCCGACGCGAACGGCCAGTCGCCGTCGTGGAAGGACTCGATCGCCGCGTCCGCGTGTCGTTCGATCTGGGCCGCCTGTTCCGATGTGAGGCGCCCCTGCTCGACCGCCGCGATCACCTCGTCCTCGTCTTTCAGGTGCACCCGGCCGTCGGCCTCGATCTCGACGTCGAGGATGTGATCCGACGAGTACGTGTCGCGGTCGGTGCGCAGATGCGCATTCTCGAGGTTCACGTACCACCCCGCGAACTCCCACTCCGGACCGCTCACGTCGCTCCAGAAGAGCCACACCGACCAAGCCACTCCCGCCGGTGCGATCCGGAGGATGCCGTTGCCCCACCATTCCTCGACGATCCGTGTCCGCGGATCCAGCCATCGCCGCTCGAGCGGAACCGTGCGGATGCGCTCGCCCGTGGGAGTGCCCTGGCCCTCCTGGAGGGTGCCGGGAGCCAGCCAGGCGACCAGGCCCCGCTCATCGTCGCGCACAACCCGCATCGGCGTGATGGTCGACGCGTCGCCGGGCTGCCAGCCGGGCTTGCGGTAGTGCCAGGAGATCTGGTCGCCCGGCTCGAGGAACGGCGCCTCCCCCATCGGCCGGACGCCGTCGGGAACCGCCGCAGGCGTGCTGTGGGGAAGGATGCTCATTCCGACACGGTACCCGGCGTCCGCGCCGAGTTCCGTTCGGCTCGGCGGGGCGGTCGTATTGGTGGCGGGACGCGGGCCCGGGCCCCCCCCCACCCGGGGGGGCCGCGGCGGGCGGGGCGTGACGCCCCCCCCCCCGCACCCCCGCCCCGGCCCCGCGCACCGCGCGGCGTGGTCTCCCGCCCCCCCCCCCCCCGCGCGCGGCGGCGCGGGGGGGGGGGGGGGGGGTGGGGGGGGGGGGGGGGGGGGCGCGCCCCCCCCCCCCCCCCCCCCCACCACTCGGGTGCGGTCCGCGTGCGCGGATCAGTGCCGCCGCCGCGCCGTCAGTCGCGCAGGGACGCGTCGAAGCGCTCGGCGGCGACAGCGACACCGGCGAGCTTCGCCTCGGTCGCCTCGGCGGCGGTGAGGGTGCGATCATCGGCGCGGAATCGCAGCGCGAAGGTGAGGCTCTTCTGTCCCTCTGGGACGCCCTCTCCGCGGTAGTCGTCGACGAGGCGGATCGACTCGAGAAGCGCGCCGGCGCCCTCGGTGAGCGCAGCGCGCACGTCGCCCGCCGGCACGTCGGCTCCGAGCACGAGCGACACGTCCTGCGTGGCAGCGGGGAACGTCGACAGCGAGGCCGCGACGGCACGGGCGCCGCCGAGCGCGAGGATGCCGTCGAGGTCGAGTTCGAGCACGGTGGCGCGACCGGGAAGATCTGCGCCGGCAGCCACGTCGGGGTGGAGCTCCCCGACGTAACCGATCTCGACATCACCGACGCGCAGCACACCCGTGCGTCCGGGGTGCAGCGCCGCGCGCTGCCCCTGCACCACATCGAGGTCGACACCGGCTGCCGCCGCGATGACCCTGGCGGCGTCGAGAGCTTCGGAGAGCCCGTACGGCTGCGCCGCGCGTCCCGGCTGCTTGGCCACGACGTTGCCCGTGAACAGCGCTGCGACATGGCGGTGCTGCGGCGGGATCGACGCGTTCAGCGCGGCGAGCGTCTCGTCCGACGGACGCACACCCAGCGGGGGCACCTCGTCGGTGCCGTACTCGACGCCGGGCTCGGGCAGGAACACGACCCCCGTCTCGAACAGCGCGAGGTCGGTGAGGCCGCGCGAGATGTTGCGGTGCGCGGTCTGCAGCAGGCCGGGGATCAGCGATCGACGCAGGAACGGTGCGGAGCCGTCGAGCGGGTTCGCGAGCCGGATGCTGGGCAGATGCTCACCCGACGCCGACCCGTGCTGGTCGTTCTCGGCCTCGGTCGTGAAGGGGAATGAGGGCGTCTCGACGAGACCGGCGGCCGCCAGCGCGTCGGCGACACGGCGACGACCCTGCTGGTGTGCGGTGAGACCCCGGCCGGACGGAGGTGTCGGCAGCACCGAGGGGATCCGGTCGAGACCGTGGATGCGAGCGACCTCTTCGGCGAGAGACCACTTGTCGGTGAGGTCGGGGCGCCAGGTCGGCGGGATGACGGTCCACCCGGCATCTGACTCGGAGACCTCACCGCCGATGGTCGTGAGCGCGCCGACGATCTCGTCGTCGGAGTAGTCGACGCCGATGAGCCCCTGCACGAATCCGCGCGGGAGCTCGATGTCCGCGACGAAGACCTCGGCGAACAGGGCGCCGCCCTCGTCGGTGAGCGTGCCACCGGCGAACTCGACCATCAGGTCGGCGGCCCGGCGGGCGGCCACGAACGGCACGAGCGGGTCGACGCCGCGTTCGAAGCGCTTGGAGGCCTCGCTGGGCAGCTTGTGCCGGCGCGCGGTGCGTGCGATCGTGACGGGGTCGAACGTGGCGGCCTCGATCAGGACGTTGCGCGTCGTGTCGCTCATCTCGGTCGTGCCGCCGCCCATCACGCCGGCCAGACCGATGGGACCCGACTCGTCGGTGATCAGGAGATCCTCGACGTGCAGCGAGCGCTCCTGACCGTCGAGAGTCGTCATCTTCTCACCGGCGGTCGCGCGGCGCACCGTGATGCCGCCGGACAGCCTGTCGAGGTCGTATCCGTGCAGCGGCTGCCCGAGTTCGAGCATCACGTAGTTCGTGATGTCGATCAGGATGCCGAGGGAGCGCATGCCCGCGAGAGACAGACGCGCGATCATCCACGGCGGAGTGGGGCGGGAGGGGTCGACGTCGCGGACGACGCGGGTGACGAACTCGCTCGCCCCGACGCGGCCGCGCACGGGCGCTGTGTCATCCACGATCGCCGTGTGACCCGTGCCCGGCTGGAGCTCGGCGAAGTCGCGCTCGGCGGGGTCGCGGAACGGCGCCCCGGTGGCGTGCGAGTACTCGCGGGCGACACCGCGCAGCGAGAACGCGTATCCGCGATCGGGCGTGACGTTGATCTCGACCGCGACATCGTCGAGTCCGAACAGGCTGATGGCGTCGGTGCCGACCGGAGCGTCGATACCGAGGTCGGCCAGCACGAGGATGCCGTTGTGCTCGTCGCCGAGACCCAGCTCTCGCGCCGAGGCGATCATGCCGTCGGAGACATGGCCGTAGGTCTTGCGCGCGGCGATGGGGAACGGACCGGGAAGCACGGCTCCGGGCAGGGTCACGACGACCTTGTCTCCCGCGACGAAGTTGTGCGCACCGCAGACGATTCCGCGGACTCCTCCGTTCGCCTCGCCGACATCCACCTGACACCAGTTGATCGTCTTGCCGTTGGACTGCGGCTCGGCCTCGAGCGAGACGACCTGTCCGACGACGACGGGACCGGAGATCTCGAAGCGGTGGACGTCCTCCTCCTCGAATCCGACCGTCACCAGCGCGGCGAGGACGTCTTCGGGCGTCGCATCCGCTGCCAGATCGACGTACTCACGCAGCCACGAAAGCGGGACGCGCATCACACCACCATCCCGTACTGCTCGCTGAAACGGACATCGCCCTCTGCCATGTCCCGCATGTCCTGCACATCACTGCGGAACATGAGTCCTCGCTCCACACCCATGCCGAACGCGAAGCCGCTGTACACATCGGGATCGATCCCCGCCGCACGGAGCACATTCGGGTTGATCATGCCGCAGCCGCCCCACTCGATCCAGCGCGCGCCGCCCTTGAAGGTCGGGTGCCAGAGGTCGAGCTCGGCCGAGGGCTCGGTGAAGGGGAAGAAGTTCGTGCGGAAGCGCGTCTTGGCCTCGGGGCCGAAGAGCTGACGCGCGACGTGGTCGAGCGTTCCCTTGAGATGCGCCATCGAGATGCCCTTGTCGACGACGAGTCCTTCGAACTGCGTGAAGACGGGCAGGTGCGTCGCGTCGAACTCGTCGGTGCGGTACACACGGCCCGGGCACAGGACGTAGATCGGCACGTCGCGCTCGAGCATCGATCGCACCTGCACGGGACTCGTGTGCGTGCGCATCACGAGGTGGCGCGAGGGCGGATCGACGTAGAACGTGTCCTGCTCCTGGCGGGCAGGGTGGTCGACATCGAAGTTCAGGGCGTCGAAGTTGAACCACTCGTGCTCGAGCTCGGGTCCCTCCGCGATCTCCCAGCCCATGCCGACAAAGATGTCCGAGATCTGCTCGCTCAGCAGGGTCAGCGGATGCCGCGCTCCGACGCGCGTCCGCGAGGGAATCGCCGTGATGTCGAGGCGCTCGGACTCGAGGCGCGCCTCGACCTCGGCGGCGGCGAGCTCCTCCTCCTTGGCGGCGAGCGCTTTCGTGACCTGGCCGCGGCCCTGGCCGACGAGCTTGCCGAAGGCGGCCTTGTTCTCGGGAGCCACCTGACGCATCGAGGCGTTCAGGACGGCGAGCGGCGATCCGTCGGCGACATGCGCGGCACGGGCGGCTTTCAGTTCAGTCGTATCGGCGGCCGCGGCGATCGCTTCGAGCGCGGCCGCGACGGCGGCTTCGACCGCTTCCGGGGTGATTTCGGGAGACTCAGACACGAGACAGGAGTCTACCGGCGCGAGGCGGTCGCCCCGCGCCGGTGGACGTCACTTCGGATCGGAGCTGTCCAGCCCGCCCACCCCCCCGGTGCCGCCGAAGCCGCTGCCTCCGCGCTGCAGGGTGATGAGCTCGGTGTCGGTGCCGTCGCCATGCTGACGAGGATCCTCGGCAGCATGGATCGCCTTCACCTTGGGCGAGCGTCGGGTCTGGATCTCCACCCATCTCGCGATGCCCGACAGGATGAGGCACATGACGATGTAGATGCCGCCGATGACGAAGGCGGACTGCAGGATCGGGCGGCCCTGCTGCGACGTCAGCTGCTTCGCGTAGTACAGCAGCTCGGGGTAGGTGATGATGAAGCCGAGAGCGGTGTCCTTCATCGTGACGACCAGCTGCGCCACGATCACCGGGAGCATCGCCCTGATCGCCTGCGGAAGCAGGATGAGACGCATCACGCCGCTCTTGCGGAGTCCGATCGCGTAGCCCGCCTCCTTCTGCCCGCGGGGCAGGGACTCGATACCGGCCCTCAGCACCTCGGCGAGCACGGAGCCGTTGTACGCCATCAGCGCGATCACGACGGCCCAGTAGGGATCCATCTTGATGCCGACCACGGGAAGCCCGTAGTAGAGCAGCATCATGAACACCAGCACCGGGACGGCACGGAAGAGCTCGGTGACGGCTGTCACCGGGATACGGACCCACGCGTGCTCGGAGAGCCGGCCGATGGCCAGCACGAAGCCGAGGACCACGCTGAGGACGGCAGCGAGAGCGAACGCGGCGAGCGTGTTGCCCAGGGCCTTGAGGATTCCCATCCACACGTTGGAGAACGTGAACACGTACCACTTCTCCGCCGAGAACTGGCCCGTCTCCACCATCCTGAACACGACGAAGCCGACGGCGGCTAGCACGAGGACGACGGTGGCGACCGCGATCACCCGGTTGCGAGCGATCGCCCGGGGTCCGGGGACGTCATACAGTACAGAGCTCATCGCGCGATCCTCCAACGGTTCTCGAGATATCGCTGCAGCCAGCTCAACAGCAGCACCAGGACGACGAACACGACCGCGACCCACAGGAGGACCTCCATCGGGTTGCCGGGGCGGTCCGCCGAATCGTTGATCGTCGATCGGAGGGCCGCGAGCTCGGCGACCGAGAACCCGGCCGCGACGGTCGTGTTCTTCAACAGCGCGATGAACACGCTCATCATCGGCGGCACGACCGACCGGAAGGCCTGCGGCAGGATCACCAGACCCATCACCTGTCCGAAGGGGAGCCCGATCGCTCTGGCCGCCTCGGCCTGACCGACGGGGACGGTGTTGATACCCGCCCTCAGCACCTCGGCGACGTAGGTCGCCGTGTAGATGCCGATGGCGAGGATGCCGAGCACGAGGTTCGACAGTTCAGGCAGCCCGAGTTGCGGGTATCCGAAGACGAAGAAGAAGAACACGAGGGTCAGAGGGGTGTTGCGCACGGTGTTCACGTACACCGTGCCGACGCCGCGGGCGATGGGCACCGGTGAGACGCGCATCGCCCCCACGATCAGACCCAGGATCAGCGCGATGATCCCGCCCCCGAAGAACACGATCAGCGTGTTGCTGATCGCCTGTCCCCAGAGGTCGAGGTTGCCGAAGATGACGTCCACGCCACCCTCCCTTCTTCAGAGTGAATGGGCGGCCTCCCTGAGGAGGCCGCCCATGTCGATCAGTACGCGTCGACCTCGGGCTGTTCGACCTCGATGCCGCTGGAACCGAGGTTCGCGTCGAAGATCGCCTGCCAGATGTCGCCACCGTCGGTGAAGAGCTCGTTGATGTGCGCGCGCAGCGCGTCGTCGCCCTTCGTGAGGCCGACACCGTAGCGCTCCTCGGTGAAGAGTCCGCCCGTGACCTTGACGTCGTCGGGGTACTGAGCCGCGTAGCCGATCAGGATCGCCTGGTCGGTGGTGACCGCGTCGACCTTGCCGTCGATCAGGTCCTGCACGCAGGCGGAGTACAGGTCGTACTCCTGCGTCTTGATGTCGGGGAAGTTCGCCTTGATGTTCTGGATCGGCGTCGAACCGGTCGCGGAGCAGACGGTCTTTCCGTTGAAGTCCTCGAGCGCCTCGGCGTCATCGGCATCCGCGGCGACCAGGAGACCCTGACCGGTGATGAAGTACGGACCGGCGAAGTCGATGAGCTCCTTGCGCTTGTCGTTGATCGAGTAGGTGCCGACGTAGTAGTCGATGTCGCCGTTCGTGATCGCCTGCTCGCGGTTCGCCGAGGCGATCGGCTTGAACTCGATCTTGTCCTCGTCGTAGCCGAGCGATGCGGCGATCCAGCGGGCGATGTCGACGTCGAAGCCGGTGCGCTCGCCGGTCGTCACGTCGAGGTAGCCGAGACCGGGCTGGTCCTCCTTGACGCCGACGACGACCTTGTCGCGCTCCTGGATGGCGTCGAACGTCGGGCTGCCCTCGAGCTGCACGTCGTCGGCGACCTCGAACCAGGTGGAGTCCTCGCCCTCATCGCTGCCTGTTCCGGCGCCGGGGCTGGACGGGCTGCCGCTGTTGCAGGCGGTCAGCGCGAACAGTGCAACCGTCGCGATCCCGATTCCTGCCAGTGTCCGTGTGCGTCGCATGTGCGTCTCCTTGATGTGCTGTGTGTGCAAAGGTCTGTGAGGCTCGTCAGTGCGTGAGGAGCTTGGAGAGGAAGTCCTTGGCGCGGTCGCTCTTCGGGTTGGTGAAGAACTCCTCGGGGGTCGCCTCCTCGACGATCTTCCCGTCGGCCATGAACACGACTCGGTTGGCGGCCTTGCGCGCGAATCCCATCTCGTGGGTCACGACGATCATCGTCATGCCGTCGCGGGCGAGCTCGACCATGACGTCGAGGACCTCGTTGATCATCTCGGGGTCGAGGGCGCTGGTCGGCTCGTCGAAGAGCATGACCTTGGGCTGCATGGCCAGGGCGCGAGCGATCGCGACACGCTGCTGCTGTCCACCCGAGAGCTGCGCGGGAAGCTTCGAGGCCTGCTGGGCGACGCCGACGCGCTCGAGCAGCATCATCGCCTCCTTGTCGGCATCGGCCTTCTTCATGCCGCGGACCTTGATCGGGCCGAGCGTCACGTTCTCGAGGATCGTGAGGTGCGCGAAGAGGTTGAACGACTGGAACACCATGCCGACGTCTGCGCGCAGATTGGCGAGTCCCTTGCCCTCGGCGGGCAGGGCCTTGCCGTCGATGCTGATCGTGCCGCTGGTGATCGTCTCGAGGCGGTTGATGGTGCGACACAGTGTCGACTTGCCCGAGCCGGAGGGCCCGATCACCACGACGACCTCGCCGGCATTGACCGTGAGGTCGATATCCGTGAGCGCCTGGAAGTCGCCGTAGTGCTTCTGGACGTTGTCGACAACGACGAGGGGCTTACCGGTGGTCATCATTTCTCCAAACTAGCCAGGTCGCTCACGCGGCTCCACAGTGATGCATCGACATTTACACGTTCGTAACCACGCGACGGGGCCGATCCCGCCCGAGCACCGGAGTGCCCCACGGTCCGCCCCCGCGGACCGTGGGGGCGTCCCTGCTGCTCCGTTCCTCCCCCGAGTAGAACGTGGCAGCAAGCCTCCGACCGGATCCGATCGCAGGACGACCGGGGAGAGTGGCCGAGTCCGCGCCGCGATGAGGGGCGTGGGCTCTGTGGCATCTGACTTCTCCGTCGAATCGAGCGCGATCGACCCCCACATTGGCAGAGTGGCCCGCCGCCATGAGAGTTCTTGAGGATTTCTTGAGGCCTCAGTCGCGCTGGTCCCGGTAGTACTCGATCGCTCCGGGATGCAGGTCGACCGGCCCCGTGAAGATCGCCTGTCTGCGATCGAGCAGCGAGGCGACCGGAACCTGCCGAGCGATGGCGGTCCGAGCCTCGAAGAGTCTCGTGAGAACGTCCCGCACGACGCCGTCCGGAGTGGCGGCAGAGGTGACCAGGTAGTTCGGCACCGCCATCGTGGTCGTGGACTCGTCGAGTCCGTAGAGCCCGACGGGGAAGTCGGACGGACGGTACGCGTCGGAGTATCGCGCGTTGATCGTGGCGACCCACGTCTGTTCGATCGGCACCAGCCGCACGGGGGTCGTCGTCGCGAGCTCTGCGATGCCGGGCGTCGGGATTCCTCCCACCCAGAAGAATCCGTCGATGTCGGATCTCTCGAGCGCGTCGATCGACTCACCGAGATCGAGCTGAGGATCGGTGATCGTAGTGATGTCGACCTCCGCGGCATCGAGTGCTCGCGCCGCGATCACATTGACGCCGGAGTTCTCCGCTCCGAGCGACACGGTCCGGCCCGCGAAGTCGGCCAGTGTGTCGATCTCCGAGTCCGCGCGCACGACCACATGGAGGTACTCGTCATAGAGGCGAGCGACGGCCGTCACCGGCAGGGCCTCGTCGAAGGCTCCCACTCCGGCCACGGCGTCCGCCGCGGCATCCCCCTGCGCGAATCCGAGGAGGGCCTCCCCCGAACTCACACGCAGGAGGTTGTCGACCGACCCGGCGGTCTCTTCAGCCGCCACGCGAACACCCAACGACTCCGACAGCTCGTGAGCGAGTTCCGTACCGTAGGCGTCATAGACCCCGTTGGATCCCCCGCCGGCGATCTCGTACGCGGAGTCGTTCCAGTCGGCCGAGCGTGTGCTGCATGCGCTTGTCACGGCAGTGAGCACCAGGACGAGTGCTGTGGCCACCGCTCCCCGCCACCGTGCGCGCCGAACGCCCCGCCCGTTCACCCCTCGGCTCCGTCCGGCAGCACCAGCGAGACCAGCAGTCCGCCGTCCTCCGGCGAATCCACGTGCAGCTCCCCGCCGACCGACTCCAGGAGATCGGTCGCGATCGCGAGGCCGAGCCCGGAGCCGGGCACGTCGCCGCTGTCGTCGCTGCGCCAGAATCGTTCGGCGGCGTTCGCAGCCTGTTCGCGCGTCAACCCGGGACCACGGTCGCGGACGGTCAGCACGCAGCGTCCGCCCACCCGGTGCGCGTCGACCTCGACGACCGAATCCGCTGGCGAGAACTTCACCGCGTTGTCGATGACGGCGTCGAGCGCGCTCTCGACGATCGTGCGATCGGTGATGCTCATCACCGCGCCGGCTCCCGGCGAGTGCATCCGGATCCGTCGCTGCGACGCCACCTCCCGCCAGGCGTCCGCTCGACGGGCGGCGAGTGTGCTCAGGTCGACAGCCGACATCGTGGTGTCGGCGCGTCCGCCGCGCGCGAGTCCGAGAAGCGTCTCGAGGATGCGAGCCATCCGGCGCCCTTCCTCCCTCGTCTCCTCGACATCGTCCTTCCAGTCGTCCCCGAGGCCGGTCGAGAGATGCTCGACACGCAGCAGCAGGGCGTTGAGCGGATTGCGCAGCTCGTGCGAGGCGTTCAGAGCGAACTCCTGCTGACGTGTCATGACGCGCTCGATCTCGTCTGCCATGCCGTTGAACACGCGCGTCATCCGGCGCAGTTCGGGAGGCCCCGTGTCCTCGGCGACCCTCGTGTCCATCTCACCGCGTTCGATCGCGATCATCGCCTCGTCGAGACGCCGGACCGGAGACAGCACCCATCTCGCGAGCTGGAACACGAGCAGCACGCCGAGTCCGATCGCTGCGATGGACACGAGCGTCAGCACGAGTATCTGCTGGAGGATCCGAGTGCGGGGGGCCTCGACATCGGCGGAGAGCATCACGGCGCCGATCACGTCGCCGTCGTCGAACACGGGTTCGACGAGCGAGGACTCGGCCGCGCCCCAGGGGAACACGGGCTCGGGGGCTTCAGCCCGGCGCCCCGAGAGCGCGAGCCCCACCCTCTCGGCGTCATCGTCCGGCACGACGTCACTGCCGCCGCCCGCCGCCCACGTCCCGCCGGAGAGATCGAAGACGACCACGTCGATCCCGTACACCTCGTGGAAGCGAGTGACCTCGGCGTCGATGACCGTCGCACTGCCCGACCGCAGCGCCTGGCGCGCACTCGTCACGAAGTATCCGAGGTCTCCGAGCTGCTCGGTGTAGAACGCCTGCTGGATGCTGCGGGTCGCGCTCCAGGCCGTGGCGCCGCCCAACGACAGCAGGATCGCGACGAGCGGCACCAGGAAGACGACGACGAGACGTCTGCGCATCGGGTTCTACCCGGCCAGCCGATAGCCGACACCGCGAACGGTCTCGATCAGATGACGTCGCCCCGCCTTCTTGCGGATCGCACCGACGTGCACTTCGAGCGAATGCCCGAACCCGCGCCAGTCGGTGTTCCACACCTCGCGGATGAGCCGCTCTTTAGGGACGGCGACCCCGGGGTACCGGGCGAGCACCGCCACGATGTCGAACTCCTTGCGGGTGAGTTCGATCTGAGACCGGCCGATGAGCACCTGCCTCGCGACGAGGTCGATCTCGATCTCGCCGTCCTGCAGCCGCACGCGCGCCTCGGATTCCGGTCGCACAGGCCGGGAACGTCTCGTGACCGCCTCGATCCGGGCGAGGAGCTCGTGGACGTCGTAGGGCTTGACGACGAAATCATCCGCCCCGGCGCGCAGCCCTCTGATGCGCTCCGTGACCTGGTTGCGTGCCGTCACGATCACGATCGGCACCTCGGATCGTGCGCGGATGCGGCGGCAGAGGTCGATGCCGTCGACGTCGGGCAGACCGAGATCAAGCAGCACCACCTCGGTGTCCGCACCCAACTCGTGCAGCGCCGCGGCACCGTCTGCGGCGCGGACCGTCGCGTACCCCGATCGCGCGAGAAAGGCCTCGAGCGCAGCGGCGACACGCTCGTCGTCCTCCACGATCAGAATCCGCATCGACCCCGGTCCCCTTCTCCGCTCGAGCAGGGACAAACCTATCAGCAGGGTGGGAGGCTGCTCGCCCGTCGACGGCAGCTCCGGGGGCGATCAGGCCGAGGACGCCGCCCGCTGCGCGAATGCGCTCTCGTAGAGGCAGACACTCGCGGCCGTGGCGAGGTTCAAGGACTCGGCGCGTCCGAAGATGGGAAGCTTCAGCACCTGATCGGCCTGGTCGAGCGCTTCGTCTTCGAGTCCGCGCGCCTCGTTGCCGAACAGCCACGCCGTCGGCTCGGCGAGCACACCCTCCGCCCGAGCGCGGAGGAGATCCTCGCCCTTGACGTCCGCGGCCAGAATGCGAAGCCCTGCGGCGTGCGCCTTCTCGACGACGTCCGAGAGCTCCGCCCCCACTGACACCGGCAGATGGAACAGAGATCCGGTCGTGGCGCGCACGACCTTCGGGTTGTACGGATCGACGGTGCGGCCGGTCAGCACGACGGCATCGGCGCCCGCGGCATCGGCAGCCCGGATGATCGTGCCGAGGTTTCCCGGATCCCTGATCTCCTCGCAGATCGCCACGAGATGGGGGGATGCCGCGAAGATGTCACGTACCGACGTGGGCGCCTGCCGGACGACGGCCACAAGCCCCTGGGGGGTGACGGTGTCGGCCATCGCGTTGAGCACATGCTCCGTCACGTGCTCGACATCGATCCCGGCATCCGATGCCTTCGCGCGGATGTCCGGATGCCTCTCCCACCCGGTCGGGGTCGCGAAGAGCTCGACGATGGCCTCGGGGCTGTAGGTCAGTGCCTCGCGGACGGCTTGCGGACCTTCGAGAAGGTACAGACCTGTCTCTGCGCGCGCGCTGCGCTTGGTCAGCTTCGCGACGGCACGGACTCGGGGCGAACGGGGGTTCTCCAGCACGTTCACAGTCTAGGGAACGGCAGGAGCGTTCCCGCGCACACGGCCGACGAACGACAGAGGACGCCCTCCCGAAGGAGAGCGTCCTCTGTGGTGAAGAGCTGCTTACGCAGCCGACTTCGGAGCGTTGACGTCAGAAGGCAGAGCCTTCTTGGCCGTCTCGACCAGCGTCGTGAAGGTCGCTGCATCGTTGACCGCGAGGTCGGCGAGCATGCGACGGTCGACGGTGACGCCCGCGAGACCGAGGCCCTGGATGAAGCGGTTGTACGTGATGCCGTTCTGGCGTGCAGCGGCGTTGATGCGCTGGATCCAGAGACGACGGAAGTCGCCCTTGCGCTTGCGACGGTCACGGTACGAGTAGACCAGCGAGTGGATGACCTGCTCTTTGGCCTTGCGGTAGAGGCGCGAACGCTGACCGCGGTAACCGGAGGCGCGCTCGAGGATGACCCGACGCTTCTTGTGGGCGTTTACCGCCCGCTTGACTCTTGCCATTTTCCTGTGTTCCTATTCGTGCGTTCGGGCGCTCAGCGGCCGAGAAGCTTCTTGGCGACCTTGAAGTCGGCCTTCGAGAGCACCTGGTCCTGGTTCAGGCGGCGGGTGCGACGGCTCGACTTGTGCTCGAGGTTGTGGCGCATGCCGGCCTGCTGCTTCTTCAGCTTGCCGCTGCCGGTGATCTTGAAGCGCTTCTTAGCACCCGAGTGGGTCTTCTGCTTCGGCATCTTCTCTTCCTTCGTATGGCGCCTTCTCAGGCGACGGTGTCAACCCGCGGTGCGGGAGTCTGGGGGCGGGAGTTACTCCGCGGCGGCCTCGGCCGGAGCATCGGTGTCGCTCTTGGCCTCGCGGGCCGCCTGCTTGTTCGCTGCGCGCTGCGCGTCGCGAACCGCGTTCTGCTCCTGCTTCGCCTCGGACTTGCTCTTGAGCGGAGCCACGATCATGACCATGTTGCGGCCGTCGATGGTCGGGTTCGACTCGACGGTTCCGAGCTCGGCGACGTCCTCGGCGAACTTGCGGAGCAGACGCACGCCCTGCTCGGGACGCGACTGCTCGCGACCACGGAACAGGATCATGGCCTTCACCTTGTCGCCGGCCTTGAGGAAGCCCTCGGCGCGCTTGAGCTTCGTCGTGTAGTCGTGCGCCTCGATCTTCAGTCGGAAGCGGACCTCCTTGAGAATGGTGTTCGCCTGGTTGCGGCGAGCTTCCTTCTCCTTCTGGGCGGCTTCGTACTTGAACTTGCCGTAGTCCATGATCTTGACCACGGGCGGCTTCGAGTTGGGCGCGACCTCGACGAGGTCGAGATCTGCTTCCTGCGCAAGGCGCAGCGCCGCCTCGATGCGGACGACGCCGATCTGCTCACCCGCGGGACCGACGAGGCGGACCTCGGGGACGCGGATGCGCTCATTGGTGCGGGGATCGCTGATGCGTAGCTCCTTAGACGATGGGGATTCGGCCACCAGGATGCTGTCAGCACCCCGGGCGAAATCAGAATCGTCCCACCCGCCGGCATTCAGACGCCGGCTCCGCACCCTTCCTGCCGGCCCCCGTCTGACGACGAGATCCGGTGGAGTGCAAGACCCGGTAGCCTGGAACGGCAAGCGCGGGTGGGAAGTGAATCCTCTTTCGTGCCGGAGCATGACGCTCCGGAGCCCGACATAGTCTAACAGAAGGCAAGGCGAAGTGACGAACCAGGCATCGGATGAGGCTGCACGCGAGCGCGAAGAGCGTTGGGCACGGCAGGAGGAGGCGGCGTCCTCCGCCACGCGGGACATCGCCGATGTGCCCGCGGTCGAGGTCATCACGACCGCGGCCGTGCACCTCATGAGCGCCGCGGCGGTCAAGCTCGGCCTCGCCGACGACCCGCACGTGGCGGAGCAGCTCGACCTCGATGAGGCACGCAAGCTAATCAACGCTCTGGCCGGTCTGATCACCGCCGGCGCACCGGAGATCAGCGACATGCATGCTCGGTCGCTGCGCGACGGACTCCGCTCGCTCCAGCTCGCCTTCCGCGAGGCGTCGACCATTCCCGACCCGATCGGCAAGGGTCCGGGAGAGAAGTGGACCGGTCCGGTCAACTGACGGCCGCCGGCCGCCGCGGCTGACCGGTCGGCGTCACCGCCGCGCCGGTCAGACCGAGCGGCGCAGCTTCACGGTGAGGGAGTCGGCGAGCACAGCGACGCGATCATCCGCCGCCCATCGCTGAGCCAGACGCGCGAGCACGGCGTCCAGCACCTCACGCTCCAGTCCGTCGACCAGCTCGAGGATAACGATCAGCTCCGGTCCGCGCAGACGCGCATCCGGGTCCCCTGCTGCGACGGCGACATCGATCACCGCGAGTTCGTGCGCGACGCTCTCCTGCAGAGCGGTGAAGACCTCGGGCGAGAGGAAGCTGGGCTCCCACTTGAGGCCCTGCGCGACCGCCCACACCGCGGGACGGCGGAGGACGAACTCCGTGTCGGACGTCGGGTCGAGAACGATCAGATCCGTGTCCTCCGACGAGGCTGCGAGCGCCGCACGCACGGCTTCGACGGGGATCGGACGCGCCGTCGGATCCCAGCGCTGCATCGCCTCGACAGAGGAGAACACCGGCTGCACGCGACGACCGTCGGGGGCTGCGACCGTCACGATCGAGAGCTCCTGCGTCTTGTCGACGACGAGACCGCTGGGCGCGACGCCCTCCTCGCCCTTCTCCGCGACGAGGGGGATCAGCACGCGCGCCGACCGGAAAGCGTCGACGACGTCGGACTGAGCGCCCTCTCCCGCGCGAAATCGCACGAGCGCGTCGAG
Organism: Microbacterium sp. NPDC089320; assembly: GCF_040684875.1. NCBI lineage: Bacteria > Bacillati > Actinomycetota > Actinomycetes > Micrococcales > Microbacteriaceae > Microbacterium > Microbacterium sp. NPDC089320. The sequence goes on from NZ_JBFBGY010000001.1 coordinate 32,503, forward strand.
CAGGGCCGGATCGGCGGACCCGTCGTCTGCGGCATGCGGGTTCGACTGGAAGCTGCGGCCTTCCCACGGAACGCCGGCCGAATCGCCCTGGTTGCTCGACGTCTGCTCGTGGGAGCCGTGACCGACGTGCGAGCCATGACCGCCGTGCGAGCCATGACCGTCGTGCGGACCGTGGCCGCGGGCGTCGTCAGTCCCCTGCGACATCCAGCGCCTCGGCCAGCGTGAACGCGCCGGCGTAGAGTGCCTTGCCGACGATGGCTCCTTCGACACCCAGGGGCACCAGCTGACGGAGCGCCACGATGTCGTCGAGGTTCGAGATCCCGCCGGATGCCACGACGGGCTTCGGGGTGCGAGCAGTGACCTCGCGCAGCAGCTCGAGGTTGGGTCCCTTGAGGGTGCCGTCCTTGGTGACGTCGGTCACGACATAACGGCTGCAACCGGCATCCTCGAGGCGTTCGAGCACCTCCCAGAGGTCACCGCCCTCCTTCGTCCACCCGCGAGCGGCGAGCGTCGTGCCGCGGACGTCGAGTCCCACGGCGATCGCCTCGCCGTACCGACTGATCACGTCGGCAGCCCACTCGGGGTTCTCGAGCGCGGCCGTGCCGAGGTTGATGCGGGTCGCGCCGCTCTCGAGAGCCGCCTCGAGAGTCGCGTCGTCACGGATGCCGCCCGACAGCTCGACGTTGACGTTCTTGAACTGCTTGATGACCTTGCGCAGGATCGGCGCGTTGCTGCCGCGTCCGAAAGCGGCATCGAGGTCGACGAGGTGGATCCACTTCGCCCCCTGTGCGACCCACTCCCCTGCGGCGTCGAGCGGGTCGCCATAGCTGGTCTCGGTGCCCGCCTCGCCCTGCGTGAGACGGACAGCCTTGCCCCCGGCGACATCGACGGCGGGGAGGAGGGTGAGAGAGGGAGACTGCGCGAAGTCGTTCATGACGTCCTCAGGTGAGATGGAGAGGCCGATTCGTCGGCACGAGAATCGACACTAGCCCGCGTATCCGCCCGCTCCAAAACGATGACAGCAGAGATCATCCGGTGCCACGCGGTAGCCTCGATGACGCCCCTGTTCGGTCGGTGAGGAGATGTTCCATGGTGCGCGATGCGGATGCGCGAGGAGGCGGACCCCTCCGGCGCGGGAATGCGACGCCGTCCGGGACTCCCCAGGACCGCGCCCAGACACCGGCCGCAGCCGACGCGGGGTCCGCAGATCCACGCCCGAGGCCTACGGCCGAGAACGCGCCCTCGACGACGCCAGCGCCGGGAACTCGAGCAGCGGCGGCATGGGCGGCGGCATCCTCAGCGGCTCCGCCTTCCGAGGCTCCGCAGTCGGCGAGGCCCGCGATGCCGATCTCTCCGCCGCCTGCCGCGCCTGCCGTTCCGGCCACAGTGCCTGCCGCAGCGCCTGCCGTTCCGCCCGCAGCGCCTGCTGTCCCGGCCGCAGCGCCTGTCGTCCCGGCGCCGGCACCGTCCGACACACCCGTCGCCTCCGGATCCCCTGTCTCGTGGTCCGAGCCGCAGAGCTCCGGTCCCCACGGCCCCGCCCGCCCCTCGGCTCCCCCGAGCACAGCGCCATACGCGTCGGACTCCGACCTGCCGCCGACCCCGCCCCTACCCGCGCCCGCAGCCGCTCCGTCGGCCCCCAACGCCGCCGCCGCCGAGTCGGCGTCCTCGGCGTCATCGCGGCGTCAGGAGCGCGAACAGGGCGTCGGTCGCCGCTCGTTCCTCCAGGAGGAGCGCCGAGAGGAACCTGCGCGCCAGGGTGCGCGGGGGCTGCTCAATCGCGTCGGATTCACCGTGGGCCCGAGCGCGCGCGAACGCGCGATCCGCGACGACGAGCATGCCGTGAGCCGCCACTGGCCGGGGCCGCGCACGGTCGCCGTCGTGAACGGGAAGGGCGGGGCGGGCAAGACACCGGCCACCGTGCTTCTGTCAGCGGTCTTCGCCCAGTACGGCGGAGCCGGAGTTCTCGCCTGGGACAACAACCAGACCCGAGGCACTCTCGGCTGGCGCACCGAGACGGGAGCGCACGACCGCACGCTGCTCGAGCTGCTTCCGCAGACTCAGCGCCTTCTGGGAGCCCAGGGCCAGTCGGCCGACCTGGCCCACTTCGTGCATCACCAGCCGCAGGAGAAGTACGACGTTCTGCGGTCGAAGCCCGTCCGACTGGCGCACGAGAATCGCCTACGGCCCACCGATGTCGACTCCATCCACGCGATCGCGGCCAAGTTCTACCGCCTGATCATCATCGACTCCGGCAACGACGAGTCCGACCCGATGTGGCTGCGGATGATCGACCTCGCCGACCAGATCGTCGTCGCGACGACGACGCGCGACGACCATGCCGAGGCCGGCGCCCTCCTGCTCGAGGCGCTCGAGGACCGCGACGAGCGATCCGCACGGTTGGCTCGCGAATCGGTGGTCGTCGTCAGTCAGGCAGACCCGAAGGCATCCCCCGCCGAGGTTGCAGACGTCATCGAGGGATACCGGCCTCTCGCGCGCGAAGTCGTCGGCATCCCCTTCGATCGGGAGATGGTCGACGGTCACCTCCGGCTGCGAGCACTCGCGACGCCGACGCAGCGATCGTGGCTCTCAGCCGCAGCCGCCGTCGCGCGCGGCTTCTGAGCTGCTCAGCGGCCGGACCTGGCGGACCCGTCGTCTGAGCTTCGGGTCATGCGGCACGCCGAGGAGCCGCCCCCTACGTCAGGACCGCAGGCTGTCGACCCAGTTCCGGAGCAGCTGGATCCCGGCCTCGCCGGACTTCTCGGGATGGAACTGGGTGGCAGACAGCGGCCCGTTCTCGACCGCGGCGAGGAACGGATCCCCGTAGGTCGACCATGTGAGCACCGGCTGGGGGAACGGCGGGATGACGTCGAGCTCCCACGACTGCGCGGCATAGGAGTGTACGAAGTAGAAGCGTTCGTTCTCGATGCCCTTGAACAGCACGGAATCGGCGCCCGGATCGACCGTGTTCCACCCCATGTGCGGCAGCACCGGCGCGTTGAGCTCGGTGACCGCTCCCGGCCACTCGCCGAGTCCTGCGGAGTCGTGCCCGCGCTCGACGCCGTGGGCGAAGAGCACCTGCATGCCCACGCAGATTCCGAGCACGGGACGCCCGCCCGCGAGCCGACGGTCGATGATCTCGTCGCCTCCGTGCGCGTACAGCGCGTCGCGGACGGCCTGGAACGCGCCGACTCCGGGCACCACGAGACCGTCGGCCTCGAGGGCCTCCGTGCGGTCGCGCGTCAGCACCGCGTCGGCGCCCGCGGCAACGAGCGCCTTGACAGCCGAGTGCACGTTGCCGGACTCGTAGTCGAAGACGGCGACCCGCGGAGCCGTGCTCACAGTGCACCCTTCGTCGACGGGATGCCGACGACCTGAGGGTCGAGGGCCTTGGCCTGGCGGAACGCGCGAGCGAATGCCTTGTACTCGGCTTCGGCGATGTGGTGGGGGTCGCGACCCCCGAGAACGCGCACGTGCACCGTGAGGCCCGCGTTGAAAGTGATGGCCTCGAACGTGTGGCGGACCAGTGAACCGGTGAAGTGGCCGCCGATCAGGTGGTGCTCGAAGCCGGCGGGCTCCCCCGTGTGCACGAGGTAGGGACGCCCGGAGATGTCGACGACGGCTTGAGCGAGCGCCTCATCGAGCGGCACGAGGGCGTCGCCGTAGCGCGAGATGCCCGACTTGTCGCCCAATGCCTCGCGGATGGCCTGACCGAGAACGATCGAGATGTCCTCGACCGTGTGGTGTGCGTCGATCTGCGTGTCGCCCGAGGCGCGCACGGTGAGATCCGTGAGCGAGTGCTTCGCGAAGGCCGTCAGCATGTGATCGAAGAACGGCACCGACGTGTCGATACGGCTCGCACCGGTGCCGTCGAGGTTCACCTCGAGCTCGACGGTCGACTCCGACGTGCTGCGCACACGCGTGGCGGTGCGCGGGGTCTGGGCGGGGGTGCTCATGAAGCCGATCCTATCGAGGCGAGGGCGTCGAGGAAGGCCGTGGTCTCAGCCTCGGTGCCGGCGGTGACGCGGAGGTGCCCGGGGATCCCGACGTCGCGGACCAGGACACCCTGCTCGTAGAGCTGCTGCCAGACCTTCTGCGGTTCGGCCACTCCCCCGAACAGCACGAAGTTCGACCAGGATTCGTGGGGGGTGTACCCCAGTGCCTCGAGCGTCGCGGAGATGCGATCCCGCTGCTCGACGATCTCCTCGACCATGCCCAGCATCACAGCGGAGTTCCGCAGTGCAGCGACAGCGGCGGCCTGAGTGAGAGCGCTGAGGTGGTACGGCAGACGGACGAGCCTCAGGGCGTCGATGAAGGCGGGGTCCGCGGCGAGGTAGCCCACGCGCGCTCCCGCGAAGGCGAAGGCCTTGCTCATGGTCCGGGAGACGGCGAGCCGCGGCCGCCCCTCGAGGAGCGTGAGAGCCGAGACCGCCTCGTGCGGCGCGAACTCCTGATATGCCTCGTCGACGACGACGATCCCGTTCGATGCGTCGTACACAGCCTCGACGACATCGAGGCCGAGCGGTGTACCCGTCGGATTGTTCGGCGAGCACAGCAGGATGACATCGGGATCGACGTCCCGCACCTGCGCTGCCGCCTCTTCGGGCGTGATCGTGTAGTCGGGCTGTCTCGTTCCTGCGACCCAGCGCGCGCCGGTGCCTTTCGAGATCAGGGGATACATCGAGTACGTCGGACCGAAGCTGAACGCCGTGCGGCCCGGGCCGCCGAAGGCCTGGAGGATGTGCTGAAGGACCTCGTTCGAGCCGTTGCCGGCCCAGATCTGTGCCGGTTCCAGACCATGGCCCAGGTACTCGGCGAACCCCTCCCGCAGTGTGGTGAACTCGCGGTCCGGATAGCGGTTGACGTCGCGGAGAGCGACCGCGATGTCATCGAGGATGTCACTGGCCACGGCATCCGGGACGGGATGCGTGTTCTCGTTGACGTTGAGTGCGATCGGGAGAGGCGCTTGAGGCGCTCCATAGGGCGTGAGCCCACGGAGGTCGTCGCGCAGAGGGAGGTCGGCGAGTGATGCAGTCACCCTTCCCATGGTAGGCCGCCTTCGCGGCCGGGATGCCCGTGGTGACCGAGTGTGAACACGGTCACCACGGCAGCGACGATTCGGACGGACCCCGTCCCTGTCACTCCGAGTACTGCGCCGGGATCGCCAGCTCCTGCCCGATCTGCAGCTCTCCGCCGCGCAGCAGGTTCAGGCGCGTGATGTCGCCGATCACGTCGCGCGGATCAGCACCGGGGGCGACGCCCTCGGCGATCGACCACAGCGTGTCGCCCGGCATCACCGTCACGGTGGCGAAGGATGCCGTGGCGGCCTGCTCGCCCGAGGCCATCGCGCTGCCGCCGCTGAGCGCGGCGAAGGCGATTCCCGCCGCGAGCGGCACCGCGGCGATCGCGAGCACGACGCGTCGACCGCGTGCCGTCAGCTTGAGCCGCGTCGCCGGGCGGACCGGAAGGACTGCTGCGCTGCTGAAGGTGATGGTGCTCATGTCGTGCTCCTCTGCATCTACCGCTTGAGCGGTGAAGGTGGCGTAGCGTTCGCATCCGCGTCTCGGCCGGGAGCCGTGGATGCGAAGCTACGTTCCGAAGTTATCTTCGAATTCGAACATCTGTCAAGACTTCTTCGAAACACGTGGATGAGAATCACCCGACACGCTCGAACAGATCTTCCACTTCGGCGCGATTCTCGGATACGGTTTCGACAGGAACACCCCACCACGGGCCTCCGACATTCGAACCGAGACGCCGGAATCGCACACCTGAGGAGCACCATGAGCGACATCTCCGCCCCCGACGCCGACGTCCCGCGCACCCGTCGCCGCAAGAGCCTGAGCCCGAAGCAGATGGCGATCCTCGAGGTCATCCAGACATCGATCAGCCGTCACGGCTACCCGCCGAGCATGCGGGAGATCGGCGATGCTGTGGGCCTCAAGTCGCTCTCGAGCGTGACGCATCAGCTGGGCCAGCTCGAACTGAGCGGCTATCTGCGACGCGATCCGGGCAAGACCCGTGCCATGGAGGTTCTCATCGACCTCCCCGGTGCGAGTGGAGAGAACCCCGCTGATGTCGCGACACCTGTCGGCGACGCCGCGCTCGTCCCGCTGGTCGGCCGCATCGCCGCCGGCGTCCCGATCACGGCAGACCAGCAGGTGGAAGAGATCTTCCCGCTTCCCCGCCAGCTCGTCGGCAAGGGCGACCTGTTCATGCTCAAGGTGTCGGGCGAATCCATGATCGATGCGGCGATCTGCGACGGCGACTGGGTCGTCGTGCGCTCGCAGAGCAGCGCCGAGAACGGCGAGATCGTGGCCGCCATGCTCGACGGCGAGGCCACCGTGAAGGTCCTCCGTCGTCGCGACGGCCACACCTGGCTGCTCCCCCGCAACTCCGCGTTCGAGCCGATCCTCGGGGATGAGTCCGTCATCCTCGGCAAGATCGTCGCCGTCCTCCGAACGGTCTGACACCGCTCGCGCTGCCTGCGACACCGGGCGACGCGCCATAGGCTCGAACCATGTCGTCGCCGTTCGGTACCTGGCCCTCCCCGTTCACGCCCGCCCAGGTCGCCGCCTCCTCGCCGCGGATCGACGGAAGCGCGTTCGTGGCCGACGAGATCTGGTGGGGCGAGTCGGTCCCCTCCGAGGGCGGCCGCCTGACCGTGCGCAGTTCGACCGGTGCCGAGATCCTCCCCGCGCCGTGGAGCGCCCGGTCTCGCGTGCACGAATACGGCGGAGGGGCCTGGGCCGCCGCCGCCGACGGCACGCTGTTCTTCGTCGACGCGAAGGATCAGCGCGTGTACCGCATGCAGCGCGGTGGCGCTCCGACACCGCTCACCCCTCCGGGCCCGGCGCACGGCGGCCTGCGTCTTCAGCGAGGCAGGCTGCTCGCAGTGCGCGAGGACCTCTCTCCGACCCCTCACCGACGTGCCATCGTCGAGATCCCGGCGGACGGGTCGGCAGCCGACGACCCGTCGATGCTGAGGACCCTCGTCGAGGGCGCGTCGTTCTACGCGCATCCGACGCTGTCTCCCGATGGATCGCGCGCCGCCTGGGTCGAATGGTCGGGCGGACGGATGCCGTGGCAGCACGCGTCGCTGGTGCTCTCGGACGGAACCGCGCGCACGGAGCTGCCCACCCGCGCCGCCCTGCAGCCCGAGTGGACGAACGACGACGAGATCCTCTATGCCGATGACCCCTCGGGTCGCTGGGCTCTGCACCGACAGCGTGTGAGCGGCTCGCAGGCAGCCGGCCCGGCGGAGCAGATCGCCGACGCCGACGCGGACACGGGGTATGGGCTCTGGGTGCTCGGCAACCGCTGGTTCCGCCCGCTCGCCGACGGGCGGATCGTGGCCGTGCACACGAACGGTCGTGACCGGGTGGTCGTGATCGAGCGCGACGGCAGCGCTCACCGCGTACCCGTCCCCGCTGACGGCCATGTGAGCGTCGACGCCGTCGACTGCTCACGCGTGCTCCTCTCCGGGAACAGCTCGACGACCGAGCCGGGCGTCTGGTGCGTCGACGTCGACTCCGGTCATGTCGAGGTCGTCACGGGGGCGACGCCGGCGGACCCCGCGTGGATGCCGCCCGCGTCCGAAGTCCTGGTCGATGGATCCCACGGCCCCGTCCACGCCTTCGCGTACGCGCCGACCAATCCCTCGACGTCCGCGCCGGCTGCGGATGAGGAGCTCCCGCCGTACATCGTGCTCGTCCACGGGGGCCCGACCGCGCATGTGACCGGGGCGGCATCCGCCGCCATCGCATTCTGGACGAGCCGCGGCATCGGCGTGCTCGACGTCAACTATGGCGGATCGACCGGCTACGGCCGGGCGTATCGTGAACGACTCGACGGCGGGTGGGGGGTGGTCGACGTCGACGACGTGATCGCCGCCGCGCACGGCCTCGCGGATGCCGGACTCGCCGACCCTGCCCGCATCGCGATCAGAGGCGGCTCAGCGGGCGGCTGGACGGTGCTGTCGTCCCTGGTGCGAGGCGGGACGTTCGCCGCCGGGATCAGCAGATACGGGGTGGTCGACCTGCGGATGCTGAACGAGCACTCCCCTGACTTCGAGGCGCACTACATCGAGGGGCTCGTGGGCCCGTTGCCCGAGTCCGAGGCGGTCTACGTCGCCCGCTCACCCCTGACCCATGCTGATCGGATCGACGTGCCGGTGCTGCTGATGCAGGGGTCGGACGACCGCGTCGTCCCACCGTCTCAGTCCGAGGCGATCCGCGATGCGCTGACCGAGAGCGGCGTCGAACACGAGTACGTGCTGTACCCGGGCGAGGGCCACGGCTTCCGCTCGAGCGAGACGATCATCGACGCCCTCGAGAGGGAGCTCGCCTTCCTCGGACGCGTGTTCGGATTCACGCCCGCGCGCTGATCACTCCCCCACGCGGTTGCGCAGGCGCATCGCGCGCTCGGCCTCGCGGGTGTCCTGTCGCTCGCGCAGGGTCTGGCGCTTGTCGAACTCGCGCTTGCCCTTCGCGAGAGCGATCTCGACCTTGGCTCGACCGTCCGAGAAGTACAGCTTCAGCGGGATCAGCGTGTAACCGCCGGCGGACACCGCGTGCTGCAGCTTCGCGATCTCCTCGCGGTGCAGGAGCAGCTTGCGGACGCGCTTCGCCGAATGGTTGGTCCAGTGGCCCTGCGAATACTCCGGAATGTGCACGGAATCGAGAAAGACCTCGTTCCCCTTGACGAACGCGTACCCGTCGCTGAGGTTCGCGCGCCCCTGGCGCAGCGACTTCACTTCGGTGCCGGTGAGCACCATCCCCGCCTCGTACGACTTCTCGATGTTGTAGTCGTGACGTGCGCGACGATTGGTCGCGATGACCTTCTCCCCGCGTTCCCTGGGCATGATTCTCTCCTGATCCGCGTCGTGCAGTTGTTCCGGTGCCCTGTTCGGGCGCACGACAGCCTGTCAGTCTATACCGGCGGTCTGCTCAGGTGCGAAGCCAGCGACGGATCGCGAAGCCCGCCGACAGCGCCGCGAGCACGACGCCGATGCCGATCAGCACCGGAACGACGATGACGGCATCCTGCATCGACACCCAGGTCGTGATGAACGGCACGCGTCCTCGCAGGTAGCCGTCGACGCCGAAGTGCACGCCGGCGACGACCGCAGCGCTGGCGAATGCCGAGCCGAGGAAGGCCGCGAACACGCCTTCCAGTACGAAGGGTGTCTGGATGAAGCGGTTGGACGCACCCACCAGACGCATGATCCCGATCTCCTTGCGTCTGGCATAGGCCGAGAGTCTGATGGTCGTGCCGATCAGGAGGATGGCCGCGATCAGCATGAGCACGGCGATGCCGACCGCGATGTAGGTCGCGACGGTCAGGGCCGAGAACAGGGGTTCGAGGTACTGCAGCTGGTCCTGGACCTGCTCCACCCCGGCGACCCCGTTGAACGCCTCGGCGATGACCTGAGATTGACCCGGGTCCTTCATCGTGACGAAGAACACCTCGAACGCCTGCTCGGGCGAGATCACGCTCGCCTGATCCTCGCCGAGCTGGTCGACGAGTTTGGCGTAGGTGTCCTCCTTGGAGTCGAAGCTGACCTCGCTGATGAGCGGAGCCAATGCCTCGCCTTCGAGCTGCGCTCGCACGGCGTCGACCTGTTCCTGGGAGGCGCCGCCGTCGATGCAGGTGTCCTGCTCCGAGATGTCGGAGCACATGTAGACGGCGACCTGGGCCCGTTCGGCCCAATAGCCGCGCATCGTCCCGATCTGCGCCTGCATCAGGATCGCGGCGCCCACGAAGGTCAGTGAGACGAACGTGACGAGCACGACGGAGATGACCATCGAGATGTTGCGTCGCAGGCCCCCGAGGGCCTCGGCGAGGATGAGTCCGATTCTCACGACGTCGGCCCCACTTCTTCCGTGCCTTCGTCGGACAGACCGAGACGATCGGCCACCCCGAGCTCGGCGACGTCGACCTGCGGCAGCACGATGGGGTGGGTCCGCGGAGCGGCAGCAGGCTGAGCGACGGCGATCTGCTCCTCGACGACCGGCGGATCGATCGGCGCGGCCTGCGCCTCAGGAGTCTCAGACGCCGTCGGGACCGCATCCGCTGACACCGCCTCCGCCTTGCGCTGTGCGCTGAGCTCTTCGGCGAGAGCCGCACGGACCAGTGAGAGGTCGGCGGTCTGACGCTGCACCTCCTGCACAGCAGTGAGAGCAGCCGCCGCAGCGGCACCGCGCACCTCCTCGGGCACGAGACGCGGGATGTTGGACGTGTCTCCGTAGCCGCCGTGCACCTCGTCTCTCACCATCTCACCATCACGGAGCTCGATGACCCTGCGCTGCATCTGGTCGACGAAGCCGGCCTCGTGGGTCGCCATCAGCACGGTCGTGCCTCCGGCGTTGATCCTGGCGAGCAGCTGCATGATGTCGACCGACGTCGCCGGGTCGAGGTTTCCTGTCGGCTCGTCGGCGAGGAGCACCTGCGGACGATTGACGAGCGCCCGCGCGATCGCGACGCGCTGCTGCTCTCCACCCGAAAGCTCGTGAGGCATCCGCTTCTGCTTGCCGTCGAGTCCGACGAGCGCGAGGGCCTCGGGCACGGCCTGCTGGATGAAGCCGCGTGACGAGCCGGTCACCTGCAGCGTGAAGGCGACGTTCTGATAGACGGTCTTGGACGGCAGCAGGCGGAAGTCCTGGAACACCGATCCGATGTGACGGCGGAAGTACGGCACCTTGCGGTTCGCGAGCGAGCGCAGGTCGCGACCGAGCACGGCGACTCGGCCGGTCGTGGGTACGTCCTCCCGGAGGATGAGCCGCAGACACGACGACTTGCCCGACCCCGAGGCGCCGACCAGGAAGACGAACTCCCCACGCTGCACTTCGAAGTCGACATCGGACAGCGCGGGCCGCGAGGTCCCGCGATAGCGTTTCGTGACGTTCTCGAACCGAATCATGGCGATTCGAGCCTAAGCGCGCGCCTTCGTGTGCCTGCGAGCGACACCCCGCGCGGCCCCCCTGCGTGTCGCACTCCACTGCTATACATGGAGGTGCCGATCCATGCCGTCTGCGTGGACGATATTCCGAGGGGAAACCATGACGACGCCTGCAGGCTGGTACGACGACGGATCCGGACGCCAGCGGTGGTGGGACGGAACCCAATGGACCGAGCACTTCGCCCCCGTCGTGGATTCCGCCCCGTCCGGCGCCGACGACTCAGTCGCCGCGGGGAGCGAGGAGTCCGCCACGCACCCGGGTTCCGGGTCTTCCGACGCCGCGGGCGGTACCTCCACCGACGCGATCCCGGATTCCGCGGCAGCCGCAGAGACCGCCGCGTCGATCGAATCGGTCGCAGCCGTCGAGAGCCAGTCGTGGAACACCCCCGCACCCTCCGACTCACGCGTCGAAGCGCAGGCTCCGACCGGCACGTCCGCCGACGAGGGCGCGGTCGATCCCACCGCCGGCGAGACCGGAGGCGGTCACGAGCAGAGTTCCTCCGCGCCGGAGGCAACACCGCGGACCGACGACGTCGTGCCCCCGTATGCGAATGCCGCGGGCCCCTCAGACGGCGCACCCGCCTACGCGGGTGCCGCATCTCCGTCGTACCCCCAGGAGTATCCCGTCGCGCCCGCCTATCCGGGTTCGGCGGCGCCCGGGTACCCCGGCGCCACCGCCTACGCGCCCACCGGACAGCAGTACGGCGCCCCGGCCGGCTACCCGCCCGCCTACGGCTCCTCGACCCCTGCGGCTCCGGCCGGACCGTCGATCCTCGGCCTCGTCGGGCTCGGACTCGCGGCACTCGGAACGATCCTGTCGTGCATTCCCGTGATCTTCTGGCTCGGATGGCTCCTGCTGGGCGTCGGCTTCATCACCTCACTCATCTCGCTGTTCCTCAAGGGCAAGAAGTGGCCCGGCATCTCGGGGCTGATCCTCTCGGTCATCGGCGCGATCATCGCGGTCGTCATGTTCTTCGTCATCGTGTTCGCAACCGTGTCCGAGGCCGTCCGTGACCTGCCTACGGCGCCGCCGTCAAGCGACTCCGACACCGGAACCGACGACGGCACGACCGATGACGGCACGACCGACGACGGCATGGGCTCGGTGCAGGTCGAAGAGGGCACGATCGGCGATATCGTCACGCTCACCCTTCTGGGCGGCAGCGGTGAGATCACCGTCACGGACGCGCGCTGGTCGACCACTGACGGCTCGAGCGTCCCCTCGACCAACGGCGGCTATGTCACCCTCGAGACGACGTGGACCGGCGTCGAGGGCACGACGGCAGCCAACCCGCTGTTCACCTCGCTGGAGACGGCAGACGGCGTCGAAGGCCAGCTCGACTTCTTCGTGACGGGTGCACCGAACGAGCTGCTCGAGCCCGGGCAGACGGCGAGCGGCCCCATCACCTTCGACATCCCGCAGAGCGAGTCCTACGTCTTCGTCGTGACGGACGAGGCCGGGCGCGATATCGCACGCATCACCGTCACCCCGTCAGCCGGCTGAGACCAGGAGCGGGCGGCGATCATGGTGGTTCCGGCGGGGTGGTACGACGACGGATCGGGCCGTCAGCGCTGGTGGGACGGCGCGGCGTGGACAGAGCACACCGTCGCCACGGAGGCGTCGACGACGACTGCGCCATCGGACGCGCCGCATCATCGCGCCGAGCACGAGCGCGCCGACGACGAGCGCGCCGAGGACCAGCGTGTGAAGGACGCGTCCGCCGCACGCGCCTCGGGGGATCCGGCCTTCGAACCGCCCTACGCCTGGCAGTCAGGGAGTCCGTTCGCCGGCGCGCCCGGAGGAACGCCCCAGTACGGCCGCACCTGGACGCCCGAGACCTCTGCGGACGCCTTCGACCCCCGCCAGGATGCGACGGCTGGGTACGGATCCTACGGTGCTGTGTCGCCGAGGGGGGCCACCACGCTTTCGGTCCTCGGCATGATCGGACTCGGCGTGGCAGTCCTGGGAGTGGTCCTCGCGTGCATTCCGCCGATCTCGGTGGCGGGGTGGGTCCTGCTCGGAGCCGGATTCGTGCTCTCGCTGATCTCCCTGTTCCTGCGGGGTGCGAAGTGGCCGGGAGCGGTGGGGATGGTGGTGGCGGTGTTGGGCGGCATCGTCGCCGTGGCGGTGGTGCTGCTGACTCTCGGATCGGCAGGGCTCACCGCGACAGCGCCGACAGCCGCTGCGACCCCTGAGGCGTCCCAGAGCACAGACCCCGACGACACGGCAGCCGCACCCGAGGGCTCCGCAGGCGCTGACGGCGCCGAGACCGTCACGGTCAACGAGCTCGCGGTCGGCCACTGCCTGCCGCTGATGGAATGGGAGGAGGAGGTGTACGAGCTTCCGATCGTCCCCTGTGACACGCCGCACACCGATGAGGTGTACTTCATCTTCGATGCGCCGGACGGCGAGTTTCCCGGAGACGACGGGCTGCAGACCATCGCCGCAGACAGGTGCGATGCCGCGTTCGAGGAGTTCATCGGCGTCCCCTACGCCGATTCTGAGCTCGACAACTACTGGTTCGTGCCCACCGAGTCCTCATGGAAGCGGCTGAACGACCGCGCCATCCAGTGCATCGTGATCAGCTACGACGAGATCACGGGCACCCTCGAGGGCGCTGATCGCTGACAGACGAGCTGCGCTCAGTCTTCGTCCTTGCGCTTGCGCCAGCGGATCCCGGCAGAGATGAACCCGTCGAGGTCGCCGTCGAACACGGCCGCCGGGTTGCCCGACTCGTGTCCGGTGCGGAGGTCCTTCACGAGCTGCTGACCGTAGAGGAAGTACGAGCGCATCTGGTCACCCCAGCTCGCCGTGATGTTCCCGGCGAGCTCCTTCTTCTTCGCGGCCTCTTCCTCCTTCTGCAGGAGCAGGAGTCGAGTCTGGAGCACGCGCATCGCCGCCGCACGGTTCTGGATCTGCGACTTCTCGTTCTGCATCGAGACCACGATGCCGGTCGGAAGGTGGGTCAGTCGCACGGCGGAGTCCGTCGTGTTGACCGACTGTCCGCCGGGTCCCGACGAGCGGAACACGTCGACACGGATGTCGTTCTCGGGGATGTCGACCTCGGTCGCCTCCTCCATGAGCGGAATGACCTCGACCGCGGCGAACGACGTCTGGCGCTTGTCGGCCGAGCCGAACGGACTGATGCGCGCGAGGCGATGCGTGCCTGCCTCGACCGACACGGTTCCGAATGCGTAGGGCGCGTCGATCTCGAAGGTCGCCGACTTGATGCCGGCGCCCTCGGCGTACGACGTGTCGAGCACCTTCACGGGGTACTTGTGACGCTCCGCCCAGCGCAGATACATGCGCATGAGCATCTCGGCGAAGTCGGTGGCGTCATCGCCGCCGGCGCCCGAACGGATCGTGACGATGGCAGAGCGCTCGTCGTACTCGCCGTCCATCAGCGTCTGGACCTCGAGCTGGTTGATGATCTCGGTGAGCGCATTGAGCTCGGCGCGGGCTTCGACCGCGGAGTCCTCATCGCCCATCTCGTTCGCCAGGTCGACGAGGACCTCGAGGTCGTCGAGTCGACGGCCGATCCCCTCGACTCGGGCGAGAGCCGACTGCCGGTGGCTCAGGGCGCTGGTCACCTTCTGAGCGCGTTCGGGGTCGTCCCAGAGGTCCGGCACGCCGGCTTCCTCGCTGAGTCGCGCGATGTCGGAGCGGAGGGTCTCGACATCGATGACCTCGCGGATGTCACCGTAGGTGAGTCGCAGGGCCTGGATGTCGGCGGAGAGATCGAGTTCGAGCATGTCGCGTCCAGCCTAACGTGCCGCCCCTCCGGGCGGGGACGGCGTTCGGACCGGAGTAGCGTGAAGGGGGTGAGCAGCGCATCCTCCGTCCTGAAGCGATTCGGGCCGATGGTGTACCTGCCGACCGTGCTCTTCTCGCTCGGCGAGGGCGCGGTGATCCCCCTGATTCCGGTGATCGCAGCGCGGATGGGCGCCGACGTCGCCTTTGCCGCACTGGTGGCATCCGCCCTGGTCGTGGGTCAGCTGTGCGGCAACCTTCCTGCGGGGTGGGCTGTCGCGCGCATCGGCGAGCGCTTCACGATGGTGATCGCGGGCGCGATAGCCATCGCCGCCGGTGTCGGCATGGTGTTCGCTCCCTCGCTCGGCGTGCTGGCCGCATCCGTCTTCCTCCTGGGTTTCTGCGCCGCCGCCTTCGGACTGGCGCGACACGCATTCATGACGACGAGGGTTCCCCTCGCGTTCCGCGCCCGCGCCCTCTCGCTGCTCGGTGGCAGCTTCCGCCTGGGCATCTTCATCGGCCCTTTCGTCGCAGCAGGGCTGCTGCAGGTCTTCGGTTCGGAGTCCGCAGCGATCTGGTTCTTCCTGGGCTGCCTCGTCGTGATGGTGCTGCTCGTGCTGTTCGGGCCGGATCCCGAGAAGACGATCCCCCCGACCACCGCCGTGCGCACGGCCTCCCTCGCCGACGACTCCGGGGAGCCGGTCACCGGTTCGATACCCTCCGCAGCACGCACGGGCGTCTTCCGCACGATGTGGCAGCAGCGAACCGTGCTCGGTCGTCTGGGGCTCGCGGCCGCCTCGCTGTCGGCGGTGCGGTCGGCACGCCAGGTCGTGCTTCCCCTGTGGGGGCTCTCCCTCGGACTCGACGCGTCGACCATCGCTCTCGTCGTCGGCATCTCGGGCGCGATCGACTTCGCCTTGTTCTACGCGAGTGGTCAGGTGATGGACAGGTTCGGGCGTCTCTGGGCCGCGATGCCGGCGATGGTGCTGATGGGAGCGGGGTTCCTCGCGCTCTCCCTCACGCACGATATGGAGGCGGCGGTGCTGTGGTTCGGCATGTTCGCCGCCGTGCTGGGTGTCGGCAACGGCCTTTCGAGCGGCATCCTGCTGACCCTGGGTGCCGACGTCGCGCCGAAGCGCGAGCCGGCAGCGTTCCTCGGCTCATGGCGCACGCTGACGGATGCCGGAGGAGCCGCCGCTCCCCTGCTGGTCTCAGCGATCGTCGCGGTCGCCTCTCTGCCGGTCGCTGCCGCGGCGATGGGAGTGATCGGCCTGATCGGTGCGGGTGGATTCATCCGCTGGATTCCCCGTTTCGTCCCCCGCACCCGGGCTGACGAGTCATGACCGCTGCCCTCGGTGCGGACGTGCGTCGCCTGGTCGTCTCGGCCGCCGCGTCGACGGATCACGAGCGTGAGGCCGCAGCCGACTTCGCGATGTTCTTCGTCGATGATCATGGGCCCGTCCTCCGCGACGACGGTCCGCATCACGCGACCGCGTCGGCACTCGTCTTCGACCGGTCGCTCACCCGCACCCTGCTGGTCTTCCACGCCAAGGGTCAGTTCTGGGTGCAGCCCGGCGGTCATCTCGAGCCCGGCGACACCTCCGTCGTCGGCGCCGCACTCCGCGAGCTGCGGGAAGAGACCGGAGTCGACGTCTCCGCCCTCTCCGAGCCCCTCGTGTACGACCTCGACCACCACGCGCTCTCCTCGGCGTTCGGTCGGTGCGCATCGCATCTCGACATCGGGGTCGGCCTCATCGTCGGCGACGAGGCCGACCCCATCGTGAGCGACGAGTCGGAGGACGTGCGCTGGTGGGCGATCGACGCGCTGCCGGCGCAGACGCCGCACGGCTTCGCCGAACGGGTGTCTGGGATGCGCGATCGTCTCGCGCGCTGACGTCGCGCCGGATGAGGTCGTGTCTCACGGGACTCGAACCCTCGGGCGACGGTCATCCCAGGGCGGTGCGGCTGGTCCCGGTCGCCTCGAGGCGCACGCCGTCGGGTACGAACAGTGACACGAGCGGCGGCAGCCACCGGGTGGCGACCGTCACCCGGGCGGAGTGCCCGTCCGGGGTCGATGCGGCTTCCAGGATCACCGGCACTCGGAGCGCGGCGAGCATCGCGGCGGCCTGCTCCCTGACCCCCTCGTTCGTGAGGTCCGCACGCGCACTCCCCTCGTCGACGGCCAGGGTGAAGCCGTCTGCTCCGGCGAGCGCTGCGGCATCCGCGATCGCGTCCAGCCGCTTCTGCGAGATGTAGAGATCGGTCGCAGAGACGCTCACGAAGATGAGCGCCAGTGCGAGCAGCGCATAGCCGAGCGTCAACAGCAGCACGCTTCCGTCGTCGGTCCGCTGCCTCACCCTGTGCCCCACAGACGAGAGACCTTCTGCACCGCCGACCCTTCGACACCGATCGCTGCGGCGGTGTCCGAGCCGAAGACCGCGGGCATCAGCGGCAAGGCCACCGACGCCGTGATGGTGACGGTGACGATCGCGCCTGCCGACGGACATGCCGCGCCGGCTGGGAAGCAGGTCACAGTGAGGCCGGTGGATCCCTCATCGATACCGTACTGACCGGACACGTCGGCGAGCACACGCTCGCTCGTGGCGGCGGCGGTGGCCGGGTCCGGTGCGAGCGCGATGGTCCGCGCGACATGACGCGCGGCGGCCTCGACCCCCAGGGTCTGCTCCTGGATGGCGCCCAGCGCGATGATCAGATACACCAGGGGCACGAGCAGAATCACTCCCACGGTGATGAACTCGAGTGCAGCCGAACCGTCGTCATCCCGCATCCCAGGACTCCTCCGGGGCACGAGCCCGCACCTCGAGAGCGAGGGGCACCCCGAGCAGCCCGATCACCGGGAGCGTCGTGCGGATGCGTACCTCGATCGTCGGCTGATCGCCCCTCGTCGAGCGGACGACGCTCACGTCACCGGCGTACCCGGCGCCGACAGCACGGGTGATCGCCGTGCGTGCGCGTTCTGCGCCCTGCTCCGTCGTCGTGTCGGCAAGAGCGGCGTAGTAGGCGCCCTCGACGGCCGCATCGTGCACGACATTTCGCACATAGACGGCGAGAGCGAGTTGCATCACCGCGAGCGTGAGAAGTGTGAGCAGCGTTCCCACGAGCACGAACTCGACGGGACTCGATCCGCGCTCCTCACCGAGTGCGCGTCGCGGAGGTCCTGCAGGCATCGGAACACCCCTCACAGGCCGGACACACGCTGGATCGCCTGCTCGAACAACGCGCTGAGCGCCGGGCCCGCAACCGCCCAGATGAGCACGACGAGACCGGCCGTCATCAGGGTCACCAGCACCCACCCGGGCACGTCCCCCGATTCGTCGTCGATGAGCTCCTGGACAAGCCCGCGGGAGGCGGGGGCCGTGATGCGCGTGCTTCCTAATCGAGAGGTGTTCATGTCGTCCTTTCGTGATCGCTCAGCCGATGCCGAGTCGCAGGATGAAAAGGCCTGGGTAGATGGCGAAGAGCACCGACAGCGGGAGGATCAGGAAGACGAGCGGGAGGAGCGTGCCGCTTCCGTTGGCTTGCGTTCTGCGTCGTCAGCCGACAGGAACATCGAGGGGTCCAACACCCCGTGAATGGTGATCGCCTGGGGACGCCCCTGCACAACGTCCGACACGATCACCCGCACGTCGAGCAGCTCCACGACCTCGCGGCGCATAGCCGCCGATGCGTTCTCGAGACGGCCACGGGCGCGCTCCGCAAGTGCCGCCACGTCGGTGATCCGCTGTGCCTGCTCACCCCGCACCGACTGCATAGCCGTGAACGCCTCCAGGCGCTCCCGCACCTCGGAGAGTTCGCCGCGTAGGCGCTCCACGGTGGCCCGGTGCTCGTCTGGGTCGTCCGCCATGAGGTACAGGTCCTTGGCCCGGCCGATAGCCCGCTCCAACGTCGCCGCCTGCTTGCGGAGAGCAGCGACCACTGGGGCGTCGTCGTTCAGATCGGCTTCTTCGTCCACCTCAAGCCATTGGCGTGCGAGCCGCTCCAGCCGCTCCGGGTCGGCCAGCATCGCGGCGATCTCCGCCCACACCGGCTCGTCGATCGCCGGACCCCTGATCTGCGAGCACGAGCAGCGCGGCTGCTCCTTCGACCGGTACCGCCGCCCCGAGCACACGTAGTACGGGTTCGGGCGGGACTTCGTGGTCACGCCGTCATAGTGCTTGTCCATGTCGCAGGGTCCGAACAGTCGGCCGGTGAGCATCTGCCGCTGCGGGGCTGAGGGCGTCACCGATGCCTTCCTGTTGACCGCCCGCTGGAGGGCCAACCACTCCTGCCGCGTGAACACCGGGTTGCCGAGCGGCACCTTCACGGTGTCGCCGTATGTCGGTGTCCCGTCGCGGTTCATCTTCGTGACCCTCCGGGAAGCACGGTAGTTTCCGGTGGTCGCCGACCCCCACTCGGTCTCCCCCGTCCACAGCGACGGGTTCGTGACGGTCTGCCGGACCGTCTGGTACTGCCACTGCGCGGCCTGGCGCGGGTGCAACCCCATGAGGTTGAGTCGCTCGGCTACCTCTGCGGTCGAATGCCGTTCCTTGACGAACAGCCGGTACATCGCGCGGAGCACCTCACGCTCCCGGTCGTCCGGCACCGGCCGGGCGTCGCGCTTGAGCCCTTCGAGCTTCCACCCGAACGGTGGCTTCGATCCCGCCCAACCGCCTGCGCGACCTTTCGCCCGCTGACCGGCAGCGGTACGCGCCACGATTGTGTCGCGCTCCATCTCCGCGAACCCGGCCATGACGGTCCGCATCATCTTGCCCTGCGGGGTGCTCATGTCGATCTGCTCTTTCACAAGCACCAGGTCGACGCCCATCTCGGCGAAGCGGTCGGTCTCGCGGATCGCGTCAGCGGCCTTGCGGGCGAAGCGGTCGAGCTTGGACACCACGATCGCGTCGATCTTGCCGTCGCGGGCATCCTGGAGCATCTGCCGCCACTGCGGACGGTTCGCATCAGTTCCCGACAGCCCCTCGTCGACGTAAGCCCCAACGAGGTTCCATCCCCGGACCTTGATCGCGGCCTCGCAGATCTCGCGCTGCTCCGGCAGCGAGGTGTTATCGACCTGGAGGTCGGTGCTGACTCGGGCGTAGTAGGCGGCGCGCTTAGCGTTCATCGCGGAGTCCTTCGAGGTCGTTCGCGTCGTTGACGATCGCGAGAGCCAAGCTGGCGGGAATCTCGTTGTCTAACGTGAGGTCGGGGTCGTGCATTTCTGCGGCCCGGGCGACGTGCATCCGAATCTCGCGGAAGTTCTTGATCGTCTGGGCGGGATCGATCGGTCCCTGCGAGACCATAGTTGCGACGATGAACTCGTCGAGGGTGAAGCGTTCAGGCATTGCCATGATGCGTTCCTTTCGATCGGGCGTACGCCTCTCGGCGAGTTGCGTTGATGCAGTCGCGGCACCAGGACTGCCGCCCGGTGCCGCCTTTACGCTGGCGGGCGAAGTCGTCTACCGGCCGCTGCTTCTGGCAGTGCGGACAGAACTTGGTCACGCACCTTGGCAAGCCGGTGCTGCTCCGCCCGCCGTGGTCCTCTTGGTTCATCTCTAGATTCCGATACCCCTCTTGATCTGGTCTTTATCTGTACTTTCGATGAAAGCACCCGAGAATAGTCGGCCACAATTGCTACCTCCATAGGAATTACCGCCCGCGCGAGTAGCGGGCGAGGTTCTCGCTGCCCGCGCTCATGCGCCAACAGCAGGGCGCGGTCGAGGTCGGCATACGCCCACCCAGCTGCGTCGTTAACGCCGAGCATTGCTGCTAGCACCCGCTCGGCCGTTCGGGTGTCAGCCGCGGCGACCCGTGGGGTCTCCCGTGACCTCGCGGGCACCGGGACGGGCCGGACCAGGGTCGTGTCCCCCAAGGTCGCAGGAACGCCAGCCCGAAGCCGGACGAACGTTTCCGCTGTACACGCGACGCTATGGTGAGTGACGTGAAGGTGTTCATCAGTTGGTCCGGCGACAATTCCAGGCACGTCGCTGAAGCACTGCGCACGTGGCTGCCCACAGTCCTCGCCGGAGCCGTCGAGTGCTTTGTGTCGTCGAAGGACATACGTCGCGGCGAGCGCGGGATGGACGTTATCGCGAGCGAACTCGAGGATCGCGACTACGGGATCGTCGTCCTTACGCGGGACAACATGCAAAGCCCTTGGATCAATTTTGAGGCAGGTGCGCTCGGAAAGACACTCGGTGCCGGAAAAGTTGCGCCCCTCCTTCTCGACCTGACCCGAGCTGATGTGGTTGGACCGATCGCGCAGTTTCAGAGCACGCTTCTCCGCGACCGCCGAGACGTCAGACAGTTCATCGGAGACCTGGCTCACCTGACGCCCAACATCCCGGAGGAATCCATCGACGCGCTGTTCGATTCGAAATGGCCGGAGCTCGAATCGGTCGTCGACCAAGTGTCGGGAATGGACAGTCCACAGACGACACGTAGCGCTGAATCCATGCTTGAAGAAGTACTGGAGCGAGTGCGCCGTATTGAGCGTCAGGCTGCGGAGGCTGCAAACGAGGATCGGGACAGGCTCGGCCCGAACGTAGTCGAGGCGGCGCTGGTAGCCGTAACGCAACCGCCGGGTGCCCCATCGCCAAGAGTGTTTCGTAGCGCAAATCGCCACGGCCCGTCCCTGCGACTTGATACAGAATCCACCGAGGCAGAATTCGACACCGACCTTCTGCAAGCAGTCGCTGACGCCTACGACACGCAAATCTTCCTGATTCAGCAGGGCGTGACGTTCACACCAGCTGTGCGCGCTCGGCGCAGAAGAGACGATCCACTGGTGTGAAGCGTCCCGAGAGGAGAACTCATCCAAACGGACGTCGAGGAACAAGAGCCGATCAATCGTCGATCGAGACGTCCAAGGCTCTAGCGATCTCACTCCGATCCGATGCCCGCACGAAGCGGTCGAAGCGCGTCCTCTCATCCTTGGGTGCACGATCTGCCCGCGCGCATCCCGGCGGGCGTCCTCGACGTCCCAGGGGGTTCCCCGCGGCCTCTTGTACACCGAAATCGCCTGGAGGATGGTGCGCGCGTCCGCGGTCGCCGGAGAGGCTTCGAGCCGAGAAACAGCTGTAGGGATGCTGGGCCGAGGCGGAAGCCGATACGGTCGACCCATGGTGGCGAATGCACTGTTGTTACTTAGCCCGTTGGCTGTCGCCTCGACACGGAGGGGCACTAAGGAGGCGGTGCGGCGGCTTACAGGTGCCCATGACAGCATCAACGACTTGTTCGGCACGTTACATTCGCTGCGAGACGCCAAGATCAAGAGGGGCGTACCGATCGCGCGACTCTCGCACGGCGAAGTCGACATTCTCCGATCGGCCCTCGTGTTCTCCGGCGCGGGTCTCGACGCTGTTCTCAAGCAACTAACGCGCGACGCCTTGCCGACACTCCTCAGCACCCACACCGCCGCGCAGGGCGCGCTCCGGGAGTACAGCGGCCGCTTGAACACTGCGGAGCCCACAAAAGCCAAATCGATCCTCATGAGCTTGGACCCCACGAAGGCGCTTAGGGACGTATACATGGCGGACTTGACGAAGGGCAGTCTGCAAGGGCACAAGGAGCTGATCAAGCTAAGGAAGGCGCTGGGGCTTCCTGATTCTGGCGCCTTGGCCGACACCGCACTAAGTGGGTTCAGTGACTTCTTCATCGCTCGCAACCAGGTCGTGCATGAACTTGACCTTCTCAAGCCGACGGGTCCAGGCACCTTCTCGAGACGAACGCGGCGGATGAAGGAGACGCAGGACCTCTGCGACGCGGCTGTCAAGCTGGCTGGTGACTTCATCGTTGCCACCGAAAGTTACCTGTAGCTCTCACGCTCCTACTCACTGTCCACGCTCGAACTTGGGCGGTAGCTCGCGCCACCGATCCTCGACCGGCAGAGCCAATGCCCGCTCAAACCATTCAAACCAGACCGCGCGCTGGGTTCGCGTGAGATCGTGGAGCGCGGGCGGGTCCTCGTCGAACGAGAAGGCCACTATGTCAAGGAGGGTCTTCTCCAGCCGGTCCGCCTCCACGCGCCCGAGTACGTCGCCGAGACCGAAGCCGCGCTCGTGAGCCACGAATGCCAGCGTCCGGGCAAGGGCGTAGGGCGAGCGGTGCTGCTGCACTTCGGCCGCCCATGCCGGGTTGATCCGGCTGAACGTGTAGATCACCTGCCGGACAGTACGCTCCGCGTACGGCACCTCAGGCAATGGGTCATCGCGGTGCGTCTGCCGACGAACACCGAACTTGCGGTGCCGCTCGATCTGTTCACGGGAAAGCTGCGCCCAGGTGCCGATGTCGAACTCTCGCTCAGCGCGGTCGTATCGATCACGCGCCGGACTGTTGGTCTCGTTCATACTTGTTCTCCTTTGTTGGGCCCGGCGGCTGGCGCGGACGTCCGGGCGGGACGCTGCCAGCCGCCGGGGGTCTAGTTGTCGGCGGTTTCGAGCCGGGAGGTGCGCGCCTGCTCCGGCTGGCGCGCCACATCGGTCAGCAGATAGCGGGTCCCGCGCGGCTCCACCGGCACGGCCACTACGTCCCCGACAGCGAGAAGCAGGCCCAGTGCCGCGTCGTAGAGGTGCTTCTCCCGGCTATTCAGGCGACGGCGAAGATCCGAACGTGACACCCCGTGCGGTGCCTCCGAGAGCATCCGGCGAATGCGCGGAATCATGCGGCGCACCTGGGCCGCATCTGCTGCTGTTGTGTCGTTCATGAGAGCGCCTCCGTCGCGCGCGAAAAGGTTGGAAGAGATGAGAAGGTTGCGCTTCGCTGCACTCGTGCGAGGCGGTTTCGGTGGGTAGGCACACAGGTACACGTGATGAAGGGAGGGTTTTCGGAGATTCCCAAGTTGGGAGCACTAGAAAAATCCCCCCGTGAAAGGTGTGCCTGTGTGCCTATGCTCTGAGCGCCCTTGATCGCGTTCATCAGAAGTCCCCGATCCGGTCTTCGACCGTCTCGTTGACGCCGATGAGACGGAGCCCGAGAACCGCGCGCCCCTTGTTCCGGCCGCTGCCCTTCATGGGCTGTTCGCGGACGCTGGACGGGATGAGGTCAGCGATCACGGTCTCTCGAAGCTCGTCCAGCATCGTTGGGGTCGTCACCCCGACCTGGTGCCCCTGTTCCTGCCGGAACCTGTTGTACTCAGCGAGCAGTTCGCTGTTGTGAACGAACCCGGCGGGGTCGCGCACGAGGCGCAGGGTGACGAACTCCTGTGCGAGGTGCTGACTTCCGAGCCAGTCAGCGGTGCTGCGGCGCACGGACGGCGGGAACTTCGACTGATCCAGCAGGTGCGGCTGCTTGTACGCCCTCACTGCTCCCTCGACGAGCCACGCGAGCACCTCCGGGCGTGGTTGCTCGAACCACGCTTTGATCGCGGGGTCCTTCTTGCGCTCGTGGGCCTCCACAGGCTCTGCGGTGAAGGTGTACGGGAACGGGAGTTCCGCGAACCGCCGAGTGGTGCCCCGGTTGTGCGTGCGAATGCGTAGTGACGCGTTCGTCGAGATAAACAGGTCGTGACTCAGTTTGAAGTCGAATGGCCGGCCGCTGGGGAACCGCCCCTTCGCCTCCACCGAGTCGGTGATGCGCTTGACCACTGCCTCGTTCAACATCCGGTCCTCAAGTTCTTCCGCGAGGAGGAACCGCACTCCCTTGAGCGATGCCATGTGGTACTCGGGGTTGGTCCGTGCCCCGGCGCTGATCGCTTCGGGGTCGAGTCGCATCCCGTAGTCCCCGACCGCGGCCCGCACGGCGTAGGCGATCGTGGTCTTGGCGTTCGCCCCGCCGCCCTTGAGAATCGTGATCCTTGGGTGCGGCGACTGACGCCCGAACAACGAGACCCCGAACTCCAACTGTGCCCACTCCCGGGAGTCCTCCGGCACCGCCTCCAGCGCGCGTTCCCACTTCGTCCGGTCGACGTCAGGATCGAAGTTCACAGCGGTCTGTTTGGTGAAGCGGTCTCCGGGCTGGTGCGGCCGGACTGCTCCGGTCCGGAGGTCGACCACTCCGTTGGGGCAGTTGAGCAAGTCACCCTCGGCGTCGAATGTCGCAAGAGGTACGGCGAGCTTCCCTGACAGCAGCGACAGGACGGCCTGCGCCTTCTTTGCAGACCGGAGCATGTGGATCTCGCGCGGGTCGGGAGACTGCACGTTCGAGCAGATCCAGTCCGATACGGCCGCGAGTAGGGCTTCACGTGGAAGCGGTCGCCAGATGCCGTTTTCCTGGCGGAGCCAACCTGATTCGGTGTTCGCGTACTCGTCGGCCCATGCCTGCGCGAGTGTGCGTGCGATGTCGGCGTCAGTGGTTGCCATGCTTTGCCCCTCCGGACTTCTCGATTGCGCCCGCGAGGGCTGTGTTCCACTCCGCGACGGGGCTTTCCGCGGATGCGTGTGGTGTTTCGGCCCAGACTGTGG
The DNA here is from genome assembly GCF_040684875.1 of Microbacterium sp. NPDC089320. Lineage (NCBI taxonomy): Bacteria > Bacillati > Actinomycetota > Actinomycetes > Micrococcales > Microbacteriaceae > Microbacterium > Microbacterium sp. NPDC089320. The sequence continues at coordinate 57,611 of NZ_JBFBGY010000001.1, forward strand.
CCAGGCGGTCGAGCGCCTCAGGGACGCCGCCGTGGCCTTCGATGCCGAGCAGGACTAGGTGGGTTTGGACCTCGAGGAGCAGGTCGTGACCGGCGAAGTTCTCGGCGTCCGGTCCGGTGAAGCGGCGGACGACCTTCTGGACGGCGTGCGATGGGGTGAGGCCGGAGTGCTCGCCGAACCATGCGACGACTCCTCCGGCGTATGGCGTGCCGACTGCGCCTTCGCGGATCTTCCCGCCTTGCAGCGCGAGCGGCACGCGCACCTTGATTTGCGACACCGGCGGGAGCAGGTACGGCGTGACTACGTACCCTCCTCGGCTCTTGCGATCGACCCCGGGCACGAGCCCGTTGATCGAGGTGCTGAGGTCTCGGAACCACAGATGGAGTCCGAGCCCCGAGACCGACGCTCCCCGGAAGGTGGTGGGCGGGATGTGTACGCGTCGGTCGATGAGCGATTCCCAGCCGTCCGGCTTGCCGGGCTTGCGGTCAACGTCGATCACGGTCTTGTCGACGCGCCCAGGGGTGACGGCAGGAAGCGCGTTGGGTTTCCTCGTCCAGTAGTCGCGGATAACTGTGGGCGAGGTGTTGGCGAGGCTCTCCCAGTCGAGCCACCCCCAGTACGGGCGCTTGTCGGGCTGCACGGGGAATACGGGCCAGCCATTGGCCGCGTTGGCGAGCGCGATCTCCAGGTAGTTCACTGGGAGCCACCGCCTGCGGGGGCGTCGACAACCGGCGCGAACAGCAGTTCGCAGATCCGGCTCAGAGACTCGGGTGGGAGCGGGCGAACGTCCCAGTGAGACGGGACGTCAGGATGAAGTGTTGAACGAGACAAGAGTCAGAACCCCAAAGGTCCTGGCGTCTAGCTACGGCACCTTCTGGTGCTTCGCTGCCGGTCTACGGTGCCGGGTCCCTTCGCCCTCACCTACGCCTGGAGGTGAGTTCTCTTTCTCGTTTGTTGGCGCTTAGCGCCTTCTTCGTCCCCCATCTTACCAGCCGGAGGGGGACGTACACAGCAGTGCACGGGGGACGACGTGTCGCGCGTAACGTCGAGACGCCGCGCCCCGGTCTTTGAGGCCCGGAGGCGCATCAGCGGTCGGGAGTTACTCGCCGGTCCCGGCTGCAGCGTCGTCGAGCGCATAGCCGTTGCGATGGAAGAAAACCAACCACCCCTCAGCGGTCACCATGTTGATCGTGGCGCGTCCATCCTCTGGATCTACCTCACGCACCATGAGATTGGCGTTGGCGAAAACAGTCACGTATCCCGAGCCCTGCTGCTGGTCCTCGAAGCCGTACTTGCCCTCAAACTCGGACGACGCCGCGCGCCCATTGCCCTCACGGCAAATTCGCTCAAAGAACGTCCAGGCGGCAGGCTGGGCGCGCACCGTCCCAGTCGCTTTCTCAGCCTCTTCCGCCAACCAGATCATCAGGTACTCAGCCCTACCTGCGTCATCGGGGAAATCTCCGCCCGGAAACTGCCCGCGGAGCCACAACGAGAAGTTCTGCGCCCACGTCATCGTGTCCCGGAGATTCTGATTCAACACGCGGTACAAAGTCCGGAAGCTCTCGGGTGTGAGCGGCGGCACAGCTCCCTCACCGCCGTAACGCGTGATGCGTCGTCGCACTGCCTCCACCGCTGCATCCTCCGTAAGAACCGGAATGCGCGTGGGCGGCATGAACTCGCCGCTGAGCCGCTGGGTCCTTGCGCGGCTGACGATACCCCTCGACCCGCACAGCACCCAACGGATGTTGGGAACCCCGAGAACACGATCCCGCAGGACATCGAGCATCTTCGTTGCGTCACCGACTTTGCCCGCGAGTTCCAGATTGTCCAGAATGCACACGACGCCGCCCAAACCGCCGTCGTATGCGTCGGTCAGCACCTGGCGAATGGCGGCTGGAAGGCCACCCTTCGCGAAGCCCTCCGAAGTGTTCGGCTCATGCCCCGCACCCGCGTTCGCGTTGACTATCGCAACGCCCCCACCGGCCTGCCAGCTCTTGTACTCAGGCTTAGTCAACCAGTGCTCAAGGGCTGATAGGTTCGGGGCCTTCAATCCGACGTACTCGAACTTGTCCGCGTGCGCGATGAGCGTCTGCAAAACGATCCGGTACACCTCGGCTTCGAACTCATCTCCGTCGAGACGGATTTGGATGGTACCGGTCGCCGGTAGCCACAGTTCTCGCGATCTGGCCTCGGTCGACGCCTCAAGCAATTTGTAGGTGGCCACATTGAGCAGGCTTGTCTTACCAGCACCGACAGGACCCTCAAACGTAGGGCTCGCCAGGTCGCCCGCTATGCGCTCCATCGCGTCTTCGAGCAGCGCATCGCGCCCAGCGAGCAGCTGAGCCCCATCGGCGGACGCGGGCAAGGTCTTCTGGCTGTACGGGTTCCCGCTGAATCCGTACTTGGGCCAGATGTCAAAAAGTGCCATAGGCACGACAGTAGCGACCCATGAGCGGACAAGTCGAGGACACCGCATTCTCACCCGATCAATGTCGGACCCCCCGGTTACGCTCGGCTCAAATCTGTTCGTTATCTGAGGAGACAGCACATGGCGGTTCACTGGGTCAACTACGACCTCAACAAGTCCGGTCAGGACTACGCGAAGCTCATCGAGTATCTCAAGTCACACGACTCGTGGGCGAAGCCGCTCAAGAGCAGCTTCTTCGTGAAGACGTCGCTTACAGCGGGTCAGCTTCGCGACGGGATCAAGCAGCACATCGACTCGAACGATGGCGTTGTAGTCATCCCAGTAGACGGCCGAGGATGGGCATCGTATGGAATCCCTTCAAAGGTGACCGACTGGATGAAGAAGAACCTCTAGGGGTGGGGACAGTCCGAGACGATAGCGTCGTCTCATGACCCTCGTCGGAGAATGGACTTGCGACCACAACGGTTGCTTGAAGCACAGGATGTTGGATCTAAGTCTGGTCGTCGGGCACCGATGCTGCGGGCGTTGCGCCGAAGGACAAGCGCACAAGACCGCTGCATGGGGCGATGCGCCCCTGATCGAGCATGCCTATTACGAGGGGCTCGTCACCCCAGGCGTCTGCACCGTGTGCGGCGAGGGACCGCACTGATCTAGAACGGCACCTTTGCCCAGGGGTCCGGCTTCGGGGCCGCCCGCACGGCGAAGTACATCGATTTCTTCTCTCGGTTCTCATCGAACCACGTCAACACAAGCTGAGCCTTGTTTCGCTCGTCCGTTGATGTGACTACACCCCCGAACTCTCCGCGCGATTCTCCGGACAGATCGGGCCAGAACGCGGCATCATCAAAGGAAAACCATCCCGAGTCCGAGTTGTCCATACGAACGTTCATAGCAACGCTGCCCGGGACAAGGTTGAGGATGGCGTAACGCTGAGCATTCGGAGCGTCGCTCTTGAGCGTCACCAGCTTCCATCGAGGTTCAGGGCCGGGCAGTTTCGTCGACGCAACGCTGATCAGACTTCCCGCTTGCTGTCCCTCTCCTTCGCTCGCAATGCGATTCTCAACCATCACATCCACGAGTTTCTTCTTGAGCTTCTCCAACTCCGCCGAGTCGGCGATCGCCTTCGACGCTGCGGCCTTCGCCGCGCCCTCTACATCGGCAGAAACCACCTCGTAGAGGTTGGCGATATCGCGCCGGTGGCGTCGAACGCTGATGGGTCGCCACGACCACAACCACTTCAATCCAACGCGAACGTGTGGACCAATCTTCGGCAGGCGGGCAAAACCCCACAAGAGTGCGGCGAGGATCAAACCCCCAATGATCGTCGCGGCGAGTTGGTTGCTATTCACCCACGTCCAGAAGTCAGTCCACCAGTCCACACTGTCGAACATAGTGGCGGACCGCGCACGCTCGCCCAGCCAGAGACGGCGGGTCCAGAAACACGGAAAGACCCCGACGCCCTCCTAGGGGTGCCGGGGTCGTCCGATTCAAGGAAGATGCGCGGAGCGTCAATCCTGGATCAGGCCAGGTCGCGGCGTTGGTACTGCCGCGACGAACGTCTCCATGCCCGCGTTGAACTTGTCGAAGATCGACACGACCATCTGCATGTCCGGAGCCGCCTTCGCATCCTGTGCCGTCAGATCCGCATATGCGGCCGTGTGGTTCCGGAGCGCCTGCGATAGGAACTGCCGATCCCGGGGAGCCGTGGTCGATTCCAACAGGTCAAGCGTCTTCTCCGTCGCATCCATGATCCGATCGGAGAGTGCTGCACGCCGGTTCCGGGCGTACTCGCTCTGCACTCCCCTAGCCTTCGCCATAGCCTCAGGCGTGCCCGAAGAACTGGAGCCCGTGCGGGCGAACTCCAGCCCCTCGGTGTCCCGAACGATCCGCGAGACGGTCTGCGGGTGGACACCCACAGACTTGGCGACCTGCCCGCGCGTCTGCCCCTCACGGACCAGGCGCACGACCTCCGCCTCAACCTCGGGAGAAGTCCGGATCCCGGACTGACGCGCGGCCACGATCACGCCTGCTTCGCGACGATCGTGTCGCGGCGGAGGCTCAGGCCGTCCAGCTTCTCAACCTTGTAGTCGATCTGGATGTCACGATCCAGGTTCTCGTCGATCCCGAGCGCCGCGTAACCCTGCGGGTCGAGGCTTGCCACACGCGACATCGCACCGAGCGAAGCTGCACCCTCCAGCGCCTCAACCAGCAGGTTGCGCCATGCCGACACCAGATTGGCGTCAGCCGTCAGGTCTCGGACGCGAACAGCGGCCGGAACGCCACGCTCGACCAACTGCTGGAACACCAGCTCGCGAACCTCAGCAATCACTCCGGACGGGTCTGTCGATGCGAGCGCCTCAGGCGACACCTCGATCCACTGCGCGATCGCGGCCAGGCGAAGCGGGTTCGCCGCGAAGATGAGCGCCTCGAGCGACCGCCCAGCAGCCACCAGCGCGGCGACCTTGCGCCACTCGGCCTCCTGGAGCGCCACCTCATCAGCGTTCTTCGGCGCGAGCCCCTCGAGCACCTCCGCGATCTGCGCGTCCGCGTCAGCGTCCTTCGCCTCCGGGATCTGGTTGAGGAGCGCCGCGCGGGCGTCCATCACCTGCTTGAAGCGCTCACGGTGGAGTGCCGAGTTCGTGTAGTTCGGGTTCTGGTAGTCCACTGCCTGAGCCAGCGAACGCCGGAAGGTCGTAAAGGCCTGCACGAATGGCGCGGTGTTGACGGTCATTTTGTTCTCGATTCTCTGGGTGAACGCCGCCCTGGGGGGATCTCGCGATCCTGGGTGGGCTTCGCCCTGGGTGACCCGTCAGCCGTTGCTGGCGGGAGCTTTCGGGCGCGACAAAACCGTGCACGACCTCGTCGCACAAGTAACCACGTCGACAGAACGCATCATGCGGCCCTCCGGGCGTCCCGGAGAGCGACCTCGAACGGGAACTTCGGAAGCGTTACAGGAGCGTCAGATGCAAGCCGACCGAGCAGGGAGGAGCATCAGGATCTCCTTCCGACCGGCCTGTTCGATGAGCACCCGCTTGGCATCCTCCCGAGCGTCGCCCGCCTGCGCGTGCAGGACGGCCGAGAGCGGTGCGCCGTGCTCGAGCGCCGCCGTCACCTGATCGATGGCGCGTGAGAGTCCGGAGAGCTGCAGCCGCGCAGCCATCTCTGTGAGCGCATCGGAGAGCGGCGAGCCCGTTCCCACAGCGAGCACCACGCGGCGGAACTCGGTGGTGAGCTCGCCGGAGCCGACGGCCGAAACCCGGCGCAGGGAGTCGAGCAGCCCCTCGCCGGCCGACAGGCACAGCGCGAGGAACTCGAGCACCGTCGGCAGCTCGTCGGTCAACCGAGCGCGACGCGACGCCACACGAGCCGTGAGCCGCATGTCGTATCCGAACCCGGCGCCGGCCCCGAGGATGCCGGGGAGCAGAGCGACCGGCGGGCTCATCCGCCCGGCGATGGCGAGCGCGATCACAGCGATCGCGCCAGTGGCGACACCTGCAAGGATCCAACCGAGCTGACGCCCTCGAAAGGCTCCCTGCTCGAGAGGGATGCCTGCCTGCTCGATCCTCCGCCGCAGGGCTTCGCCGCCGCCGAGGAGGCGCTCAAAGAGGACTCGGCAGCGCAGCCAGATCCCGCCGTCACCCGCAGCAAGCATGCCGACTCGTGGGAGGGCGTCTGGAGGCAGGTCGTCGTCGGGAACAGCGTCTCGGACATAGGGCGCGATCCGCATGGCCAGCGGCGACGCCGACCATCGTGGCAAAGCCGCGAGCATGAACAGCCATCCCGCGCTGAGCGCTCCGCCGCCGAGCAGCGCGACGGCGATCGCGGAGACCGGATTCATCCGAACCACCGCCCCGGCTCGGCTAGGCGACCGATGTGGATCATGAAGCGATAGGCGATCACCGACACAGCAGCGCCGAGGCCGATCACCAGCATCCCCTCGCCGGTGCCGTATGCCGCCGCGCCCTCGGGGCGCAGCACCAGCAGACCGAGGATCACCCACGGCGCGACGGCGCCCAGCACCGCTGCCCCACGGATCCAGGACTGCCTGGCTTCGACCTCGCCCCGCAGCACGGCGTCTGTGCGCACTGACGACGACAGCGCGCGCAGGACGCCGGTGAGCTCGGTGCCGCCGACCTGCCGTGCCATGCGCAGCGTCTCGATGATCCGATCGGCGATGGGATCAGCCAAGGCGGACTTCAGCCGGTCGAGGCTCGTCTCGAAGCGGCCGGTGGCGCGCAGGTCCCTGGCGAAGACGACGAAGGCGGGCCGCATCATCATCGGCGATGACTCCGCCAGACTCGCCACGGCATCCGGCAAGGACAGTCCGACACGAATCGACGCGATCAACAGATCGCAGACGTCGGGCCAGAGTTGGCGGCGCAGTCTGCGCAGACGGAGGCGCCGGGATCGGAGGAAGACGATCGGCCCGACGGCCGCACTCGCTCCCGCCAGCCCCGCGAGGATCGGAATGGCCGTGAGGAGCCAGGCGACAGACGCGGCGGCGAGCGCGACCGTCAGCATCACCAGAAGAAGCGTGCGCGGGCGGACCGAGGCCATGCCGCCCTCTTCGAGCAGCGTGGCGAGCCGGCCCCGGTGCCTGCTCGTCGCCTCGTCAGGACGCGGCGGCCACAGCCACGGCGATGCGCACAGCAGCAGACCGGCAGCGAGCATCGCACCGAGCAGAACCGTCACCGAGCGCCTCCGTCCTGCTGACGTTCGCCGCGTCGCCAGGCCGCCTCGCCGGCGGACGCGATGTCGCCGCCGACGTAGACGGTTCTCGTGACGATCCGCCCGTCGACCACCTCGCCCGTCGGCGCGATGACCTCGTGCACCCGTCGCACTCCGGCCTCGTCGCGCACGCAATGCGCCACCAGGTCCACCGCGCCGGCGACGGCAGGAGCGATGAACGAGCGGTCGATGTTCCGTCCCGCGAGCAGCGGCAGGAGCGCGAGCTTGTCGAGCGCCTCGGCCGCGGAGTTCGCGTGCACGGTCGCAGCGCCCGGGACGCCGGTGTTGAGCGCGAGGACGAGATCGAGCGCCTCCGCGTCTCTCACCTCGCCGACCACGAGACGATCGGGTCGCATCCTGAGTGCCTCCTTCACGAGCCTGCGCAGCGTGATCTCCCCTGTTCCCTCGAGGCTCGCCTGACGGCCCTGCAACGACACGACATCCGGTCCCTGCACCGCCAGCTCGAAGGTCTCCTCGACGGTGATGATCCGCTGGCGGTCGGCGCACGAGTCGAGCAGCGCGCCGAGGAACGTCGTCTTGCCGGCGTGGGTGGCGCCGGACACCACGATGCTCTTGCCCGCTCGCATCGCTTCACGCAATGCCGCGGCGAGGTCCGCGGTCAGCGCCCCGTGGTCGACGAGTGCCGCGAGGCTGCGATAGCGGGGCAGGAACTTGCGGATGTTGACGGACCATGATCCGCGGACGACATCCGCGATCGCGACGTGCAAGCGGGAGCCATCGGGGAGCGACGCGTCCACGAAAGGCTGACTGATGTCGACACGGCGTCCTGTCGACTGCAGCATCCGCTCGATGAGATCGCGCAGTGACGACTCCGTGAGACGCAGCTCGACCCGCTCGGCGACTCCGCCACGGGCGACATGGACGCTCTCGGGCCCGTTGAGCCAGATCTCCTCGGTAACCCCGTCGATGCCCCGGGCAGAGGGTCGCCCCTAGGCGCACTCCTCCTCGACTAGATCGAAAGGGGCCATCATGACCATCACCATCGCCACCCCCACGGACCTCGTGGACCTCTACATCCGACTCAGCGTCGATGCCGAGGGCAAGGACTCCATGGAGCGCCAGGAGGCCGACCTCCGCGAGTGGGCCACGCGCGCTGGCCTCACCGTGCGCAAGGTCTGGCGCGACCGGGGTAAGTCCGGCTACAAACGCGGCGTAAAGCGCCCGGATTTCGACGCCGCTGTGGCCGCTGTCACCTCCGGGGAGGTCGCTACCCTCGCCATCTGGAAGCTGGACAGACTGAGCCGCCGAGGCGCGGGCCAGGTCGCCACGATCCTTGACGATGTCGATGCTGTCGGGGGCCGACTCCTTTTCCTTAAGGACAACCTGGACTCTTCGGTGCAGAACTCCCGCATGCTCATCGTCCTGGTCTCCGAGCAGGCCCGCGCAGAGAGCGCGAACACCTCCCTACGTGTCCGCGCTAAGAAAGTCTCTCAACGTAAGCAGGGCCTCTATCTGGGCGGCCGACGCCCCTGGGGATACTGCATCGGTGACGACCGCAAGCTACGCCCTCACCCCGAGGAAGCCCCACTTGTCCGCGAGGCCTACGAGCGTCTCATGCGCGGTGAGACGATGCTGGCGGTCTGTCGCGACTTCAACGCGCGCGGCATCCCTACCCGCTTCGGCGGCACCCACTGGCGTTCTTCGGCGCTCTCCACCACCTTCCGCTCCCCGACGCTGGCGGGTCTGACCCCCGATCACCGCGAGCAGCGCGAGACAGGCTACGAGGGGGCGGATATCCACCCCTGGCGGGACCCCGACACGGGCGAAACGGTGTCGCTCATGGCTGAGGGCGTTGCCCCCATCGTCAGCGAGGGCGAGCGCCGCGCTCTCCTGGAAGTCCTCGACTCCCGCCTACGCCAGTATGGGCGCGGGATGCGAGCCAAGAAGCAGCCCGAGACCCTCCTTGGCGGTGGTCTCGTCCTGTGCGCCGAGTGTCGCCGGACGTGCAACTCTTTCGGCGACGCCTACCGCTGCCGCAAGCGGGACTATGTCGGCGAGGAGTGCAAGCACCCACTCAGCGTCACCATTAAGACACTGGAGAAGGCCGTCAAGCGCGAGTGGGCTTTCTACCTCGCTCGCCTGGAGCCGGATGACGAGCGCCTGGGCGTCGTCGCCGAGCGCTGGCTTGCCCGCAACGACCCCGGCACCATGCGCGAGCGCGCCGACCTAGCCGACCGTCTGAGCACGCTAGAGGCCAAGCTCGCCGACGCGGACCACGACCGCTACGTGCGCGGCGTCCTGCCCGACGCCCGCTACTCGCTCATTGCCGCCGCACTAGGAGAGAAGATCAACCGCACCCGTGCCGAGCTGGCCAGCCTCCCGCAGCCGACGGCCAACCTCGGCGCGCTCCTGGACCCCGAAATATCGCTGCCCGCCATCATGGACGCGCCAGTGCTGGAGGCGCGGGCGCTCCTCCGCCTCACGATCGACAAGGTCATTGTCACGGCAGCACCGAAGCCTGGCGCACGGTTCCGCTCTCACGAGCGCGTCCGCATCGTATGGGCTGGCGAGGAGGTGGACCCCCTGACTCTCGACGTGAGTCACCTCAAACAGGACGGCAAAGCCCGCGAGCGGCGCAAAGCAGCCTGATCGGTGACGGCCTGGCTCTCATGGTCGCGCCGGAGGAGGTGGCGGTGGCCAGTGCACAGGAAGACGAAACGCTCCACGCCTATAAGTTCCTTCTTCTAGCTCTCTCTCCCTCTCTAGTGAAGATGACGTATAAGAAGGGCGTTACGTCTTCCTGTGCACGGCCAGCCAATCCCGCCCGCCACCGCCAGCCCCACCCTGAGCGTCTCCTGTGAAACTCGGCCTCGCCGCCACCTCGACATCTAGCATCCGCGGAAATACGCGGTTCGCCGTGGGCAGCCAGGCCCACTTATCTGTAGAGGGGAAAACACCTTCCCCTCCCTCACTCTTCAACGCCCTCTGGACTCTGCCCCAGAGGGCGTCCTTTTTTCAGCCTCTACGTACGTACGAAGGACCAACATGCAGACCTCCCCCTGTGAAACGTGCGGGGCATCCTCCACCTCCCGCTTCTGCACTGAGGCATGCCGCCTCAAGGAGTGGCGGGAACGCCAGGCCCTCCACCGCGAGCTGACAAGCAAGCTCCTGGCTCAGCGCGCCCGCCTCGCAGCCGAGGCCGACGCTGCCCTGGCCTCAAACGACTTCGACAGGCTGACCGCCGTGGCCCAACGCGCCGCCGCGCTCCTAGCCGCTTAGCCCTCGTTCTGCCTGGAGCTCCCCCGTCTTGGGCAGTTCCCCAGCTCCAGGCGCACTCCTCTGCGTCATTAACACGCCGCCATGCGCGGCACCTAATCGTGGTCACTTTCGGAACCCTGGCGGGTTAGACCCCGACGATGGCCCTCCTCGGCTTGCTCCCGGGCGAGGGCCATCGTCTTTTCCGCCACCCCTGACCACTCCAGCGGCGTCCGCCAGCGCCTCCACCGAAAGCCCCAATGACCCCCATCGACTTCAAGACCTCAGCCGCCAGCTACGCCGCGCACAGCCTCGGTGTCCGGCGCGCCTACGACACTGCCGATGCCTACGTGGTCGGCAGGTTCGCCTTCTCCGACGAGCTGGACGCCTACCCGTGGGGCCGCCGCGTCCCTACCGTTGCCCATGTCTGGGAGTACCTGATCCTCCCGACCCTGGACCCCGAGGCTCCGATCAACGAGGACGCCATCCGCGCGAGCCTCGACGCTCTCCCGCGCCGCTACGACGGCGGTCAGGGCCGCCGCGCTCCTCTTCCTGGCCGCGAGCACATGGACGATGCCCGTGACGCCACGCGAAAGCTCACGCCGTACTACGCGGGCTTGTATGCCGCTCTGCACATGCTCCCTCTCCCCGGCACTGACTTTGACCGTGAAGCGTTCCTCACCGACCTTTTCGCATACGGGCACGCATACCGCTCCCGCATCCTCGCCCCGGCTGGGACGAGTACCGAAAGAGTCCGCGCCTACCGCTCCCGCAAGGCCGACAGCGAGAGTCGCGCCATCCTTGACGCCTTCGACGCCGCTATGGAGGCCGGAGACATCGTGCTTGGCCAACCCATCACCCGCGCCGCTCTCGCCGAGAGCATCGGCCTAGAGCTGGCCTTCAACCTCAGCGACCGCCGCATCTTCGAGGTGCTCCGCTCCGCCGACGACCTCGGCGTGAGCGCGCCAATCTCCGTCACCGAGCGCCAGACCGTCGTCTATGTGGACGGGGTCCGCACCCGCACGCGCGTCTTCGTCTTCACCGAGGGCGACGCCACCCGGACCACCGACGACCCCCCTCAGGAGACCACCATGAACGCCACGACGGAAGTCATCCTCGACCGCATCGTTGCCGAACTCAAGGACGAGGTCCGCGCCGACCTAGCTGCATACCTCGCACAGCGGGACGCGCATACAACAACCCCCGCGCCCGTCACTGACTTGGACACCTACCGCGCCCGACGGGCAGCCTGACCGCTCCAGGCGGTCTCCTCTTCGACCCGCTGCCACGCGCAGCACCTCAATGGCCCCACGGCCACCGACCCAACCGTTAAGGACGCATCATGGCCTTCCGCCCCGCCAACCCGCATAGCAGCGACTACGCCGCCCCCTTCCCCGAGTGGATCATCTCCGCCATCCCCGGCGCTGCCGAGAAGGACGCCGCCGTAGCGGCAGCCTCCGAGGCGCTCGACAAGGCAGCAACCAAGGACGCCACCGCGCGTGCCAAGCTCGCTGAGTTGGGCGGTCCAGACGGCCCCGCCGCCCATGTCAAGCGCGCCGCCTGGGACGTCGCCGAAGACACCGCCCGAGCCGCAGCAGCCGCGCTTGGCCCCGCACGAACCGCCGTGGCCCGCGCCGCGCGCGCCCGCTTCGAGTTCGTTTACGACGCCATGGACGAGGACCCCTTCATCTCCCAGGTGGAACCGCTCTTCGCCGAGGCGTCCCGGCGCGCGAGGGAACACCTGGACGCGCTGACCTCCGCGCTGTCGGAACGTGACTACTTCCTGGGCGTCCTGGGGCGCTCACTCGACGTGGATGGCGGAAACTGGGGCCTCCGGGAGGCCCTCCACAACGTCGCCGCCTACGTGGATGCCGGTCTCGTGGATGAGGAGGATGCCGCCTGGAAGATCGTGGACGACACCATCAATGCCTCAACGCTCCTCCGCTCCACGCGCATCGAGGTGGTCAGCGCATGCGTCGCCGTCCGAGACAACGACGCGATCCCGGCGAGCCAGAAGGAGAGCCAGTACCGGGCAATCCTCGACCGCCACGGCCTCACCTCGCGAGTAGTTCGATGACCACCGCATCCCGCATCGAGCAGATGGCCGCCGAAGCAGACCAGCAGCGCGCGGAGCGCGAGGCCTCCCGCGTCTCGTATCGCGGCTCCGTTCCTGAGGACTGGCAGGACGAGTACGACCGCGTGGCGCGACGCATGCAGCCGCGGGCTGCCGCCAGCGTCATCCGGGACCGCGTCCGTCGTCGGAAAGCGGAGGCCGCCATCCCGGTCGCTGAGGCCGTCATGTCGGAACTCAGGCAGCGCTTCTAACCCCACCCCGTCCGCTCTCGCCTACCCTAGCGAGAGCGGACACCCCACCTGCGCGAGGGACCACCATGAATCACTTACTTATGAAGGATGGGCGTCCGTGGCTGTGCGATACGACGCGCTTCCGTGGCGGCCTCCAGTAACCGCGAGGCGGTGGGAGTGTTTAGCTTCCCTAGCCACTCACAGAGTTCGTCCAAGAACGCAATGCCTGACGTGCGCAACCATCTATCGCGTCTTGCGAGGTCTGCAACCAGATAGATCGCGGCGATCTGTTCGCCAGTTCCGACGCTCTGGGCGCGTTCGTCTACAGGGTAACCGTGGGCAATAGCCGCCGTTCGCAGAAACCTGTCAATCGTCTCGGTGCGACGCCGCAGCCCCAAATCGCGTGTGCTGATCAACAGCGTCACGACGGAGGTAATCAGCGTCGCTCCGATGCCGAACAGGAGGCCCACGAACCACTCTTCCATGCGCTCAGATTAGCGGCATGTCACAGCTGCACCGCGCAGGAAGGAAATCGGTGACGTGTGTTCGCGACGCCGCCACCGCCCTGGGGAGGGACTCCCCCGCCCCCGGTAGCTTCCCGCCCGGAGCGGCATAGCGACTCCCTGTGCGCGCAAGTTCCAGGGTTTACACGCCCCCAGATCGCTGTGAATGACCCCCTAGTGGCCCTCCGCGGACCCCGACCCTACGACCTCAGGCGTCTGGCTTGCCCGTTTCTTGAGAGCCACCCCAGGGAAGCAATCCGTTGTACGCGAGCGGCGTCGTGATATCCGAGTGAGTCACCGTTGTACTGATACCGGCTAGCGACGCGAGGCGGACGATTAGATCCTTCAGCGCGTCCGTGCGCCCCAGGTCCGTGTTCGGGCCAGCCACCCCGCGCAATAGTCGCATGCACTCGGCATCGTGCCCAAACAGGAGTGGGATTTCGTTGAGCGGGTCCACGAGGCGCTTCTGGTCACCGCGGTATCTCATTACCTCTCGCACGAGCGCGGTCCTCGCGTCGTCCCGCGCCCGACGCGCTGACAGCAACCCATTGACCAGCGTTGCGCTCAACGTCGCCAGCGCACCGATCACGGCACCGGCAATCGCGCCAACCAAACCGGCAGTAACGGCATCCATTTGATCCCCCCTCGCTGCCGCCCAGCATATCGGCGCTACGCCGAGGCATCCGAGGAAGCTCGACGCCGATCTAGTTCGCCTCCTGCACGCCACACATCCGCCATGCCCATCCTTCTGAGAGACCCAACTATGCCCACCACCACGACTGCCCAAGTCGCCTTCATCTCCCGCGTCCAGGTATCCACGGCTGGGGACGCCAAATGATCCGCACACACCCCACCGAGGACCTCACCGTGGAGTTCCGCGGCCAGCCCGCGACCGTCCCCCGTGCCCACGTGCTCCAAGCCGCCCAGGCAGCCTCGCTCCTGTCCTTCGTGCTCGGCGTTCTGCCCTCCCGCGCAGAGCGTCACCGCCTAGGCATCGAAAGCCAAGCCGATGCGCTTGAGTTCATGCACGCCCTCCGCGCGAGCATCGACGCGCAGCCTGACGCTGCCGATCTTCAGGCCGCCCTCCGCGACGGTCTCGGCGGCCCGCTGGCAGCCGCGGGGGTGCTACCCCGCCGCCAGCCCCACCGTCGTCGCACGCAGCCCTCACGCCGCCGCCGACGCCCTCGCACCAACCGCTAAGACCCCACCGCACCAGCCCCCGCAGCCACGCCCTTATCGGCGCGAGCTGGCGGGGGCTTTTGCGTAGCCGCGCATCACTCCGCCAGAACCCCGACCATCCGAAAGGAGGTCGCCATGTCCGCATCCGTCGGTTACGCGACCTTGAACATTATCCCCAGCGCCAAGGGCTTCGGCGCAGCCCTCAGAGGCGAAATTAACCCCGCCCTTGGCCCTGTCGGCAACGACGCGGGCAAGAAGACCGGCTCCGGCATCATCGGCGGCCTCAAGTCGATGATCGGCCCCGCCATGCTCGCGACAGGGGCGCTCGCCATGGGCCAGTTCCTGAGTGGCGCAATTTCAAGCGCATCGAACCTCCAGCAGGCCACCGGCGCGATAGACGCCATCTTCAAGTCGTCCGCCCCCGTCATGGCCGAGTTCGGCGCTTCGGCCGCGAAGCACTTCGGTCTCGCCAAGACCGAGGTGGCCGAACTCTCAGCCGTCCTCGGCGCGCAGCTCAAGAACGCGGGCGTGAGCATGGACCAGCTCGCCCCCCAGACTCAGAACCTCGTAGGCCTCGGCGCTGACCTCGCTGCCATGTTCGGAGGCACCACGCGCGAGGCCGTGGAAGCCATCTCCAGCGCCCTCAAGGGTGAGCGCGACCCCATCGAGCGCTATGGCGTCAGCCTGAGCCAGGCGCGGATCGACGCCGAGGCAGCCGCCCTCGGCTTCGACAAGGTTGGCGGCTCGCTCTCCTCCGAGGCAAACGCTGCCGCGACCATGTCCCTCCTCATGAAGCAGACGGCGGATGCTCACGGCGCAGCAGCTCGCGAGTCCGATACCTTCGCCGCTCGCCAGCAGCAGCTCGCGGCGGGCTGGGAGAACATGAAGGCGGCCATCGGCACGGCCTTTCTCCCCGCCGCTGCCGCGGCTGTCGGTATCCTCGCCGACCTGATCAACGGCGCTGGCCCGCTCGTCCAGTCCATCGGCCCTGGACTGTCCGCGACCTTCTCCGCCCTCGGCCCCGCGTTCTCGCAGCTAGGTACAGCCCTCGCGCAGCTCATCCCAAACCTGTCGCCTCTGGGCCTGGCGTTCCAGACGCTCGCCCCTGTGCTGCCTCAGATCAGCCAGCTTCTCTCGCAGGTCGCGACCGTCCTTGCCGAGACGCTCACCATCGTTGCGATGGCGCTCCAGCCAGTCTTGGAGGCGCTGACCACGCACCTCTCCGGTGTGCTGGCCGCCGTCCTACCCGTCATCGCGAACCTCCTACGCCAGCTCGCCCCCGTCATCGGCCAGGCGGCTGCAGCCGTCGGCGGCCTAGTCGCCTCTCTCGCCCCGCTGATCGGTGCCATCCTTGGCTCACTCATCCCGGTGATCCAGAGCCTCCTCCCGGTCATCGAGGGCGTCTTCGGCGTCATCGTCGCCGTGGTCACCGTTGCCCTCGACTTCGTTTCCGGGATCATCGCAGCCGTCACACTCGCCATCTCCGGCGACTGGGGCGCGGCGTGGGGTGCGATCAGCTCCGCCTTCGAGGGTGTCTGGAACGCCATCACGGCCTTCCTCGCGCCGGTCATCGAGGGCGTCGCCGCCTCCATCGGCGACACGGTCGATGGCATCAGCCAGGTGTGGAACGCGAGCTGGACAGCCATCTCCGGCTTCTTCTCGGACATCTGGGACGGCATCGTGAGCGCCCTCAAGCCGGTTGTGGCGTTCATCTCAAGCCTCATCCAGACACACATCGACATCTGGACCGGCATCTTCCTGATCTTCGCCGCCGTCCTCAAGGTCATCTGGGACGGCATCGTGTCGGTGGTCAAGACAGTCTGGAACGCCATCGTGGCCTTCCTGACACCCACCATCAACGCCATCTCAAGCTTCATCAAGGACACGTTCGAGAAGGTCCGGCGCGGTTGGGAAGTCGTGTGGGCCGCGGTATCCACCGTCTTCACGAGCATCTGGAACGGCATCGTTTCCTTCCTGACCCCGATCATCAACGGCGTCCGCACGACCATCACCAACGTGGTCAACGGCATCCGTTCGACCTGGGAGAACATCTGGAACGGCATCGTTTCCTTCTTCACCAACGCCTGGAACAACATCGTTTCCAGCGTCACGAACAAGGTCCGGGAAGTCGGCAACGTCATCGGCGGCATCCGAGACAAGGTCATGGGTGCCATCGCCGGTATCGGTGACTGGCTCCTGTCCGCGGGTGGAGACCTCATCCGCGGCCTCTGGAACGGCATCTCAAACGTCGGCAACTGGCTCCGTAGCAAGATCACCGGCTTCTTCGACGGCGCGGTGGGCTGGGCCAAGGACATCCTGGGCATCCACTCTCCGTCCCGCCGCTTCGCAGAGCTGGGCGTCTTCGTCGGCCAGGGCTTCGGCGACGGCATCGACTCGATGGCCTCCAGCGTCGCCGCGTCCGCTCGCGGGCTGGGCCAGGCAGCCATCGACGCCGTGGACGGGATGCCCGACCTCGCCATTGGCGCGCACCTGAACGGCACCAGTCGGGTCTCCCACGCCATCGAGACCGGCGACGGCGGCGCAGTTGGCCGCCGACTGGCCGCGCTCGGCACTGGCAACAGCCAGACCCTGAACTACACCCAGAACGCTGGTCAGGGCCTCACGTCCGAGCAGGAGCTGATCGTGGCCGCGCGACGCCTCCAGCACGCCTACTAACCCCACCTCCAGGGCCGCCCATCCCAGCTAACGCGCCGGGACCGGCGGCCCTGGAGTCTCAGCCCACGTCGTTACGGTCAGCAAGTTTGGCCACGATGTACAGCATCGGCCCGTCTCGCAGTGGGGCGTCAGGGTTACCTGCCTCGTGCTGTTCGATCCATACAGGACGATGCTCCCCCGCCCGGGCGTACCACTGTCGCCTCCAGTGCCCGCGAACAACCCATCGAGAGTCGCGCTTGTCTGGCTCACTTGATCGCGACGACGCAGAGGCAGGCCCGACGTATACTCGGCGCTGGTCCTCCGCCTCCGGGGGTGCATCTGTTTCCTGACTGCCCCTCAACCGGGGTAGGACCTCCCTTGCGCGGGCTTCGTTCACGCACCATCCGAGGCCAACGAGTGCTCGGGTGGCTGCCGCTTCTCCGTTAATTTCTCCCCAACTCGCCTTGGCGCGAAGCGACGGCCCAAATTGGCCGCCCTTTCTCGTCACGGCGCGGACCGTGGCGACCAGCCACGTCGGCGTGGACTCCCACCAGAGAAACCGGGCAGGCATGTAGTCGTGGCGACCCGTACCGGCTTCGATGAACGCGATGCCCGACGCCGACGGCAGGTCTGATGGCGAGCGCAGCACCGCGGACCTACCAGCGTCGATGAGCGCCTCCGAGTGCTCTTGGGAAACATAGAACCTTGGCGCGGTCTCAGCGATCCGCGCCACCTCTTCGCGCCAGCGTTCTCCCGCCGCACGCGGGATTACCTCTTCAAGACGAGTGGGCATAGCGCTGAGCATTTCCCTCAACGCCTGACTCGGCTCCTCAAGTTCTTCAAGCCCCTTGTCCCGCATCCGTCGAGATGATGCCCTCCGACCCCCATCGCTACTCATGTGACGACCGTAGCGCCCCCCGACAGCAGAAACCTCCAGTCCGAGCCTGGCCGCCGTTAGGGTGTGAGCATGACGATCAAGACAAACGGTGACTCCGCCCGCTATCAGCTCGCGACCGCGGTCGCTTCCTCGCTCGCGACTGCCGCTGGACACAAAGGGCGGATCCAGTATGAGGACACCCAGGAGGGTAAGCGGGTCGCCGAAGCTGTCGAGCGTATGATCCGCTACTACGTCGCTGGAACCGTAGATGACGAGTACACCCGCGACGCTACGGACGCGGATAGCGAGTAAGAGACTCACCAAGAGGCCCCGGCCTCTCATCATCACGATGGGAGCCGGGGCCTTCTTGCATTTCCGGCGCAGCGCACGCCACCGCGCCATGGCATACGCTGAGCGCGGGGGTCCCGAGATGCTAACTCCATAGCGGGGCCACCCACCGTCACGCTGCGCCCAGGACCTCGATTTCCGTGGAGGTGTAGCTCACGGTCTTGCCCTTGCGCGGTCCGTTCTTGGCGATGAAGGAGACCGGCACGAGCTTGAGGCGGAGGAGCGCCGGTCCGCCGACGGCGTCGATCTGGCCCTCGATGTCCTCGGCGGCGAGGAAGTGCGCCAGGCCCCACGAGTTGGACTTGAGGACGAAGATGCCCAGGTTGGGGTCGTCGGCCAGGCGGAAGGTCAGCTCGGCGGACGGGACACAAGACCACTCCCCGTTGGGACCCCGTAGGACCAGCCGCTGATGGATGGCCTTCGAGTTGGCCACGACGATATCGATGGCGGCGACCCTGCCCGGGTACAGCTCGCGCAAGCGGGCAGCCAAACACGCGTCTCCGGTCGTAACGGCCCACTCCAGACCGCCTGACTGGAGTTCCCCGACGCCGGTATCCGAGAACCCCACGTCCAGAGCCTCGGCCTGGAGTTCGCTCGCAAGGATGCGCATACCCATCCCTACGCAGCCAGCAGCTCGCCGCCGAGTTCGACCTGTACCGCCGCCATCAGCTCGGCGAGGTGATCGGCTCCGATGCCTCCCAGCGCCGGACCCGCAAGCAACAGCGCTCCAAGCCCGTCGATCCCATCGCGGCCAAGCGCCAGCTCCACAGTCTGGCCCTCGGCCAGCGTCGCCGCCCAGCCCCACGCCACACCCTCCACCTCACGCCAGCCGTGTGCCGCCACGAGTGCCTCAAGCTTGTCCATCATCGTCCCTTCTCGGCCAGCAATGTGCCCGCCCGATGACGACAGTAACAGCGTTTAAACCCCCTGATCACCACGGAAATATCTTTGCGCGAGACGCCTCGCGGGCAGCCGACACTTGGCCCAGTTCGTGTTAATCTGAAACCCCGGTGCAACGGACGCATCTCCTCGATCTCCGGATCGTCGAGGAGCGACTGCAACGGACCGAAGCCACTCACCGCGGCCAGCACGTCGCGCACGCATGCTGCTTCGTCCTCGATCATCGCCGCGCCTCGCGCCATCGCCAGATCATTGAACTTGCGCACCTCGGCCAGTGTGATCGAGCGAGCCGCGGAGGAGTCGAACGTCGGATCCGTGCCCTCGGCGCGGAGTCGCTGCCGGACGCGCTCTGCGACGAGGACGGAGGGCTGGATCACCCGAGCATCCTCGCAAGGATCCGCCGTCGCGCGCGGGAGTTATCCACAGCGCCAGCACCGGGCTGCGGGGCGGATGCTCAGCAACACAGGATCCCCCGCTCAGTAGACTTATCCCGACCGCGCGGGAGTGGTGAAATTGGCAGACACGCAGGATTTAGGTTCCTGTGCCCTAGGGCGTGTGGGTTCAAGTCCCACCTTCCGCACCGATCTGTCGCACCCCGCGCGACCGACGACTTGACCGCCGCACAGCGCACGACGACGGGAAACCCATGCATCACGCCGCTCTCATCCCCTGGCTCGACCCCGCCACGATCATCGGCTCGGCCGGCCCCTGGGCGCTCCTCGTCGTGTGCTTCATCGTCTTCGCCGAGACGGGCCTCCTGGTCGGCTTCCTGCTTCCGGGCGACACGCTGCTCGTGATCTCCGGCCTGCTGTCGCACCCCCTCGCGGGCTCCGAGCACGGCGTGTTCGGCATCAACGTGTGGATCGTCGCGCTGCTGATCGGCCTCTCGGCATTCGTGGGCGGTGAAGTCGGCTATCTCATCGGCCACAAGGGCGGCCCAGCGGTCTTCGAACGCAAGGAATCAGGTCTGTTCAGCAAGAAGAACGTCGAGCGGACGAACGCGTTCTTCGAACGCTTCGGGGGGATCACCGTCATCCTCGCCCGCTTCGTGCCGATCGTTCGCACGTTCGCGCCGGTCGCCGCGGGAGTGGGCCACATGCCGTGGCGTCGCTACACGCTGTACAACCTCATCGGGGCGATCCTCTGGGGCTTCGGTCTGACGATGTTCGGCTACGCCATCGGATTCATCCCGCCGGTCGCGCACTTCGTCGAGAGCTATATCGACCTGATCCTGCTCGCCGCCGTCGGCGGCACGGCACTCGTCACCCTCTGGCACTACCTGTCGGAGCGCCACAAGGCGAAGAAGGAGGCCGCAGCCGGAGACGGCGAGACGGACGCCGCCGAGGCGGAAGCGCTCACGCTCGACGCGGAGGTCTTCGACCGCGCTCCTGACTTCGACGGAGACGGCAAGCACTGATCTCGGTGCAGGGGGAAGGCGGGCTGACTCAGCCCGCCTTCTTCTTGCTCGGGCTCTTCTTGGCCTTCGACGTGCCGCCGGACGAATCCGACCGTGCAGCCTTGGTGCGAGCGACGCTCGCGCGAAGCGCCTCCATCAGGTCGATGACCTCACCGCTCTTGGCATCGCCTTCCGCCTCACCGAAGGCATCGGAGACATCGAACGTGTCGCCGGCCTCGATCTTCGCATCGATCAGCGTGCGCAGTTCCTTCTGATACTCGTCGACGAACGACTCGGGGTCGAAGTCCGCCGAGTAGCTGTCGACGAGCGACGCCGAGAGCTCGAGCTCCTTCTTCGAGATCCGCACGTCCTCGTCCAGCGCCGGGAACGCCGCCTCTCGGACCTCGTCGGCCCACAGCAGCGTCTGCAGCACGAGCACCTTGCCACGCACGCGGAGCGCCGCCAGGCGGGTCTTCTGTCGAAGCGTGAAGCGCACGATCGCCGTGCGATCGGTCTGCTCGAGCGTCTTGCGCAGCAGCACGTACGCCTTGGGTGACTTCGAGTCGGGCTCGAGGTAATAGGGCTTGTCGAGCGTGAGAAGGTCGACCTGGTCGGACGGCACGAACTCGACGACGTCGATCTCCCGGCTCTTCTCGGACGGCAGGGCCGCCAGGTCGTCTTTGGTGAGCACGACCGTCTGACCCTCCTCGACGTAGGCGCGATCGATGTCGGCGTAGGCCACCGTCTCGCCGCACACCTCGCAGGTGCGCTGGTATCGGATCCGGCCGCCGTCCTTCTCGTGCACCTGATGCAGCGGCACATCGTGGTCCTCAGTGGCGGAATACACCTTGACCGGCACGTTGACGAGGCCGAAGGTGAGCGCACCCTTCCAGATCGTTCTCATGAGCCCAGTGAACACCAGCTGCGCAGTCCCCGGCCAGTGCCTTGACTACGCTGGCGTCATGGTCGCAGAGGCGCAGAACGTGCAGATCGAGGGTCGTCGCCTGCGCATCACCAACCTCGACAAGGTCGTGTACCCCGAGACCGGCACCACCAAGGGCGAGATCATCGCGTACTACACGGCGATCGCCCCGCACCTCCTCCCGGTGCTCGCGGGCCGTCCGGTGACCCGCAAACGCTGGGTGGACGGAGTGGGAACAGCGGACTCGCCCGCGGACGCGTTCTTCACGAAGCAGCTCGAGCCCGGGGCGCCGGAGTGGATCCCGCGACAGGCGATCCTGCACTCGGACGGCCCGAAGGACTACCCCCTCGTCCAGGACGTCCCCACGCTGGTGTGGTTGGCTCAGGTCGCCGCGATCGAGCTGCATGTGCCTCAGTGGCGCTTCGCCCCTGACGGCCTGCCCGGGAAGCCGGATCGCCTCGTCCTGGACCTCGACCCGGGCCCGGGCGTCGGGCTCGCTCAGTGCGCCGAGGTCGCGCGGATCGCCCGAGGCCTGCTCGGCGGCATCGGACTCGATCCTGTGCCGGTGACGAGCGGCAGCAAGGGAATCCATCTCTACGCGGCTCTTCCGGGGCAGCAGACGAGCGGAGAGATCTCCGCGGTCGTGAAGGAGATCGCCCGCCTCATCGAGACCGAGCATCCGGATCTCGCCACCAGCACGATGGCCAAGGCGGCCCGTGGCGGGAAGGTCTTCCTCGACTGGAGCCAGAACAACGGCAAGAAGACGACGATCTCGCCGTACTCGATGCGCGGCCGCGCGCAGCCCTGGGTGGCGGCTCCGCGCACATGGGACGAACTGGACGACCCCGAGCTCGCGCAGCTCGACTTCGCGACGGTGCTCGAGCGCGCGGATTCCGGACCAGACCCCATCGCTCCGCTTCTCGCCGCCCACGCCGCGCTCCGAGAGACCGGTCCTGCATCCGAGCCCCGAGCAGAGGTTGTGCGCACGAGTTCACCGACCAGCCACCACCGGCCGCGCATCTCCGCCGCGACCCCTCAGACTCCATCGGCTCCCGCATCCGTCTCCCCCATGCTCGCCGAGAACGGCACCCCGGCGATCGCCCGCACTCTGAGCTCACCCTCGTGGGTGGAGGTCAAATGGGACGGCATCCGGGCGATCGGCACCTGGGCAGACGGTCGGATGCTGCTGCACGCCCGCAGCGGCACCGACATCACCGCTCGGTACCCCGAGTTGACCGCAGACGGTGCACCGTTCCTCCCTGTGTCCGACGCGATCGTCGACGGAGAGATCGTGGCGGTCGACGCACAGGGTCGGCCGAGCTTCTCGAAGCTGCAGAACCGCATGCACCTGACACGGCCGCGCGAGATCGAGCGCGAAGTCGTTCGCACCCCCATCGTCTACATGGCCTTCGATCTGCTGCGTCTGGATGGTCACGACCTCCGGGCGATGCCGCTCTCGGAGCGACGGACACTTCTCGAGGAGGTCGTCGCAGATCTCGACGCGCCGGTGCAGGTGCCCCCTGTCTTCGATGATCTCGATGCTGCTCTCGCCGCGAGCGACGAGTTCGGTCTCGAGGGCGTCGTCGTCAAGGACCCCGCCTCGCGGTATCGGCCCGGCCAACGTTCGCCCGCCTGGCTGAAGATCAAGCACACTCGCATGCAGGAGGTCGTCATCGTCGGCATCCGCCCCGGCAAGGGCGACCGCGAGGGGACGTTCGGTTCACTGCTGCTCGCGGTGCCCGAATCGTCGGGACGACTGCGATACGTCGGGAGGGTCGGCACGGGATTCACCGATCGGATGCTGCGCGACCTGCTCAGCCGACTCGCGCCGCTGCGCGTCGACTCCGCGCCGGTCGATGACGTGCCCGCTCCCGACGCGTCGGACGCGCTCTGGGTCGAGCCGGAGCTCGTCGGCGAGGTCGAGTTCGCGAACTGGACACCGGACGGCGTGCTGCGTCATTCCCGCTGGCGCGGACTCCGCCCGGACAAGAGCCCCGGTGAGGTGGTCGTCGAGTCCTGATGCTCAGGCGTGGTGCGGCTCGCAGTCCGACTGCTCGGCCGGCTCGATCTGGAACGTCGAGTGGGCGACGTCGAAATGGTGCGACAGACACCCTTGCAGATCGCTCAGCAGCTTCGCCGAGCGCCCGTCCGCGAGGAGAGCCGGGTCGACACTGACGTGAGCGCTGAACACGGGAGCGCCGCGGGTCAGCTGCCAGACGTGCACGTCGTGCACGCCGACGACGCCGTCGTAATCGAGGAGGTGCTGTCGGATCTCGCTGACCGCCGTGCCCTGGGGCGCCGATTCGGAGAGCACCGAGAACACTTCACGCAGCAGCGCGATGGCTCGCGGGATGATGAGCACAGCGATCATGATCGACGCGAGCGCGTCGGCGGGCATCCAGCCCGTCGCGACGATCACCAGGGCCGCGATGATCACCATCGCCGACCCGATCAGGTCGCCCATGACCTCGAGGTAGGCACCCCGCACGTTCATGCTGGTGCGTTGGGCACGGCTGAGCAGCCACATCGAGATCGCGTTCGCCACGAGCCCGACGACGGCGACGATCAGCATCAGCCCACCCGTGACCTCGGTCTCCCCCGGGTCGATCAGGCGACCGACGGCTTCGACGCCCACCCATCCGGCGAGCAGGATCAGGATGATCGCGTTGATCAGCGCTCCGAAGACCTCGGCACGCTGGTATCCGAACGTGCGGCGATCGTCGGCAGGTCGGGCGGCGACGGCCGCGGCGATGAGCGCGACGACCAGGGCCGAGGCGTCGGTGAACATATGAGCCGCATCCGCCAGCAGCGCGAGCGAACCGGTGAGCAGCGCACCCACCACCTGTACGACCATGATCGTCGCGGTCAGCGTCAGCGAGATCGCCAGCAGGCGGCGATGACCTGCCGAACGGATGCCGCCGGCGGCGGGCGCATGATCGTGCATGACTCCAGGCTAGACCGGCTCGCACCTGCTCAGGCGGCTCACCGGCCAGTCGGGAATGGTGATGATTCTCAGTAGGCGTGTGCCGTCAGCGCGGACGGGAGTATTCGAGCACCACGCATCCATTGTCGAACGAGCGCACCGTGTCGAGGGCGAACGGAGTCGGGGCGAAACGATGGCTCGCCATCGGGATGCCGGACCCCGCGATCACCGGGTACTTCTTCACGATGAGGCTATCTATCTCGTCGAGCAGCACGCCGGCGAGCACCGCTCCGCCCGCCAGGTAGATTCCGAGGCCGGGTTCCGCCTTGAGTGCGCGGACCCTCGCGACAGGATCCGTGCGCACGATCTCGACGTTGGCCTCGCCCGGATCGTCCAGAGAGCCGCTGAACACGACGGTCCGCAGGTGCGAGTACGGGTCTGTGATGCCGAGGGCCAGCGCGGGTTCGTAGGTCCGACGGCCCATCACGACGGTGTCGAAGCGGGTGAGCGATTCCTCTGCGCCACCGCGCGCCGCGCGCACATGCGCCGGCTGGATGTCGGCGAGTTCTGTGCCGAGGGTCTCGGCGAATGCCGGGGTCACGGGAAAGAAGTCGACCTCGTCGTCAGGGCCGGCGATGAATCCGTCGAGCGTGACACCGATGTAGTAGGTGAGTTCGCGCATGGCCTCAGAGTAACCACTACGCATGAAGCACGTCAAGCGTAGTGGTCATGAGTGGCTCAAAGGTCGACGAGCAACGGCACCAGTTCCGCGAACGCGCGGGCACGGTGAGACTGCGCCTGCTTCTCACCCGCGGTGAACTCGCCGACCGTCCGCTCGGCTCCCCGCGGCTGACCCTCCGGGATGAAGATGGGGTCGTAGCCGAAGCCGCCACCGCCGGACGCGGTGGTCGCGAGCCGGCCCGGCCAGTTCCCGACGACCACGTGCTCAGCCCCCTCCGGGGTCACGAGCGCGATGGTCGAGTTGAAGTGGGCCCTGCGGTGCGGATCAGCGATATCGCGCAGCTGGTCGAGCAGCAGCTCCAGATTGGCCGCCGCATCCTTCTTCTGCCCCGCCCAATAGGCCGAAAAGACGCCTGGCGATCCGCCCAGCACGTCGACGCAGATGCCGGAGTCGTCGGCGAGGGCCGCGAGTCCGGTGTGCGCCGATGCTGCACGCGCTTTGATCAGGGCGTTCTCCGCGAACGTCACACCGTCTTCGACGGGCTCCGGCCCGTCATACGCGATGATCTCGAGATCAGGGCGGGCGGATGCGACGATCTGCTGGAACTCCGCGACCTTATGCGGATTATGCGTGGCGAGGACGACCTTCATCAGCCTGCGATAGCCTTCAGCTGGTGATCCTTGAGGTCGGCGCAGCCCGCGACGCCCAGGTCGAGGAGGGCGTCGAGCTCACGCTTGTCGAACGGTGCGCCCTCGGCGGTGCCCTGCACCTCGACGAAGAGACCACGGCCGGTCACCACGATGTTCATGTCGGTCTCTGCGCGTACGTCCTCGACATATGCCAGATCGAGCATCGGCTCCCCGTCGATGATGCCGACCGAGATGGCGGCCACCGAATCGAGCAGCGGCGTGGCGTTCTTGCCGATGAACTTCTTCTCGCGGCCCCACTCGATCGCATCCGCCAGAGCGACGTAGGCGCCCGTGATCGCGGCGGTCCGGGTGCCTCCGTCGGCCTGCAGCACGTCGCAGTCGATCACGATCGTGTTCTCACCCAGCGCCTTGGTGTCGACCACCGCTCGCAGTGCGCGACCGATGAGACGGGAGATCTCATGCGTGCGTCCGCCGATGCGACCCTTGACGCTCTCTCGATCGTTGCGGCTGTTGGTCGCGCGGGGCAGCATCGAGTATTCCGCCGTCACCCACCCCTTGCCTTTGCCGGTGAGCCAGCGGGGCACGCCGTTCGTGAACGATGCCGTGCACAGCACCTTGGTTCCGCCGAAGCTGATCAGAGCCGAGCCCTCGGCATGGCTGCTCCATCCGCGCTCGATCGTGATCTCGCGGAGC
Source organism: Microbacterium sp. NPDC089320 (assembly GCF_040684875.1). Taxonomy (NCBI): domain Bacteria; kingdom Bacillati; phylum Actinomycetota; class Actinomycetes; order Micrococcales; family Microbacteriaceae; genus Microbacterium; species Microbacterium sp. NPDC089320. The sequence goes on from NZ_JBFBGY010000001.1 coordinate 84,015, forward strand.
TGGTCGGTGGAACGGCCGTCGGCGCGGACGATGCTGGTCATGGGATTCCTTCGGATGGAGGCGGATGAAACGGATGCTGCTGCCGGGCTACTGCCCCGGGACGGCTTCGGGAAGCGTGATGACGCCGGTCTGCACAAGCTGCACGTCGCGCACCTCGCGGCCCATGAGGCGGTTGGCGAGAGCCGTGAACTCGGTCGTCGAGTCACCGGTCGCCTCGTAGACATACGTGGCCACGGCGTCCGGCGATGCGAGGAGGTCGCCTCGCACGAGCTGTCGGTACACGTCCTCAGCGGTCTCGTCGTCGCTCGAGACGAGGGTCACGCCCTCCCCCATCACGTAGCTGATCGCTCCGCGAAGGAAGGGATAGTGGGTGCAGCCGAGAACGAGCGTGTCGACATCGGCGTCGCGCAGCGGGGCGAGGTACTCCTCGGCCGTGGCCAGCACCTCCGGTGTGCCGGTGATGCCGCCCTCGACGAACTCGACGAAGCGGGGGCACGCCGCCGTGAAGACCTCGAGCCGCTCGTTCACCTCGAGCATGTCCTGGTAGGCGCGTGAGCCGATGGTCCCCACGGTGCCGATGACACCCACGCGACCGTTGCGGGTCGTCGATACGGCGCGGCGGACCGCAGGACCGATCACCTCGACGACGGGGATGTCGTACCGCTCACGGGCATCACGAAGCATGGCGGCGGATGCGGTGTTGCACGCGATCACGAGCATCTTGACGCCCTGATCGACCAGACTGTCGAGGACCTCGAGGCTGTAGCGTCGCACGTCGGCGATCGACTTCGGGCCGTAGGGCGAGTGAGCCGTGTCGCCGATGTAGACGAACGATTCCCGGGGCAGCTGGGCTCGGATGGCCCGCGCCACCGTGAGTCCGCCGACACCGGAGTCGAAGATTCCGATCGGGGCGTCGTTCATGACTACTCAGCCTACCCGCGAGCGGCGCGCGCCACGCTCAGCGACCCGAACGGTCGCCCTCACTAAGCTGAGCGGATGACGACGTCCACGGCACTTCTGACCGATCGTTACGAGCTGACCATGCTCGCCGCCGCGCTGCGCGATGGCACCGCATCACGGCCCAGTGTGTTCGAACTGTTCTCTCGGAGGCTGTCAGGAGGTCGGCGATTCGGTGTCGTGGCCGGCACCGGGCGTCTGCTCACACTGCTGCGTCAGTTCCGTTTCGGGGACGACGAACTGCGGTTCCTCCGCGACAACCAGGTCGTGGATGCCGAGTCCCTGACCTACCTCGAGAACTACCGTTTCACGGGCTCCATCCGCGGCTATCGCGAGGGTGAGCTGTACTTCCCCGGCTCCCCGATCCTCACGGTCGAGGGCAGCTTCGCCGATGCTGTCGTGCTCGAGACGCTGGCCCTCAGCGTCCTCAATCACGACTCCGCGGTCGCCACGGCCGCCTCCCGGATGAGCATCGCCGCGGGCGAGCGCCCCCTGGCCGAGATGGGATCCCGCCGCGCCGCCGAGCAGTCCGCCGTGGCCGCCGCTCGCGCCGCCTACATCGCCGGATTCCACGCGACGAGCAACCTCGAAGCCGGTCGTCGGTGGGGCATCCCCACCATGGGCACCGCGGCTCACTCCTGGACGCTGCTGCACGAGACAGAGGAAGAGGCGTTCCGGTCGCAGATCGACAGCCTCGGAACGGACACGACGCTCCTCGTCGACACGTATGACATCCGCACGGGCGTCGACACGGCCATCCGAGTCGCCGGAGCGGAGCTGGGCGGCGTACGCATCGACTCCGGCGATCTGCCGATCGTCGCCGCTGAAGTGCGCGCGCAACTCGACGAGCTCGGAGCGACGGGCACCCGCATCACGGTCACGAGCGACCTCGACGAGTACGCGATCGCAGCCCTCGCCGCGTCGCCGGTCGATGCCTACGGCGTGGGCACCTCGGTGGTCACGGGGTCCGGATACCCGACGGCGAGCATGGTCTACAAGCTCGTCGCTCGGCAGGACCCTCACGGCGCATGGATCGGTGTCGCGAAGGCGTCGACCGACAAGGCGTCGCACGGTGGGCGCAAGGCGGCGTTCCGCACGCTGGTCGACGGCGTGGCCGCGACGGAGACCGTCGTCGTCTCCGACGGATTCGAAGAACTCGACACGCCCGCCGAGCATTCGGACGGACGCGCGCTGCAGACGACCTTCGTCGAGAACGGCGAGATCGACGCCGCCTTCGAAGGACCCGGGGGAACCGCCTCGGCCCGAGCGCACCATCTGCGGGTGCGGGAGGAGCTTCCGGTCAGAGCACTCGCCCTGAGCAAGTCCGATCCGGCGATTCCCACAGTCTTCGTCGACGTGGACTGAGGCACCCGCGGGGTCGGCTCAGCCGACCATCGATTCGTAGATCTCCTTGCACGTGGGGCAGATCGGGAACTTCTCCGGGTCACGGCCCGGGGTCCACTTCTTGCCGCACAGCGCGCGCACCGGCTTGCCGGTGATCGCCGATTCGAGGATCTTGTCCTTCTTGACGTAATGCGAGAAGCGCTCGTGGTCGCCCGGCTCGACGTTCTCCTCACGGAGAAGTTCTTCGAGTTCGCGATCAAGCGTTGCCACGCCGCCCTGATCGGGGCTGTCCAGGGGAGTACTCATGCCGAGAGTCTAGCCTCGGACGCACCCGGGTGGGCGGTCGTCACGCGGTCTCGACGAACTCCATCAGACGCTCGCCTTCATGCTCGAAGATGCGCCCGCCGACGCCGACACCGATCGCGAACACCGCGACACCCGTCGCGAGTCCGGCCCAGAACGTCGCGGGGGCGAACTGCGATCCCTCGCTCATCGTGAGCACGAGCAGCCAGATCGTCGGCGCGCTCACGATGATCGCTCCGAGGAACGCCGCGGCCGGGCCGTAGGCGCCGCGCGACGTGGGTCGCTGCGGCTGCTGGAAGGGGCTGTCGCCCGGGCGGGACACGGCATAGGGCGCGATCACTGACACGATGCTCGAGAGTCCGAGAGCCGACAGCAGCAGGCTCGCCCCGAGGCCGGTGAGAGGCAGAAGCAGACGCCAGTCATCGATCCAGAGCAGCGTGAGGGACACGGCGACCGCAAGCACGGGAACGGCCACGAGCATCACGGGAACGAGTCGCCCCAGCCGATCGGGGATCCCGCGTACACCGCTCGCCACGTGCGTCCAGAGCGCGGTCGAGTCGTAGGCCACGTCGTTGTGAGGCAGCCACCCGAAGAACAGCGCCATCACCGGCACGGGCACGAGCGCAGCGATCTCGAGCGGCACACCCGCCACGAGGAGCGGCAGGACGGTGAGCGCCCCGGCGATCGGGACCACGATGAGGTTCATGATGTATCGGCGGTCGCGCAGCCAGTAGACGAGGCTGCGTGAAGCGATCGCGCCGAACGCGTTCGAGGGAAGCAGGCCGAACCAGCCGAGACCGGAGCGCTCCCGAGAAGCCGCAGGACGCTCGGTCGTGGTCAGCAGCCTGCGAACGAGCCACGACCACACCACCCACAGCGCCACCGCGGTGAGAAGTGCCACGATGCCGCTGATCCAGTTGCCGGACGTGTCGTCCGTCGCGAACGAGAAGAGGAACCGCGACGATGCGGCGAAAGGAGTGAACCCGATCGTCGCCGTCAGCGCTCCGACCGCCGCCGGCACGTGCCCGTCCCATTTGAGGGATGCGAGGAACACGGCCACCGGGAATGCGATCACGACCACTGCCAGAGCGAAGAGGGCCGTCAGCTCGCGCGAGCGACGCTCGGGCAGCAGTAATGCGTTCACCGCCATGCCGATGCGGGCCGACAGGACCGTCGACAGCAACCCGACGATGCTCGTCAGCACCGCGACGAACCAGGGTGCGCCGAGCCTTATCGCCACGACGCACGCGCTGATGTTCACCGCGACGAGAGCGAGACTGGGGACGCTGACGAGCGAAGCGAGGGCGAGGATCCACGGCATCTGCCGCTCGTCGACGCCGAACACCGCGAATCTGCGGGGGTCGAGCTGGTCGACGGCGCCCACGAGGATCGGCCCGACCAGGAAACCCAGGAGCAGCGCGGCACTGCCGAGCACGATGACCGTGCGCGCGACGGCGACGGGGGCGTCATCGAGACTGAGGATCGCACCGCACACCACGGCGGTGAGCACCACTACGACCGCGAGCATGACCAGGGTGCGCACCCGACGTTCGCCGCGGAGCGATCCGATCAGAAGCGCCGCCCTCAGTCGGAGAACGTGTGCAGCCACTCGAGCCCCTCCACCTCACCGATACCACCCGAGAGCTCGACGAAACGCGCCTCGAGCGTCTGTCCCGCGCGCACCTCGTCGATCGTGCCCTCGGCGAGAACCTCTCCCCCGACGATGATCGCGACGCGCGAGCAGACCCGCTCGACGAGATCCATGCCGTGGCTCGACAGGACCACCGTTCCGCCGTGCGCGACGTAGGCGCGCAGGATGTCGAGGATGACCGCCGAGGACACCGGATCGACGGCCTCGAACGGCTCATCGAGCACGAGCACTCTCGGCGAGTGGATCATGGCCCCCGCGAGCATGATCTTCTTGGTCATACCAGCCGAGTAGTCCGAGACGACGCGGTTGAGCGCCTCTCCGAGGTCGAAGGCGCGCGCGAGATCGGCGACGCGCTTCTCGATGACCGCCGAGGCGAGCCCTCGCAGGAGTCCGTAGTAATAGAGCAGCTGCCGTCCGGTGAGTCGATCGAACGTGCGGAGACGGTCGGGCAACACGCCCATCATGCGCTTCGCGGCGAGAGGCTTCGTCGACTGATCGATGCCGCAGATCACGACCTGGCCCGCGTCGGCGCGCAGCAGCCCGGCCACGATCGACAGGGTCGTCGTCTTGCCTGCGCCGTTGGGACCGACGATGCCGTAGAACGAGCCCGCCGGAACCGTGAGATCGATACCGCTGACGGCGGTGTGATCCCCGAAGCTCTTGATGAGACCTCGGATACGGATGGCCTCGGCCCCCGACGCCGCCTCGACTCCGCTGACAGCATCCTCGGTCGTGTCGGCATCGGACACCGCCTCGACGAGTTCCGAGGTCGCACTGTCGTCGACGGCGTCTTTCTCGGCGGTGTCCACGGCAGGTGACGCACCCCCGGCGCTGTCATCGACCCTCTCGCCTTCGCTGCCGACAGGAACCGGATCCGCGGGGGCCGACTCCTCTGTCACCGGCGGCTGGTCTGTCACCGGCGACTGGTCTGTCACCGGCGACTGGTCAGGGAGTCGCGCAGGCGCCTGGGCTACGGCCTCGGCCTCTGTCTCCGCCTCTGCCTCTGCCTCTGCCTCTGCCTCTGGCGCGACGGCCTCATCGATCGGGTCCACCTGCACGGGTGCGGACTTCTGGGACGTCGCGTTCTCAGCCACGTCTCCCTCTACGGAGTCGGCGTCGCTCTCAGCCTCGGCCTCAGCGGCCGCCTTCGCCGCAGCGGCCTTCGCCGCCGCCGTCTTCGCCGCAGCGGTTCGCGCGGCCGCGGTCTTCGCCGCAGCGGTTCGCGCGGCGGAAGTGCGCGCTGCGGACTTCGCCGCCGCGCTCTTCTCCCCCGCAGCCTTGGCCGCAGCGGTCTTCGCCGCGGTCGCCTTGGCCGTCGGTGCGGAGCCCTGAGTGCCGGCAGCCTTGGCCGCCGCCTTCGCCGCAGCCGTCTTGGCCGCCGTGCTCCTCGCAGCGGCCGTCGGAGCGGCGGCGGATCGCGCCGACGACGACTTCGTCGCCGCCGCGCGCGCGCTCGCGCCGCCCGTCGTGGTCTTGCCGGAACCTGCGCGAGCGGCGGTGGTCTTCTTCGAGGCGGCCGATCGCGGCGCGGCGCTCTCGCCGCTGCGGTCGATCTTGAGCGCCGGCTCGGCGATCACCTCGACCGTGACCGCCGCCTTGTCTGCGGCGGCCTTCGACGGAACACGCGCTGCAGCGGGAGCCTTCTTGGCGGGAGCCTTCTTGGCGGGAGCCTTCTTGGCGGGAGCCTTCTCGGCCGGAGCCTTCTCGGCCGGAGCCTTGCGGGCGGGTGTCTTCTTCGGGGCGGCGGGCGCGGCGTCAGCCGCCTGTACGGTGGGGTCGTCGGAGGAAGAAGCAGTCACCGTCCTACGGTATCAACGCGTGCCGACTTTCTTCGGGTCGCCGCAACAATTCACCCCCCGCGACGATCTTCCACGCCGTTCTGCGCAGCACCTGGACGAATCTGAGTGTTGGGTGTGTACTGGATCACGAATTGACAACAGCGACGTCAACCCCCGGGGCTTCCCAGGCGCGATCGCTAGCATGGCTCTCGGCACGACGAAGTGTCCGGTCGGTTAACCGACCATGAACACATACTTCATTTAGGAGCACTCGTGACTCTTCAGACCGTCATCCTCGCCGCTGGCATGGGCTCGCGCCTCGGCCGCGCGCTGCCGAAGCCGCTCACGGAGCTGAGCGACGGACGCACGATCATGCGCCAGCAGCACGACAACATCCGCGCCGCCTTCGGATCGGACGCCCGCATCACCGCCGTCGTCGGATACCGCGCAGAGACCATCATCGACGCGTTCCCGAACGTGAACTACGTGCACAACGAGCGCTACGACGAGACGAACACCTCGAAGAGCCTGCTCCGCGCCCTCGGCGCGACCGGCAAGTCCGGAGTTCTGTGGATGAACGGCGACGTGGTGTTCGACCCGATGATCCTCGGCCGCGCGGCCGCATACATCGAACGCGACCAGTCCTTCGTGACCGTCAACACCTCGAAGGTCAGCGACGAGGAGGTGAAGTACACGGTCACGGCCGAGGGCTTCATCAACGAGCTGTCGAAGACCGTCAAGGGCGGGCTCGGAGAGGCTGTCGGCATCAACTACATCTCCTCTGCGAACAAGAAGGCGTTCATGCGCCAGCTGCAGCGCGTGGAGGACCAGGACTACTTCGAGCGCGGCCTCGAGCTCGCGATCGCTGAAGACGGCCTCCTCCTCGAGCCGATGGACGTCTCCGACCTGTACGCGGTCGAGGTCGACTTCGCCGAGGACCTCGAGCGGGCGAACCTGTTCGTCTGATCCTCTTCCACGAAAGCCCGGCCCCGTCAAGGGAGCCGGGCTTTCGGCTTTTTCGCGGCCGGGCTTCCTAGGATCGATCCATGGCCCCCAAGGTGCACAAGATCCACTCCCTCCCCGACGACGCCGCGTGGGACAAGGGGGTGCCCCCGGTGGGCTCGGCGGAGCACCCGATGATGGTCCGCGGACTCGATCGCGTGCTCGCGATCCAGCGCCCGCTCGTGCTCGCACACATCCGCAGCATCCGGCTGCGCAATCCGCAGGCATCGCCCGAGCAGATCATCCGCATCCTCGAGCGCCGCTATCTCGCCGCGGTCACCACCGGCGGTGCCGCCGTCGGCGCGACCGCCGTCGTGCCCGGCATCGGCACCGGCATCACACTCGCGCTGTCCGGCGTCGAGACGGTGGGATTCGTCGAGTCGACGGCGCTCTTCGCGCAGTCCGTCGCGGAGGTCCATGGCATCGCCGTCTCGAACCCCGACCGGGCCCGGGCGCTGGTCATGACTCTCATGCTCGGCAAAGAGGGAGTCGCCCTGGTGAGTCAACTCGCCGGGCAGGCGACGGGCCGCGGAGGAAGCCGGTCGTCGTATTGGGGCGAGCTGGTGACCACGTCGCTGCCTCGGGCGGCGGTCGGACCGCTGGTCGATCGGCTCAAGAGCATGTTCCTCAAGCAGTTCACTGCCGTCGGAGGCGCCTCATTCATCGGCAAGGCGCTGCCGTTCGGCGTCGGCGCTGCCATAGGAGGCGCGGGCAACCACATCCTCGGACGACGCGTGCTGACGACGTCTCACCGCGCGTTCGGTGCGCCTCCGATGGATCTGCCCGTCGAACTCGAACCGATCGGCGGAGCGGAGAAGCTCGAACTGCGGATGCTGCACGGCGCGCAGTTCGTCGGCGGCGCCGTGGCCGGGGCGGCCGGCTCGGCCGCCCGCGGAGTCGGATGGGCGGGTCGGCGGATCGCCTCGGTCGGTCGGGGTCGCAGGAGCGCGACCCCCGAGATCGCCGGAACGCACGACCTCCCGGGTGAGCTCGGGTCGGAGCCCTCGGGGGCACGCCGCGACTGAGGGACGAGCTCTGGGCCCCGAGCGCCGCGTCTGACGACAGGAGCCAAAGGATCCGACGACCCGTTGTAGCGAGCATCCAACGGACGGAGCCGACGCGACGATAGGGTGGAATCCGTGACGGACAAGCCCGAACTCTCGACCACCGCCGGCAGAATCGCAGACCTCCGCGCTCGCTACAACGAAGCCGTTGTCGACGCCGAGAAGGTCGCGCAGGAGAAGCAGCACGCCAAGGGCAAGATGACCGCCCGCGAGCGCATCGAACTGCTCGTCGACCCAGGAAGCTTCGTCGAGTTCGACGAGTACGTGCGCCACCGCACCACCGCCTTCGGGATGGATCGGAATCGCCCGTACGGCGACTCCGTCGTGACGGGTGTGGGCACGATCCACGGCCGCACCGTCGCGGTGTACTCGCAGGACTTCACCACCTTCGGCGGGTCACTCGGTGAGGTCTCCGGCGACAAGATCATCAAGATCATGGAGTTCGCGCTCTCGGGCGGCATGCCGATCATCGGCATCCTCGACTCCGGCGGAGCGCGCATCCAGGAGGGCGTGCTCGCGCTCAGCAAATACGGCGAGATCTTCCGCCTGAACACCCGCTCCTCGGGAGTCATCCCGCAGATCTCGATCATCATGGGCCCGGCGGCCGGCGGCGCGGTCTACGGCCCGGCGCTGACGGACTTCGTGATCATGGTCGACAAGACCAGCCAGATGTTCGTCACCGGTCCCGACGTCATCAAGACCGTCACCGGTGAGGATGTCGGCATGGAGGAGCTCGGCGGCGCCCTCACGCACAACACCCGATCGGGTGTCGCGCACTATCTCGCCCAGGACGAGGATGACGCGCTCGACTACGCGCGCACGCTCCTCAGCTTCCTGCCCGACAACAACATGGCCGAGATCCCGGGATACGAGAGCGGTTTCGAGTGGGAGACCACGGATGCCGATCGCTCGCTGAACACGATCATCCCCGACTCCCCCAACCAGCCGTACGACATCCACACCGTGATCGAGCATGTCGTGGACGCCGGCGACTTCATCGAGGTCCAGCCGCTGTTCGCCCCGAACATCGTGATCGGCTTCGGGCGCGTCGAGGGCCGCTCGGTCGGGATCATCGCGAACCAGCCGTCCCAGATGGCCGGGACGCTCAACATCGAGGCCGGCGAGAAGGCCAGCCGATTCGTGCGGTTCTGCGACGCGTTCTCGATTCCGATCGTGACTCTCGTCGACGTGCCTGGTTACCTGCCCGGCACCGACCAGGAGTGGACCGGCGTCATCCGGCGCGGCGCCAAGCTCATCTATGCCTACGCCGAGGCGACGGTGCCCCTGGTCACGGTCATCCTGCGCAAGGCCTATGGCGGCGCCTACATCGTGATGGGCTCGAAGCAGCTCGGTGCGGATGTCAACCTCGCCTGGCCCACGGCGGAGATCGCCGTGATGGGCGGCCAGGGCGCCGTAAACATCCTCTACCGCGGCGAGATCAAGCGCGCAGAGGAGGCCGGCGAGGACGTCGCGGCCGTCCGCACGCGCCTCGCAAACGAGTACACCTACAGCGTGACCTCGCCGTTCCTCGCCGCCGAACGCGGCGAGATCGACGGGATCATCGAGCCGGCGAACACTCGCGTCTCGATCGCCAAGGCGCTCCGAGCCCTCCGCGGGAAGCGCGCCGAGCTTCCCCCCAAGAAGCACGGGAACATCCCGCTGTGACCGAGCATGCGACGTCGGATGAGCATCCGCCGACGATGGAGATCACGCGCGGCGTTGCGAACGAAGAGGAGCTGGCTGCTCTCATCGCCGTGGTGAGCGACGCCTACGCACAGGAATCGGCGGAGGCCGTGGCCGAGGAGCCTCGCGTCTCCGCGTGGGAACGAACACAGCGACCGCTGCGTCGCGGGCTGCGGCGGGACATACCCTGGGGCCGCTTCGCCCGCTGACCCGGCCACATCGGAGAGCCTGCGAGACCCGGAGCCCCCCAGCCACCGGGCCACGCAGACGACCCTCCGATTGATGCGGGGCCGTCGCCCCTGGCACCCATTAACCCCAGATGGCGCATCTCTTCGATAGTACATCGATTGGAGTTATCACCGTGGGTGTTCAACCGATATACCGGTATGCGAATCGAACGGTCGTTCACTCTTCGAGGTAGAGGTCGGACGCGCGCGGCGTGAGGACCGCATCGAGCACGACGCACGCGGCACCCACGGCGCCGACATCCTCTCCCACGATCGCCCCGTCGACGCGCAGCGTGCGAACCGAGCGAGTCGCGCTCCGTCGGTCCAACTCCTCGGGGATCTCGCGCAGATAGATCTCTGCCAGGGGTGCCCAGAAGGGACCGCCGAGCACGATGCGATCCACGTCGAGCACGTTCGACAGCACCGCTATCAGCACGGCGAGATGACCGGCCGACCGCCGCACCACCTCGAACGCCGACATCTCGCCGGCCGAGGCGAGTGCGCACAGGCGTGTGAACCGCTCGCCCACTCCGTTCGCCGCGCTGCCCTCCGGGTCGTCGAGGAGCACCCCCGCTGCCTCTGCCTGCTCGACGATGGCCTGCGGCGTGCACACGACCTCGACGCATCCTCGTGCACCGCAGGCGCATGGCGGCCCGTCGGGGTCGACCATGATGTGGCCGATCTCGCCGAAGTTGTGCGTGCTGCCCGTCACCACGGCGCCCTCACGTGCGGCAGAGGCCCCGAGCCCCGTGCCGAGGTACACGAACAGGAAGGAGCTCTCGGGCGCCGTGTCGCCGGTCCACAGCTCCCCCACCGCCGCGGCGGTGGTGTCTTTCTCCAGCGTGACCTCGAAGCCGGTCGCCGCCGCGAGGACGGAGCGCAGCGGCACACGGTGCCACCCGTCGAGTTTCGGGGGGTCCACCACGGTGCCCTTCGCCGAGTCGAGCGGTCCGGGGGCGGCGACGCCGACGCCGGCGACGAGTGCGCGGTCGACGCCGGCCTCATCGACCAGAGTCGCGATCGTCTTCGCCATCGTCTCGACGATGCGCTGCGGGTCCCTGTCGTGCGTGCGCACGACGCGTCGCGCGACCACATTCCCGGACATGTTCAGAAGCACGAAGGTGATCACCGCCGGGTCGAGATGCACGCCCACCGAGAAACGGCTCTCTGCGACGAGACGCAGCGTGACGCGTGGCTTGCCGGGCCCGTTGATGGTACGCCCAGCTTCCGCGATGAGTCCCTCATCGAGCAGGCGCCGCGTGATGTTCGTGATCGTCTGGGCGGAGAGCCCTGTCGCGTCGACGAGCTCGATCCGGCTGAGCCCCTCACCGGATCGGCGGATCGCCTCGAGGATGACAGATTGGTTGAAGTCACCCATTCGAGGGAGATTGGTTCCTCGACGCATTCCCATGCCCCATCCTCTCGCACCGGCGTCGATTCCGTGTCCCCCAAAATACCTACAGACAACGACTGGACTAACCACGAGACTGAGTAAGACGCTTCGCGTTCGGCTGGTCTCTCTCTCCCAGGGTAGATAGACGATGATCGGCCACCAGCGGACGGTTTTCGGGTAACTGTTCCGCACGGCGAGGGGCTGGCGAATTCGCCGCCCCTCGCCCACTCCGTCTGACCTCGACTCTGACCTCCTCCCCCGGCCAGAGCCGAGGACAGGGGCATCAATCCTCGGGCGCAGCTCGCGGAATCTCGTGCCACACGTCGACGGCATCGTCATCGCTCTGCCCTCCGGCGCCCGCACGACCGACGACCGTGACCGCCGTGTGCGGATCCCTGGCCGCGCGGATGATCCATCGCTCCGCCTCCGCGTCGCGCAGCACCCTGGCCAGCTCGTCGCGAATATCCGCGCGCCTGGACTCGTCGACGTCGTCCAGGCCTCCCTCATCGAAGACGGTGACCACCGCGCCGCGCCTCCGCGCGTCCTCGATCGCGTCTCGCACGGCGTCATTGAGCAGATCGGCACCCCGCAGCTCATCGCGCAGCCGCCCCTCCGCCAGGCGCGCTTCGAGACGCTCCTCGTCGTTCAGTGCTCCGCGCGAGGCGACCGCGCGGCTGAGAACCGGTCCCGCGACCTCCAGAGCGAACTGCGTGCGCAGGCGGCGCTCCTTCTGGCGCACCTGCTGGGTCGCGTGCCACGCCGACACCGCCTGCTGGATTCCGGCGAGGCGCTCGGTGTCGCGCACGGCCCTGTCCCAGAAGATCACCAGGAGGTGAGCGATCGCGACCCACACGAGCGACCCGACCAGGCCGAGAGACAGCGCGACGAAGAAGCCGAGATACGCCGACGAGGTGGCGACGAGGATGAGCACGACCATCCAGCCGATGACGAATCGGCGCCGGACGATGCACACCACGCCCATGAGACCGACAGCACCGATGTACCAGGTGGCGAAGGGGGCTGTGCGCGTGAGCGGATCGAGAGACAGCGTCACGAGAACCGGGATCAGTACGCTCGAGACCAGCGTCAGCAGCGCCGCCCAGAGCGGCATCCGCACGGAGATCGCCGAGTCCCAGAGGATCGCGACGTTCACGACGACGAGATACAGCGCGATCGCCGCGACCATGAGCAAGGGCGCTGAGGGCTGCTCGATCCACCACACGCCTCTGGCGGCGAAGTACATCGCGAAGCCGACCGCCAGTGATGTCGCGACGCTGCGCACCGTGCGATTCATGGCCGCTCCCAGCCCAGCGTCACCGTGGTGCCGCACTCTCTCGACTCGATCTCGGCCGTCCCGGCCACTCCTGCCATCCGTGCGAAGATCGACGCCCGGATCCCGAGTCGGTCGGCACCGATGGCCTGCAGATCGAATCCCGGTCCGGTATCCGAGATCGTCACCGTGATCCCCTCGTCGCCGCGGCCTTCGACGAGGAGGTGCAGCCCTCGACCGCCGGCGTGCGTGACGGCGTTGCCCAGGGCCTGCCTGGCGGCGAGCACCAGCGCCCGCGCCACACGTCCCGGGATCAGGCCGATCCCTCCGCGCTCTTCAACGATCGCATCCGCGCCGAGCTCCGAGAGCGCTCGACGGAGCTCAACGACGATCTGCGCGGCGCCCACCGGCTCATCGCTGCCCTCCTGTGCGACCGCAGCCTCGGTGTTCGCCAGGCGGGTGAGAGCCTCTCGTGCCATTCCCACGGCGAGATCCTGCGCGCGTTCGCCCTCGGCCCGTTCGGCGGCGATCAACGCCGCAAGGACGCTGTCGTGCATGAGGGCGGACATCGCCGCGCGCTCCTCTTCGGCTGCGGCGGCCGCGGCCGCGCCGGCATACGAGGCGACAGCACGGGCGCGGGCCTCATCGACGCCCGCCGCGACCGAACGGAACATCCAGCCCAGTGCGATGATCACGCACCCGAGGATGAGGGTGAATGACACGTCGAAGGCCGTCGTCACCCAGAAGTCGCGCGAGAAGTCGCCCTCGACCAGGCGAACGTACCCATAGACGAACGGCAGGCACACCGCCCAGACGAACTGGAGCCAGAGCGGGAAGGCGAGCATCGCCGCCACCACGCCCACGTTCACGAGGAAGAAGATCCACGGCTGGTCCGCTGCCTTGCCGACGGGGTCGACCAGGGTCGGCCAGGCGGCGAGCGCCAGCGTGTAGACGATGGCGAAGATCCCCGACGTCGTCCGGACGCCACGACCGACGACGCACGCGACGATCATCACGATCAGGGGGACGAAGACCACGAGCAGCATCGTGATGCGCGCGGCATCCGATCCCGTCGTCGTCATGCCCGCTATCAGCGCCTGCGCTCCGAGAACGCCGGACCCGATCGCGACGACCGTCGCGAGGATGCGCTCCATGCGCTTGCCCGTGAAACGCTCGAACTCGGTCTCGACGCTACCCGGAGACGGGATCTTGCTCCAGGCCTCGCGGATGCTGAGCGGGTCAGCGGCCACTCGGCGCCCCGTCTGCGGCGACGATCCCGTCCTCCATCGCTCGCCGCAGAAGGTCGACCTTCGTCGGGGCAGGTCGCCCGACCTCGACGTACTTGACCCGGATCCGGGTGATGTTCTCCTTGGCAGTCGAGTACGCGACGCCGAGGCGCTCGGCCACGGCCTTGAGGGGCAGACCGGTCGCGTACAGCCGGAGCACCTCGCGCTCGCGCGTCGACAGCTGGGCATCGGCGAAGTCGCGATCTCCGTCGACCGCACTCGCCCACTCGACGTTGTTGAGGGCCTCGCCCTGCGCGACGGTGCGGATGGCGTCGAGCACGTCGTCCAGCGCCGACGACTTGCTGACGACGCCTGCGGCGCCCGCGGCGAGCGCCTCGCGCACGGCAGCCGGACGATCGGCGACGCTGTGGATGACGACGCTCGCACCGTCTTCGACGAGGGACCGGACGTTCTCGGTCACGGTGGTGCCGTCTCCGAGGGTCAGATCGAGCACCACCACGTCGGCCGGCTGCGACGACGTCGCGGACCTCCACTCGAGGTACGACACGACAGTGCTGCCGGAGAACACGACGGTCTGCTCTCCGTCACGAGCGCACGCCGCCTCGAGACCGAGGCGGACGGATTCGTGATCGTCGATGAGTGCGACCCTGCTCATCCGCCCAGCCTACTGAGTCGTCAGCGTCGGCAGATCATCGGTCACCGGGTGAGCAGCGCGACGACCTCGAAGTGGTGGGAGTGCGGGAACAGGTCGAACCCTCGCAGGGTGCCCACGTTCCAGCCATGCTCCCGGAAGGTCCCCAGATCGCGCGCCAATGCCACCGGGTCGCAGGCGACGTACGCGATCGCCTCGGGCGCGAGGGCGTCGAGCGCCTCGACCACTGCGCGACCGGCACCCGCGCGGGGCGGATCGAGCACCACGGCCCCGGCTCTCGTGCCGGCGGGCACGCCGGCGAGGTAGCGGTCCACCCGCGCCGTGACGGCCTTCACGTCGAGAGGAGCGAGATTCTGCTGCGCGTGAGCGGTCGCGCGTCTGCTCGACTCCACCGTGACGATGTCGGTACCGCCGAGGTCCGCGAGCGATGCGGCGAAGAGCCCGACTCCTCCGTAGAGGTCGAAGTGGGTCGCCTCCGGGTCGACGTGGCCGTCGAGGATGCCGTAGACGGCGCCGTCGAGCACGGAAGCGGCGCGGGGGTGCACCTGCCAGAATCCGCCGGCGTCGACCTGGAATCGACGGTCGCCCACCTGCTCGTAGACGACCTCGGGCGCGGGGCGACGGTGCTGCCCCTTGGCCGGACGCTCGTCGATGCGATCCCGTCGGATGACGCGGACCCGCCCGTCGCCGGCCTCGACGAGGTCGACGCTGCCTGCCTCGCCACCCGCGAGGCGGAGAGCCTCCTGCGCGACGGCCGGCCGCGCGAGCGGGTGCGAGCTGACCGGGATCACGCGGTGGCTGCGGGCGGCATAGGGACCGACGCGGCCCTGGTCGTCGACGTGCAGCGTCACTCGCGAACGCCAGCCGGTGCCGTCGCTCGAGTCCACGGCCTCGATCTCGGGAGCCTCGAGACCGGGGCCGGCGAAACGATCGAGCGCCTCGGTCAGCACCTGACGCTTGAGCACGCGCTGGTGGGCGAGGTCGATGTGTCCCAGGTCGGCCCCTCCCGGCCGATCCTCGGGCGCGCGGGAGACGTCGGCCTCAGCCCAGATGTGCGGGCGGCGATACGGGGAGGCGTCGAGGACCTCGACCGTCTCTGCCCGCCAGAAGCTCTTGGACTCTCCGGTGGAATCCTCGCTGAGGCGCGCACGGACCCTCTCACCGGGAATGGCGTCGGAGACGAAGACGACCCGACCTTCGTGTCGGGCGATGAAGGTGCCGCCGTGCGCGATGCCGGTGATGTCCAGATCGAGCAGGACTGGGGAGGAAGTCATCCTTCGAGGATACGGTGGTGAACATGCGCGTCTGCCTGGCCTCCACCTCTCCCGCCCGTCTCATGCTGCTGCGTCAGGCGGGCATCGAACCGCTGACCCAGTCGCCGGGAGTGGATGAGGATGCGGTCGCCGCAGCCGCAGCGGCCGAACGGGGATCGGAGCTGGCGCCGGCCGACCTGGTGCTGCTGCTCGCCCGAGCCAAGGCGTCCGACGTCGCGCAGCGGCTCTCCGCAGACGGAGAGTTCGACGGCATCGTGATCGGCGGAGATTCGATGTTCGAGCTCGGCGGACGCGTCTACGGCAAGCCGTACACGCCGGAGGAGGCGACGAGGCGCTGGCGGGAGATGCGCGGGGCCACCGGCATCCTGCACTCGGGGCACTCGGTCTTCCGTGTCTCTCCGGGCGCGGCCCCCATCGAGGCCACCGCGACCGCCGAGGCCTCGGTCACCTTCGCCGACGACATCACGGATGCCGAGATCGCGGCGTACGTCGCCTCGGGCGAGCCCCTGCTCGTCGCAGGCGCCTTCACGGTCGACAGTCTGGGCGGCGCCTTCATCACGCGCGTCGACGGCGACCCGTCGACCGTGGTCGGAATGTCGCTGTCGACCGTGCGCCGCCTCGCGGGCGACCTCGGCGTCACGTGGACCGACCTCTGGTCGTAGGGTCTCGTCGACGTTTCTCCGACTTTCTTGTGGAGAGTCGTCAAAGCGATCGCGAGCCTTCTCGCTAGGCTGGCAAGCATGCCTGATATCGCCAAGGTGCTCATCGCCAACCGCGGCGAGATCGCCGTCCGCATCATCCGTGCCGCCCGTGACTCGGGGATCGCCTCTGTCGCGGTGTACGCCGACCAGGACCGCGACGCTCTGCACACCCGCCTCGCCGACGAGGCCTTCGCCCTCGGCGGCGCGACGAGCGCCGAGACCTACCTGCAGATCGAGAAGATCCTCTCGGTGGCCCGCCGCTCCGGTGCGGACGCCGTGCACCCCGGTTACGGCTTCCTCGCAGAGAACGCCGAGTTCGCCCGTGCGGTGATCGGTGCGGGGATGACGTGGATCGGCCCCTCGCCCGACGCCATCGAGGCGCTCGGAGACAAGGTCACGGCCCGCCACGTCGCCGAGAAGGTGGGCGCTCCGCTGGCACCCGGAACCCCCGGGCCCGTCTCCGGCGCCGACGAGGTCGTCGCCTTCGCGCAGGAGTTCGGCCTTCCGATCGCGATCAAGGCCGCGTACGGCGGCGGCGGTCGCGGCCTGAAGGTCGCGCGTGAGCTCGACGAGGTCGCCGAGCTCTTCGAATCAGCCACCCGCGAGGCCGTCGCCGCATTCGGACGCGGCGAGTGCTTCGTCGAGAAGTACCTCGACAAGCCACGGCACGTCGAGACCCAGTGCCTGGCGGATGCCGAGGGCAACGTCGTCGTCATCTCGACGCGCGATTGCTCGCTGCAGCGCCGACACCAGAAGCTCGTCGAGGAGGCGCCCGCACCGTTCCTCACGGACGAGCAGAACGCGCTGCTCTACTCGGCGTCGAAGGCCATCCTCAAGGAGGTCGGCTACGTGGGCGCCGGAACCTGCGAGTTCCTCATCGGCGCCGACGGCACCGTGTCGTTCCTCGAGGTCAACACCCGACTGCAGGTCGAGCACCCGGTCTCCGAGGAGGTCACCGGCATCGACCTGGTGCGCGAGCAGTTCCGCATCGCCGCCGGCGGCACGATCGACTACGACGACCCGCAGCCCACCGGACACTCGATCGAGTTCCGCATCAACGGCGAAGACCCCGGTCGGGGTTTCCTCCCCCAGCCCGGGCCGATCCACGTCTTCAAGACGTTCGGCGGCCCCGGCATCCGACTGGACTCGGGCGTGACCGCCGGAGACAGCGTCTCGGGCGCGTTCGACTCGCTGCTCGCGAAGATCATCGTCACGGGCAAGGACCGCTCCGAGGCTCTGGAGCGCTCACGCCGCGCACTCGAGGAGTTCGAGGTCGCGGGTCTCCCCACCGTGCTGCCCTTCCATCGCAAGGTCGTGAGCGACCCCGCCTTCACCGCGGAGAACGGCGAGTTCGGCATCTTCACCCGCTGGATCGAGACCGAGTTCGAGAACGACATCCCGGCCTGGGACGGCGAGCTCGAGTCGCCCTCGGCCGGAGAGAACCGGCACACCGTCGTGGTGGAGGTCGGCGGCAAGCGCCTCGAGGTCAGCCTGCCCGATCGCGTCGCAGTGGCCGCAGGCACCGCCGGACGACCCGCCGCCGTCCCGCCCTCCCGCCGCAGCCACGCGACGTCGGTGAGCGCCGGAGCATCGGGAGACGCCGTCAAGTCGCCGATGCAGGCCACCGTGGTCAAAGTCGCCGTCGAAGAGGGCCAGGAGGTCGTCAAGGGCGATCTGGTCGTCGTCCTCGAGGCGATGAAGATGGAGCAGCCGCTGCAGGCACACAAGGACGGCACGATCAGCAACATCAGTGCGATCGCCGGTGCGACGGTCTCGGCCGGGCACCAGCTGCTCACGATCAGCTGACACCGTCGCAGAGACAAGAGAGGCGCCCCGCTGCCGCGGGGCGCCTCTCTCGTTGTGTCGTGACCGCGGCGATCAGGAGATGTTCGCGTTGACGAGGTGCATCGCGCGGCTCGCGTCGGTGATGCTGCTCGACAGCGACGGGTACGCGGCGAAGACGCGCGAGACCTGGTCGACCGTCAGACGACGCTCGACGGCGACGGCGATCGGGTAGATCAGCTCGGAGGCCTTGGGCGCGACGATCACGCCCCCGATCACCGTGCCCGACCCCTTGCGCGCGATCAGCTTCACGAAGCCGTCCCTGATGCCCATCATCTTGGCGCGAGGGTTGGCGGCGAGAGGCAGCTTGTAGACCATCCCGTCGGCCACACCGTCTTCGACGTCCTTCTCGGAGTAGCCGACCGTGGCGATCTCGGGAGCCGTGAAGATGTTGGAGGTGATCTTGATCAGCTCCAACGGGATCACGATGTCGCCCAGCGCATGGAACACCGCCGTGCGACCCTGCATCGACGCGACGGATGCGAGGGGGAAGAAGTTCGTGCAGTCGCCGACCGCGTAGACGTTGGGCACCGAGGTGCGTGCGACGCGGTTGACGCGGATGTTGCCCTGCTCGGTGAGCTCGATCCCGGCCTCTTCGAGACCGATGCCGGCGGTGTTCGGGATCGACCCCACCGCCATGAGGCAGTGGCTGCCCTCGACGGTGCGGCCGTCGGACAGCGTCGCCGTGACACCGGACTCCGTGACCTCGACCTTCTCGGCACGGGCCTTGGAGAGCACGGTCATACCGCCGCGCTTGAACACCTTCTCGAGCACCTTCGCGGCATCCTGGTCTTCGCCGGGGAGCACCTGCTCGCGGCTGGAGACGAGTGTGACCTTGGCGCCCAGGTTCATGTAGGCGGAGGCGAACTCGGCACCCGTCACTCCGGAGCCGACGACGATCAGGTGCTCGGGCAGCGCCTTCATGTCGTACAGCTGTGTCCAGGTGAGGATGCGCTTGCCGTCGGGCTTCGCCGAATCCAGCTCACGCGGCGACGCGCCCACCGCGACGATGATCGTGTCGGCCTCGATGCGATCGAAGTCCGTGCCGTCCTGACCCGTCGAGACGACGATGGCCGTGGGGCCCTCGAGACGGCCGTGGCCGGAGAGGATGCGCACACCCGCCTCGAGCAGCGTCGTGCGCATGTCCTCGGACTGCTGGCCGGCGAGCGCGATCAGGCGCTTGTTCACGGCGGCGAGGTTGATCGCGATCTCGGGCTTGAGGGGCTTGCCGTGCTCACCCTTGGCGTAGAACTGGACCCCCAGGTCGGCGGCCTCGGAGATCGCCACCGCAGCGTCGGCGGTCGCGATCAGGCTCTTGGAGGGGACGACATCCGTGAGCACAGCCGCTCCGCCCACGCCCACACGCTCGACCAGGGTCACCTCGGCTCCGAGCTGGGCGGCGGCGAGTGCCGCCTCGTAGCCGCCGGGACCGCCGCCGAGCACGGCGACGCGCTGAGTGCGCTCAAAAGGGGTGGAAGACATGATCTCCATTCTTCCGCAATCCTGGCCCCCGAGCCTGCCACTTCCTAGAGTGGATCCATGCCTGACACACACAGCAACCCCCTCGACGACCCGAATGCGAACCCGTTCGAGGTCGCAGCCGACGCAGCCGCCGACATCGCGCGCCTGACCGGAGTCGAGAAGCACGACATCGCCCTGACCCTCGGCAGCGGCTGGGGCAAGGCCGCGGACATCATCGGCGAGACCGTGGCGACCATCCCGGCCACCGAAGTCACCGGCTTCTCGAAGCCCGCTCTCGAGGGACACGTGGGCACGCTGCGCAGCATCCGCACCCCAGACGGCAAGAGCGTGCTGGTCATCGGCGCACGCACCCACTACTACGAGGGCCATGGCGTGCGCCGTGTCGTGCACTCGGTGCGCACCGCAGCGGCCACAGGCGCCGGGGTCATGGTGCTCACGAACGGCGCCGGCGGCGTGCGCGAGACCTGGACCCCCGGTCAGCCTGTGCTCATCAGCGATCACATCAACCTCACGGCCGACTCTCCTCTCGAGGGCGCGACCTTCATCGACCTCACCGACCTGTATTCGACGCGTCTGCGCGACATCGCCCGGAGCGTCGACCCGACGCTCGACGAGGGCGTCTACACGCAGTTCCGGGGCCCGCACTACGAGACGCCGGCCGAGGTGCAGATGGCGAAGCACATCGGCGGGCACATCGTCGGCATGTCGACCGCCCTCGAGGCGATCGCCGCTCGCGAGGCCGGCATGGAGATCCTCGGCTTCTCGCTCATCACCAACCTCGCCGCCGGCATCCAGAAGACACCCCTCAGCCACGCGGAGGTCATCGAGGCCGGCCGCGAGGCGGAACCTGTCATCTCGGCGCTTCTGGCCCGAGTGGTCGAGGCGCTGTGAACGACGAGCGTCTCGCGCAGGCGCGCGCCTGGATGAGACAGGACCCCGATCACCAGACCCGCGACGAGCTCGCTGCGGTCATCACGAGGGCGGCCGACGGCGACGACGCCGCTGCCGCCGACCTCGACGACCGCTTCGGCACGCGGCTCGCGTTCGGCACGGCCGGTCTGCGCGGGGCGCTCGGTGCGGGCAGCAACCGCATGAACCGCGTGCTCGTCGCGCAGGCGGCCGCCGGCTTCGCCGCGTACCTGCGCGAGAAGTCGCACGGCCGCACGCCGACGGTGGTGATCGGCTATGACGGGCGCCGCAACTCGCGCGTGTTCGCGACCGACTCCGCAGAGCTGTTCGCCGGAGCGGGGCTCCGCGCGATCCTGCTGCCGAGGCTGCTGCCCACCCCGGTGCTCGCGTTCGCGGTGCGTCACCTGGACGCGGACGCCGGGGTCATGGTGACCGCGTCGCACAATCCTCCGAACGACAACGGCTACAAGGTCTACCTCGGCGGCGCCGACCAGGGGTCGCAGATCGTCTCCCCCGCCGATGCCGAGATCGCCGCCCACATCCAGCGGGTCGCCGAGGCGGAGAACGTCTCGGCCCTGCCCCGCTCCGCCGACTACGAGACCGCCGGTGACGACGTCGTCGACGCGTACGTCGCCGCCACGGCGACGGTCGCCCCCGCGCCTGCGGGAGCATCCGAGCTGCGGTGGGTCTACACCGCGATGCACGGGGTCGGCTGGGAGACGCTGTCGAAGATCGTCGCCGCCGCCGGGTACCCGCAGCCGATGGTCGTCGGAGAACAGCTCGAACCCGACGCGACGTTCCGCACCGTGTCGTTCCCCAACCCCGAAGAGCCGGGCGCGATGGACCTGTCCTTCGCCCGGGCCCGTCGAGTGCAGGCCGACTTCATCGTCGCGAACGACCCGGATGCCGACCGACTCGCCGTCGCGATCCCGGACGCGTCATCGGAGAGCGGATGGCGGCGCCTCACCGGCAATGAGGTCGGGCTGCTCCTGGGCGCTCGTGCCGCCAGAGCCGCCGAGGGAACGCCGGGTGCATCCCTCGCGTGCTCTCTGGTCTCGTCGCCGGGTCTCGGTTCCATCGCCGCGCGTCATGGCCTCGACTTCCATGAGACGCTCACGGGCTTCAAGTGGATCTCTCGCGCGCCCGGCATCGTGTTCGGCTTCGAGGAGGCCCTCGGATACCTGGTGAATCCCGAGATCGTGCGCGACAAGGACGGCATCTCGGCGACCGTGGCGATCCTCGGTCTGGCCGCCGAGGCTCACGAACGCGGTCGCACGCTCGCCGACCTGCTGTCAGAGCTGGGTGACACGTACGGCCACTTCGCGAGCGGTCAGGTGTCGGTGCGCGTGCAGGACCTCTCGGTCATCGGCACCGTGATGCTGTCACTGCGCACACTGCCGCCGACGCACTTCGGCAGCCAGTCGATCGCCACTGCGGAGGACCTTCTGCATGCGGATGCGGGCCGACCCTCGGGCGACGTGCTGCGGTACCGGCTCTCGGACGGCTCGCGCATCATCGTCCGTCCGAGCGGCACAGAGCCGAAGCTCAAGGTCTATATCGACGCGGCTGCGGACTCCGCGGAGCGCGCCACCGCGATGGTCGCCGAGCTCGAGGCCGCGGTGCGCCAGCTCCTGGCAGAACGCTCGTAGCTCGCATGCCGAGACGACATGTCGTGATCAGCGCGCACAACGGGGTGCATGCGCGTCCCGTCGCCGAGCTCGTACGGCTCGTGCAGGCGCACCCGCACGCCGTGACGCTGCGGACGTCGTCGGGCGCGATCGTGGACCTCAGCAGCGTTCTCGCGCTGATGGACCTCGCACTCGCGCCCGGCGATGCCGTCGAACTCGAGACGGCGGATTCGGTCGACGCCGACGCCATGCTCGACACTCTGGCCGCGGTGCTCGACCCCCGGAGCTGACCCGCGCATCACCCGTCGATGACGGCGACGAGCTCGTCGAGGAACGCCTCGAACGTCGTGCCCCGGCGCAGGATGCGCTGCACGCTCTCACGTTCGCTGAACACCTCGACGAGCTGCTCGAACACCGTCTGGAATGCGGCGCGGTCGCTCTCGCTGAAGGCGGCGAGAGCGACCACCTGCACCCGGCCCTCGCCCCATGCGGCTGAGCCGTCGGTCACTCCGATCGCGATCGCGGTGCGCGTCGCCGACATCTGCAGAGCGTGCGGCACCGCGAGCGCGTCCGTGAACGCCGTGGACGACATGCGTTCACGGAGGATCGTGTTGTCGACGTAGTCGTCTGCGATCAAGCCGGCATCCACGAGGAGGCCACCCAGTCGGCGGATGATCGCGTCCTCCCCCTCGTCGGGCAGCGGATAGACGAAGGCATCGGCATCGAAGTATCGCGCGAGCTCGGCACGGAGCCTCGTGAGCCGACGACCTCGCCGGACGCGTGCCGCCGCCTGCTGGATCCGGTCGACATCGGCATCCGTGAGGAAGGGCTGGATGCGCACGAATCGATCCCCTGCCGCCCCGGGCTCGATCGTGCTGAGCACGAGATCGGTGTCGAACGATGCCCAGTCCGGGTCGACCTTGGTGATGACGCTCGTCACCTCGATCGCCGAGCCGAGCGACCGGTCGACACTCGATCGGAGCAGCTCGTGCAGCTCGTAGTAGCCGGGACACACGATGGTCGCCGTGAGGATCGACTCGGCCTTGCGGCTGCGCTCGAGTCGTCCGCCGACGTGCATCGCGATGTAGGCGATCTCGTCGTCGTGGATCGGCGTGCCGAGACGGTCGTGCAGTCCGCTGGCTATCGAGACGGCCACTTCGAAGATCATCGGATACGAGGTCTTGAGAGAACGGGTCAGCGGGTTGCGGGTGAGCGCTCGCTCCTCGGCGCGGCGCATCAGATTCTGCACGTGCAGGGCGAGGCGCAGCACGAAGGTCTCGTCGACCAGGTCGACCTGGAAGTCCTCCGCCGCCCTGCCGATCTCGGCACGCACGGCCGCCTCGACCCCGGAGTCGACACCGCTGCGGGCGACGTCGCCGGCGGCATCCTGGCCCGGAGCCACGATGCGGGTGAGGACGAGGGATGCGAGATGACCGCTGTCGCCGTCGCCCAGTGCGACGGCGAAGTGCTGCTGGGCCAGCCGTGCGATCACGGCCCCGACCCGCGGGATCTCCTCCCGCGCGCCGGCCGGCCCCGAATCGAGGGCGTGGCCGGCGGCGACCCGCTCTGCCGCGATCGCGATGTGCAGGAGGACGTCCGAGATCGCGAGCTCGTTGACGTAGTAGCCCTGTTCTCCGAGCTCACGCACGAGTTCGGACTTGAACGGTCCGACCGCGTCGGCAGCGATCACCCCACCGGCGAGCGCCCGGCGGAACGTCTCGGGATGGAACGACGCGGCGTCCATCTCGTCGTGCGCCAGTCGGGACAGCAGACGGCGCTGTGCCGCCTCATTGCCGCGCAGTCGCACGATCTCATGATCTCTCTCGAGGGTGAGCTCGGTGCCGTCGAGCAGCATCCGCACGCGGGCGAGGTCGGCCTCGAGAGTGGCTTCGCTCACATGCAGCGCGGTGGCCGTGGCGAAGACGTCGATCCCGTCCGGCACATCGAGCAGGGTGCGCACGAGACCGTGCAGGCGGTCACGCGGGGCGGACTCCCCGCTCTGCCGAGCACGGAGCGCGTTGCGGGCTCCCGACCCGGCGCGATATCCGGCGGGGCCGGACTCGACGGCATCCGCGGCACCCGTCCTGGCGTTCAGCGCGGCGACGTACGAGCGGATGCTGCGAGGGGTGACCCCGAGCTGATCGGCGAGGCTGGCGGCCGTCACCCACTCCTCCTGACGGAGCAGGGACGACAGGAGCTGGTCCTGGCGCTGTCGCGACATGATGCTCCCTCCTCCGTGCCGACCGCACTGTCCTGACGTGAATTCCATGATGTCAGGAAGCGGAGGGCGGTGCTCCGAAACCGACATTCCGCAGGGGCGGAAAGGAACCTGTTGGCGAGGGCACCCCGACTGTTCCCAGACTGTTCTCAGGAAAGGTGAGCATCGATGAGGATCCTCGTGGTGTGCGGCGCTGGCGCGTCGAGCACGTTCGTCGCGCAACGACTCCGTCGGGCGGCTGCCGAAGCCGGTCTCGACTGGCACGCCGCTGCCGGCATGGAGCAGTCCGTCACCGGCAGCGACCACGACCTCATCCTCATCGGCCCTCACCTCGCCGATCGGCTCGAGGCCATCCGCCGGGCCGCGCCCGCCCAGGTGGCCGTGCTCCCCGACGACGTCTTCGCCGATCGGGACGGCACCCGCACGCTGGCGCTGGCACAGTCGATCGTCTCCGACGCCTGGAACACCCCGAAAGGAACATCATGACCGTCTCTCGCACCGTCCGCATCGGCTCATCCCATGGACTCCACGCCCGCCCGGCGAAGCTGTTCGCGCAGGCGGCGAAGGACTCGGGGATTCCCGTGACCATCGCGAAGGACTCGGGGAAGGCCGTCAACGCGGCCAGCATCCTCGGCGTCATCGCCCTCGCGATCGAGCACGGCGACTACGTCACGCTGACCGCAGACGGCGACAACGCGGAAGGCGTGCTCGACACGCTCACCGAGCTGCTCACGACCGATCACGATCAGGACGCCGGAGTATGAGCGAACTGCGGGGAGTCGGCATCGGTCTCGGAGTCGCCCAGGGCGTCGTCGTCCGGATGACCGAGGCGCTGCCCGCCCCGGACGACACCCCCAGTGCCCAGGGAGCCGAGTCAGAGCGCGCGCGTGTGCGCGACGCCGTGTCGGCCGTCGCGCGGGAGCTCACCGCTCGTGGCGAGGCAGCCGGCGGCTCCGCCCAGGAGGTGCTCGAGGCGCAGGCGATGATCGCCGAGGACCCGACACTGCAGGACGAGGTCGACGCGCGCATCGACGACGGTGCCACCGCGGAGTGGGCCGTGCACGACGCTTTCGCCGGCTTCCGCGCGACGCTCGAGGCCGTCGGAGGCTACCTCGGCGAGCGCGCCGCCGACCTCGACGACATCGCTCAGCGGGTTCTCGCCCGCCTCCGCGGCGTCGATGCGCCCGGCGTGCCCGACCCCGGTCATCCGTTCGTCCTCGTCGCCCGTGATCTCGCCCCGGCGGACACCGCGCTGCTGAACCTCGACCAGGTGCTGGCCCTCGTCACGTTCGACGGCGGGCCGACCTCGCACACCGCGATCCTCGCCCGAGAGAAGGGCATCGTCGCGATCGTCGGAGCGGCATCCGCAACGGAGCTCGCGACCGGCAGCTCGGTCATCGTCGATGCCGCCGCCGGCATCGTCACCGTCGATCCCAGCGACGACGAAAGGGCACGCGCCGAGCAGCGCGCCGCCGCCCGCCGGTCCGCCGACTCCGCTCCGCTCACTCCCGGCGCCCTCGCCGACGGCACGCTGATCCCGCTGCTGGCGAATCTGGGGAAACCCGCAGACGCATCCGATGCCGTCGAACGTGGGGCTGAGGGCGTCGGGCTGTTCCGCACCGAGTTCCTGTTCCTCTCGTCGGCTCAGGCGCCGACGGTCGAGCAGCAGCGTGAGGCGTACCGCGAACTGCTCGCGGCTTTCCCCGGCAAGAAGGTCGTGGTGCGGATGCTGGATGCCGGCGCCGACAAGCCGCTGGCGTTCCTGAACGATGCACACGAGGAGAACCCGGCGCTCGGGCTCCGCGGCCTCCGGTCCCTTCGGGCGAGCGAGGACATCCTGCGCGAGCAGCTGACCGCTCTCGCCGAGGCGGACGCCGCCACGGAGGCCGACCTCTGGGTCATGGCACCCATGGTCGCGACCGTCGAGGAGACGCAGTACTTCACCTCTCTCGCTCGCGAGTACGGCCTCAAGACGGCCGGCGTCATGGTGGAGGTCCCGGCGGCAGCGCTGCTCGCGGACAGGGTGCTCGCCCATGCGGACTTCGCCTCGATCGGGACCAACGACCTCACCCAGTACACGATGGCCGCCGACCGGATGCTCGGCTCCGTCGCCGGCTTCCAGGACCCGTGGCACCCCGCCGTGCTCCGTCTCGTCCGCGAGGTCGGTGCCGCCGGAGCGCATCTCGGCAAGCCCGTCGGGATCTGCGGCGAGGCTGCCGCCGATCCGATGCTCGCCGTCGTGCTGGTCGGGCTCGGCGCGACGAGCCTCTCGATGGCGCCCTCCGCCCTGGCGGACGTGCGTCACACCTTGTCACTGCACACTCTCGACGAAGCCCGCAACTTCGCCGAACTCGCACTGGCGGCCGACGACGCCGCCGGTGCTCGCCTCGCCGTGGCGGATGCCGCGGCACCCCTCCCCCCTCACCAGAAAGAGACGACATCATGACGACGACGTCACCGGCCGCCACGAGAGCTGGCGGCCTCCGAACAGGAGTGCAGCGGTTCGGCACGTTCCTGTCCGGAATGATCATGCCCAACATCGCCGCGTTCATCGCGTGGGGATTCATCACCATGCTCTTCATCTCCGTCGGCTGGCTCGGCGGCTGGTATCCCGTAGCTGATCTCCTCGGTGGCTTCGGGAACGCCGACCTCATTGGTTGGCAAGGCGCGATGACCGCTCTCGCCACTTCCGAGGACGGGACGACATTCCCGCAATATGTGGGGTTGGTCGGCCCTATGGTCACCTACCTGCTTCCGCTCCTGATCGCCAACACCGCAGGCCGCATGGTCTACGGCGAGCGCGGCGGTGTGGTGGCGACGATCGCCACGATGGGTGTCATCGTCGGCACGAACATCCCGATGTTCCTCGGTGCGATGATCATGGGCCCGCTGGCTGCATGGGTCACAAAGAAGATGGACCGGCTCTGGGACGGAAAGATTCGAGCCGGCTTCGAGATGTTGGTGAACAACTTCTCAGCCGGCATCCTCGGAATGCTTCTCGCGATCGTAGGGTTCTTCGCCTTCGGACCGATCATGCTCGCGATAAGCACGTTCTTGGGCGCGGTCGTCGACTGGCTCGTCAGCTACAGCCTGCTTCCGCTGCTCTCGATCATTGTTGAACCAGCCAAAGTCCTCTTCCTCAACAACGCGATCAACCACGGAGTCTTCACTCCGCTGGCGCTGCAGCAGGTAGAGGAGACAGGCAAGTCGATCCTGTTCCTCATCGAAGCGAACCCCGGCCCGGGTATCGGCCTGCTTCTGGCGTTCTCGTTCTTCGGTATCGGCGAGGCGAAAGCCTCGGCCCCGGGCGCAGCGATCATCCAGTTCTTCGGTGGCATCCACGAGATCTATTTCCCGTATGCGCTCAGCAAGCCGGCTACCATCCTCGCGCTGATCGCGGGTGGCGCCACGGGCGTCACGACCAACATGCTCCTTGGCGGAGGCCTCTCATTCCCTGCGGCACCAGGCAGCATCATCGCAGTCACAGCGGCCGCCGTGACTCCGGCGGCCGGCGGTATCGCCAACCTCCTGGTCGTCTACCTGTCGGTAGTCCTCGCCGCGGCTGTTACCTTCCTCATCACGGCAGTGATCCTGCGGGCTTCTCGCAAGCGCGACCTTGAGGCCGCCGATAGCAGCTTCGACGCCGCTATCGCGCAGACCGAGGCGAATAAGGGCAAGTCCTCTGCAGCCATGGAGGCACTCCGAACGTCCAACGCGACGTCTGGCGTCGGCGTCACCACTGACCGTCGCATCGAGAACATCGTGTTCGCCTGCGACGCCGGAATGGGCTCGTCCGCCATGGGCGCGAGTGTGCTCCGCAACAAGTTCAAGAAGGCGGGGGTCGAGGGCGTCACCGTCACGAACCAGGCCATCGCGAACCTCGACGGCAGTGCCGACCTCGTGATCACGCAGCAGCAGCTGACGGATCGCGCGAAGGCGCAGTCGCCGAACTCCGTGCACGTGTCGGTCGACAACTTCATGAACTCTGCAAAGTATCAGGATGTCGTGGACCTTGTTCGGGACCAGCGCAAGAATGCCTCAACGGAGGGATAAGCCTTTCGCTAACAAAGGACGGTCCAATGAAGAACAGTCGCTTTCGATCCGCAGTCTCCGCTTCCATTGGCTTGGTAGCGGCGGTCGCATTGATTTTCGGCTCGGCGACCAGTGCGAGCGCTGATACCGGGCTCGCAAGTGTGACCAACAATGGCTCGTTGACCCTCACCGTGTGCAAGAGCGCAACATCGACGACGACATGTGGAGCCGTCGTAGGAACGCTCACGGCGGGGCAAAACAGCCAGTCGAAGTACGGCTGGGCGGACACGGACATGGTGCGAGTATCGGCTGGATGCACGTTGTCAACCTGGTCGTGGTCCGCAACCGCAGGCTACTATTGGGCGCCTTTCGCCGCGGCGGGGACAAGCGCCCGCTGGATCAAGCTCCCCGGAAACCCGGCGGGTACTCGTAACTACTCGTTCAGGATGGTCTGCTGACAATAACTGAACAACCGGTGCGCGAGCAGCGCGGCACCGACGCGTGACAGACCGGGCGGGGCGGGTGCTGCGGCATCCGCCCCGCCCCCACATACTCAGAAAGAAGGAATCACGATGAGCGTTCTCACCCTCGACCAGGTCCGCATCCACGCCGGCTCCAGCACACAGGAGGCGGCCCTCCAGGAAGCGACCGACATCCTCGTCGCGGCCGGCGCCGTCACCCCCGCCTACGTCGACGCGATGCGTCAGCGGGAGCAGACGGTGTCGACCTACATGGGCAACGGTCTGGCGATTCCGCACGGCACGAACGACGCCAAGGACGCGATCCTCGGATCCGCGCTGTCGGTCGTCCGCTACGACGGCGGCGTCGATTGGGACGGCGAGCCCGCGACCTTCGTGGTCGGCATCGCCGGTCGCGGCGACGAGCACCTCGAGATCCTGTCGCAGATCGCGATCCTGTTCTCGGACGAGGACGACGTCGCGAAGCTCAACGCCGCGCAGACGCCCGATGAGCTGTACGCCCTGCTCTCGGCGGTGAACGACTGATGAAGGCCGTCCACTTCGGCGCCGGCAACATCGGTCGCGGCTTCGTGGGGCTGCTCCTGCATCAGGGCGGATACGAGGTCGTCTTCTCCGACGTCGCCGACGCGCTGGTCGACGCCATCAACGCCGTCGACTCGTACACGGTGCACGAGGCGGGGCCGGGCGGCACCGACCACGTCGTGACCGGCTTCCGGGCAGTGAACAGCAAGACCGATCCGGATGCCGTCGCCGACGAGATCGCCACCGCCGACGTCGTCACGACCGCGGTCGGACCCACCGTGCTGCGCTTCGTCGCTCCCGCGATCGTCGCCGGCCTCGCCCTGCGCCCTGCCGGAGCCGCTCCCCTGCAGGTGATGGCGTGCGAGAACGCGATCGGCGCGACGGACACTCTGCGCGCAGAAGTCGAGAAGGCCGCGGGGGTGGATGCTGAGGAACTGCTCTCCCGAGCCGTCTTCGCGAACACGGCCGTCGACCGCATCGTTCCCGGTCAGCCGGCCGACGGCGGAGTCGACGTCACGGTCGAGCCGTACTTCGAGTGGGCGATCGAGTCTCAGGCCTTCGGCGGCGCGCTGCCGAGCATCCCCGGTGCCCATTTC
The DNA here is from genome assembly GCF_040684875.1 of Microbacterium sp. NPDC089320. Taxonomy (NCBI): domain Bacteria; kingdom Bacillati; phylum Actinomycetota; class Actinomycetes; order Micrococcales; family Microbacteriaceae; genus Microbacterium; species Microbacterium sp. NPDC089320. The sequence goes on from NZ_JBFBGY010000001.1 coordinate 114,269, forward strand.
GTCGAGGACCTCGCCCCCTACATCGAGCGCAAGCTCTTCACGGTGAACACGGGTCACGCAGCCACGGCGTACTTCGGCGCACGCGCCGGCATCGAGCGCATCTCCGACGCCCTGGCCGATCAGGACATCGCCGAGCGCGTCTCGGCCGCTCTCGAGGAGACCTCCGCCGTCCTCGTCGCCGAGCACGGGCTCGACCCTGCCGAGCTCGCCGCATACCGGGCGACCATCCTCGAACGGTTCCGCAACCCGGCGCTCGTCGACACGGTGCAGCGGGTGGGCCGTCAGCCGCTGCGCAAGATCTCGCGCCACGAGCGGTTCGTCGGACCGGCTGCGATGGCGGCGGAAAGAGGCCTCCCTACCGTCGCACTGGTCGGCGCCATCACCGCGGCCCTCGAGTTCGACGAGCCCGATGACGAGCAGGCGGTCGAGCTGCAGCGGCTCCTCCGCACCCAGGATGCCCTCGCATTCACCTCGCACACGACAGGGCTCGATCCCGAGCATCCGCTGTTCCCTGCGGTGCGCGATGCTGTGGTCTCCCGACAGACCGCGCTGAACGCCTCCTGACGAGGTCCTACGCCGTCTTCTGCGCCCTCTGCCGATACGATCGGCGGAGGGCGCAGTGGCGAGCACGGTGAGGTGCGGGAGCAGCATGAACAGATATGCCGTGATCGGTGCGGGTCCCTCCGGGCTGGCCGCCGCTCGGGCGTTGACGAAGCGCGGTATCGGAATCGACGGCTACGAGGCCTCGACCCGCGTGGGCGGTCTGTGGGACATCGACAACCCCCGCAGCACGATGTACGAGTCCGCGCACCTGATCTCCTCGCGCACGACGACCGAGTTCGCCGAGTTCCCGATGCGCTCGACCGTCGACTACCCCGGCCACCGGGTGCTGCGGCAGTACTTCGAGGACTATGCGGGGCACTTCGGCCTCACCGGGCTCTTCCGGTTCGAGACGACGGTCACGCGGCTCGAACCGCGCGATGACGGCTGGGATCTCACGAGCTCGGGGCCCGACGGCGTGGAGACCAGGCGGTACGCCGGGGTCGTGCTGGCGAACGGAACGCTCGCCGAACCGAACGTGCCCACCTTCGCGGGCGAGTTCGACGGCGAGGTCATGCATACGAGCGAGTACAAGTCCCCCGCACAGCTCGCCGACCGGCGCGTGCTGCTGATCGGTGCGGGGAACTCGGGATGCGACATCGCGGTGGATGCCGTGCACCACGCCTCCTCCGTCGACATGAGCGTTCGCCGTGGCTACTACTTCGTGCCCCGCTATCTCTTCGGCAGGCTGAGTGACACCCTCAACCAGGGTCGTCCGCTGCCCGCGCGCATCAAGCAGGCCGTCGACAGCCGTGTGCTGCGAGCGTTCACCGGCGACCCCGCGCGCTTCGGCTTCCCCACGCCGGACTACCGCATCTACGAGGCGCATCCGATCGTCAACACGATGATCCTCAACCACCTGGGTCAGGGCGACCTGCGGATCCGCCCCGACGTGGATCGTCTCGACGGCGCGACCGTCCGCTTCAGGGACGGGACGTCAGACGACTACGATCTGCTCCTACTCGCGACGGGGTATCGGCTCGACTACCCGTTCGTCGACCGGCGCCACCTGCACTGGAGCGGTGCCGCACCACGGCTGTTCCTCCATGTCTTCCCCTCCTCGTTCAACGGCCTCTTCGTGATGGGCATGATCGAGGCGTCGGGCATCGGCTGGCAGGGTCGGTACGAGCAGGCGGAGCTGTTGGCCGCCTACATCGAGGCGGCGGAGAACGATCCGTGTCGCGCAGAGCGATTCCGCGAGCGGGTGACGTCAGAGCCGTGGCCCGATCTGAGCGGCGGCTACCGCTATCTGCGGCTCGACCGCATGGCGTACTACGTGAACAAGGACGCCTATCGGGGTGCGGTCCGACGGGAGCGGGAGGCGCTGGAGCGCCCGCACCCCGAGCACTCTCACATCCGTACACCGTAACGTGGGTGCGTGCAGAAGAAGCGTGGTCGTCGTGTTCTGAAAGTGATCCTCTGGGCGGTCGTCGCAGTGGTGGTGCTCGCCATCGTCGGAGTGGTCGCCTGGAGCCAGATCGGCGTCATGCCGGCCGAGAAGGGCCCGCTCGCCAGCGTCGAGGACAACTCCGCCATCCACGTCGAAGATGCCGCGCAGGGCATCGTCCTCACCCCCGCCGATGGCGAATCCGACCTCGGCCTGGTGTTCGTGCCCGGGGCGAAGGTCGACCCGTGGGCATACGCCCAGATCCTGCAGAGTCTCGCCGAAGAGGGCGTCACCGTGGTGATCACCCGCCCGTGGCTGAACCTCGCCTTCTTCGACCTGCGCGGTCTCGACGCCTTCACATCTGCGGCGCCGGACATCGACGACTGGGCGGTCGGCGGACACTCGCTCGGTGGCGTGCGCGCCTGCCAGCTCGCCGCGGACGCCGAGGCCCTCGTGCTGTTCGGCTCGTACTGCGCGACGGACGTCTCGGACACCGACCTCGCCGTGCTCAGCATCTCGGGCAGCGAGGATGGACTGTCGACGCCCGAGAAGATCGCCGACGCACGCGACCTGCTGCCCGCGGATGCTCGGATGGTCGAGATCGAGGGAGCGTCGCATGCGTCGTTCGGAGACTACGGGCCGCAGGCCGGCGACGGCGAGCCGACGATCTCCAGCGACGAGATGCACGCCCAGGTCGCCGAGATCCTCGACGCCTTCATGGCGGAGGTGGCTGCAGGCTGAACCGCGTCTGCCGACCCGGTCACCCGATGACCGGGTCGAGCAGCGGATGCAGGTGGCGCGTGCCGAGAACGGATGCGGCCGCGCGCGAGCCGGCGGTCAGCGCCTCCGGAACGCCGGCACCCGCGAGCCGGGCATCGAGGACGCCGGCCAGGAACGCGTCGCCGGCGCCGTTGGTGTCGACGACATCGACCGGCACGGCCGCGACCCGATGTTCGGTGCCGTCGGCGTCGATCGCGACCGCCCCGTCGGCGCCCAGCGTGCAGACCGCGAGCGAGGCCCCGGCGTCGATGCATGATCTGAGGAAGAGCACCGGATCGGCCAGACGGTCCGCGTTGCAGAACACGGCATCCGCGGCGGCGAGGAACGGCCGGTGGAACTCGGATTCGCCGTCGTAGTCGTGCACGTCGACCCAGATCGGCCGCCCGGTCGCGATCGCCACGGGAAGCAGTCGCAGCGGCTCAGCAGCGAGGTCGAACACGATGACATCGGCGTCGCTCATGGCGGCAACGAGGTCCGCGTCGTCCTCCCCGTGCGTGACCGACGGCGACGCGAGATACAGCGACACCCGGCCGCCCTGGCGGGTCATGAGGTTCAGGTGCCGTTCGGTGGCATCGGACGTTGCCCACCGCGCACTCACACCGGCGCGCTCGAGGGCGTCGCGCACCCGGCGTCCCGGTTCGTCGTCCGCAGTGAGGGCATACAGCAGAGCCGAACGTCCGAGCGCGGCGAGGGCGAGGGCCTTCCCCGCGCTCGTGCCTCCGACGGTCTCCCAGCTCTCCTCCGCGAACTGCATGTGAGGCACCGGCTCAGGCAGCCGGTCGAGCACGACGATCGAGTTCCACGATGCGGGGCCGGCGATGAAGACGGAGGCGGTCATGGATACCATCCTGCCGTGCGCCACCCGCCTCAGCCGATCCGCTTGATGAGCGAGTCCACTCCCATGCCGTAGTCGATCCGCACGACGGGCAGGGCCAGCTTGTCCGTACCGATCTCGACATACCCGGGCTCGATGGTCCGCGCCATCTCGAACCCCGCCTGGGCGACCCCCTGCTTCGAGGTGTCGTTGTAGTGGCCGAACGGATAAGCGATCACCTCGCGCACTCCCAGCACGTCTGCGGAGGCGTTCAGATCGGCGGCGATCTCGTCGGCCGTCCAGTTCACCATGCGCCCCTTGCCGTTGTCGCCGGCCTGATGCATGTCGTGGGTGTGTGATCTGCGCAGCACGTACATCGACGGCGCGGGATCCTGCCGATCGGCGGTGATCATGAACGACGTCGACAGAAGCCCCTGCGCGTCGATCACCGGGACCGCCAGGTCGAACCAGCTCTGGTCGGCGTCATCGTCGGTGATGATCACCGAGCGAGCAGGCAGAGACAGGCGCCCGTCGATGAAGGCACTGAGCTCATCCCACGTCGGCAGGTAGAAACCGGTCGTCGCGATGTGGGCCATCTGCGCCTCGAAGTCGCCGATGTACGCGTAGTTGCCCCGGAGCCACCCGGTCTCCCCCTCGGGGTTCGAGGTGAACTGGTGGTACATCAGGATCGGCACCTGCACGTCGGCCGCGGCATTCGCCTCGGGCGTCGTCCACCCCGCGAAGAGCTCGATCTGCTGATCGACGCACACGACCGGGTCTGCTCCGTTGATCCGCGCGGCGACGGCGAACCCGGCTGCGTCCGCTTCGGTCTCGTACCAGCCGGCGAACACCCGTCCGTCCTGCGCCGGTATGGGCAGCGCCGTGTACAGCGCGTCCTGCCGCTGCAGCATCGGGTCCTGCGGCGCACCATCGCCCACGAAGCTCACGGCGCACGCGAGCGGGTCGTCGGCATCGGCGACGAGCTGCTGCGCCGGCGTCAGCGGACGCTCGATGGCGGCGGCACCCGCTCGCGGCGCGGGGACCTCGGGCGCACGGGTCGACCACGCGAACGCAGCGGCCGCGCCTCCCACGAGGACGACGGCAGCACTGACGACAACTGCAACGCCGATCCGGCGTCGCTTCCCCCCGGAAGCCATGATCTAGATGTCGAATCCGTCGGCGATCATCTCGACCAGCTCCTCGCGCTCCTCGACGGGGAGGAAGGCTCCGGCCGCCGCGTTGAACTGGAAGGTCTCGAGATCGTCGAGGTCGTACTCGAACGTCTCGACCAGGAGTGAGAGTTCACGGGTCAGCGACGTCGCGCTCATGGTGCGGTTGTCGACGTTGACCGTGACGGCGAACCCGAGCTGGTAGAGCAGGTCGAAGGGATGGTCGGCGAGGGTGTTGCCCCACGACGCGATCGCTCCGGTCTGCAGGTTCGACGATGGCGACAGCTCGAGCGGGATCTCGCGGTCTCGCACCCACCGAGCGAGGTCGCCGAACTGCACCTGCACCTCGTCGCCCTCCTGGGTGACGACCTGAAGATCCTCTGCGATGCGCACGCCGTGGCCGAGCCTCAGCGCTCGTCCGTCGATGAGCGCCGAGCGGATCGACTCGGGCCCGGCCGCCTCTCCTGCGTGGACCGTCACCGGGAAGAAGTTCTCCGCGAGGTAGTCGAAGGCGGCCCGGTGGTTCGACGCGGGGAAGCCGTCTTCCGGGCCGGCGATGTCGAAGCCGACCGCTCCGCGTCCGCGGAAGCCGACCGCCAGCTCCGCGATCTCCCGCGAACGGTCGGTGTGGCGCATGGCGGTGATCAGCTGACCGACGCGGATGCTGTGGCCTTTGCGATCCGCGGCGTCCTCACCCTCCTCGATCCCCTGCTGCACAGCCTCCACGGCCTGCTCGAGCGTGAGTCCGCGCGTGAGGTGCTGCTCGGGTGCCCAGCGCACCTCGCCGTAGATGACGCCGTCGTGCGCCAGGTCCTGCACGAACTCGCGAGCGACACGGGTGAGCCCCTCCTGCGTCTGCATCACGGCGGTGGTCAGATCGAAGGTCTTGAGGTACTCGACCAGCGAGCCCGAGTCGCCCTTCTTCGCGATCCACCTGCCGAGAGCGGCCGGCTTCGACTCGGGAATCTCGAGTCCGATCGCGTCGGCGAGTTCGACGATCGTCGCCGGTCGCACCGCGCCGTCGAGATGGTCGTGCAGCGACACCTTGGGGAGGCTGCGCAGGGATGTCCCCTGGATGGTGACATCACCGTTCGCGTCGATCGACATGGGGATTCCTCTCGGTCGCGGATTCGCTCTGTTCAGGCTAGCGGTCAGCCGATCAGGCCGTGATGCGCTCCCGCACGATCGGCCCTGCCGTCGGAGCCTCGTCGCCGATCGCCCACGATCCCTCGAGCGCCTCGAGAGCGCGGGGGAAACGGGCCTCGTCGGCAGCCGAGAGGGTGAACAGGGGCTGACCGGCGACCACCTGATCGCCCGGCTTGGCGTGCAGGTCGATGCCCGCCTCGAAGACCACGGGGTCCTCGGCCCGCGCACGCCCTGCGCCGAGACGCCACGCCGCGATGCCGAACGGCAGCGCGTCCATCTGCGACACCACACCGTCCCTGTCGGCCGTGATCACATGCGTTTCGCGTGCCGTCGGCAGCGGCGCGTCGGGGTCGCCGTCCTGGGCGCGGATCATGGCCTTCCAGCCGTCCATCGCGCGTCCGTCGTCGAGCGCGGCTTCGACGTCGGCATCCGGCTGTCCCGCGAGAGAGAGCATCTCGCGGGCCAGCGCGATCGTCAGTTCGCGCACATCGGCGGGTCCGCCGCCTGCGAGCACCTCGACGGATTCACGCACCTCGTTCGCGTTGCCGATCGCGCGGCCGAGCGGGACGTTCATGTCGGTGAGGAGGGCCGTCGTGGCGACGCCGGAGTCGGTGCCGAGCGCGACCATGGTGCGCGCGAGCTCGCGTGCCCGATCGATGTCCTGCATGAACGCGCCCGAGCCGAACTTCACGTCGAGCACGAGAGCGTCGGTGCCCTCCGCGATCTTCTTCGACATGATGCTCGATGCGATCAGCGGGATCGCCTCGACCGTGCCGGTGACGTCACGTAGTGCATAGAGCTTCTTGTCGGCGGGGGCGAGTCCCGAACCTGCGGCGCAGATCACCGCGCCCACGTCGCCCTGCATCTGGGCGAACATCTCCTCGTTGCTGAGCGCGGCGCGCCAGCCCGGGATCGACTCGAGCTTGTCGAGCGTGCCGCCCGTGTGACCGAGTCCGCGGCCCGAGAGCTGCGGCACGGCTACCCCGAACACGGCGACCAGCGGAGCGAGAGGCAGAGTGATCTTGTCGCCGACGCCGCCGGTGGAGTGCTTGTCGACGGTCTTCTTTCCGAGGGTCGCGAAGCTCATCCGCTCCCCCGAGGCGATCATCGCGTCGGTGAGCACTCGGATCTCGTCACGCTCCATGCCGCGCTGGAAGATCGCCATGGCGAACGACGCCATCTGCGCATCCGACACGTAACCGCGCGTGTAGGCGTCGACCATCCAGCGCAGCGCCTTCTCGGGCACCGCACCCCCGTCGCGCTTCGCTCGGATCACATCGACGGCGTCGAAGGGCTCAACGCTCATCGGGCGTCCTCCAGGTCTCGGGGGCCGAAGGCATCCGGCAGCACCTCATCGATCGTCCGGATGCCGGAGACGGTCTCCAGCAGCATCCCGGGCATCGCGTGTTCGTACAGCAGCTGACGGCAGCGGCCGCACGGCATGATGGTCTGCCCGTCGTTGTTGACGCACACGAAGGCCACGAGCTGGCCGCCACCCGACATGTGCAGGTCGCCCACGAGCGCGCACTCGGCGCACAGCGTCACTCCGTACGAGGCGTTCTCGACGTTGCAGCCGGCGACGATGCGGCCGTCTCCGACGAGGGCTGCGGCTCCGACGCGGTATCGGGAGTACGGAGCGTAGGCCTTGGTCATCGCGTCGGTCGCGACCTGACGGAGTTCGTCCCAGTCGATGTCTGTCATGTCTCTCCTAGGACTTGATGTACGGCCTGCCGCTGGCTGCCGGACCACGGATCTGGCCGGCGAACCCGGCGACCGCGAGCAGCGTGACCACGTACGGGAGCATCAGCATGAACTCGCCGGGGATGGGCGTCTTGAGGATCGACAGCAGGTTCTGCAGGTTCGTGGCGAAGCCGAACAGCAGTGCTGCGAGTGTGGCCCGGATCGGATCCCACCGACCGAAGATGACGGCGGCCAGGGCGATGAAGCCGAGACCGGCGGTCATGTCCTTGCCGAACTGCGGAACCGAGACCAGCGTGAAGTACGCCCCGCCGATTCCGGCGATCGCACCCGCGAGCAGCACGTTCCAGAACCGGGTCGCATTGACCTTGATCCCGACCGTGTCGGCGGCCTGCGGGTGCTCGCCGACGGCGCGGACGCGGAGTCCCCACTTCGTGCGGTAAAGGCCCCAAGCGACGATCGCGACGGTGATGAACATCAGATAGACGATGAACGTCTGGTTGAACAGCACCGGACCGATGATCGGGATGTCGCTCAGGAGCGGGATCTCGATGCGGCTGAATCGCACGGGGGTGTTGAGCGCGGCCTCGTTCGGCGCGAGCAGGGCGCCGTAGAGGAACCCGGTGAGGCCGCTGACGAGGACGTTGAGCACGACTCCGACGATGACCTGCTCGACGAGGTACTTGATCGCGAAGGCGGCCAGAACCGCGGCGACGAGCACGCCGCCCACCATGGCGCCCAGGAGTCCGATGAACGGGCTGCCCGTGACGCTCGAGAGCAGCGCGGCCGAGAACGCCCCGAGAAGGAGCTGTCCTTCGATCGCGACGTTGACCACACCGGCCCGCTCGCCGATCACGCCGCCGAGTGCGCCGAACACCAGAGGCACCGAGAGCGAGACGGCGCCGAAGAGCAGGCTGCTGACGGGAACGAGTCCGCCCGCACCGGCCCACACGAGGAAGCCGAAGACGGCGAGCACGCTGAACGCGATCACGAGCCAGATCGACGGCTTGCGATACGACCACGCGCGAAGGAACGCGAGCCCAGACAGCAGCGCCAGGATCACGATGACGACCCAGCTGGTCGGTCCGGTCGGCAGCGCCACATCAGGCAGTGCGAACGGGGATGACGGGTCGTTGAGTCGGAAGGTGCTGGTGCCGCTGCGCGGCACGAGCAGGAACAGGAGCGCCAGCAGCACGGTGGCTGCGGACAGGACGATCGGTGCCTTCAGGTGCCGCTCGCGCACGGTGGCGAGCTGCACGGTTCCGTCGGCGGCTTCGCTCTGGACGAGGGAGGTCATGCGGTCACCGCCTTCTTCGCGGCCTTGGCTCTGGCTTTGGCCGCCTTCTCCGCGTCGGTCTTGGGAAGGAAGAACACCGTGCGCAGCAGGGGCGGTGCGGCGATGAACAGCACGACGAGCGACTGCACGACGAGCACGATGTCGACCGGGATGTCCTGAGCCTGCATCGAGAACGAGCCCGCCTTCAGGGCACCGAACAGGATGCCGGCCGCGAACGTGCCCCAGGCGCGACTGCGTCCGAGCAGCGCGACCGTGATGGCGTCGAAGCCGATGCCGGCGTCGATCGTCTCGGTGATGCCGGTCGTGACGGCGCCCTGCACCTGGTTCATGCCGGCGAGACCGGCGAGACCACCGGCGAGGAGCATCGCGTACACGTAGACGCGCTGCACGCTGATGCCGGCCGCGCGTGCGGCGTGCGGGTTCTCGCCCACGGCGCGCATCCGCATGCCGAGCGAGGAGCGCTCGATCAACCACCAGACGAACAGGGTCGCGACGATGACGATCACGAATCCGAGGTCGAGCAGAGGGAACTGCGGGCCGAGGAGCGAGGGGAACTGCGCGCTCTCGGGCGTCGCATAGCCGAGCGCCTGGTTCGTCCCCGGCTTCTGCAGCAGCCCGGGAGTGCGGATCATCCACAGCAGCAGGTAGTACGCCACGTAGTTGAGCATGATCGTGAGGATGACCTCGTGGGCGCCCGTCTTCGCCTTCAGCAGACCGGCGATCGCGCCCCAGAGCGCACCACCGGCGATGCCGGCGATCAGGGTCACGGGGATGTGCAGCCAGAACGGCAGGTCGAGCTGGAAGGTGAGGAGTCCGGCAGCGGCGACACCGATGAGCATCTGACCGCGCGCACCGATGTTGAAGAGGCCGACGCGGAACGCGAGGGCGACACCGAGGCCGGCCGCGATCAGGGGGGCTGCGAAGCCCAGGGTGTTGGTCAACGGACGGATCTGCGCGGCGAAGTCCGCGCCGCGCGCGTTGAAGATCGCTCCGCGGAAGAGTGCCTCGTAGCCGTTGTACACGGCATTCCAGATGGCGATGAAGGTGTCGCTGGGCCGCTGGAAGAAGTAGACCGAGGCCTCGAGCACGTCCTCGTTCGTGAAGGCGATCAGGATGCCGCCGACCACCAGCGCGAGGAAGATCGCGAGGATCGTCGTGACGGCGCTGCCACGGAGCATCTCCTTCAGGATCACGTTGCCGCGCGGGGGCGGGGGAACGTCGCCCGTGTCACGCGCCGTCGTGGTCGTGTTCGGCGAGAGCTGGTCGCCCGAGACGTCGCCCGTCGGTCCACTCCCCTGTGGCGTGATACCGCTCATGCGGCCACCCCTCCCTCGGCGGCGCCCGCCATCATCAGTCCCAGCGTCTCGCGCGGGGTGTCGCCGGGAACGATCCCGACGATCGTGCCTCTGTACATGACCGCGATGCGGTCGGCGAGAGCTGCGACTTCGTCGAGCTCGGTCGAGACCACGACCACGGGGATGCCCGCGTCCCTGGTCTCGATGATCCGCTTGTGGATGAACTCGATGGAGCCGACGTCGACTCCTCGGGTCGGCTGCGCCGCCACGAGGAGCTTGAGCTCACGGCTCATCTCGCGGGCGATCACGACCTTCTGCTGGTTTCCACCCGAGAGCGCGCCCGCCGGAGTGTGCGGCCCCTGGGTCCGGATGTCGTACTCGCTGATCCGAGCGCGGGCGAAGTCGTCGAGCGCGCCTCGGCGGATGGTTCCGCCGCGGCTGAAGTCGGCGTCGCCGGTGCGATCGAGGATCAGGTTCTCCGCGACGGAGAATCCGGCCACGAGCCCGTCCTCGGTGCGGTCTTCCGGAACGAAGCCGACGCCGGCGTCGAGGATCCCCCGCACGCTCTTGCCGACCAGCTCCTCGCCTCCGAGGGTGATCGATCCTTCGACCCTCGCCGCGAGGCCGACGATGGCCTCGACCAGCTCGGTCTGCCCGTTGCCCTGCACCCCGGCGACGGCGAGCACCTCGCCGGGTCGCACGGAGAAGTCGACCCCGTCGACCACGATCGCGCCCGCCGCGGTGAGCACGCGCAGCCCCGAGACCTCGAGGCCGCCGTCCCCGAGCCGCGGCGGATCCTTGCGCACGGTCAGCTCGACGGCGCGTCCGACCATGAGAGACGCCAGCTCGGCGTTCGTCGCTGTGGGCGACGCCTCCCCGACGATCCGGCCCAGGCGGACGATCGTGATGGTGTCGGCGACCTCGCGGACCTCACGCAGCTTGTGGGTGATGAAGACGATGGCGGTGCCCTCGTCGCGCAGCTGGCGCATGATGCCCATCAGCTCGTCGGTCTCCTGGGGCGTGAGCACGGCTGTGGGCTCATCGAAGACCAGGACCTTCGCGTCGCGCGAGAGCGCCTTGATGATCTCGACCCGCTGCTGCACTCCGACGGGAAGGTCTCCGACGATCGCGTCAGGGTCGATGTCGAAGCCGAAGCGGGCGGCGACGGCGCGGACGTGTTCACGCGCCTTCGTGATGTCGAGGGTGCCCAGCCCCTTGGTCTGCTCATGACCGAGCATGACGTTCTCGGCCACGGTGAACACGGGGACGAGCATGAAGTGCTGGTGCACCATGCCGATGCCGGCGTTCATCGCGTCTCCCGGGCCGCGGAACCGCTGGACGACGTCGTCCAGGAGGATCTCGCCCTCGTCCGCCTGATAGAGCCCGTACAGGACGTTCATCAGAGTGGACTTGCCTGCACCGTTCTCGCCGAGCAGCGCATGGATCTGCCCCGGCTCGACGACCAGGTCGATGTGGTCGTTGGCCACCAGGGTTCCGAACCGCTTGGTGATGCCGCGAAGTTCGAGCTTCATATCTGCACCTTATCCAGAAGAGTCATCCAGAAGAGTCTGAAGATTCCGGGCGCATCTCGCGGGGATCGCCCGGGTGCGCCGTGAAAGTCGTCATGGTCCGTCCACGGCGCGGGGCGAGTGGCCACGTGCACCACTCGCCCCGCGCTGGAACTCGATGACTTACGGGGAGTTCGGGGACTCCACCGTGATGTCGCCGGCGATGATCTGCTCCTGCAGAGCGGAGATCTCGTCGAGCAGTCCGTCGGGCAGGTCGCCCTCGAACGCACCGAAGCCCGAGAGCTTCACGCCCTCGTTCTCGAGCGTGCCGACGTAGGGAGCCGGGTCGAAGTCGCCCTCGGAGGCGGCGATCGTCGCATCCTCGACCGCGACGTCGATGGCCTTCATGATCGAGAAGAGGGTGACGTCCGCCACGCTCTCATCGGCGACGGCGAGGTCGCTGTCGACGCCGACGAGCAGCGTGTCCTTGCCGCTGTCGGCGATGGCCGCCGCAGCGCTCTGGTAGATCGGTCCGCCGACGGGCAGGATCACGTCGACGCCCTGGTCGAGCACGCCCTGCGCGGTCTGCTTGGCCGTGTCGTTGGCGTCGAAGCCGCCGGTGAACGAGCCCTTCTGCGTGGCGGTGTCCCAGCCGAAGACCTCGACCGAGCCGGACTTGTCCTCGTTGTACTTCTCGACGCCGAGCTGGAAGCCGTCCATGAACACGGCGACCGACGGGATCTGCATTCCACCGAACGTGCCGACCTTGTTCACGCCCGACTGAGCCGACCATCCGGCTGCGGCGTAACCACCGAGGTACGCGGCCTGAGCGGTGTCGAAGACGAGCGGCTTGATGTTCGGGGCGTCGGTGGTGCCGTCGAAGTCGTTGTCGGCGTAGTCGTCGATGATCGCGTAGTCGATCTCGGGGTTCGCGAGCGCCGACTCGACCGTGGCGGCCGAGAGCTTGAAGCCGACCGAGACGATGAGCGAGCAGCCCTCCGAGACAGCGGTCTCGAGGTTGGGCGCGTAGTCGTTGTCGTTCGCGGACTCGAACTCGAGGGGCTTGACGCCGAGCGTGTCCGCTGCGCGGTCCATGCCCTCCTTGGCCGACTGGTTGAACGACTTGTCGTTCCAGCCGCCCGCGTCAGAGACGAGGCAGGGAAGGAAGTCGGACTCAGCCTCGCCGCCGGTGCCGCCCGATTCGGCCGGCGCCTGGCCGCAGCCGGCGAGTGCGAAGACGACGCCAGCGGCGATGGTCGCGCCGAGCAGCTTCTTGGTGGTGGAGATGGTCAACTCATGCCTCCTGAACGGTGCCGCGGCCCTCGCGGATCGCTCAAAGTTACCTAGTGTTTCGACTTTTGTGCACGTGCGAGGGCGAGGCTCTGACGAATGGTTACAAACCTGAAACCAAGACAGCCGATGAGCGGCGACCTGTGCTCATCAGAGCACGTCGCCTCGTCCGGTGAGCTTGAGCGACTCGACGACGCCCTTGACGCGCTGCGCGTGCTGCACCGTCGTCACGAGCAGCGCATCGGGGGTGTCGACGACGACGATGTCCTGCACGCCCACCAGGCTGATCACCCGCGAGGTCTGGCTGACCAGGATGCCGCTCGCGGCGTCGGACAGGACCCGGGCGTTCGGACCCAGCACCGCGAGGTCGTTCTTGCGGCCGTTCGTGATGAGCTTGGTGAGCGAGGCGAAGTCCCCGACGTCGTCCCAGTCGAAGTGTCCGGGCACGACGGCGAGACGTCCGCGACGTGCTGCCGGCTCTGCGACCGCGTAGTCGATCGCGATCTTCTTCAGTCCGGGCCAGATGCGGTCGACCGCAGGTCCTCTGCGATCGCGGTCGTCCCACGCCTCGGCGAGCTCGACCAGGCCCGCGTGCAGCGCAGGCTCGTTCGCCGCGAGCTCCTCCAGGAGAACACTCGCCTTGGCGATGAACATGCCGGCGTTCCAGAGGTAGCCCCGATCGGCGATGTACGCCTGCGCCGTGGCGAGATCCGGCTTCTCGACGAAGCTCTCGACGAGGGCCGCCTCGCGAGCACCGTCGACCACCAGCTCCGGCCCCTTCTTGATGTAGCCGAACCCGACGGCGGGCTCGGTGGGCGAGATGCCGATCGTGCAGATGTATCCCTCGCGCGCGACCTCGACGGCATCGCGCACGGCGAATTCGAAGACCCTCGTGCCGCGGATCACATGGTCGGCACTGAATGATCCGATGATGACATCGGGATCACGGCGGTGCAGGATCGCCGCGGCGAGCCCGATCGCGGCAGCCGACTCCCGCGGCTCCGACTCCAGGAACACATTCAGATCCGGTATTCCGGGCAGCTCGGCTTCGACTGCCGCGCGGTGTGCCCGTCCCGTGACGACAGCGATGCGGCCGGCGCCCGCGAGAGGCTCGAGCCGGTCCCAGGTGTCCCGCAGCAGCGAGTGCCCCGAACCGGTCAGATCATGCAGGAATTTCGGGGCGTCGGCCCGAGAGAGCGGCCACAGCCTGCTGCCGATGCCGCCGGCGGGGATCACGGCGTAGAAGTCCTCGATCGGTTGGTTCACACGGTCAGCGTATCCCGATGGGACCTCTCGACATCGAGACACTTAGGCTCCCCTTCGTCGCCCGCACCCGTCGCACGGGAATAGGATGGTGTCCGATCGGCCGTGCCTGACGACAGCAGGCTCACGCTTGGAAGACGCATCGCACGCGACCGAGTCACATCGATCCAGGGAGGACGACCGTGTCCACAAGCGCTCGCTTGACACCGTCGATTTCGGAAACCACTTCCAAGACACCGCGCGGCACCCTCTACCGGGGTCGCGAAGGCATGTGGTCGTGGGTGCTTCACCGCATCACCGGAGTCGCCATCTTCTTCTTCCTGTTGGTGCACGTGCTCGACACTGCACTCATCAGGGTGTCGCCCGAGGCCTACAACGCGGTCATCGGAACCTACAAGAACCCGATCATGGCCCTCGGCGAGGTCGTGCTGGTCGCCGGCATCGTGTTCCACGCGATGAACGGCCTGCGCATCATCGCGGTCGACTTCTGGTCGAAGGGCGCGAAGTACCAGCGTCAGCTGTTCTGGGGCGTGCTTCTCGTCTGGGGCATCATCATGGCCGGCTTCGTACCGCGGCACCTGATGCTCGCGTTCGCCGGCTTCGGAGGAGGACACTGATGACCGCGCAGACCGTCGCCGCGCCCGTCCGCCGTCAGCGCGGATTCAACCTCGAGAAGTGGGGCTGGGTGTTCATGCGCGCCTCGGGCGTCGTGCTCGTCGTGCTGATCTTCGGCCACCTCTTCATCAACCTGATGGTCGGCGAGGGCATCCACGCCCTCGACTTCGCGTTCATCGCGGGCAAGTTCGCCACGCCGTTCTGGCAGTGGTGGGACGTCCTGATGCTGTGGCTGGCCCTGATCCACGGCGCCAACGGCATGCGCACGATCGTCAACGACTACGTGACGAACAACACCGCTCGCAAGGCGCTGACCTGGGCCCTCGGCCTGGCTGCGGCCCTGCTCATCATCCTCGGCACCCTGGTCGTCTTCACCTTCGACCCGTGCCTCGGTGTGACCGAGTCGAGCACGCTGTGGGAACAGTGCCAGACGCTGGGCAAGTAGAAGAGAAGGCATACGAGAAGTGACTACCGAGACCCAGGATTCCGTCGTGCGCGACGGCGTGCATTACCACCAGTTCGACATCGTCATCGTGGGCGCCGGCGGCGCCGGCATGCGAGCGGCCATCGAGGCCGGTTCCGGCGCGAAGACCGCGGTCATCTCCAAGCTCTACCCCACTCGCTCGCACACCGGTGCGGCGCAGGGCGGCATGGCTGCGGCACTGGCCAACGTCGAGGAGGACAGCTGGGAGTGGCACACCTTCGACACGGTCAAGGGCGGCGACTACCTGGTCGATCAGGATGCGGCGGAGATCCTCGCCAAGGAGGCGATCGACGCGGTCATCGACCTCGAGAACATGGGTCTCCCTTTCAACCGCACGCCCGAGGGCAAGATCGATCAGCGTCGATTCGGCGGCCACACCGCCGAGCATGGCAAGACCCCGGTGCGACGGGCCTGCTACGCCGCCGACCGCACCGGCCACATGATCCTGCAGACGCTCTTCCAGAACTGCGTCAAGCTCGGCATCAACTTCTTCAACGAGTTCTACGTGCTCGACCTGCTGACGGTCGCGGATGCCGACGGCAAGACCCAGATCTCGGGTGTCGTCGCCTACGACCTCTCGACGGGCGAACTGCACGTGTTCCAGGCCAAGGCCGTGATCTTCGCGACCGGCGGCTTCGGCAAGATCTTCAAGACGACCTCCAACGCCCACACCCTCACGGGTGATGGAGTCGGCATCGTCTGGCGCAAGGGACTCCCCCTCGAGGACCTCGAGTTCTTCCAGTTCCACCCGACAGGACTCGCCGGCCTCGGCATCCTCCTCACCGAGGGTGCCCGAGGCGAAGGAGCGATCCTGCGCAACGCCTCGGGCGAGCGCTTCATGGAGCGCTACGCGCCGACCATCAAGGACCTCGCGCCTCGTGACATCGTCGCCCGCTGCATGGTCCAGGAGGTCGCCGAGGGCCGCGGCGCCGGTCCGCACAAGGACTACGTGCTGCTCGACTGCACCCACCTCGGCGCAGAGGTCCTCGAGACCAAGCTGCCCGACATCACCGAGTTCGCCCGCACCTACCTCGGCGTCGATCCGGTCGTCGAGCCCGTGCCCGTGATGCCGACCGCGCACTACGCGATGGGGGGCATCCCGACGAACAACGCGGCGGAGGTGCTTGCCGACAACACCACCGTGGTGCCGGGTCTCTACGCGGCAGGCGAGTGCGCGTGCGTCTCGGTGCACGGTGCCAACCGTCTGGGCACCAACTCGCTTCTCGACATCAACGTGTTCGGCAAGCGCGCCGGACGCAACGCCGTGGAGTACGTCAAGACCGCCGAGTTCGTGCCGCTGCCCGAGAACCCCGCCGGCTTCGTCTCCGGCATGCTCGAGGACCTGCGCAACAACCAGGGCACCGAGCGCATCGCCGTCCTGCGCAAGACGCTGCAGGACGAGATGGACAAGGGCGCTCAGGTCTTCCGCACTCACGACTCCCTCGAGCACGTCCTCGGGGTGATCGCCGAGCTGCGCGAGCGCTACAAGAACGTGCACGTCGACGACAAGGGCAAGCGGTTCAACACCGACCTGCTCGAGGCGGTCGAACTGGGCTTCCTCCTCGACATCGCCGAGGTCGTCGTCTACGCCGCGCAGAACCGCGAGGAGAGCCGTGGCGGTCACATGCGCGACGACTTCCCCACGCGTGACGACGAGAAGTACATGCAGCACACGATGGCCTACCTGACGGGCGACCCGCACTCGTCCACTCCGAGCGATCACATCAAGCTCGACTGGAAGCCGGTCGTCTTCACGAAGAACGAGCAGGGCGAGTTGAACTACCCGCCGATGGAGAGGAAGTACTGAGCATGTCGAACGCCATCGCCGAAGCTCCCGCGGACACGACGGAGGAGACGGGCATCCAGTCGTTCATCGTCACGTTCAACATCCGTCGGTTCGACCCCGAGATCGACGCCGAGCCGCACTGGGTCGACTACGACGTGGAGCTGTACTCCACCGACCGCGTGCTCGACGCTCTGCACAAGATCAAGTGGGAGGTCGACGGCTCGCTCACCTTCCGCCGGTCGTGCGCCCACGGCATCTGCGGATCCGACGCCATGCGCATCAACGGCCGCAACCGCCTCGCCTGCAAGACGCTGATCAAGGACCTCGACATCTCGAAGCCGATCTACGTCGAGGCGATCAAGGGCCTGCCGCTCGAGAAGGACCTGGTGGTCGACATGGAGCCGTTCTTCGCCTCCTACCGCGAGGTGCAGCCTTTCCTCGTCGCCAACTCCGTGCCCGAGAAGGGCAAGGAGCGCGTTCAGAGCATCGCGGATCGCGAGATCTTCGACGACACCACCAAGTGCATCCTCTGCGCCGCGTGCACCTCGTCGTGCCCCGTCTTCTGGACCGACGGGCAGTACTTCGGACCGGCAGCGATCGTGAACGCGCACCGCTTCATCTTCGATTCCCGCGACGACAACGCGGCGGTCCGTCTCGACATCCTCAACGACAAGGAGGGCGTCTGGCGCTGCCGCACGACCTTCAACTGCTCCGAGGCGTGCCCTCGCGGCATCGAGGTCACCAAGGCGATCGCCGAGGTCAAGCAGGCGGTCCTGCGCGGCCGTCCCTGACTCCTCAGCAGCGATGAGAACGGGCGAGCATCCTCCGGGATGTTCGCCCGTTCTCGTCGCTTGGATAGGGTGAGATCGTGTCCGAGCCCGATGCCTCAGCAGAGCCCCGTCGCCTGGATGCGGCCGTGGAGCGAGCGACCGCGCTGACGACGCGGACCCTGGGACTCTTCCCCGTGCGCGTCTGGCGCCATTTCCTGCAACACAACGGTTTCCTGCTCGCAGCGGGCGTGAGCTACCAGGCGCTCTTCGCCATCTTCGCCGCGGTGTACCTCGCCTTCGCGATCATCGGCCTCTGGCTCGGCGGCAGCCCGGAGGCGGTCGACGGTCTGATCGACATCATCAACAGCTACGTGCCCAATCTGATCCTCGAGGAGGGCGGGGTGTTCACTCCCGCTCAGGTTCAGGAGATCGCCGCAAGCACGACGGGACTTCTCGGAGTCACCGGCCTCATCGCCCTGGGAACGGTCATCTGGACGGCGATCGGCTGGGTGACCTTCTCACGCAGGGCCACGAGGGACATCTTCGGGCTTCCCCCCGACACGCGCAGCTATGTGATCCTGAAGGCGCGCGACCTGCTGGCCGCGCTGATCTTCGGCATCTCTCTCATCGCGGGCTCGCTCCTCAGCTCGGCCAGCGCCGCCGTGCTCATGTGGCTGCTGCACCTGTTGGGGTGGGACTCGGGGTCGGACGGACTGAACCTCGGCATCCGCCTCGGCACCGTCATCGTGTCGTTCGTCCTGATGTCCTCCGCCCTGGCGGCGATGGTGCGATTCCTCACCGGCACATCACTGCGCTGGCGGACCATCTGGCCCGGCGCCCTTCTCGGCGGAGCGGCGATGACGGTGCTGCAATACGGTGCGGGATTCCTCCTGAGCTACACGCCCTCCAACCCGCTGCTCGCCACGTTCGCGATCTTCATCGGCCTGCTGCTCTGGTTCCGGGTGAACGGGGTGGTGATGCTCGTGGCATCGTCGTGGATCGCCGTCGCCGCGCAGGATCGGGATCTGCCACTGCTGGCTCAGTCCGAGGCCGAGCGCCGGGTCGTCGAACACGAGACTCTGCTCATGGCGGCACGCATCCGCGTGCGCGAGGCGCATGCGGCCAGCGACAGCGCACCGTGGTACGACATGTGGGGCACCCGCAGGGCTGTGCGCACCGCCGAGCGGGAACTGGCAGAGCTGGAGGCATCCGCTCCCCCTCCCGTCGACACCGGCTCGCCGTTCGCTCAGCGACTGCTGGCCGAGCTGCAGCGAAACCGCGATGTCGGCGACCCTCGTTAGGGTGGAAGCATGCCTCATCTGCGTATCGCCACGGTCAATGTCAACGGGATCCGAGCGGCGGCTCGCAACGGCATGAGCTCCTGGCTCGACGCCGCAGACGTCGACATCCTCACGCTGCAGGAGGTCCGCGGCCAGGACGAGCATCTCGAGGCGGCATTGCCCGGATGGACCTTCGTTCACGACGAGGCCACAGCCAAGGGCCGCGCCGGCGTGGCCATCGCCAGCCGTCTGCCCGCTCTCGCGTCGCGCACCGACTTCGGTGCCCCCGACTTCGACTCGAAGGGGCGCTGGATCGAGGCGGACTTCCTCATCGGCGACCGCCCGCTGACTGTCGTCAGCGCCTATGTGCACAGCGGCGAGGCCGACACTCCGAAGCAGGACGAGAAGTGGAAGTTCCTCGACGCGTTCGGCGTGCGGCTGGCTGAGCTCGGTCAGACCGAGGGGTCGCTCGCGCTCGTCACCGGCGACCTCAACGTCGGCCACCGTGAACTCGACATCAAGAACTGGCGCGGCAACCGCAAGAAGGCCGGTTTCCTGCCTCGCGAGCGCGCGTACTTCGACAGATTCCTCGGGGCGGCGGGGCAGCCCGTCGAGGGAGTCGACGGATCGACCGGCACGGGCCTCGGGTGGGTGGATGTGGGCCGCGTGTTCCATGGCGAGGTCGAGGGGCCCTACACCTGGTGGTCGATGCGCGGGCAGGCCTTCGACAATGATTCCGGGTGGCGTATCGACTACCACCTGGCGACTCCCGCTCTCGCTGAGAAGGTCACGGCCTATCACGTCGCCCGCGCGGCGGCATACGACCAGCGCTGGAGCGACCACGCTCCGGTCGTCGTCGACTACACCTACTGAGCGACAGACGGGCGACCGCGGGCGGCCCGCGCGATCAGAGGCGACCGGTGCCGCTTAGGATTGACACCGTGACCAAACCTCGCCTTTACTCAGGAATGCAGCCCTCCGCCGATTCGCTTCAGATCGGAAACTACATCGGGGCGCTCCTGCAGTGGCGGGACCTCCAGAGCTCGTACGATGCGTACTTCTCCGTGGTCGACCTGCATGCGCTGACCGTCGCGCAGGACCCTGCCGAGCTGCGCGAGAAGACCCGCCGAACTGCCGCTCAGTACATCGCCGCGGGCATCGAGCCCTCGCTGTCGACGCTCTACGTGCAGTCTCACGTGCGCGCACATGCGGAGCTCGCCTGGATCCTGTCGACCATCACCGGCTTCGGCGAAGCCGGCCGCATGACGCAGTTCAAGGACAAGTCGGCCCGCTACGGCACCGACGCCACGAGCGTCGGCCTGTTCACCTACCCGGTGCTGATGGCAGCCGACATCCTGCTGTACCAGACGGACGTCGTGCCTGTCGGCGACGACCAGAAGCAGCACGTCGAACTGACCCGCGACCTCGCCGAGCGCTTCAACTCTCGTTTCGGAGAGACGTTCGTGGTGCCCCGCCCCGTGATCCAGAAGGACACGGCGCGCATCTACGACCTGCAGAACCCGACATCGAAGATGTCCAAGTCGGCGGAGAGCGACGCCGGTGTGCTGTGGATGCTCGACGACCCCGCGAAGTCGGCGAAGAAGATCATGCGCGCGGTCACGGACAACGAAGGCTCAGTCCGTTTCGACCGAGAGAACAAGCCCGGGGTCTCGAACCTGCTGACCATCTACGCGGCGCTCTCGGGGCGTCAGGTGCCCGCGATCGAGGACGAGTACGCCGGCCGTGGCTACGGGGACTTCAAGAAGGGGCTCGCCGAGGTCGTCGTGAGCGAGTTCGAACCGGTGCGGGCTCGCGCTCTCGAGCTTCTCGACGACCCCGCGGAACTCGATCGGATCCTCGCGCAGAATGCCTCGCGAGCGGATGCCGTCGCCGATGCCACACTCGGAGCCGTCTACGACCGGGTCGGACTGCTTCGTCGCGTCTGACGTCGCCAGCCATAGGATGGGGGCGTGACTGATCCGCAGCAGCCCCCGTCCGGTGCCGTGCCTCCTGTACCTCCCGTGCCCCGGCCGGCCGACGAGCAGCCGCAGTTCCCGCCGCCCGCCGCCTACCCCGCGCCACCGACGGCTCCGCCTGCGTCAGCTCAGACCGCGCCTCCGGCATACGCTTCGGCACCCCCGGCACCCCCGGCTTACCAGGGCGCTCCTCCCGCGTACCCGACCGCTCCCCCGGCATACCAGGGCACTCCTCCCGCGTACCCGACGACTCCGCCGGGGTACCAGGGCGCTCCTCACGCGTACCCCGACGCTCCGGCTTTCCAGGCGGCCCCTCCCGGTGCCTACCAGGTTCCGGTCGGAGGCTACGCGGCGCCTGCCGGTGCATACCAGGCCCCGGTGATCGCCGAGAAGAAGTCCGGGCTTCTCGGCATCCTGGCCCTGGTGCTGGCCGTCGTGGCGGCCGTAGTGACGCCGATCATCGCGGGCATCTCGGGGTTCGAGATCGGTCGTCGCCTTCCGGACGGTTTCGACACGACCTCACCGGACTTCCTGTCGGTCCTCTCGCCCGCGAGAGACCAGGTGCTGTGGGCGGAGATCTCGTTCTGGATCGGGACGATCCTCGGCATCGCGGCCATCGTCATCGGCATCATCGCCATCCGCAAGAAGCAGGCGCGCGGCGCGGCCATCGCCGCACTCGTGATCGCGGCGCTCGGCCCGATCATCTTCTGGGTCGTGCTGCTGGTGACGCTGTCGACGGGAACCGCGACCGGCGTGCTTCCCTGACATCCGACACTCGCGACGGGTGAACCGCCCGGTGGTTCACCGTGGAGCGTGGTGCTTCTGCTGCGCGGCGAGCAGTCCGTCCTCGACGAGCAGCTCGACCGCGTCCGCCGCATCCGATACGAGGATCGGCAAGTTGGCGCGCTCGTCCTTGCCGAATGGCGAGAGCACCCAGTCTGCGGGGTTCTGACGCCCTGGAGGGCGACCGATGCCGACCCGAACCCGCGGGAACTCCGGTGTCGTCAGGGCACGCGCGATGTCTCGGACGCCGTTGTGCCCGCCATGGCCACCGCCGATCTTGAGCTTGACGGTGTCGAACGGGATGTCGAGCTCATCGTGGACGACGATGACCTGCTCCGGCGGCACGGAGTAGAACCTCACGAGCGCCGCCACCGGAGTGCCGGAGACGTTCATGAAGGTGTTCGGCTTGGCGAGCACGAACTTGTCGCCCCCGGGACGCAGCCACGTCTCGACGACACGCGCTCCGCCCTTGTGCTCACGGAAGCTCTCGCCGCGGCGCGAGGCGAGTTCGTCGACGACCATCTGGCCGATGTTGTGGCGCGTATCCGCGTAGCGCGGGCCGGGGTTGCCGAGCCCCACCACGAGCCAGGTGGATGCCATGTGGTCGTCCTCTCGGAATGCGGGCCCCGCTCGGTGCCCGGTCAGAATACGACAGAGGGGGCGCGATCTGCTCGCGCCCCCTCTGTGATGCAGTCAGCTGTGCGCTGCGACTGCGGAGATCACTCCGCGGCGTCTTCCTTCGCAGCCTCGGCCTCGGTCTCGCCCTCAGCGGGCTCCTCGGCGGTGGTGTCCTCTTCGAGGTCGAGAACCGGAACGGAGACGGCGACGACGAGGGTCTCGGGATCCGTCAGCAGCGTCGAGCCCTTGGGCAGCGCGACGTCGGCGGCCGTGATGTGCGCGCCCTCCTCGAGGCCCTCGACCGAGACCTCGATGTTCTGCGGGATGTGCGTGGCCTCGGCCTCGATCGACAGCGTGGTCGACTCGAGGTTCGCGATCGTGCCGGCGAAGGGCTCGCCCGTCACGACGAGGGGAACGTCGATGGTGACCTTCTCGCCCTTGCGGACGACGAGCAGGTCGATGTGCTCGATGATCTGGTGCACGGGGTCCTTCTGGACGTCCTTGACCAGGGCGAGCTGCTCCTTGCCGTCGATGTCGAGCTCGAGCAGCGCGTTGGCGCGGCGGATGATGAGCGAGACCTGGTGGCCGGGCAGCGCGACATGCACGGGCTCGGTGCCGTGACCGTAGATGACGGCGGGGATCTTGCCTGCGGCGCGCAGACGACGGGCGAAGCCCTTGCCGAAGCTCTCGCGGAGCTCGGCGACGACCTTGGTGTCTTCAGACATGGGGGTTCTCCTTCGGGGCACGCAGCGACAGCTACGCGGTGGTCTTGGAATTGTTCTCGAACGCAGACACGTGAGGAAAGCCACCGGCTTGCTTCGCCGCGTCGATAACGGATGCCAGCGCACGCGCAGAAGCATCCCTCGCCGAGGTACTCCTCTCATGGTACCGGATGAGCCGGTAGGCTGAGAACACCGATCCCTCACTGCAGAACACGGAGTTCCCTCATGCTCGACGGCGCCTTCTTCTCCCACGCGATCGCCTGGATCATCGGCGCGATGACCGTGTGCGCGGCCGGCCTCAGCTTCGCGGCGCTCTTCGCCCTCGGCCGGTCGGGATACCGCAAGGACTGACCCCCGTCGCGTCCGTCACCACCCGTCACACGGGAGCACCACCCCGGACGCCGCGATAATCTGGGAGCATCCCCCTCTTCTCGATCTAGGAGCCATCTGTGCCCGAAGCATCAGCGAACATCGGAGTCGTCGGACTCGCCGTCATGGGTTCGAACCTCGCCCGCAACCTCGCCAGCCGCGAGGGCAACACGGTGGCGATCTTCAACCGCAGCTACGAGAAGACCGCGACGCTCGTCTCCGAGCACCCCGAGGCGGAGTTCGTCCCCGCCCAGACCTACCAGGAGTTCGCCGACTCGCTGCAGAAGCCGCGCACCGCGATCATCATGGTCAAGGCCGGCGGCCCGACGGATGCGGTGATCGACTCGCTGGTCGAGGTCTTCGAGCCGGGCGACATCATCGTCGACGGCGGCAACGCCTACTTCCCCGACACCATCCGCCGCGAGAAGGCCGTCCGCGAGACCGGCATCAACTTCGTCGGCGCGGGCATCTCGGGTGGCGAAGAGGGCGCGCTCACGGGCCCGTCGATCATGCCCGGCGGCTCGGACGAGTCGTGGGTCACCCTCGGCCCGATCCTGAAGTCGATCGCCGCGGTCGCCGAGGGCGAGCCGTGTGTCACGCACGTCGGCCACGACGGTGCCGGTCACTTCGTGAAGATGGTCCACAACGGCATCGAGTACGCCGACATGCAGCTCATCGCCGAGGCCTACGACCTGATCCGCCGCGGGACAGGCAAGTCCCCCGCCGAGATCGCCGAGATCTTCGCCGAGTGGAACAAGGGTGAGCTCGAGTCCTACCTGATCGAGATCACCGCCGAGGTGCTGCGCCAGGTGGATGCCGAGACCGGCAAGCCCCTCGTCGACGTCATCCTCGACCAGGCCGGCGCGAAGGGCACCGGCGCGTGGACCGTGCAGACTGCGCTCTCGCTCGGCGTCCCGGTCTCGGGCATCGCTGAGGCCACGTTCGCCCGTTCGCTCTCGTCGCACCCCGAGCAGCGCGAGGTCGCGGGCTCCCTGCCCGGCCCCGACGAGGCGTTCACCGTCGCCGACGAGACGGCGTTCATCGAAGACGTGCGCCTGGCGCTGTACGCGTCGAAGATCGTCGCCTACTCGCAGGGCTTCGACGAGATCCGGGCGGGAGCAGCCGAGTACGGCTGGAACATCGACCTCGGAGCGATCAGCAAGATCTGGCGCGGTGGCTGCATCATCCGCGCGCAGTTCCTCAACCGCATCGCCGACGCCTACGCCGCAGAGCCGGGCCTTCCCGTGCTCCTGACGGCCCCGTACTTCACCGAGGCGATCACGCGCGCACAGTCCGCATGGCGACGTGTCGTGATTGCGGCGGCCCAGGCCGGCATCCCCGCTCCGGCGTTCTCGTCGTCGCTGTCGTACTACGACGGCATCCGTGCCGACCGCCTTCCTGCCGCTTTGGTGCAGGGCCAGCGCGACTTCTTCGGCGCGCACACCTACAAGCGCATCGACAAGGAAGGCACCTTCCACACGCAGTGGTCGGGCGACCGCACCGAGATCGAGGCCGAAGACACGCACTGAGCGCAGTCCCACGCACGACGAAGGCCCCGGCGGGTTCGCCGGGGCCTTCGTCGTGTCTCACCGACCACTCGTCATCTCGTGATGTCCTGCACCGTGCCCTTCGAGAGACGCAGCCGCCTGGTCGCCCGGCGAGCGACCGCCGAGTCGTGCGTGACGACGATCATCGTGAGGCCCTCGGCACACAGCCCTTCGAGCAGCGCGAGGATCTCGTCTCGCATGCTCTCGTCGAGGTTTCCCGTCGGCTCGTCGGCGAGCAGCACCCGGGGGCGTTTCACGATCGCCCGAGCGATCGCCACGCGCTGCTGCTGACCGCCCGAGAGCTCGGTCGGCAGGTGGTCCCCGCGATCGTCGAGGCCGACGTGCGCGAGAGCCTCGGAGACGCGCGCCGCACGTTCCGCGCGAGAGAGATCCGTCGGCTCGAGGGCCATGTTCACGTTCTCAGCGGCCGTCAGCGTCGGGATGAGGTTGAAGCCCTGGAAGACGAAGCCGATCTCCTCGGCGCGGATGCGACTCAGCTCGCGGGCGGATGCCGACGACAGTTCGATGTCCCCGAGCATCAGCGACCCGGACGACGGCTTGTCGAGCGCGCCGAGCATCTGCAGCAGTGTCGATTTGCCGCCTCCGGTGGGCCCCTGGATCGTGACGAACTCGCCGGCCCCGATCGTGAGGTTCACGCCGGTCAGCGCCTTCACCAGCCGCCCCTTCTGCTGGTAGGTGCGAGTGACGTCGCGGGCTCGGTACATCGGAGCAGTGGTGTCTGCTCCACCCTCCGCGGGGGCGATATCTGCGATGGTCATGATTCTCTTCCTTGTCTGTGATGTCTGCTGAGGGTCACGCGACGGACCGCAGGGCTTCGGCCGGGCTCAGGCGCGCGGCCCGCCACCCTCCGAAGGCTCCGGCGACCAGGCCGCCGAGCACGGCGAGTCCGACAGCGGCGACGAGCACCCATGGGGTGAACGGAGCCTGCAGCACGATGTCAGCCGCCTGCTGGGTCTGGAACATGCCACCGCCACCGCCCGGCCCTCCGCCCATTCCGCCGGGGCCCGCATCGGCGCCGTTCGCCGCGGTCGCGGCCACGGTCGGCTTCACGAGATTGATGACGACGATGCCGGCGACCCCGAGCGCGAGCCCCACCGCTCCGCCGATCAGTCCCTGGACCATCGACTCTCCGGCGACCTGACGCACGACGCGGCCGTTCGACCAGCCGATCGCCTTGAGCGTGCCGAACTCGCGTGTGCGACGAGAGACGCCCGAGAGGGTCAGCAGCACCGACAGCAGCACGGCGACCGCCAGCACGATGACGGAGAGCCACGTGCCGAGGTTCGTGATCAGCGACGTCGCGCTCGAGAGCGAGCCGGAGACCGTCGAGGCGAGCTCGGACTGCGACGTGATCGTCGCGTCGGGGAGCTCGTCCGCGAGCGCGCTCTGCACCGCGTCGATCGAGGAGGCCGATTCGGCCTGCACGTACACGGTGGAGACGACGTCGCCGGCGCCCGAGAGCTCCTGGGCGGTGTCGAGCGGCAGGTAGACGTTGGCTGCGGTGTCTGCGGCGTCCGAGGTGGATGCCACGATTCCGACGACCTCGACGTCGGAGCCCGCGACATCGATCGTGTCTCCGACGGAGATCTCATTCGTGCTCGCGTAGGTCGCGTCGATGAGAGCGACGAGCGCGCCTGCGTCGTCGCTGTCGAGCGCACGTCCGTCACTGACCTCGACCGACGCGAGCGGACCCACCGATGCCATGGCCGGATCGATGCCCAGCACCGTGAAGGAATCGACGCCGAACGAGCCGCCGCCGGCGCCGTCCGCGCCGCCCTGTGGAGGTGCCTGACCCTCGGTCGGAGCACCACCCTCGGTCGTTCCGTCCTGACCCCCGAAGCCGCCGCTGGGCAGCTCGCCCGAGAACGTCGAGTTGGTGAGGCTGAGAGCCGCGGATGCCGCCGTCACGCCCTCCGTTGACGCCACCGTGTCGAGCACGGACGCGTCGAGGGTTCCGCGCACGAAGTCCGTCATGAGTGTCGACTGGCTCAGGGTCGTCGTGTCACCCTCGGTCGCACCGTCTTCCGAGCCGAAGTCGAAGCGCTGCCCACCACCCTCCCCCGGCTCCGCCGCAGCACCGGTGACGGTGAGGTCGGTGCCGACGCCGTACACCGATTCCAACGCCTGCGCCTGCGCATCCCGAACTCCCGCGGTGAGAGCGTTCACGATGATGACGAGCGCGATCGCTATCGCGAGCCCGATCGCGACGATCATCGTCTGCTTCTTGCGGCCCGCCAGTTCGCGCCGCAGATATGTCCCGTACATGTGTCTCCTTCTGCCGCGCCGTTCGCGGGGCCGATGATGACGCTAGGGACCGGACTTTTGCGAGACCGAGGGACCGATGATGAGAAGGCTATGTGTGACGGTTCTCACAGGAGACGCATAGAGCACTCCATAGAAACCCCATAGGTGATTCCGCAGAATGTACTCATGAGCACCGACCTTCCCGAACTGCGCCGCCCCGACGGCTCACCCCTGCGCATCCTCGCCGTCGACGACGAGCAGATGCTCACCGACCTGCTCGCGATGGCGCTGCGGATGGAGGGCTGGGAGGTGCGCACGGCGTCGTCCGGCCTCGAAGCCCTGCAGGTCGCGCGCGAGTTCGAGCCCGACGCTCTCGTGCTCGACATCATGATGCCCGACCTCGACGGCATGGCCGTGCTGCGACGGCTCCGCGAGTCGGGCAGCCTCGTCCCCGTGCTGTTCCTGACCGCGAAGGATGCCGTCGGAGACCGCGTCGCGGGCCTCACCGCCGGTGGCGACGACTACGTCACGAAGCCGTTCAGCCTCGAAGAGGTGATCGCCCGCCTGCGTGCGATCATCCGTCGCACGGGGCATGCGACCGCCGACGACGGCCAGTCGATCCTCCGCGTCGCGGATCTCACCCTCAACGAGGACAGCCACGAGGTCATGCGCGACGGCACCGAGATCGAGCTGACCGCGACCGAGTTCGAGTTGCTGCGATACCTCATGCGCAACGAGCGCCGCGTGCTCTCGAAGGCTCAGATCCTCGATCGCGTCTGGAGCTATGACTTCGGCGGAAAGTCGTCGGTCGTGGAGCTGTACATCTCGTATCTCCGCAAGAAGATCGACGCCGGGCGCACCCCCCTCCTGCACACCGTGCGCGGCGTCGGATACATGATCAAGGCGCCGCAGTGAGCAACACGAGGATGACCAGGCGCCCGATGAGCCTGCAGACCCGGCTGATGACCGCCGTGATCGGCTTCGTCTCGCTCATCCTCGTGATCGTCGCCGTGATCACCAGTGCACTGCTCGGAGGGACACTGGAGCAGCAGCTCCAGGAGAAGGTCATGGGCTACTCGGCAGGGGTCGCCCAGGCGGTCGGCAGCGTGCCGGCGCAGTACGCCGACATCGACTCGATCTTCGAGGGGCAGGGCTCGCGCGTTCCGCCCGGCATCCTCATGGCTGTCTCCAGCACTGCGGGGGGCACGAACGGAATCGTGTTCCCCGATACCAAGGGCGAGCTGAGCGGAGTGTCGCAGCCGCTGACGAGTGCCGATCTGGAGCGGATCGATGCAGCGCTCGACGGACGACGTGTGGGGACGGTGAATCTGGACGACTTCGGCTCCTACCTGGTCGTCGTCCAGCAGGCTCCCAATGGCGTCAATGTCGTGACGGGTCTCCCCCGCACCGAGATCCAGAATCAGCTGACGACGCTGCTCACCGTGATCGCTCTCGCGACGATCGGCGGGCTCATCCTGCTCGCCCTCACCACGGCCATCACCATCCGTGTCGGTCTCAGACCGCTCAGGGCGGTCGCCGCGACGGCCACGCGGGTGGCGAATCAGCCACTCGACCGGGGCGAGGTGCAGATCACCGAGCGCGTGCCCGCTGTCGAGGCCGATCCGCGCACAGAGACCGGGCTGGTGGGAGCGTCGCTGAATACCCTCCTCGACCATGTCAACGCGTCTCTCGCCTCCCGACAGAAGAACGAGGAGCGGATGCGACGGTTCGTCGCCGACGCGAGCCATGAGCTGCGCACTCCTCTGTCGTCGATCCGCGGCTACTCCGAGCTCTCGCTGCGTGCGCTGAAGCAGCAGGGCGGGGAGGCGGCCGTCGAGAGCACCACCACGTCGCTCGAGCGCATCCAGGCCCAGTCCCTGCGCATGACCCGCCTGGTCGAGGATCTGCTGCTGCTCGCCCGTCTCGATGAGGGACGCGAGCTGGTCTACGGCACTGTGGACCTGACTCAGCTCGCGCTCGAGGGACTCTCCGACGCGCGCCCCACCGCGGCCGACCACCACTGGAACATCGAGGCTCCGGACGAGCCCATCGTGATCGTCGGCGATGCCGGTCGCATGCACCAGGTCGTGGCGAACCTGCTCGCGAACGCTCGGACGCATACCCCTGCGGGCACCTCGATCACCCTGAGCGTTGCGCGGGAGGGCGATGAGGCCGTGCTGCGGGTGCACGACAACGGGCCGGGCATCGACCCGGGAGTGCGTGACGAGCTCTTCGCACGCTTCGCACGCGGCGACAGCTCGCGCGCACGCCAGACCGGCGGCACGGGGCTCGGACTGGCGATCGCGAAGGCCATCGTCGAGGGCCACGGCGGCCACATCACCGTCTCCAGCGAACCCGGTGACACGACCTTCACCGTGCGACTCCCGATCACCCCGACACCCTGAGTCTCAGGCCCGCAGCGTGTTCTGCCGGGACCGACCGCGTGCGCGTCTGCAGGACCCCGGCACGTCTGCAGGACCGCGGCACGGATGCAGGACGACACCAGCGGATTCGTCCGCCGAACGTGCTCCGGCCCTGCAGACGACTCGACGAGGATCCGAGGAGGAGAACGATCCCCCGGCCTCGACTGCGGATGCCCCGGACTCGACCGGCTCAGTATCCGGCGAAGGCGTCGGTTGTGAGCGAGCGCGCCTTCTGCAGAGCGGGAGCAAGATCCGCGATCAGCCGCGGCGGGCCCGAGATGTAGGAATGGCGCTCCCCGATGTCCGGAACATATTGCTCGAGAGCCGCGGCATCGAGGCGCGCGCCCTGCGCCCAGGTCCACCGCGCGGGAAGGTCGGCGGGCTCGTCCCGCGTGAACACGACCACGCGTGCACCCGTCGCGGCCAGCTCGTCACGGAAAGCGAGCTCGGAGCTGTCCGATGCCACGTAGACGAGCACCACGTCGCGCTGCTGCTCCGTCAGCATCAGCTGCCGCAGCTGCGACACGAACGGCGTGACGCCGATCCCGGCGGCCACCATCAGCACCGGCGTCTCGGCACGAGGGAGCAGGAAGTCGCCCCACGTTCCGGTCACCGCGAGCGCAGAACCCGGCTCGGCCGCCGCGAGTGCTCGCTTGTAGCTCGACGGATGCTTCTGATCGCCGTCCTTGTAGGCGATCCGGAGGGTGGGGAGGTCCGCAGGCGCCGAGACGATGCTGAATTCGCGGCGGGTGCCTCGTGCATCCGGCCGGGCGTGCGGCACGTCCAGTTCGAGATACTGCCCCGGTAGGAACTTCAGCGTGCCCTTCGCACGGAACGTCAGCTCCTGGGCGGTCGGTGTGATGAACTGCCGCTTCTCGAGCACGAGCCGCACCGCCCCGCGCAGCGCGAAGGCGAAGGCGAGCAGGTTGCCGATGAGCAGCGCGCGCTCCTGCCCGAGGGTGAAGAGCCCCCCGATCGCGATCGGCCATCCGGCGAGCACGCCGACGAGAGCCGCCACCGAGAACTGCTGCCACCGGCGCGGCGGCAGAGTCAGCGGCTCCGACAGCATGAACGCCCCGAGGAACAGGAACGGCGACTGCAGGATCGCGAACGAGAGCGCACTGCCGGCGTCGAACCCGATCGCGAACTCCTGCGCCTGAACGGCCTGCCGGAGCACCGAGACCGCGATCGCGACGAGCAGGAACACGGCGACGATTCGCACCTTCTCGGTGCGCCACAGCACGGCGAGTCCGAGGATCAGCACCGGGATGAAGAGCGAGGGGGTGCCGACCCACCAGGACGACGAGGTCCCCAGCCATTCGAAGGCTCCGAAGGACCCGAGGATCGACACGACAGCGGCGCCGAATGCCGCGGGGTTGAGGATGTGCCGACCTCGCCACGCGATCAGGTACTTGGAGAGGCTCGCGAGGGCTCCGGCGATGGCGAGGCCGAGCAGGGCATTCGGCTCGATGCCGGGGCGGAGCACGAACAGCAGGATCAGCGCCGTGACGAGCGACGACTCGATCCGCCATGGCAGACGCAGGATGCGCTGCGCCGCGGCATCCACCAGAGAGATGACGGCCGCGAGCACGACGAAAGAGACGAGGATCTCGATCGGTGTGGGCGAGACGATCACGCCGAGTGACGAGAGCACCACGGCGATCAGCGCGAGCATCAGCAGAGCGAACAGCACCAGTCGGTACATCGAGATGCCGCCCAGCAACGCAAGGACCCGCTGCCGCAGAGCGGTGATGGAGGTGATCACAGGTCTACTCTTCCCTACTCCGCCGCCTCATCGGCGGGTCGTGAACAGCTGCGCGGGGCAGCCGGGCGAGCGCTCAGCGCGCCCGTCGGTCGTCATCCGCACCCACTCGACACCCCATGATGCGGCGAGTTCCGGTCCGCCGTCGAAGAACAGCGCCGTCGCGACGGCATCCGCTCGCATCGCCTCAGGAGCGATCGCCCAGGTGGCCGCCCACGTGCGCACCGGCACGCCGGTGCGGGCGTCCAGGACGTGGTGCAGGCCGTCCCCCCACGCTCGACGATTGACCGCCGAGGCGCAGAGCGCGGCATCCTGCAGTTCGATGACGCCGATCGCCTTCGTGGGATCGTACGGATGCTCGAGCCCCACCCGCACGGCATCGCCGCGGGCCTTCATATCGCCGCCGGCGTCGACCACGAGGTTCCCGGGAACGTCGGAGAGCGCCGTCGCGACGAGGTCGACGAGGCGTCCCTTGCCGAGTGCCCCGACATCGAGGAGGGCGGGAACGGATGCCGTGGCCTCCTCGGTCGTCCAGGTCACCGACGAGGTCCAGTCCTCGGGCGCGGCGACGGGGTCGTGCGCCACGAGCGAGTACGACGAGTCGTAGCCGAGAGCGGACAGGCTGTCGGCGACGAGAGGGTTCACGGCCCCGCGAGTCGCTCGCGACAGCTCACGGTAACCGTCGAGCATGGCTCCCGCATCAGGAGACGAGATCGACCCGCCGTCCCGGCCGACTCGCGTGACCGCGGAATCCTCGCGGAACCGTGACCACTCACGGTCGAACCGCTCGATCTCGGCGCCGACCCTCTCGCGGTCGTGCACGCCGAGCTCGTGCGACGTCTCGATCTCCCAGGCCGTGCCGATCGCGTCGAAGCGCCAGATCGCCATGGGTGGTCAGGCGCCTCAGGCGGCCGCCTGCTCCTTGATCGACTCGACGGCCTCGTTGAACCCGCCGCTGGTGAGCGACGATCCCGCGACACGACTCACCTCGATGTCGTCGAGCGACTTGCCCACGACCTCATCCGAGATGCCGTCGATGAACTGACCCTGGTACTGCTCGCTCTCGCGGGCCTGCGGGTCACCCGTCACCTCGACCTCCGTGACCAGGCCGTCGGCGACGGTGAGAGTCACGGTGATCTCCTCGACCGTCTCAGGAGTCTGGTACGAGCCGTCGGCCGTGTACGTGCCGTCGGCGTAGTCGCCGCTCGTCGCCGCACCGGAATCCGTCGACTCGGTGCTCGTGTCGGTACCGGTGTCGGTGGACTGGTCCTCGGCATCGGCGGTGCCCGAGCAGCCGGCGAGCACGAGAAGCCCGGCGACGCCGGCGAGGGCGGCGCTCTTGCGAACGGAAGTCGGTACAGTCGTGCGGATCATGATGGTCCTCCCGGCCTTGATCGGTGTGTTGATTCGACCGTAGGGAGCGCGTCTATGTGCCGGCTGTGCCCGGAATATCAGCCGCCTAGGCGTCTCCGCCGAACATGCTCGTGACCGATCCGTCTTCGAAGACCTCATGGATGGCACGCGCGAGCATGGGGGCGATCGGAAGTACAGTCAGCTTGTCCCACCGGCGAGACTCGGTCAGCGGGATCGTGTCGGTGACGACGACCTCGTCGATCGAGGCGTCCTGGAGGCGCTCGGACGCCGGGTCGCTGAAGATCGCGTGGGTCGCGGCGACGATCACGCGGTGCGCGCCGTTCGCCTTGAGCGCCTGAGCGGCCTTCACGATGGTGCCACCCGTGTCGATCATGTCATCGACGAGCAGGCAGGTGCGTCCCTCGACGGCTCCGACGATCTCGTGCACCGAGACCTGATTCGCGACCTTCGGGTCGCGACGCTTGTGGATGATCGCCAGCGGGGCGCCGAGGCTGTCTGACCAGGTGTCGGCCACGCGGACACGGCCCATGTCGGGCGAGACGACAGTGAGGATCTCACGGTCGGCAGGGCTCAGAGTGCTCTGGAAGTAGTCGAGCAGCACGGGCTTGGCGAACAGGTGGTCGACGGGGCCGTCGAAGAATCCCTGGATCTGCGCGGCGTGCAGGTCGACGCTCATGACTCGATCTGCACCGGCGGTCTTCAGCAGGTCGGCGACGAGGCGGGCGCTGATCGGCTCACGGCCGCGACCCTTCTTGTCCTGACGCGAATACGGATAGTACGGAGCGACGACGGTGATGCGCTTGGCGGATGCGCGCTTCGCCGCGTCGATCATGATGAGCGTCTCCATGAGCCACTCGTTGACCGGTTCGCCGAAGGTCTGGACGAGGAACAGGTCGCAACCGCGGATCGACACCTCGAAGCGGGCGTAGATCTCACCGGATGCGAAGGTGCGGTGCTCGGTCGGAACGACCTCTGTTCCGAGTGAGGCGGCCACTGCCGCGGTCAGCTCGGGGTGCGATCGACCACCCGCGACCACGAGTCGCTTCTTGGTCTTGGCGACGAGACCCGGAGCGATGCCGTTGTCCCTGTCCAGATCGACCGTCTTCTTCTTGCGCGCCATCGTCCTGCCTACTCCGCCACTCGGGATCGGGCTGCGGCGTCTGCCGCGCCCGTGCCTGCCCTGTTCTTCTCGACCCAACCCTCGATGTTGCGCTGAGGGGCGACGCTCATGGCAAGCGAGCCGGCGGGAACATCCTTTCGGACGACAGCGCCAGCACCTGTCTTGGCGCCAGCTCCCAGCCTAACGGGCGCGACGAGGGTCGTGTGCGAGCCGGTGTGCACCTCGTCCTCGACCACCGTGCGATGCTTGTTCACGTCGTCGTAGTTCGCCGTGATCGTGCTCGCGCCGAGGTTGACGCCGCGGCCGATGGTCGCGTCTCCGACGTACGACAGATGCGGCACCTTGCTGCCCTCGCCGATCTCGGCGTTCTTGGTCTCGACGTACGCGCCGATCTTGCCGCGCGCTCCGAGGACCGTGCCGGGGCGGAGGAACGAGAACGGTCCGACGGTGGCCTCGGCGCCGATCACGGCGAGCGTGGCATCGGTGCGGCGGACGATCGCGTCCTCCCCCACCTCGCAGTCGACGAGGGTCGTGTCCGGCCCGATGATGGCGCCTTCGGCGATCGTCGTGGCCCGCAGGATGTGGGTGTTCGGGAGGATCGTGACGTCGGGCGCGAGAGTGGCGTCGTCGTCGATCCAGGTCGTCGCGGGATCGATCACCGTGACGCCCTCGAGCTGCCAGCGCCGCACGATGCGGCGGTTGAGCAGACGACCGACCTCGGCCAGTTGAGCGCGGTCGTTGACGCCGTAGGTGACGGTGACGTCGGAGACGACGGATGCCGCCACACGGCTGCCGTCGCGGCGGAGAAGCCCGGGGACGTCGGTCAGGTACATCTCGCCCTGCGCGTTGTCGACGCCCACCGACGGCAGGTATCTGCGAAGCGTCGAGACCCGGAAGACGTACATGCCGGCGTTGATCTCGCTGACAGCGGCTTCGTCGGGGCTCGCATCCTTCTGCTCGACCACGCGATCGACCCCGCCGTCGGCATCGCGGATAACACGGCCGTAGCCGGTCGGATCCTCGACCACCGCGGTCATGAGCGTCGCCTCGGCGTCGGCGGCGCGGTGCGCGTCGAGGAACGAGCGCAGCGTGTCGGCATCCGCGAGGGGGCAGTCGCCCGAGAGCACGAGCACGTCGCCGTCGAAGTCGGCGGGAAGCGCGTCGACCGCCACCTGCACCGCGCGGCCGGTGCCGGGCACATCGTCCTGGTCGATGAAGACCGCGGCCGGGTAGTCCTTCTCGAGTGCGGCGACGACCTGGTCGCGCTCGTGACGCACGACGACCTCGACGTGGTCGGCCTCGAGGCGGCCGGCCGTCGTGAGCACGTGTCCGACCAGCGGGCGCCCGCCGATCGGGTGCAGCACCTTCGGCAGGCGCGAGCGCATGCGGGTGCCCTGCCCTGCGGCGAGGATGATGATCGCGAGATTGTTCCCAGTCATGCTCCGCCGCCAGGACTCGAACCTAGACCTCACAGCTCCAAAGGCTGTCGTGCTGCCATTACACCACGGCGGACCGCGGCCCCCGAGGGCGCCGCGGGTCAAGTCTGCCACGTCCGCCTGCGTGCTACCGGCGATAATGGACGGATGACTGAGGCGGATGAGGTTGATCGGATCGTCGGCGCCTGGAACACCCAGCGCCCCGACCTCGACTTCTCACCGCTCGAGGTGCTGTCACGCATGGATCGGCTGACCAGGCTGCTCGACCGCGCGCGCAGAGACGTGTTCCGGCGCAGCGATCTGGAGGCCTGGGAATGGGACGTGCTGTCGGCGCTGCGCCGCGCCGGCGCCCCCTTCCAGCTCTCCCCCAAGCAGCTGCTGCAGCAGACCCTCGTCTCGAGCGGCACCATGACGAACCGCATCGACCGATTGGTCGGCCGCCGTTTCGTCCGACGCGAGGGCGACCCCGCCGACGGTCGCAGCGTGCTCGTGACGCTCACCGACGACGGGCGCATCCGCGTGGATGCCGCGATCACGCGCCTCGTCGACGTCGAGGACGACCTGCTGCAGGCGCTGTCACGGGGCGACCGCGATCGGCTCGCTGCGCTGCTGCGCAAGCTCAGCCTGAGCTTCGACGCGTGAGGGGCTGACGGATGGGCATGCTGTCACCTCTTCCGGTGCGCCACGGCGTCGGCGCGACACGTCTGCACCTGCCGATGAGCGGCGAGTGGCCGACGGTCGGCGCCTACATGATCGATCGCTTCTTCCACCTCGATCCCGAAGGCCTGCTCAGCCGCTTCGATCGCGGCGAGATCGTCGCCCGCGACGGCACCCCCCTCGCGCGGGACACTCCTCTGGGCGTCGAGGAGTTCATCTGGTACTACCGCGACCCGCCCGTCGAGACCCGGCTCCCCGTCGAGATCGAGGTGATCCATCAGGACGACGATCTGGTGGTCATCGACAAGCCCCATTTCCTGCCCACCATCCCCGGCGGGAAGTTCCTGCAGAACTCCGCGCTGATCCGACTGCGCAACCTGCTCGGCAACGATGAGCTGGCGCCGATCCACCGCCTCGACCGGGCGACCGCAGGAGTCCTGATGTTCTCGGCGAGGCCGGCCACCAGGGGGCCGTATCAGCTGCTGTTCGAGACACGGCAGGTGCAGAAGGTCTATGAGGCCGTGTCGGCTCGTCCGGCGGACTGGGACGCCTCGCGGTTCCCCCTCGTGTACCGCAACCACATCGTCAAGCTCCGCAACGAGCTGAAGGTGAAGGTCGACGACGAGCGGGAGCCGAACGCCGAGACGCAGATCGACGTGATCGACGCCGACGATCGCGTCGTGCACACGCTGCTGCACCCGCACAGCGGCAAGATGCATCAGCTGCGGGTGCATCTCGCAGCGCTGGGCCTCGGCATCCTGAACGACCCGTTCTACCCCGAGCTGCGCGGCGAGAAGCCCGACGACTTCGATCACCCCATGCAGCTGCTCGCCCGCGAGCTGCATTTCGTCGACCCGCTGAGCGGCGCGCCGCGGGTCTTCACCACGACGCGCACGCTGCAGGAGGCACCGATCAGCGGCGCATGATCTTGCGCGCGAGCCACGTGCCGAGCATCTGCACGAGATGCACGAACACGACGATGAGCACGATCGCCGTCCACATGACGACCGGCTCGAACTGTCGGAACCCGTAGATCTGCGCGAAGGCACCGAGGCCGCCGCCGCCGATG
Organism: Microbacterium sp. NPDC089320; assembly: GCF_040684875.1. Classification (NCBI taxonomy): domain Bacteria; kingdom Bacillati; phylum Actinomycetota; class Actinomycetes; order Micrococcales; family Microbacteriaceae; genus Microbacterium; species Microbacterium sp. NPDC089320. Next base: position 151,572 of record NZ_JBFBGY010000001.1, read on the forward strand.
AGCCCTGCCATGGCGGTCATGTCGATGAGAGCCACCACGATGAAGGTGTAGCCGAGGATCAGCGGCCCGAGCGACTCGGGAATCGCGACCGTGAAGAGGATGCGGGCAGGCCCCGCCCCCATGGCTCGCGCCGCCTCGATCACGCCGGGCGAGACCGATACGAGGTGCTGCTCGACGATGCGGCCGATGGCGAAGGCCGCGGCCAGACCGATCATGAACGCTCCGGCCGTGGTGCCGATGCCCGTGCCGACCACGGCGCGGGCGAACGGCTGCGCCACGGCCACGAAGAGCACGAACGGGATCGGCCGGAAGAAGTTCACGCCGAGGTTGGCGATGACCGACACGGCCCTGTTCTCGGCGAGCCCGCCGGGACGGGTGACGTAGAGGATGACACCGATCGCGAGACCGAGGACGCCACCCAGCACGAGGGCGAACGACGTCATGTACAGCGTCTCGAGGGCGGCCTTCCAGAGGTCGGGCCACAGTTCGTTCAGACGATCCATCAGCGTGCCTCTTCTTCTGCGATCTCGGTGACATCGACGCGTCTGCCGATCTCGTCGAGGGTGCGGTCGATCACGGCGCTCTCGCCGCGGATCGCGAGGGTGAGGTGTCCGAAGGCCCGACCGCGGATGTCGTTGATACCGCCGTACACCAGCTCGAAATCGAGCCCGGCACCGGCGAGGTCGAGGAAGACCTGCGCCTGCGACGAGTCGCCGTCGCGGAACGAGAAGGTGACGAGACGACCCCGATGACGCTCCCGCAGCACGCTGAGCTCGGACGGAGTGGGGATGCCCTTCACGACCGTGCCGACGAACCGCTGCGATGCCGGGTTCTGCGGGGCGGAGAACACGTCGAAGACGTCGCCCTGCTCGATCACCCGACCGTTCTCCATGACCGCGACCTTCGTGGCGATCGTCTGGATGACATCCATCTCGTGCGTGATCACGACGATCGTGACGCCCTGCTCCTGGTTGACCCGCTTGAGCAGATCGAGCACCTCATGCGTGGTCTGCGGGTCGAGGGCGCTGGTGGCCTCGTCCGCGAGCAGGATCGCAGGGTCGGTGGCCAAGGCGCGGGCGATGCCGACGCGCTGCTTCTGGCCCCCGGAGAGCTGTTCGGGGTAGGCCTTCGCCTTGTCGGCGAGCCCGACGAAGCTCAGCAGATCCGTGACGCGCTTGTCGATGTCCGCCTTCGACCACCCTGCGAGCTTCAGCGGGTACGCGATGTTCGCCTTGACGCTGCGCGAGGCGAACAGGTTGAACTGCTGGAAGATCATGCCGATGCCGCCGCGGACCTTGCGCAGCTCGCTCTCCTTGAGAGCCGTGATGTCGATGCCGTCGACCGTGATGGTGCCGCTCGTCGCCGGCTCGAGCGCGTTGATCAGTCGCACGAGCGTCGACTTGCCCGCACCCGAGTATCCGATGATGCCGAAGACGTCCCCCTTCTCGATCGAGAGGGTGACATCGTCGACGGCCACGATCTCGGCGTCGTCACGGGTGCGGGAGGGGTAGGTCTTCGAGACGTTCGTCAGGGTGACGATCGGCATGCGGTGCTCCGGTCTGCTTCGGGAACGAAGAATCGGGTGACGCACGAAGCGCCACCCGATTCTCCCTCATCGGACGGGGGTGTCAGTCACCCCGGTCGTCCTACTTGTTGGCCTCGGTGTCCTTCTGGACCTTCTCGAGCGAGGAGACGAGGTCCTCGACGGGGGTCTGCAGCGGCACCGCGGTGTCACCCGACGACTCGAGCAGACCGGCCTGCACGTCCTCGTTCGTCTGGAAGATCTCGACGAGCTTGAGGTACGTCTCGTTGTCGGCGTCCTCGGCGCGTGCCGCGAAGATGTTCACGTACGGCAGCGCGTTCGGGTCCTCGGGGTCGTCCTGAGCGATCGCGTCATCGAAAGTGAGACCGGCGTCCTCGACGAAGTCGTTGTTGATGATCGCCGCGGCGACATCGGGCAGCGACGTCGGGATCAGCGCGGCCTCGAGCGCCGTGACCTCGACCTTGGACTTGCCCGTGTCGATGTCGGAGAGGTCGGAGAAGATCGTGCCGCCGCTCTTGAGCTCGATGAGTCCGGCCGACTGCAGCACGAGCAGCGCACGGGCCTGGTTCGATGCGTCGTCCGGGACGGCGACGGTCTCGCCCTCGGGGATGTCCTTGACGTCGTCGTACTTCTGCGAGTACAGACCCAGCGGGTAGATCGCGGTCGAGCCGATCGGCGTGAGGTCGGAGCCCGATGCCGTGTTGTATTCGGCGAGGTACACGATGTGCTGGAACTGGTTGAGGTCGATCTCGCCCTCGGTCAGTGCGGGGTTGGGCTGCTCGTACGAGCCGAAGTCGACGAGCTCGACCGTGATGCCCTCGTCAGCGGCGGCCTCGACGAACGGAGCCCACTGCGCGTCTCCCTTGCCGACGACGCCGATCTTGACGGTCTCGTTCTCGGAGTCACCGCCACCGGAGCCGGCGTCGGAGGATGCCGTCGCGCAGCCTGCGAGCGCGACGAAGAGCGGGACCGCGGCGAGCGCGGCGATGACGGATGTGGTCCGACGGGATGCTGTGATGGACATGAGTGTTCGGGTTCCTCTCTTGGGGGACTCGAATACGTTAGGCAGGCCGATACGCTCCGCGACAATCGAGTGTCACAGAGCGTCACAGCTCTCAGTCGTAGTCCTCGATGCCCTGCAGTCGAACCTGTTCGAGATCGAGCCGCGCCGAGATCCGGCGGACCACGAGGTCGTCGACCGTTCCGTCTCTTCGCAGTCCGAGCAGCACCTCGCGTTTGCGGTCGATGAGCGCGAGCTTGAGGCGCGTGTGCTCCTCGTGACGCAGCAGTGGCGACCGTTGCATGACGTCGACGTCGGCCGAGGTGGCGATCATCTGCAGAGTCCTGACCTCGCCGTCCGCGAGCTCGCCGTCGTCGCCGACGCGAGTCGCATCCGGCAGTCGCAGCGCGACCGACGCCTCCGCGGCACCGGCATCCGCTCCCCCACCGATCTGCTGTCCGCCGCCCAGTGGATCGGGCTCGTCGAGCATGACATCGAGCGCCTGCGCCTCGGCGTCGACGATCGCCTGCTCGCGCGCCAGCGCCCGCGCGTTCGAGAACTCGAGCATCTGGTAACCCTCGGCGCGCACCTTGTCGCGGATCTCCTGGCCGACGCCGTGCTCGACGGCGAGGTCGTCGAGGGCGGCGAGCGCCGCGCCCGAGATCGTCCGCTCCGCGAGCTCGTACTCCTCGGCCTCCATGTGATCGACCGGGAACCGCGCCCAGCGGACGATCGCCGGCAGCATCGGACCCTGCACGAGCAGACTGAGCAGGATCACTCCCGCCGTGACGAAGACGATCTCGTCACGTCCGGCGATCTCGCCCTCGGTACCGCTGGCGACCGGAACCGACAGGGCGATCGCGAGCGAGACGGCGCCGCGCATGCCGGCCACCGTCGACACCGCCATCGACCGGGCCTTGGCACCGCGCGACGGCAGCGCCGGGTTTCGCCGCTGGAAGGGCGCGTTCAGCAGCTGGAAGACGTACCTGACCACCAGCAGCGTCACCCACACCGCCAGGGTGATGAGCAGCAGCCTGCCGATCGCGGCCGCCGAGATCTCGTGCGCGACGAACTGCACTTCGAGACCGATGAGCACGAAGAGCGCTCCGTTGAGCAGGAAGACACCGAACGGCCACGCGGCATCGGCCTGCCTCCGCGACGAGGCGGTCGTCACCCGCGGCGAGACGTACGCGACGATGAGGCCGGCGACGACGACCGCGAGCACACCCGAGGCGTGCGCGATCTCGGCGAGCAGGAATGCGGTGAACGGGATGAGCAGGAGCGTGACGTTGATGACGATCGTCGACGAGGTCCGACGCAGCAGCAGGTAGCCGAGGCCGGCGATCACGACGCCGGCCGCCACTCCTCCGACATACGAGGTGAGTACCGACATCGTCACCGACAGCGGCGTGATGTTGCCGCCGAGCGCCAGGGAGACGGCGATCGCGTAGAGCACGAGAGCGGTTCCGTCGTTTGTGAGGCTCTCGGCCTTGAGCTTCATGAACATGCGTCGGGGCAGCAGCCTGCCGAGGGCTGCGACGGCCGTCGCGTCCGGCGGGGCCACGGCGGCGCCGAGGATCAGGGCGGTCTCCCACGGCATCCCGAACAGCAGACCGATGCCAGCGACGGCGAACGCGGATGCCACGACCAGCACCGTGCTCATCGGAAGGATGTAGCGGAAGTCGCGCCGGATCGATCGCAGCGAGGTCGTGAGGCTCTCCCAGAACAGCATCACCGGGAGGAACAGCAGCAGAACGGTCTCCGGGGGAAGCTGGATCTCGCGCAGCTGCGGCACGAAGCCGAGCAGCAGTCCGAAGATCACGAGCACGAGCGGCAGCGCGAGCCGCACGCGCGGCGCGATCAGCGTGCCCATGAGGATCGTGAGTCCGATCAGGACGGTGACCTCGAGTCCTTCCATCTGAACCTCCCGAGTACCGCAGGATCAAGCTGTGCGATCCCGGCTGGCATCGAACCCCGCCCAGAGCACAGCGCATTCGACTGCCACCGTATTCCCGCGACGGCGGAAGGACCAGACCTCTCGTCAGTCGAGCTCTTCGGTCAGCTCGAACCAGCGGAGTTCGAGCTCCTCGATCTCGGCCTGCTGCTCGCTGATCGCCTTCATCTTCTCGCCGAGGCCGGCGAAGTCCGACTGATCGTGATCTGCCAGAGCGGTCTTCGCCCTGTCGACCTGCTGTGTGAGCTTCTGGATGCGCCGCTCGAGCGACGCGACCTCCTTCTGGGCTGCGCGCAGTGCGGCGCCGTCGAGGCTGGGGGCCTTCTTCGCGGTGTTGACGGCCGTCTGCGACTTGCCCGGGGTCGAGGTCTGCAGCTCACGCAGGCGCAGGTACTCGTCGACGCCTCCGGGAAGGTGCCGCAGGTGTCCGTCGAGGATCGCGAACTGCTGATCGGTGACGCGCTCGAGGAAGTACCGATCGTGGCTGACCACCAGCAGGGTTCCCGACCACGAATCGAGCAGGTCCTCGATCGCCGCGAGCATGTCTGTGTCGAGATCGTTGGTCGGCTCGTCGAGGATCAGCACGTTGGGCTGATCGAGGAGCACGAGCAGCAGCTGCAGACGGCGCTGCTGGCCTCCGGAGAGGTCCTTCACCGGGGTGGAGAGCTGCGCGGAATCGAAGCCCAGTCGCTCGAGCAGCTGACCCGGCGTGAGTTCCTGCGCCTTCGAGCCGGAGCCCATCGTGTAGGAGGTGCGCAGCCGCGAGATCACGACACGCACCGGCTCTCGCCTGACGTCTTCGAGTTCGTCGAGGCGCTGCGTCAGCGTCTTCACCTTGACGGTCGTGCCGCGCTTCACCCGGCCGACGGTGGGCTCGACGGTGCCTGAGATGAGCCCGAGCAGCGTCGACTTGCCGGCGCCGTTCACGCCGAGGATGCCGGTGCGCTCCCCCGGCGCGATGCGCCATTCGACGTCGCGGAGCACTGTCTTGGTGCCGCCGTCTGCCGTCTGATACGTCACTCCGACGTCGAGCAGGTCGACGACGTCCTTGCCCAGACGCGACACGGCGAGCGACTGCAGCGAGATCTTGTCGCGGATCTCCGGCACGTCCGCGATGAGCTCGTTGGCCGCCTCGATGCGGAACTTCGGCTTCGCGGTCCGCGCAGGCGCGCCTCGACGCAGCCACGCGAGCTCCTTCTTCGCGAGGTTCTGACGCTTCGCCTCGGTGGCGGCGGCCATCCGGTCGCGCTCGACGCGCTGCAGGATGTACGCCGCGTAGCCGCCTTCGAAGGGCTCGACGATGCGGTCGTGCACCTCCCAGGTCTCGGTGCAGATCTCATCGAGGAACCACCGGTCGTGGGTCACGACCAGGAGAGCCCCGGAGTTCGCGCTCCACCGCTTCTTCAGGTGCCCGGCGAGCCACGTGATCGCCTCGACGTCGAGGTGGTTGGTGGGCTCGTCGAGCGCGATGACGTCCCAGTCCCCCGTCAGCAGCTTGGCGAGCGAGACGCGACGACGCTGACCACCGCTGAGGGCTCCGATCTCGGCATCCCAGGGCAGATCCTTCAGCAGGCCCTCGATCACGTCGCGGATGCGGGGGTCGCCCGCCCACTCGTACTCCGGGGTGTCGCCGACGACCGCCGCGCTGATGGTCAGGTCGTCGCTGAGCGTGTCGGCCTGAGAGAGCACACCGATCGTCGTGCCGCCGCGCACCGTGACTCGGCCCGAGTTCGGCTCCTTGATGCCGGCGAGCATCCCCAGAAGGCTCGACTTGCCGTCGCCGTTGCGGCCGACGATGCCGATGCGGTCACCCTCTTCGATGCCGAGGGTCACGGAGTCGAAGACGACCCTCGTCGGATATTCGAGATGAAGGGCTTCTGCCCCGAGAAGATGTGCCATGTCATTCCCCAGGGTAGTCGCGCGGGCTGGGGGCTCGGTCAGCGCCTATCCCGTTCCTTCGGGCTTCGCCGACCCGAAGAGTTCGGGAAGGGACGCGACGAACTCGTCGAAGTGGCTGTACCAGACGGTGTGCGCGGCTCCGGGGATGCGCCGCACCTCGATGCCGTGCGCCTCGAAACCGGCGATGTCGGCGGGCGTCACCCAGTCGCTCGGCTCGGCGCAGACGACGATCGACCCCGGGCAGGGAAGCCACGCGTGATCGGCACCGCACGAGATCGATGCCGTCGTCGCCGGATCGAAGCGTCGGGCCGCGAGAGCTTCGACCTCGGCATCCCTCTCCGAGTAGAACGGACGTGACGCGCGGAGCGACTTCGGGGACAGTCTCGCCTCGCGATCACGGGCGTATCTCTCTGTCAGGAGCTCGCGGTCGTGGCCCCCGGCGACGACGAGCGCGGCATCGACATAGATGGCCGACGCCGGTCCGAGCAGTGGGGCGGCCTCTGCGAGGACACTCGCGCCGTAGGAGTGTCCGATGGCTGCGATCAGCCGCTCCGGCGCGAGACTTCTGACCGTCTCGATCACCGACGCTGTGGCCTGCTCGATCGTCAGCCTCGCGTCTCGCGGCGACAGACCGTGACCGGGGAGGTCGATCGCCAGCACACGGAACCCCTGCTCGACGAGCAGGGGAATCACGCGCCACCAGCTGTCTGACGACCCCATCATCCCGTGGAGCAGGACCACCGTGCGAGGGCCCGCGCCGACATCGAGCGCGTGAAGGAGCATGAGGTCAGTGTCGCACGGTTCGTTACCCGGTCGTTATCATAACGGCCCTGGAATGTATCGCATCTTTGTTCGAATGTCGGTGGAGGGTGGTTGACTCGGAGACATGACAGCACTGCTCGATGCGACGGATGCGCAGATGGTGACGCTCGCCGATCTGGTGACGTCGCTGCAGGTCGCGGAGGCGACGGTGAACAGCATGATGGCCGCCCGTGACGGCCTGCTGGCGATCGCGAGTCGGCTGGCGATCGACATCGCGAGACAGGGCGACCATCCTGATCGCGGCGACCACTCGATCCGCACCATCGCAGCCGAGATCGGAGCAGTGCAGCATGTCAGCGATCGCACGATCGAGCGCCGGATGGCGGCTGCCGAACTGCTGGTCGATCGGTTCCCTGCGGTGTGGGCCGCGCAAGGCGCAGGGCGCATCAGCGCGGCTCACTCCCGGGTGATCGTGGATGCCGGAGCGCGCATCGAGTCGTCGAGCGATCGCGAGGGCTACTCCGCGGCGATCCTTCCGCTCGCCGAGGTGGAATCACCGAACCGGCTGCGCGCGCTGGCGCGCCGCATGGCGGAGCGTTTCGCTCCGACGACGGTGTCGGAGAGGCACCGCACGTCGCGCGCTCAGCGGCGCGTCTGGGTCACCGACGGCGAAGACGGGATGGCAGCGCTGCACACGCACGCGCCTGCCGCTCTCGTCCACGGCATGTTCGATCGACTCTCGCAGATGGCGCACGCGCTGCGCGCCGAGAATCTGCGCGCCAAGCGGCAGGCGGCTCGCGACGGCGGCGAATACGAGTCGGACGACCGGACCGTCGACGAGATCCGCGCTGATCTTCTCGCCGATCTGGTGCTCAGCGGCCGACCCACGGGCCATGACAGTGACGATGGCCTGCTCGGCGAGATCCTGGCGCGCATCGAGGTGACGGTTCCGGTGACGACGCTCATGGATGACGACGCGCGTGAAGAGTCGGATGCCGAGACAACGCCGCCCGCCGAGCTCGATGGCGTGATTCCGATCGATGTCGACACCGCGCGCCGGCTGGCAGGGCAGACGAAAGGCTGGGAGCGGGTGCTGACGCATCCGATCAGCGGTCGGGTGCTCGCCGTCGACCGATACCGGCCGAGTCGTCACCTGCGCAGGCACCTGCGGGCGCGAGATCAGCGATGTCGATTCCCCGCGTGCGGGATTCCGGCGCGGAAATGCGACCTCGACCACAACCACGCCGCCTCGACGGGCGGCGCGACCTGCGAGACGAATCTTGCATCGTTCTGCCGCCGACATCACATTCTCAAACATCAGACTCCGTGGCACGTCGAGCAGAGGCCGGGCGGGGTCATGGAGTGGACGAGTCCCACGGGTCGAACGTATATCGATACTCCCCCTGCGCCGAACACGGTGACCTTCACCGAGTCGGACACAGTTCGCGCCCCGTTCTGACGAGCACGCGGGCGTTCGTGTGGGGCTGTGGACAACCGTGACGCGCGCACGCCCGATTTCACTACGGTGGCGCGGTGACTCCTCCTCCATTGCGAACATCGCCCCTGCCCTCGACACATCACCGACGAGGGGACGCTGCCACCGCTCGGTGGCGGACAGCAAGCGCCGCCGTCGCGGTCATCACGCTCATGCTCGCGGGATGCGTGCCGGATCCGGAGCCCTCGCCCGCTCCCACCGCAGCATTCGCCACAGAGGAAGAGGCTTTCGCGGCTGCGGAAGAGGTGTATCGGGCATACAACGATGCTGGTAACGCCCGCATTCGGGGCGAGGCCGAGCCCAATCCGCAGGCATTTCTTGAAGGGGTGGCGCTGGAAAATGACGTCGACGCGCAGAACTCGTTTCGCGAGTGGGGACTTCGCGCCGATGGAGAGGCTATCGTCACTTCGTTCCGAGGCACCGAGGCCAACGTCGATGACCGCGTCGCAACTGTGACGAGTGTTGTATGCATCGACGTGTCCGCCCTGCGAGTCTTGAACGCTGATGGTGTGGATGTCACTCCCGCTGATCGGGGCGATGTAGTTTCTCAACTCGTCCAGTTCACAGGAGACCAAGCAAGGCTGAGAATCAGTGTTGAGAGCTCGGCGGACGGGGCCTCATGTTGAGCAAGATCGCAGCCGGGACTTTGACTCTCGGTCTAATCTTCGCCTGGCCGGCGAACGCAGTCGACGCGTCCTCTTATTGCGCTGGCGCATCAGAGAAAATGGGCTTGTGCGGCTCCACCGACGGCTCATCCCTCACCGTCTCGGGTACGCAACAGCAACCGAGTACTGACCCCGGCACGAACTCCCGACGGGGCGACGGGAGTCCTGGCGACCGCACCGGCCCCAGCGAACCATCGGGTCCGAGCCAGGAGGCGATCGATCTCGCGGAGTGCATGGACGACTCGGGAACCACGCGGTGCGCACGTCGCGCCAACCCGCCAGGGCAGCCGTCGCCCCCGTCGTCCACGCCTGGGACCCCGACGATCACAATCTCCGACCTGGCACGATTCGCTCCGGCATCCGTCCTCGCGGCCGCCGAGCCCGGGAACGTCGGGATCGCCGGGATGCCGACGAACTTCGTCGGCGCCGCAACGGCCCAGATCCAGAACGGCGAGCTTTTCGGCATCCCTCTCCGCGTTCGTTTCACGCCGGCGGTCTACGTCTACACCTACGGCGACGGAAGCTCGGCCACCGTGACCACGCCCGGCCAGACCTGGGCGTCGCTCGGCCAGGCGCAGTTCACGCCGACCCCGACGAGTCATGTGTATCGCGAACCCGGCGTGTACTCGGCACACGTGGACATCCGCTACTCCGCTCAGGTCGACCTCGGCGCCGGCTGGGTCGACGTCACCGGACAGCTCACCACCCCGGGCCCCACCCAGGATGTCCGCATCCTCGAGGCGCACACCGCACTGGTCGCCCACACGTGTGCCGAGGATCCCGCGGGAATCGGCTGCTGAACGGCATCCGACGCACAGAGTGAAGACGACCGAAGAAGCGCGCGGAGACAGACGAGCCGCCCGGAACCCGAAGGTCCGGACGGCTCGTCTGCTGTGCGAGAGCGATGTCGCTTACTGGTACGACTTCACGATCTCGAGGAGGCTCGGCACGTTTGCGTATGCCTCGGCAGCGTTCTCCTTGGTGACGATGACCGGGTCGAGCAGGTATGCCGGGACGACCTTGGCGCCGTTGTCGTACGACTCCTCGTCGTTGACGTCGACGGTCTCGCCCTTCTGCAGCTGGCCGACCATCTTGATCGACTGCTCGACGAGCAGCGTCGTGTCCTTGTTGATCGTGGAGTACTGGATGCCCTCCATGATCGACTTCACCGACTCGACCTCGGAGTCCTGACCCGTGACGACCGGAACCGGCTTGCCTGCCTGCTGCACCGAGGTGATGATGGCGCGAGCGAGCGTGTCGTTCGGCGACAGCACACCGTCGACGACGGCGTCACCGCTGTACGACGAGGTGAGCAGCGTGTCCATGCGGTTCTGCGCGTTCTCCGGGAGCCATCCCTCGGTCGCGGTCTGCGCGATCTCGGTCTGTCCCGACACGACGACCAGGTTGCCGTTGTCGATCTCGGGCTGAAGGACGTCCATCGCGCCGTCGAAGAAGACCTTCGAGTTCGCGTCGTCCGGCGAGCCCGAGAAGAGCTCGATGTTGTACGGCGCCTCGTGACCCGCACGCTCGGCGAGACCGTCGAGCAGAGCCTGGCCCTGCAGCTGGCCGACCTTGAAGTTGTCGAACGCGACGTAGTAGTCGACAGCCTCGGTGTTCTCGATCAGACGGTCGTAGGCGATGACGTAGGCGCCTGCGTCCTTGGCGGCCTGCACCTGCGTGGCGAGCTGCTTGCCGTCCTTCGCACCGATGATGATGACCTTGGCCCCGTTGGTGACCATTGCCTGGATCTGGTTCTGCTGCTCGGCGACCGTGTTGCTCGCGGGAGCGTACTGCACGTCGGCCTTGAAGCCGGCCTCTTCGAGGCCGTCCGTGAACAGCTGACCGGCGAGAACCCAGTTCTCACTGGTCTTGTCGGGGAGTGCGACACCGATCGAGGAGTCTGCCGCGAAGCCTGCTTCGGCCTCGTCGCCGGATCCCGTGTCGGTTCCGCCGCCGCGCTCACCGGAGCAGCCCGTGAGTGCGAAGGCAGCCGTCGCGACGAGCGCTGTCGCTGTGACGATGATCTTCTTCATGTGATCTCTTTCTGTGTGATGTGACGGATTCTGCGTGCGAGCGCTGCGCGGAGAGTCCGCTTACTCGGCCCTCGTCTTGTCGACGGGAGGGGCTTGGTAAGTCCTGTTGGGTTCGAAGGTCGGGGTCGCCTCCGGGTCGCCCCGACGGCCCGACCGGCGGGTCAGGAGGCCGATGAGCGACGGACGGCCCTGCTGCTTGTTCCAGACGTCGATGCCGACCGCGAGCAGGAGCACGAGGCCCTTGATCATCGAGACGACGTCGGCGCCCTGGCCGAGCAGAGCGAGACCGTTGTTGAGGAAGGCCATGACCAGACCACCGATGATCGACCCGATCACGGTGCCGATACCGCCGGCGACAGCGGCGCCACCGATGAACACGGATGCGATCGCGTCGAGCTCCCAGCCGGTGCCGTCGTTCGGACCGGACGCCTGCGAACGAGCCACGAAGATCATGCCGGCGAGTGCCGCCATCATCGACATGTTCATCATGACGAAGAAGTCGACCCAGCGGTCCTTGACGCCCGAGAGACGCGCAGCCTGGCGGTTGCCACCCACGGCGTAGATGTGACGGCCGAACACGGTGTTGCGGGTGATGAACGAGTAGATGATGACGAGGGCGAGCAGGATCAGACCCGGAACCGGGAAGCTGGTGCCGGGACGGCCCGTCGCGAACATCCACGCGGCGGCGAGCACGACGACCGAGAGCAGCACCACCTTGACGACGCTGACCCACAGGGGCGCACTGTCGGAGCCCATCTTGTGCTGCTGGCGACGGGTGCGGATCTCCCAGAAGACCAGCCACGCCACAGCGAGCAGGGCGAGGATCATGGTAGGCACGTTGAAGTCGAGCGGGAGTCCGACCTCGGGCAGATACCCGGTGCCGATCACCTGGAAGCCCTTGGGCACGGGAATCGTCTGCGCGTCACCGATCCACTGCTGCGCGCCACGGAAGAACAGCATGCCGGCGAGCGTCACGATGAACGCGGGAACCCCGACATACGCGACCCAGAACCCCTGCCACGCACCCACCAGGGCGCCGACGCCCAGGCCGAGGAGGATCGCCAGCGGCCAAGGGAGGTTCCAGTCGGCCATCGACTTCGCGACGATGATTCCGGTGAAGGCCGCCACGGAGCCCACCGACAGGTCGATGTGTCCCATGATGATGACCATCACCATGCCGATCGCCAGGATCAGGATGAACGAGTACTGGTTGATGACGTTGATCAGGTTGCCCGACGTCAGCGTCGCGCCGTTCGGTCCGTTGCGCAGCAGCGTCAGGATCTCGAAGAGGACGATGATGACGATGAGGCTGCCCAGGATGCCGAACTGGCGCAGTGACGAGGTGCCGTTGCTTCCGAACATCTTGCGGATGTCGCCGAAGTGGAAGCCGCGCTTCGTTGTCGTGAGGTCGGTGGTCATGCGGATGCTTTCTGAGTCGCGGAGGTCATGCTGCGCATGAGGGCCTCGGGTGTCGCCTGGTCGGCCGGGATGCAGTCGGTGACCCGACCTTCGAAGACTGTGTAGATGCGGTCTGAGATGCCGAGCAGCTCGGGCAGCTCGCTCGAGATGACGATGACGCCCTTGCCCTGCGAGGCGAGCTCGTTGATGATCGCGTAGATCTCGTACTTCGCTCCGACGTCGATGCCGCGGGTGGGCTCGTCGAGGATCAGCAGGTCGGGGTCGGTGAACATCCACCGGGCCAGCACGACCTTCTGCTGGTTTCCTCCCGAGAGCTTGCCGACGCCTTCTTCGACGCTGGGCGTCTTGATGCGCAGCGCCTTGCGGTAGCGCTCGGCGACCGAGTACTCCTCGCGCTCGTCGACGACGCCGCGCTTCGAGATCTTCGACAGCTTCGCCGCCACCACCGACCTCTTGATGGTGTCGAGGAGGTTGAGCCCGAGCGCCTTCCGGTCCTCGCTGACGTAGGCGAGCCCATGCTTGATCGCCGACGACACGTCGGGGAGGGCGATCTCGACGCCGTCCTTGATGATCGTGCCCGACTGGAAGTTGCCGTAGGAGCGACCGAAGATGCTCATCATGAACTCCGTGCGCCCGGCGCCCATGAGCCCTGCGATGCCGACGACCTCGCCGCGCCGCACGTTGAGGTTCGATCCCTTCACGACCATGCGCTCGGACACCGTCGGGTGCTGCACCCACCAGTCCTTGACCTCGAAGAAGACCTCGCCGATCTCGGGGGTGCGGTCGGGGTAGCGGCTCTCGAGCGAGCGGCCGACCATCCCGCGGATGATGCGGTCCTCGTTGATCTCGCCGCGCGAGATGTCGAGCGTCTCGACCGTGCGGCCGTCGCGGATGATCGTGATCTCATCGGCGATCTGCTCGATCTCGTTGAGCTTGTGGCTGATCATGATCGACGCGATGCCCTTGGCCTTGAGGCCCAGGATCAGGTCGAGCAGGTGCTGCGAGTCGTTCTCGTTCAGCGCCGCGGTGGGCTCGTCGAGGATGAGGAGCTTGACGTCCTTGTTGAGGGCCTTGGCGATCTCGATCAGCTGCTGCTTGCCGACGCCGAGCGTCTTGATGGCGACGTCGGGATCTTCACGCAGACCGACGCGGGCCAGCAGCTCGACCGTGCGCTGACGCTGCGCCTGCCAGTCAATGCGTCCGAGGTGACGGATCTCGTTGCCGAGGAAGATGTTCTCGGTGATGGAGAGCTCGGGGATGAGAGCGAGCTCCTGGTGGATGATCGCGATGCCCGCCTGCTCGCTCGCCGCGATGTCGCGGTAGCGCTGCTCCTCGCCGTAGAGCAGGATCTCCCCCTCATACGAGCCGTAGGGGTACACGCCGGAGAGGACCTTCATCAGGGTCGACTTGCCGGCGCCGTTCTCGCCGCAGATCGCATGGATCTCTCCGGTTCGGACGGTGATGGACACGTCGGACAGCGCTTTGACACCCGGGAACTCCTTGGTGATGCTGCGCATCTCCAGGATGGGGCCTGACACGACCGGCAACGTTGCTGTGGTGCTCACAAGATCTTCCTCGCGACGGGCGGCCACCTTCGATGTGACCGTTCACATTGGATTACATAGTCTACGCTCGCCGAGACGGTGTCAAGACCACTCGCGAAAATGTGGCCTTATCGAGGCGCGGACGATTCTCTCGTGCGCAGCGTCGTCTGCAGGGGCCCGAACTGCGGCACCTGCTCACCACGGATCTGCGCCAGCAGGATGCGCACGGCACGCCGACCGAGCTCAGGGAAGTCCTGATGCACGGTGCTCAGCGTGGGCGCGACATGCGCCGCCACGGGGATGTCATCGAATCCGACGACGCTCACGTCCTCCGGCACGCGGATGCCGGCATCCCTGAACCCGTGCAGCAGCCCGATCGCCATCTGGTCGTTCGCGACGAACACCGCGGTGAAGTCGCGCCGTCTGGCGAGCTCCTGCCCCGCGAAGTACCCGAAGTCGGCCGTCCAATCCCCGCGGATCGGAGGGAAGGTGGGCAGATCGGCCTCGCGCAGCGCATCGAGGTACCCGCGCATGCGCGACTCGGCCTCGATCCAGTCCTGCGGCCCGGCGATGTGGATGATGTCGCTGTGGCCGAGCCCGATCAGGTGCTCGGTCGCGGTGCGGGCCCCCGCCACCTGGTCGGCCGAGAGGGTCACCCCGTCTGACCCCGAGGCCGTCTGCAGCGACACGAACGGCATCTCGACCGCCATGCCCTTCAGCACATGGAACGTCCGCACCTGCGGCGCCAGCACGACGATGCCGTCGACCTGCTCTCGCGCCAGCTGGCGCAGCGCGCTGCCGATCGCCTCGGGCGTGGTCGCCGAGAGGTTGAGCGTCGAGACCGAGTACCCCTCCTCGCGGGCGGCATCCTCGATCCCGACGATCGAGGATGTCGGGCCGAACTCGCCCACGGTCGCCGCGAGGATGCCCAGCATGTTGGACTTGCTCGTCACCAGCGCCCGCGCCGCGAGGTTGGGGCGATAGTCGAGCACGGCGATGGCGTCGAGCACCTTCGCCTTCGTCTCGGGTCGGATGCTCGGGTGATCGTTGAGCACCCGCGAGACGGTCTGGTGTGACACGCCCGCGAGTCGTGCGACGTCTCGGATGCTCGGCATGCGGGCACGCTCGGAGGCAGTCGACATCACAGACCTCCTTGTATGTGCACGGTCACATCGTCTCTTTATTATGTATGCCAGGCGCGCCGAGCGCACCTCGCGAGAACGAGGATGCGGGTGGGGGCGGGTCAGGCCAGGATGCGCGCGCCGACCACGGGGCCGTGCACATGCAGCGAGTCGAGCCCGTGCTCGCGCAGCAGGGCCTGGACCTCCTGCGCGCCGTCGGGGCCTGCGCAGAGGAGGGCGACGGTGGGTCCTGACCCCGACACGATGCCCTGCAGGGCGCCGGCATGGATGCCGCGCAGGATCGTGGTCTCGAGTTCGGGCCGCTCGTACAGAGCGGCCTCCTGCAGGTCGTTGTAGATGCTCTCGGACAGCAGCTCGGGATCTCCGGAGCGCAGCGCCTGCAGCACGGGAGCCGGCACCTCGAGCGACAGAGGCGGATCATCGGCGAGAGCGCCCTCGGCGTCACGGAGGGCATCGAGCCGCGCGTAGACGCCCGGGGTCGACAGTCCCCGGTCGCTCGGGACCAGCACCCAGTCGAAGCGTCCCCGCGCCAGCGCCGGATTCAGCTGATCGCCTCGGCCGGTGCCGACGGCGGTGCCGCCATGCAGCGCGAACGGCACGTCGGCGCCGAGGCGCGCGGCGAGCTCATGCAGGCGCGCGGTCGAGAAGCCGGTGCCCCACAGCGCATCACAGGCCACCAGTGCGGCCGCGGCATCCGCCGACCCGCCGCCCATCCCGCCGGCGACGGGCACGCTCTTGCGGATCTCGAGGGCCACACCACCGTCGTACTCGGCCGCTGCCGCGAGCAGCTTGGCCGCGCGCATGGCGAGGTTGCGATCGTCCAGGGGCACGGAGTCGGGATCGTCGACGCCGGAGACCGTGATCGAGAAGTCGTCGGCATGCCGGGCGATCACGTCCTCATACAGCGAGACTGCCTGGAAGACGGTGGCCAGCGCGTGATACCCGTCGTCGTGACGGCCGCCCACGCCGAGATAGACGTTGATCTTTCCGGGCGCGCGCACGTGCACGGAGTCGACGGGGGCGGCGAAGCTCATCTGGCGGTTCCCGTCACAGCTCCGTGGACGTCGCCCACAGGTCGACGTCGATGGTGCCGGCCGCCTCATCGATGCGAGAGAGCTCGTCGTCGCTGAACGCCGGACCGTTGACGGCGGCGATGTTCTCGTCGAGCTGTTCCGGACGCGATGCGCCGACCAGCGCCGAGGCGACCACCGGGTTGCGCAGCGTCCACTGGATCGCCATCTGCGCCAGGGACTGGCCGCGCTGCTCGGCGATGTCGTTGAGCGAACGGAGCGTCTGCACGGCGGCATCCGACAGCGGCGCGTCGGGCAGCGACCCGCGCTTCTGCGCCCGGGCGGCCGTGCCGTCGCCGAGGTACTTGTCGGTGAGGAGGCCCTGCGCGAGCGGCGTGAAGGCGATCGCGCCGACGCCCGACTGCTCGAGGGTGTCGGTCAGACCGTCTTCGACCCACCGATTGAGGATCGAGTACGCGGGCTGGTGGATGACGAGGGGGGTGCCCAGCTCGGTGGCGACGGCGACGGCCTCAGCCGTGCGCTCGGCGCTGTACGACGAGATGCCCACGTAGAGGGCCTTGCCCTGACGCACCAGGGTGTCGAGGGCCCCGATGGTCTCGGCGACGGGCGTCACAGGGTCGGCGCGGTGCGAATAGAAGATGTCGACGTGATCGAGGCCCATGCGCGTCAGCGACTGCTCGGCGCTCGCGAGGATGTACTTGCGGCTGCCGAAGTCGCCGTACGGACCCGGCCACATGTCCCAGCCGGCCTTCGAGGAGATGATCAGCTCGTCGCGGTAGGGGCGGAAGTCCTCGGCGAAGATGCGTCCGAAGTTCTTCTCGGCCGAGCCGTAGGGCGGGCCGTAGTTGTTCGCGAGATCGAAGTGCGTGATGCCGCGGTCGAACGCGTGACGCAGCAGCGCTCGCTGGTTGTCGAGCGGGATGTTGTCGCCGAAGTTCCACCACAGACCCAGCGAGATGGGTGGCAGGAACAGCCCCGAGGTGCCGACCTGACGGTACTCGAACTGCTGGTAGCGGCTCTCATCTGCGGCGTACGGCCGGTGGAGCTCAGGGACGTTCGGACGGAAACGGGGGGACTCGGTCACCGTGCCAGATTAGCCGGTGACGGCGGCGTCTTCGATCTGCGCGACGTGCTGGGCAACACGGTGGTAGTCGTCGACCGTGAGATCCTCGCCGCGAGCGGTGGGCGCCACTCCCGCCGCCACCAGAATCTCGGATGCCGCGGCCGAGCTGCCGAACAGCCCCGACAGCGCCTGACGCAGCATCTTGCGTCGCTGGTTGAACGCGGCATCCACGATCTGGAACGTCCGGAGACGCTCATCCTCCGTGCCGCGCTCGCCCACCGAGCGGTCGAAGCCGACGAGCAGGCTGTCGACGTTCGGCACGGGCCAGAAGACCTGACGCGACACCGTCCCCGACAGCTTCCACTCGCCGTACCATGCGGCCTTGACGCTCGGCGAGCCGTAGATCTTCGAGCCGGGCTTCGCGGCGATGCGCTCGGCGACCTCGGCCTGCACCATCACGACGCCGCGCTGGAGATACGGGAACTTCTCGAGGAAGTGCAGCAGCACGGGGACCGAGACGTTGTACGGCAGGTTCGCGACGAGCACCGTGGGCTCGCCGGGAAGCTCGGTGATGCGGAGCGCGTCCGCATCGACGACGGTGAGCATGTCGGCGGGGACGCCGTGCTCGGCAGCGGTCTGCGGCAGGCGCGCGGCGAGCCGGTGATCGATCTCGACGGCGGTGACGGAGGCGCCGGCCTCGAGGATCGCGAGAGTGAGAGACCCGAGGCCCGGCCCCACCTCGACGACCCGCTCCCCCGGCTGAACGCGGGCGGCATGCACGATCTTGCGCACGGTGTTGGCATCGACCACGAAGTTCTGACCGAGCTTCTTGGTCGGGGTGACGTCGAGCTCAGCGGCGAGGCGGCGGATCTCGGTGGCGCCGAGCAGGGTGACTGTCATTGCTCCATTGTCCCCCACCGCCGGTGTCCGAGCCTGCCACTAGTCTTCAGTGATGCCCTCCCTCGGTGAACTGATCGCACCACGGCGCATGGGCAGGGACTTCCGCTGGCTGCTCGCATCATCGTGGACGAGCAACATCGGAGACGGCGTCGCTCTCGCGGCCGCTCCCCTGCTCATCGCGTCGATGACGTCGTCGCCGATCCTCGTCGCCGCCGGTGCGATCCTGCAGTTCCTGCCCTGGCTGCTCTTCGGACTCCACGCAGGCGCCATCGCCGACCGGTTCGACCGTCGACGCCTCGTGATGTTCGCCAACGCCGCGCGGGCTGTGGTGCTCGCGGGGCTCTGCGTCTTCCTGATCACCGGCACCGCGAACATCTGGATCGTGCTCGCGGTGGCCTTCCTCTACGGCACGGCAGAGGTCTTCGTCGACACCGCGGGCAGCACGCTGCTGCCGATGCTGGTGAAGCCGGCCGATCTCGGCATCGGCAACGCGCGCCTGCAGGCCGGCTACCTGGTCGCGAACCAGTTCGCGGGACCCCCGCTGGGCGCGTTCCTCTTCGCCGCCGGCACCGCCTGGCCGTTCCTCCTCGAGGTGCTCTGCGTGCTGCTGGCCGTCGTGCTCATCTCGCGCATGGCGCGCACGCCCGTCCCGCCGCGGGCGGAGAGCACGAAGTCGCACGTGCACAACGACATCGGCGAGGGGCTGCGCTGGCTCTGGCAGAACCCGCCGGTGCGCATGCTGGTGCTGATCATCCTCGTCTTCAACGTGACGTGGGCCGCCCCCTGGGGCGTGCTCGTGCTCTACGCCACCGAGCACCTGAACATGGGCGCCGTCGGGTACGGAGCGCTGACCACCGCCTCGGCCGCGGGAGGCATCCTCGCCACACTGTGCTTCGGCTGGCTCGAGCGTCACGTCTCGTTCGCGACGCTCATGCGCGTCGTGCTGACGCTCGAGGTCCTGATGCACCTCGCCTTCGCGCTCACCACCGTGGGGTGGGTGGCGCTCGTGATCATGTTCGTGTTCGGCGCCTACGCGTTCGTCTGGGGCACGATCTCGACGACGGTGCGTCAGCGTCTGGTGCCCGCTGAGCTGCAGGGCCGTGTCGCCTCGGTCAACATGGTCGGCGTGTTCGGCGGCATGGTCATCGGGCAGGCTCTCGGAGGCGTGATCGCCGAGATCTGGGGACTCACTGCGCCGTGGTGGTTCGCCTTCGTCGGAGCCGCGCTCACGCTGCTGCTGGTGTGGAAGCCGATCTCGCAGATCGTCAGCGCCGCTCCGGTGGATCAGTCGGTGAACGAACCGTAGACCCGCAGGGTGTTGGCGGCGAGCTGGGCCGACAGCTCGTCGACCTCGATGCCCAGCTCGGCCGCCATGAAGCGCACCGTGATCGGCACGAGATAGGGAGCGTTGGGACGGCCGCGCAGCGGCGTCGGCGTGAGGAACGGCGCATCGGTCTCGACGAGGATGCGATCGAGCGGCGTCACCCTCAGGGCGTCCCGCAGATTCTGCGCGTTCTTGAACGTGACGTTGCCGGCGAACGACAGGTGATAGCCGGCATCCGCGCAGATCCGGGCCATCGCGTCGTCGCCCGAGAAGCAGTGGAACACCGTCTTCTCCGGGGCGCCGACCCGGCTCAGCACCTCGAGCACGGCATCATGAGCGTCGCGGTCGTGGATCTGCATCGCGATGCCGTGCTTCTTCGCCAGCGCGATGTGCGCCTCGAACGACTCGAACTGCGGCGCACGGCGGTCGGGCTCGGTGCGGAAGAAGTCGAGGCCGGTCTCGCCGATCGCGCGCGTGCGCGGGTGGGCGGCGAGCTCGTCGATCACCGCGACGGCCTCATCGAGACGGCCCTCCTCGGCGTAGGCGGGGGCGTCGTTGGGATGGATGGCCACAGCGGCGAGCACGCGGCGATCCGACTCCGCTGCCTCGACGGCCCAGCGCGACGACTCGATGTCCCCCGAGGCCTGCACGACGCCTGCGATGCCCACGGCCGCCGCGCGATCGAGCTGCTCGGTCAGCGACAGCGGCTCGTCGCCGTCGAGGATCTCGAGATGCGCGTGGTTGTCGTAGACGGGCACGGCGAGCGGCTCGGGGGCCGCCGGGTATCGAAGGTCCTTGCGCCCGTCGCCGTCGCGTCGCTGCACGTAGGTGTCGGGCATGCTCAGGAGGCGGACTCCACGCGCGGGAACAGCGGGCTGAGACCGTTGACGCTGGTGCCGGGGCGCAGCACGCCCCAGGCGCCGGCCTCGCGGATCGGCTGGTCTTGCAGGCGCCCGAGGCTCTCTGCGGCACCGAGGGCGACCCAGAGCTTCTCGGTCGACTGCGGCATCACGGGCGAGAGCAGCACCGCGAGCGCGCGCAGTCCCTCGGCGCACGTGTAGAGCACGGTGCCGAGGCGCTCGCGCTGAGCCTCGTCGCGAGCCAGGGCCCACGGCTCGTTCTCGGTGATGTAGCCGTTGAGGGCGTCGACGATCGTCCAGATCGACGAGATGGCCTCGTCGATGCGGAACTGCTCGATCGCGGCATCCGCGTTCGACGCGGCATCCGCGACGATCCTCTGGATCTCGAGATCCTTCTCGGTGTACTCGGCGGGCGGCGGCACGATGCCCTCGAAGTACTTCTCGATCATCGCCGTCGTTCGCGAGGCCAGGTTGCCGAAGCCGTTCGCGAGCTCCGCCTGGTAGCGGGCAGAGAGGTCCTCCCACGAGAACGAGCCGTCCTGGCCGAACGCGATCGCCGAGAGGAAGTAGAAGCGGTAGGCGTCGGACCCGAAGACGTCGGTGATCTCGGTCGGCGCGATGCCGGTGAGCTTCGACTTCGACATCTTCTCGCCGCCGACGAGCAGCCAGCCGTGCGCGAAGACGCCCTTGGGCACGTCGAGACCGGCAGCCATCAGCAGCGCCGGCCAGATCACGGCGTGGAAGCGCAGGATGTCCTTTCCGACCACGTGATAGGCGGGCCACCGGCGGTCGAACGTCTCCTGATCGGAGCCGTACCCGACGGCGGTGGCGTAGTTGAGCAGCGCGTCGACCCACACGTAGATGACGTGCGACTCGTCCCACGGCAGCGGGATGCCCCAGTCGAAGGTCGATCGCGAGATCGAGAGGTCCTTGAGACCCTGGCTCACGAACGAGACGACCTCGTTGCGCGCCGAATCGGGGCGCACGAAATCGGGCTGGGTCTTGTAGAGCTCGAGCAGGCGGTCCTGGAACTCGCTGAGCTTGAAGAAGTAGTTCTTCTCCTGCAGCAGCTCGAGCGGCTTCGAGTGGATCGCGCAGACCTTGAGTCCCTCGAACGGCCCGGTGCCGTCGACGATCTCGGACTCGGGCTTGAACTCCTCGCACCCCACGCAGTACAGCGCCTCGTACTCGCCCGCGTAGATGTAGCCGCGGTCGTACAGACGCTGGAAGAACGTCTGCACATTGGTCTCGTGGCGCTCCTGCGTGGTGCGGATGAAATCGTCGTTCGCGACGTCGAGCGTCTCGAGCAGCGGGAACCAGGACTCGGTGACGAGCTTGTCGACCCACTCCTGCGGGGTGACGCCGTTCGCCGCCGCGGCACGGAGCATCTTCTGGCCGTGCTCGTCGGTGCCCGTGAGCATCCACGTGTCATCGCCGCCCTGCCGGTGCCAGCGCGCGAGCGCGTCGACCGCCACCGAGGTGTACCCGTGACCGATGTGGGGCACGTCGGAGGGGTAGTAGATGGGCGTGGTGATGTAGAACGATTCGCCAGCGGGCATGCCGTCAATTCTAGGTGGGATGCCGGGCGTCGTTACGCTCAGGCGACCGACACGTCGATGCGGTGCCACCCCTGGGCGCCGTCGGGCACGACATCGGCCGGATCCGAGGTCTGCGTCTCGCCGTCCGCGCTGATCGCGCGGCACTCGATCGTGTGCGCGCCGCTCTCAGCCGCCCAGTCGAGACGCCACTGCAACCAGGTGTCGTCGGAGATCGCGGAGGCGAGCTCTGCCCGCCGCCACTCGCCGTCGTCGATCCGCACCTCGACGCCCTCGACGCCCACGTGCTGCTGCCACGCCATGCCGGCGATGACGGCATCACCCGCCTCGATCCGGGTCCCTCGCCGGGGCACGTCGATACGCGACTGGAGCTTGATCGGTCCGCGCTCCGACCACCCCCGGTCGGTCCAGTACGCGGTGGCGCGGTCGAAACGGGTGACCTCGAGTTCGGTCACCCACTTGGTCGCGGATACGTAGCCGTAGAGACCGGGCACCACCATGCGAACCGGGAAGCCGTGTTCGAGAGGCAGCGCATCGCCGTTCATGCCGACCGCGAGCAGGGCGTCGCGCTGGTCGGTGAGCGCCTCGATCGGAGTGGACGCCGTGAATCCGTCGGAGGAGCGGGACAGCACCATGTCGGCGTCGGGATCGACTCCCGCTCTCGCGAGCAGATCCCGCACCGGATGCCCGAGCCAGAGGGCGTTGCCGATCAGGTCCCCGCCGACCTGATTCGACACGCACGCGAGAGTGACGTGCGACTCCTGCATCGGCAGGCCGAGCAGCTCGTCCCACGTGATCACGACCTCACGATCGACCATCCCGTGGATGCGCAGAGACCAGTCGGCCGGGTCGATGCGCGGCACGATGAGGGCGGTGTCGATGCGGTAGAACTGGGCGTTCGGCGTCACGACGGGAGCGAGCCCCGGGATGTCGAGCTCCGCACCTGCCGCCACCGCCGGTGCCGGGGTGGCCGCCTCGGGCAGACGCAACGCCGAGCGGATCGCCTCGATCGACCGCGTCGCACCGCGGGCGGCACTGCCGATGACGAGCGCCGCGACGCCGGTGGCGGCGACGCCGACGGTCCAGAGCAGGAACTGTCGACGTTCCTCGTGCTCGGCGCGGAGATAGGGAATCGGATGCACCCGGCGCATGAGCAGCCGCAGAGCGACGACCGCGGTCACGCCGGCGACGAGACCCGGGAGCCAGGCGAACGGGCCCGCACCCGGGCGGATCATCGCGGCCACCAGCGCCAGCACGCCCAGAGCGGCGAAGATCGCGGATCCCACGCCCGCTCGACGGGACTCGAGGATGCCGGCGAGCGCGGCGACGCCTGTGAGCACCACGGCGATCGCGGTGATCAGCGCCACCTTGTCGCCGGTGCCGAACAGCGCGATGGCCGCATCCTTGGCCCAGCTCGGCGCGAGGTCGATGAGACCGCCGCCGATCACGGCGAACGGGCTCGCGCTCGGCTCGACGACTGCGGCGACCAGCTCGGCGAGCCCGACCGCGGCGACCGCCGCGCTCAGCCCGGCGGCCGCCGATCGCAAGCGGTCTCCGCGCTTCGCGCGGACTGCGTGGCTCATGATCCGAGCGTAACCCCGGGGCAGCGCCCCGGGGTCACGCGGCTCAGAGACCGTTGCGGCGCGCGACCTCGCCGAGCCAGGCGAGCGAGGGCTTCGGAGAGCGCTCGAACGTCTCGTGGTCGAAGCCGATCAGGCCGAAGGTCGGGCGGAAACCGCTGGCCCACTCGTAGTTGTCGAGCGCGCTCCAGTGCTGATAGGCCTTCACCTCGACGCCGTCGGAGATCGCGCGATGCAGCCCCTCGAGGGCCCCCTGCGTGTAGGCGATGCGACGGGTGTCGTCGCTCGTCGCGATGCCGTTCTCGGTCACCAGCACGGGCACTCCACCGCTGCGCTCCCAGGCGCTGCGCACACCCATCTCGAGCGCCTCAGGGAAGAACTCCCAGCCGGTGAGCGTGGTCTCGACGTCGTCGGCGACCGGCCGCGGACCCTCAGGCCCGATGAAGGTGCGCGTGTAGGCCTGCACGCCGACGAAGTCGTCGCCGGCCGACTGGTCGAGGTACCAGTGGTCTCGGGGGTCGCCGTACGCGGCGAGCATCTCGTCGGCTCCCGGCTCGCCGGTGGAGTGGAAGGCCTGCGTCGCGATCGTCCACCCGGCCTGCACGCCCGCGACGGAGTGCAGGATCTCGGACGCGCGGTGGTGCGCGTCGAGCAGCGTGTCCGCGACCGCGAGGTCGGGGTTCGGCAGTCCGAAGGCGACGAGGTTCGAGGCATCCTCTCCCCCGGCGAGCATCGCCGCGATGTTGGGCTCGTTGATCGTGCAGACGTAGGTCACGCCCTCGAGGATCGGGAGCACGGTCTCGACATAGCGGGAGAACAGATCGACCGCGTCGTCGGCGCGCCAGAAGCCGTCCTTCTGGAACCACTGCGGCACCGTGAAGTGCATCAGGGTCACCGTCGGGTCGAGCCCGTTCTCGCGGGCGGTGTCGATCATGCGGCGGTAGTGGTCGAGCATCGCCCGCGAGACGAAGCCGCGCTCGGGCTCGATGCGGGCCCACTCGATCGAGAAGCGGTAGGAGTTCAGACCGGCATCCGCCAGCAGACGCATGTCCTCGGGGTACCGGTGGAAGTGGTCGGCCGCGTCGCCCGAGGGCTCGACCATGGGCGAGCCGGGAGCATGCTCCATAGCCCACCAGTTGCTGGTCGTGTTGTTCCCCTCCACCTGATGGGCTGCGGTCGCAGCGCCCCAGAGAAAGCCGTCAGGGAATGTGAGCACGAGTGCTCCTCTCTATTTCGAGATTCGGGATGGATTGGGCACCGCGTCGAGCAGCTGCACCGTGTACGGATCCTCCGGATGCTGGAGGACGTGCGAGGTCTCGCCGCGCTCGACGACGCGACCGCCGTTGAGCACGAGGATGTTCTCGGTGACGAGCCGGGCGCTGAGCAGGTCGTGCGTGATGTAGAGCATGCTGATGCCCCACCTCTCGCGCAGGTCCTCGAGCAGGGCGAGCACTCCGGCGCGCAGCGACACGTCGAGCATCGACACCGGCTCGTCGGCGATGAGCACCTGGGGATCGCTCGCGAGCGCCCGGGCGATGACCACGCGCTGGCGCTGTCCGCCGGAGAGCTGATGCGGCAGCTTGGCCGCGAACTGCTCGACCGGGGTCAGGCCGACGGTCTCGAGGAGCTCGAGCATCCGGGCTCTCGCCTCGTCACCGCGCAGCGAGGTGTAGTTGCGGATCGGCCTGCTGAGCGCGTACTCGACGGTGTGCAGCGGATTCAGCGCGGCATAGGGATCCTGGAACACCATCTGCACGTCCTTGCGCAGGTCGCGCAGGCCCCGACGACGCAGGCTCGCCACGTCGACATCGCCGAAGCGCACCGTGCCCCCGGTGGGCTTCTCGACCCCGGTGATGAGCTTCGCCAGGGTCGACTTGCCCGAGCCGGAGGCGCCGACGAGCGCCAGAGCCTCTCCGGGCTCGAGCCGGAAGGACACATCGTCGACCGCTGTCACGGGCTGCTCGCCGCGGCGCGGAGCCGGGTAGCGCTTCGACACGCCCTCGACCACGATCGCGGCATCCGCCCGGCGGGTGTCGCGCTTCGACACCGTGGGCAGAGTCTCGGTCAGATCGGTGCGCGAATGCCCCTCGCGGCTGCGGGTGCCGAGATCGACGAAGCCGGGGATCGAGATCGACTCGGCTCGAGGGTCGGCGTAGTGGCTGAGCAGCATCCGCGTGTAGTCGTCCTGCGGACGATGCAGGATGTCGCCGCTCGGCGCGTCTTCGACGATCTGCCCCTCGTGCATGACCATCACCCGGTCGGTCGCCTCGAGGACGATGCCCAGGTCGTGGCTGATGAGGATCGCGGTGAAGTGCTCGGAGCGCTGGAGATCCTTGATGGTGTCCATCACGGCGTGCTGCACGAGCACGTCGAGCGCCGTGGTCGGCTCATCGAACACCATCAGCTGCGGCTCGAGCGACAGGGCCAGCGCGATCGAGGTGCGCTGTCGCATGCCACCCGAGAGCTCGCTCGGATACCGGGCCAGCACCGCGGGGTCCAGACCGACCTTGCCGATCAGCTCGCGCGCCCGCGCATCCCGATCGTCGCGCGCCACATGGCCGTGCGCGGCGAAGATGTCACGGAAGTGGTTGCCGATCGTGCGCACGGGGTTCAGCGCGTTCATGCCGGACTGCAGCACCATGGCGAACCCGCCCTGGCGCTGACGTCGCAGCTCGTCGGCGTCGAGCTCTCGGATGTCTCGACCGTCGAACAGGATGCGCCCGCCGCTGATGCGCGCCGGGGGCTTCTGCAGCCGCGTCAGCGCGAAGCCGAGCGTCGACTTGCCCGACCCCGACTCGCCGACCAGTCCGACGAACTCACCTCGACGCAGTGTGAAGGAGACGTCATCGACGGCGGTGACCGGCGAACTGCCCGGTGAGGCGTATTCGACAGACAGGCCCTGGACATCGAGCAGCACGTCGTCCGTGGTCATGGCGGTCATCGGCCCTTCCCCTCTCGCAGGCGCGGGTTGGAGATCCCGTCCACGCCGAAGTTGATCAGTGTCAGGCTCAGAGCAAGCAGGGCGATGCACAGACCGGGGGCGAACAGCAGCAGCCACTGCCCGGTGAGCAGCGAGTTGGAGTTCTGCGCCCAGTAGAGCATGGTGCCCCAGCTGACGATGCTCGAGTCGCCGAGGCCCAGGAACTCGAGGCCCGCCTCGGCGAGGATCGCCGCGGTCGCCGCTCCGAAGAGCGTGCCCGCGATGATCGAGGTCATGTTCGGCAGGATCTCGCGGAACACGATGCGAGCCCTGCTGTCGCCCGAGAACTGCGCGGAGGTGACGAAGTCATTGCCTCGGAGCGACTGCGTCTGGCTGCGCAGCACGCGCGCACCCCACGCCCAGCCGGTGACGACGATCACGGCGATGATCATCAGGATGCCGCCGTTCTGCAGGTACGCGGCGATCACGATCATCAGCGGCAGCCCGGGGATCACCAGGAAGAGGTTGACGACGAAGCCGACCACCTCTCCGAGGAACCCGCGCATGTAGCCCCAGCTCAGACCGATCAGCACGGCGACGATCGTGGAGAGGATGCCGGCGGCCATGCCGACCAGCAGGCTGATCTGCGAGCCGTAGATCAGCTGACTCAGCACGTCTTCACCGGCGGCGGTGGTGCCGAGCCAGTGCGCAGCCGACGCGTCGGCGTTGCGCTCGAAGGTGTTCTCCTTGGGGCCGTACGGCGCGAGCAGCGGCGCGAACACCGCCACGAGCACGAACAGCCCGAGGATGATGAGGCCCAGTCGGGCCTTGCCGTTGGACCAGAGCGTGCCCACCATCCGGGCGAACGAGCGCCACGGGCTGGGAGCCGCGATCCGGTCGGAGGGAACCTTGACATTCATGGTGGAGGTCATCGGCGGGTCCTTGGATCCAGCACGCCGTACAGGATGTCGACGAGGAAGTTGGCGACGAGCACGCTGACGGTGATCATCAGGAAGAGCGCCTGCATGAGCGGGTAGTCCTGCCCGATCACGGCGTTGAAGAGCAGGTAGCCGATGCCGGGATAGCCGAACACCTGCTCCACGAGGATCGATCCGCCGACCACACCGCCGAGCGTGAGCCCGAAGCCGGTGAGGTTCGGCAGGATCGCGTTGCGTGCGGCATACCGGAGCGCGATCGTTCGCCCGTGCAGTCCGTTCGCCTCGGCGAAGGTCACGTAGTCGTCACCGAGCGTGTTGATCATCGCGTTGCGCATGCCGATGATCCAGCCGCCGAGAGAGGTCAGCAGGATCGTCACGGCCGGCAGCACCGCGTGCTGCACGAGATCGACGATGAACTCCCATGTGAAGCCCGGCGTGGTCGTCGCCGAGTAGGCGCCGGTCGTGGGGAACCAGTGCAGCACGTACCCGAAGAAGAACAGCAGCAGCAGCGCCGTCCAGAAGTACGGGAAGGTGCTGAGGAACGACCCCGTCAGCGTCGGGAGCGAGTCGAGCCACGTGCCGCGACGCCACGCGGCGGCGGTGCCGATCAGCGTGCCGATCACGAAGGCGAGGATCGTGACGATGCCGACGAGGCCGATCGTGTAGGGCAGCGCGGTCGAGACCATGCTCGACACGGTCTGCGGGTAGAAGGTGTACGAGACGCCGAAGTCGAGTCGCGCGACCTGACCGAGGTAGGCGATGTACTGATCCCAGATGGAACCGGTCGGCACTCCGAGCTGCGCCTCGATCGCGGCCCGCGTGGCATCGGACACCGGGCCGTTCTGCGAGAGCTTGGCGATCGCGGCGTCGGCGGGCGAGCCGGGCATCAGCCGCGGCAGGAAGAAGTTCAGCGTGATGGCCGCCCACAGCGTGAGGACGAACAGTCCGATCTTCTGGAAGACGTACGTCATCGGTCGTCCCCCTTCACTCGCTCGAGCCGGGTGAAGATGCCCAGCGGCGCCGAATCGTAGTTCTGCGGAATCATGTAGGGGTCATCCTCTGAGGGCCAGCCGGTGAACTTGGAGTCGTTGAACAGGCCCCAGATGCCGCCGTAGTAGAGACCGATGACCGGCATCTCGTCGTAGACGATGCCCTGCAGCTCCTGCACGATCTCGGTCTGGCGGGCGGGGTCGACGGTCTCCCGATACTCGGCGAGCAGCGCATCGGCCTCGTCCGAGCGGTACCGCTCGAAGTTGTTCGCGGTGGCCTCGCCGGACGGCACGTAGAACTCACTCGAGAGCAGGTTGTTGTAGGCCTGGTAGATGTCGCCGTTGCCCATGCCCCCGATCGCCATCTCGAAGTCACCGTTGCTGATGGCGCTCTGGTAGCCGGCCGGCTGCGGGAGCTTGAGAGACACCTTGACGCCGACGTCGGCCAGCTGGCTCTGCACGGTCTGCGCCGCGCGGGTCCAGTCCGAATAGCCGTTGGCGGTGGTCAGCGCGAACTCCAGCTGCTCGCCGTCTGCGCCGACGAGCCGGTCGCCGTCGAGCGTGTACCCCGCCTCGGCGAAAGCCGCGAGCGCGGCATCCCTGTCCTGGGTGAGCATGCCCTGATCGGGGATGCTCGGGTCGAGGTACTCCTCCTGGTTGGGGAGGATGAGGCCGGTCTGCCCGGCCGGCTCCATATAGCCCTCGGAGGCGGTCTCGGCGATCTCGTCACGGTCGAGCGCGAGCGCGATGCCGCGGCGCACGTTCACGTCGTCGAAGGGTGCGACCTCGAGGTTCGGCATCAGCGCGATCACGCCTCCCGGCGGGAACCACCAGGCGTTGTCCTCGCTGGCGGCACCCCAGGTGCCCTCGACATCGGAGATGAACGAGTAGGCCCAGTCGTATCCGCGAGTCACGGTGTCGAGCTGCGAGTTCGTCGACGGCAGGATGATGTGCTCGATCTCGATCTTGTCGGCCTGCCAGTAGTCGGGGTTCCTGTCGACCGAGTACTGCTGGTCGTTGTAGTTGCCGAGCACGAAGGGGCCTGTGCCGACCGGGTTCTCGTTGCGGTACGTGCCCGGATCCTTCACGTCGGCCCAGAGGTGCTCCGGCACGATCATGGTCTGTCCGAGGATGGGCAGCGAGGGGGCGTCATCGGTCTGCAGATGCATGATGACGTCGTCGCCGTCGACCTCGACGGTCTCGAGGTGCTGCCAGGCGCCCTTGATGTCGAGCGAGGGGTTGTCTTTGAGCAGCTGGAACGTGAACGCCACATCGTCGGGCGTCAGCTTCTCGCCGTCACTCCATTCGACGTCGTCGCGGATGGTCATCACGATCGTGCGGGCGTCGGGCTGCGACCACTCGCTCGCCAGCCACGGGTTCTCGGTGCCGTCGAGCGGGTTCACCAGGATCAGCGGCTCGTAGATCCACCGCGACGCCGTGCGCGTGTTGGTGAGATACGGATTGAAGTTCCGCGTGAAGAAGGGATTCCCCTTGTCCGCGTTGATGAGCATCGTGTCGTCGCCGATCGACGGATCGGGCTGCGAACTGATCTGGATGCTGCAACCGCTGAGCACGACGGCTGCTGCCGCCAGTCCCACGATCGCGGCTCTCCGCCAGCGTCGGAGCATGTGCGTCTTCGCCACACTGCCACCTCATGTCGTCTGTGTCATGAAGGGGGTCCCACGGGTCGGGGCGCCCCACGGCCGAAGCCGCAAGAGCGATTGTAAGCGCATACATTGGGGCGAAGCAAGGCGTCGCGCCCTGGGAGCGGTGCCAGACGGGGGCCTACGCGGGGCGCTGCGAGCTCTCGCGCACGAGGATCTGCAGGGGCAGGCGCACGGTCATCGGATCGGCGTCCGGCTGCTCGAGACGCCGTGCGAGCAGCTGCACGGCGGCCCGGCCGAGGTCGATCATCGGCTGGCGCACCGTCGTGAGCGTAGGACGCGAGAGCGCCGCCGCCTCGAGGCCGTCGAAGCCCGTGACCCGCACGTCGTCGGGCACGCGGACGCCCGCCGAGCTGAACGCCTCGATCGCCCCGAGAGCCATCTGATCGTTGGCCGCGACCAGCACCGACGGCACGCCACGGTCGATGAGCTGCTCGGCGGCGGCATGACCGGACGCCCGGGTGAAGTCGCCGCGGAGCACGATCACGTCGTCGATCGCGACCCCGGCCTCGGTGACGGCGGCGGCGAAGCCGTCCCAGCGCTGCGCGCCGTCGGGAGAGTCCTCCGGGCCGCCGATGAAGGCGATCTCCCCGGCATCCGCCTCAGCGAGCACCAGGCGGGTGAGTTCCGTCATCGCCTCGGCGTTGCTCACCGTCACATGGTCGTAGCTGTCGCCCCGCGCCGGGCCCGAGAGCACGACGACCGGGATCCGCTGGGCGAGCCGCGCGAGCACGTCGTCGGGCACGCTCTGCGCGAGCACCATCAGCCCGTCGACGCGTCCCGCGATGTCGCGCACGGTCTCGCGCGTCGGGTCGTCGCGACCGACGCCGATCATGAGCACGAACCCCTGCTTCCACGCCTCGAGCTCTGCCCCGCGCAGCACCTCGTCGAGGAACAGCATCGTCGGATGCGGCGCGCCCGCGTCGGAGGGCGCAGTCTTCTCGACGGTGAACGGCGGCGCCTCGGCCTGGCCGTCGGCGAGGACGTCGAGCACCGGTGCATCTTCCGACGCGTCGAAGCCCGGGAAGTAGAGCCCCAGCACGCCGGTGCGGCGCTCCGCGAGGCCGCGCGCGCTGCCGCTGGGCACGTAGCCGAGCGCGGTGACCGAGTCGAGCACCCGTTCGCGCGTGGCCGGGCGCACGGCATCCGGCTGCCGCAGCACGCGCGAGACGGTGGCGATCGACACTCCGGCGCGGTCTGCGACGTCGTAGACGGTCGCCTTCTTGCTCACCCTCGATCCTCCTCCGGTCGCGTGTGCACCAGGGTACTCGGCGCCGCCCGGGCGACGAGCGAGCCGTGTGGGCGGACGCTGATCTCGTCGGCCTCGCGGCCGCGGGCCTCGGTCGACACCACCTCGAAGCCGGCGTCGGCGAGGACAGCGGCGAGGGCATCAGTCGACCAGAAGTATGCCGGCGCGACCGCGTGCGCGAACGGCTTTCGCGGCTCGCCGTCGAAGAACCCGATCAGGATGCTGCCTCCCGGGGCGAGCACGCGGGCGAACTCGACGAAGATCGCCCGCACGTCGGCGGGCGGGGTGTGGATCAGCGAATACCAGGCGAGGATGCCGCCGAGCGACCCCGCCTCGAGCGGAAGGTCGCGGAACGAGCCGAGGTCGAACGGGATGCCCGGATGCCGTTCGCGCGCGGTCGCGACGAACTCCCCCGACAGGTCGATCCCCCGCACCGAGCGTCCGCCGCGACTCAGGAATCCGGTCCAGTGCCCGGGCCCGCACCCTGCGTCCAGCAGCGGGCCGTCGGTGCCATCGCGCCAGGACTCGATGACCGCGGCATCCCTGGCATCCATCTGCTCGATCGTGCCGGCGACGGCGACGTACTCCGCCGCCCGCGCGTCGTAGGCGGCGGCGACACCGGCATCCGCCGTCGTCATGTGCGAGCGGCGAGCGCGGCCTGATAGAGAGCACGCGACGACAGTCCGGTCGCCGCGGCGACCTCGGCGCATGCCTCTTTCAGACGCACACCGGACGTCACGAGTCGCTGCACCTGCGCCAGAGCGTCGTCTGCGGATGCCTCGCGGCGAGGCGCACCTTCGACCACCACGACGATCTCGCCCTTGACGCCGGCCGTCGCCCACTCGACCAGCTCGGCAGAGGTGCCGCGGCGCACCTCCTCGTAGAACTTGGTCAGCTCCCGGCAGACGGCGATGCGGCGGTCGTCGCCGAACGCCACCCCCATGTCGGCCAGAGACGACGCCAGCCGGGCGGGCGATTCGAAGAAGACCATGGTCCGAGGCTCGGCGGCGAGCGCGCGCAACGTCGAGCGCCGGTCGCCGGGCTTGCGCGGGAGGAACCCCTCGAACGTGAAGCGATCGGTCGGCAGCCCCGAGATCGACAGCGCCATCAGCACGGCGCTCGGGCCCGGGATGGCCGTGACCGTGACTCCCTGAGCCACGGCTTCGGCGACCAGCCCATAGCCGGGGTCGCTGATGGCCGGCATCCCCGCATCGCTCACCACGACGACGTCGGTCTCGATCGCGAGGGCCGCGAGCTCTGCCGCCTTCTGCTTCTCGTTGTGATCGTGCAGGGCGATCAGACGCGGACGGTTCGCGATCTGCAGAGCCTGCATGAGGCGCTGCGTGGTGCGGGTGTCCTCCGCGACGACGACCTCGGCGTTCTCCAGCACCTCGATGAGGCGACGCGAGACATCCCCGAGGTTTCCGATCGGTGTTGCGGCGAGGATGATCACCTGCCCAGCTTAGGCGGCGCCCATCGGCGGAGTGTCTAGGCTGGTGCGGTGACCGCGCCCCTGCCTCTGCTGCCTCCTCCCGAGCAGCGCCTGACGCGCTACGAGCGCCTGCGCGACCGCGTGCTGCAGGATCCCGACTGGGGACGCATGGTGCGCTGGTTCGCGCCGCTCGTTGTCACCGCTCTCGCCGCGGTGCTGCGCCTGGTCAACCTCGGTCATCCGCACCAGCTCGCCTTCGACGAGACCTACTACGTCAAGGACGCCTGGTCGCTGTGGACCCTGGGATACGAGGGCACCTGGGGCAAGGATGCGAACGAGGCGTTCATCACGCTGCAGCAGTTGCCGCTGTCGGACGCCGGGGCGTTCGTCGTGCATCCACCCCTGGGCAAGTGGCTCATCGCGTTGGGGATGGCCGTCGGGGGTCCGGACAACACAGTCGGCTGGCGCATCGCGACGGCGATGCTGGGCGCCGCCACGGTGCTGCTCGTCTATCTGGTCGCCCGCCGACTGACCGGGTCGATCGTGGTGGCGACCGTCGCCGGAACCCTGCTGGCCATCGACGGGCTCAGCATCGTGATGAGTCGCACCGCGCTGCTCGACGGTCCGCTGACGTTCTTCCTCCTGCTCGGCGCGCTGTTCATCCTGATCGACCGCGACCGGTCGATCCCCGTGCTCGAACGCGCAGACTTCGAGACCGACTCCCCCGCGCCGATGTGGGGACCCGTGCTCTGGCGGCGCCCCTGGCTGATTGCGGCCGGCATCGCGCTCGGGGCGGCCTGCGCCGTCAAGTGGTCGGGGCTCTATGCGCTCGCGGCCTTCGGGCTGTACGTCGTGGTGACGGATGCTCTGGCCCGACGCCGCGCCGGGGTCGTGCTCTGGCCGACGGCGGCCGCCTTCCGCCAGGGGCCTGTGTCGTTCGTGCTGCTCGTGCTGCCGGCGCTCGCCACCTACCTCGTGAGCTGGACGGGGTGGCTCGTCACCGACGGAGGCTACGCCCGTCAGAGCGACCCGAATCCGCTGATCGCTCTGTGGAACTATCACGAGGCCATCCTCAACTTCCACGTCGGCCTCAGCACAGGCCACCCGTACGCGAGCCCCGCGTGGGAGTGGCCGCTGCTGCTGCGCCCCACGGCGGTCTGGGTGGCCGGCGATCCGGGTCCGTGCGGCGTCGATCACTGCATCGCGGTGATCTCGACGATCCCCAACCCGCTGATCTGGTATTCCGGGGTCGCGGCGGCTCTCTACCTGCTCTACCGTCTCGTGCGCGGGTGGGCCGAGCGGCGCCCCGTCGGCCCTGTTCTCAGCTTCCCGCTGGTCGGTCTCGCGGCGACGTACGTGCCCTGGCTGCTGTTCCCCGAGCGGACGATCTTCCAGTTCTACACGGTGGCGATGGCACCGTTCCTCGTGCTCGCGCTCGCGGTCGTCCTCCGTCAGATCGCGGGGCGCCGCGAGGACACGCTGCACCGCCGCCAGTCCGGCGAGCGCACGGTGATGGTCTTCCTCGTCGTCGTGGTGCTGGTCTCCGCGTTCTTCTACCCGGTCTGGACGGGCATGAGCGTGCCGTACGACTTCTGGCTCCTGCACAACTGGCTGCCCGGCTGGATCTGACCCGTCAGTCGCCCTCCCCCGCGACATGCTCGACCAGAGGCAGCACGCGACCGGACAGGTGCGTCCGCATCGCGATCGACGACGCCGTGCGAGCGACCCCCGGCACCAGAGCGACACGGTCGAGCACTTCCTGCAGCTGGGTCGCATCACGGGCGACGAGCCGCAGCTGCATGTCGCTCGCTCCGGTGACCGTGTGCATGTCGACGATCTCGGGCACCGCGTCGGCGAGGGCCGTGGCGACGTCGTCGTGCCCGACCTTCTGATCGATCTCGACGAGGCAGAACGCGACGACCCCGTAGCCGAAGCCGGCGGGGTCGACACGGGGCACGATCGCCTCGATCACTCCGCCCTCGTGCAGTCGGGCAAGCCGGCTCGTGGCGGTTCCCCGAGCGACGCCGAGACGTCGCGCGCACTCGAGGATCGGCAGCTGGGGAGACTCGGTGAGCATGCGGATCAGCTCGGCGTCGAGACGATCGATGCGCATGGTCAGTCCACGACCGAGCGGTCGCGCTCGCTGGTGACCCCGGGGCGCGAGGCATTCCGTGTGAGTCGCGCGACGATCAGCAGCACGAGGGTCAGACCGATCGTCAGCAGCAGCTGCACGCGGGCGGCCTCGTCGATCATGGTCAGCGCGATGACACCCGCGAGGAGCGCCAGGCACAGCCAGGACAGCCAGGGGAAGCCCCACATGCGCATCGGCATCGCCGCACCCGCA
The DNA here is from genome assembly GCF_040684875.1 of Microbacterium sp. NPDC089320. Taxonomy (NCBI): domain Bacteria; kingdom Bacillati; phylum Actinomycetota; class Actinomycetes; order Micrococcales; family Microbacteriaceae; genus Microbacterium; species Microbacterium sp. NPDC089320. The sequence continues at coordinate 186,878 of NZ_JBFBGY010000001.1, forward strand.
CGATCGGCGCGGCGGCGCAGGATGATCTGCGAGACCGCTGTCGCCGTCCAGATGATGAGCAGCGTCGACCCGACCACGTTGAGCAGTGCAGGAAGGACCACATCGGGGAATGCCCAGTTCAGCCCCACGGTGATGAATCCGAACGCGACCGAGGCCAGCACGGCCACGGCCGGCACGCCCTTCGCCGTCGTGCGCGTCGCCGCGAGCGGCGCCAGGCCGCGCTCGCCGAGCGAGTAGGCCATGCGCGAGGCTCCGTAGATGTTCGCGTTCATCGCCGACAGCAGCGCGATGACGACGATGAGGTCCATCACGAGGCCGACTCCCGGCAGCTGCAGCGTACTGAGCACTGCAGAGAACGGGCCGTCCTTGACCGCGGGATCGTTCCACGGGAGCACCGACACGATCACGAAGATCGAGCCGACGTAGAAGATGAGGATGCGCACGAGGACCTCCCGCACGATGCGGCGGATGTTGCGCGCGGGATCGTCGGATTCCGCGGCGGCGATCGCGACGACCTCGGTGCCGCCGAACGCGAAGACCACGATGAGGAGCGCCGCCGCGATGCCCGTGAGGCCGTTCGGGGCGAAGCCGCCGTTGTCGACGAGGTTGCTGATGCCGGTCGCCGGAACACCCGGGATGAATCCCAGGATCGCGCACACGCCGACGACGAGGAACACGATGATCGCGGCGACCTTGATCGCCGCGAACCAGAACTCGAACGTGCCGTAGTTGCGCACCCCGAACAGGTTGACCGCGGTCAGGGCGACGACGAAGACGAGCACCCACGCCCAGGCCGGGATGCCGGGGACCCAGGCCGCGATGATCCCGGCGGCGCCGGTGGCCTCGGCGGCGATGACGACGACGAGCTGGATCCAGTAGAGCCAGCCGACCGCACTGCCCGCGCTGCGCCCCATCGCCTTCTGCGCAAACGAGCTGAAGGCCCCGGAGCTCGGGCGGGCGGCGACCATCTCGGCGAGCATCGCCATGATGAGCACGACGATGCCGCCGGCGACGAGATAGGAGATCAGCACAGCGGGACCGGCGATGCTGATCGCCTGACCCGAACCGACGAACAGCCCGGCGCCGATCGCGCCGCCGAGTCCCATCATCGAGATCTGACTGCGGGTCAGCCCCGGGTGCAGACCTTTCGTCGTTGTCGTCGTGGTCGCAACCGCGGTCATGCGCGTGCCTCCTGCAGTGCGGTCTCAGCCTGGAGCGCTGACTGCACCCGGTCTATGTCCTCCATTGAACCCGATGAGATGCGGATCCCCTCACCCGCGAACGCCCGGGTGATCACCCCGCCCTCACGCAGCACCGACTCGAGCTCGTCGGTGCGGTCGCCCGCCGGCACCCAGACGAAATTCGCCTGCGACGCGACCGCGAGCCATCCCGCCGCCACCAGCAGGTCGTGCAGGCGTTCCCGGTGGGCGACGACCTCGTCGATGCGCTCGGCGAGTTCGTGCTCGGCGTCGAGCGAGGCGAGCGCGGCGGCCTGGGCCAGGTCCGTCACGCCGAACGGAACCGCGACCTTGCGCTGCCTGTCGGCGATCGACGACGGCGACAGCGCGTAGCCGATGCGCAGACCCGCGAGCCCGTAGGCCTTGGAGAACGTGTGCAGCACCGCGACGTGCGGATGCCGGCGGAAGAGCTCGACACCCGCGCCTTGGGACTCCGTGCGGTCGAAGTGCACGTACGCCTCATCGATCACCACGAGCACGTCGTGGGGCACGGCGGCGACGAACGCCTCGAGCTGGTCGGCGCCGACCACCGTGCCGGTCGGGTTGTTCGGGTTGCACACGAAGATCAGGCGGGTCCGCGGCGTGATCGCGGCGAGCATGGCCTCGAGGTCGTGGGTGTGATCCGCGGTCAGGGGCACCGCCACCGGACTCGCTCCGGCGATGCGCACCAGCGACGGGTATGCCTCGAACGATCGCCAGGCGAACATCACCTCGTCACCGGGCCCGGCGACCGCGTGGATGAGCTGCGAGGCGATCTCGACCGAGCCCGCTCCGACGGTGACGGAGGCCGAATCGACGCCGTACCGCTCGGCGAGGCGCTCGCGGAGCGCAGAGGCGCTCATGTCGGGATAGCGGTGCATCGAGGCGAGGCGCTGCTGCACCGCGTCGATGACGGACGCGAGGGGCGGATGCGGCGACTCGTTGGAGGAGAGCTTCGAGGCACCGGCCGGAGCGGAACGCCCCTGCCGGTAGGCGGGCACGGCATCGAGTCCGGCACGGGTGGGGAGGGTCATCGTCTGAGCGTCCTTGCTGAGATGCGGGTGCGGAGCCCTAAGGCTCCGTGAGCTGTCGCGCAACACTAGACCGGATCTCTCCGACTGGGCAATCGGTGCAGCATCCGGTGCACAACGCGCGCAACCGGCGGGGTGGATCGGGCTCAGAGGTGAGCAGACTGCGCAGGCCTCGGTCAGCGCGTGCGAGACAGCTGCGAGGGATCGCTCACAGGAAGCCGGCACACGAACGAGCGGCAGTCGAAGGCCAGCTCCCCCGCGTCGCCCTTGCCCTCGAACAGCTCGAAGCCGGCCTCCGCGAAGGCTTTCGCCTGCCCTGGCGCGACGATCGCGACCACGTCGGCCTCTGCAGCGCGCGCCGCGGACGCGAGGTCACCCGCCGGCGCGTCGGTGACGACGACCAGCTGTCTCGGCGCGTCGACGAGGCCCGCCGCCACGCGCAGCAGGCTGCCGTGTGCGAACGGCTGAGCGACAGCCTGTGCCGCATGCTCCCGCACGCGCTCGACGGCTGCCTCGCGATACCGGTCCCCCGCCCCGAGCCGCCAGGCGGCAAGGGATGCGGAGGCGACCGCGGCCGCATCCGAGGGCAGATCCCCGTCGGTCTGGTCGGGCGCTGCGGCGATGCCGTGCTCGGCGAGCAGCGGGTCGCCGTCGAGTCCCGCGATCGCCGCGTCGAGCAGGGTGCGCCCCTCGATCGCCCACGCGGCCTCGCCGGTCGCTGCGGCGAGCGCGAACAGCCCCTCGGCCAGAAGAGCGACATCGGCCGCCGTCGCGACGGCACCCGAGGCGACGCCGTCGAGCGAGGCGCGCACGAGCGATCCGGCCGAGTCCCGGTTGACTCTGAGCACGAACTCCGCGGCGTCGACCGCGACCTGCACCCACGAGCTCTCCGAGAGTGCGGCGCCCGCCCGTGCGAGCGCCGCGATCGCGAGGCCGTTCCACCCGGTGATGACCTTGCCGTCGACGGCCGGGGGCTCGAGACCTGCCCGGTCTGCGACCGGACGCAGATAGTAGCCGCCCTCGCTGCGCTGACCGTCGATCCACGACTCCGAGTCCTGAGCGGCGCCGAATCCCCCACCCGAGCGGCGGAGGGTGCCGGTGAGGAAGCCCGCGACGCCACGCGCGGTCGCTTCGTCCCCCGCGTCCAGGGCGACCGCGAGCAGCTGGGCGTTGTCGGTCAGCATCCGCTCGTAGTGCGGCACCGTCCAGTCGCGCTGCGTCGCGTAGCGGAAGAATCCTCCGTCGGCATCGCGGAGGTCGGATGCCGACATCGCGGCGAGCGCCCGCCCAGCCGATGCCGCCGCATCCGGCGCCTCCCGTCGCACCAGCGGCGTCTGCAACAGCCCCAGCGTCGTCGCGACCGGGAACTTCGGCGCGCCGCCGAAGCCGCCGAACTGCCGGTCCTCTCGCGCCGCGATCGCCTGCGCAGCGCCCGCGATCGCCGCGGCGTCCGGCAGCTCGGAGGGAGTCGTGGCGGCAGCCCTCGCCAGAGCCTCTGCCACGGCGTCCGCGGACTCTTCAGCCTGTGTCCGGCGGTCGCTCCAGGCCTCCTGCACCGCGGCCAGCACGTCACGGAACGCGGGCATCGGCTGTCGAGCCACGGGCGGCCAGTAGGTTCCGGCATAGAAGGTGCGGCCTCGCGGAGTCGTGAAGACGGTCAGCGGCCAGCCGAGATTCTGCGTGAACGCCGACGCGGCGGCCATGTAGGCGCCGTCGACATCGGGATGCTCCTCGCGGTCGACCTTCACCGCCACGAAGTCGCGATTGATCAGCGCGGCCGTGTCGGGGTCGGCGAACGACTCCCTGGCCATCACATGACACCAGTGACAGGTCGAATACCCGGTCGAGATCAGCAGCGGCACATCTCGTCGCTGCGCCTCGGCGAAGGCCTCGGGACCCCAGGGATACCAGTCGACAGGGTTGTCGGCGTGGGCGCGGAGGTACGGGCTGAGCGTGTCGGCGAGCCGGTTCGTCATACGACCACGCTACGCCGATCGCGCGGTGAGACGGTCAGGAGACGAGCAGCTCCACCGGTCGGGATGCCGCATAGCCGACGAGCGGCAGCGCGCGCTCGGCCGCGAGGGCGATGCGCGTGCGGAGCACATCGGACGCGATCACGTAGCCGTCGAAATCGGTGTCGCTGGCGTAGACCCCGAGTGGCAGCGTCAGCGCCTGGAAGAACGCGAACAGCGGACGCAGCTGGTGCTCGATGATGAGTGCGTGACGCTCGCCGCCGCCGGTGGCGGCGAGCAGCACCGGCTTGCCGACGAGTTCGTACTGTCCCACGAAGTCGAACAGGTGCTTGAACAGACCGGTGAACGACGCCCGGTAGACGGGGCTGCCGACGATCAGGAGGTCTGCGGCCTCGATCGCCACCAGCTTCTCCTCGACACGCGCCGGAAGCTGGTCGCGCCGAAGAGCACCCGCCAGCGAGGGCCCGATGTCGGTGAGCTCGATGACCTCGATCTCGACCTCGGCGCGCTCGGCGATCGCTGCGGCGATCGCACGGATGAGGGCCGTGGTCTTGCTGGGCTCGTGCAGAGAGCCGGAGACGGCGACGACGCGGTAGGGAGCTGTCATGCCGACGACGCTACTCACGACGACGCCCCGTGTCGCGGGAAGCGACACGGGGCGTCATCTGTGGACACGGAGCGTTTCAGTTCACCTCGTCGGGGTGCGATCCGACCCGGCCCGAGCCGTCGAGCGGGTCGAGCGCGTCGATGGCCGCGACCTCGGCGTCGGAGAGCTCGAACCCGAACACGTCGAGGTTCTCGCGCAGGCGCTCGGCCCGCACCGACTTCGGGAAGACGATGAATCCGCGCTGCAGGTGCCAGCGCAGCACGGCCTGTGCGGGAGTGACGTCGTGCGCCGCTGCAGCCTCGGCGATAGCCGGCGTGCCGAACAGGTCGTACTTGCCCTGGCCGAGCGGGCCCCACGACTCGATGCGGACGCCGTGCTCGGTCGCCCAGTCGACGATGTCGCGCTGCTGGTAGGCCGGGTGCAGCTCGATCTGGTTGACCGCCGGCGTCACACCGGTCTCGGCCACCACGCGCTCGAGGTGCGGAACGAGGAAGTTCGAGACGCCGATGCTGCGCGTCAGCCCCGCCTCGCGCAGCTCGACGAGCTTCGCGAAGGCGTGCACATAGTCGTCCTTGGCCGGGGTGGGCCAGTGCACGAGGTAGAGGTCCACGGCGTCCAGCCCGAGCTTCTCGAGACTCTCGGCGATGGCCTTGTTGGGCTCGTCGTCGTGGTGGCGGTCGTTCCAGAGCTTGGTCGTGATGAACAGCTCGTCGCGCGGGATGCCGGAGGAGGCGATCGCCGCCCCGACGCCCTCTTCGTTGCCGTAGATCGCCGCCGTGTCGATGTGGCGGTAGCCGATCTCGAGCGCCTCGCTCACGGCGCGTTCGGTCTCGTCGGCCGGAACCTTGAACACCCCGTAGCCGAGCTGTGGGATGGAATGGCCGTCGTTCAGTTCGAGTGCAGGAATCGTCATGAATCCACCCTACGACCTGTGATGACAGGCTGCCCAGGAGGAACTGCCGCCATCCTCGCTGCGACCCAGCCCACGAGCCTTTCGAGAGGACCGCGCCCGAACAGGATCGACCACAGCGTGGTGAGAAGGAGCAGCGCGACGGCGGTCGCCGCCCAGAAGGCGTTGCTCGAGAAGAAACCTCCGGGTCCTGCCACGAGCGCGACCGACAGCACGTGCACGCTGTATGCCGACAACGGCATCGACCCCAGCGCCCCCAGCGGAAGCAGCACGGCACGCAGCGGGCCGCTCAACAGCACGCACAGCGCGATGATCGACAGGGCGAAACCGCCGGAGCCGAGGATCTCGGCCGTGCCACCCGAGTGCGGGTCGACGGCGAAGATCGCTCGGACGACGGCGCCCCCCGGATCCGCCGCGGCCAGGGCATCGGAGTAGGAGCTCCACCCCGCGGCGGGCTCGCCTCGGGCGATCGAGGAGCCGGAGCCCAGGCGGGTGACGCCCCCGACGAGACCGAGTCCGTAGCCGACGACCATGAGCCCCACGCCCACGCCGAGTGCGATCGCCGCGGTCTCGAGCTTCTCGACGTGCAGACGCCCGAGGGCCATGCCGCCGAAGACGAACGCGAGCCACGCCGTGATCGGATACGAGCCGTACAGCACCAGGCTGATCCCGGCGCCGGACGGGTCGAGGGTGAGCGCGGCGAGCAGCGCGAGCAACGCCGGGGCCGCGAGCGCCAGGATGCCGGCGGCGAGCAGCAGCTTCCACGGCTGCCACCGGAGGAACGGGATGACGGCGACGTAGAGCAGCCCGTAGAGGGTCAGGATCACGGCGATCGGAGTGTTCAGCATCTCGAGCGCGAGACCGATCATGAAGATCACCGCTCCGCGACCGACCAGCTGCAGGCGGAGGCTCGGCATCCGCTCGGGGTCGGGCAGCACGTGGCGGCCGGTCATCAGGGCGATCGAGACGCCCGCGAGCACGGCGAAGAGGATCGATGATCGACCGTGCACGAGGTCGGTCCACGTCGACAGGTCGAACGGATCGAACGCCTCGGTCTCGCCGATGTGCGCCCCGGCCATGCCGAGGATCGCCAGCCCTCGGGCGACGTCGAGTCCGAGGATGCGCGGAGCCCGCCCGAACTCGTGGAACCACCGCGATGCGGGAAGAGGCTTCGGCACAGTGCTCACGGATGAATCGTACGATGGGAGTTCTATGCCTTCTCCCGTGATCTTCTATCCTCCCGAGCTGCCCGTCAGCGCCGCGCGGGAGGAGATCGCCGACGCCATCCGCGACAACCAGGTCGTCATCGTGGCCGGAGCCACGGGCTCGGGAAAGACCACGCAGCTGCCGAAGATCTGCCTCGAGCTGGGCCGTGAGCGCATCGCCCACACGCAGCCGCGCCGTCTCGCCGCCCGCACGATCGCCGAGCGCGTGGCCGAGGAGATGCAGGTCGAGCTCGGCACGCTCGTCGGCTACAAGGTGCGCTTCACCGACAAGGTCTCGGACGAGACGCGCATCGCGCTGATGACCGACGGCATCCTCCTCAACGAGATCCACCGCGACCGGCTGCTGCGCCGCTACGACACGATCATCATCGACGAGGCCCACGAGCGCTCGCTCAACGTCGACTTCCTGCTGGGTTACCTCGTGCGGATCCTTCCCGAACGACCGGACCTCAAGGTGATCATCACCTCGGCGACGATCGATCCCGAGAGCTTCGCCCGACACTTCGCCACGCCCGAGGGCGAGCCTGCGCCGATCATCGAGGTGTCCGGCCGTACCTTCCCGGTCGAGATCCGGTATCGGGCGCAGACCGACGAGACCGAGGAGTCCGACGAGGTCACGGCCATCGTCGCGGCTCTGCGTGAACTCGACCGCGAGGACCCGGGCGACGTGCTGGTGTTCCTGCCCGGCGAGGCGGAGATCCGCGATGCGGCGGATGCCGTGCGCGGCGCGTATTCGAAGGACCGCTCCCCCACCGAGGTGCTGCCGCTCTATGGACGGCTGTCTGCGGCGGAGCAGCATCGGGTGTTCGAGAGGAGCCGCGTCGCCGGGGTGCGCCGCCGCGTCGTGCTCGCGACGAACGTCGCCGAGACCAGCCTTACCGTTCCCGGCATCCGCTACGTGATCGACACCGGCACGGCGCGCATCTCGCGCTACAGCAACCGCTCGAAGGTGCAGCGGCTGCCGATCGAGGCGATATCGCAGGCCTCGGCGAACCAGCGGTCTGGCCGCGCCGGCCGCACCAGCGACGGAATCGCGATCCGTCTCTACAGCGAGGAGGACTTCGATAAGCGCGCTGAGTTCACCGAGCCCGAGATCCTGCGCACCTCGCTCGCCTCGGTGATCCTGCAGATGCTGTCGCTCGGCTTCGGCGACATCACCGCGTTCCCGTTCCTCACTCCGCCCGACTCGCGCGGAGTCAAGGCCGCGGTCGACCTGCTCACCGAGCTGGGCGCCGTCACCGGCAGTGGAGACTCGCCGCGACTGACCCGCATCGGCCGCGACATCTCGCGCATCCCGATCGACCCCCGCTTCGCGCGCATGCTGATCGAGGCCGGACGCCCGGGCGGCGCCGACGTCACGCGCGACGTGCTCGCGGTCGTGGCCGGCATGTCGATCCAGGATGTGCGCGAGCGCCCGTCGCAGGAGGCGCCGCAGAGCGTGCGCGATGAAGCCGACCGCATGCACGCCCGCTTCGCCGACCCGACGAGCGACTTCCTGTCGATCCTGAACCTGTGGAACCACCTCCGGGAGCAGCAGCGCGAGCTCGGTTCGAGCGCCTTCCGACGCCTCTGTCGCTCGGAGCACCTCAACTACGTCCGAGTGCGCGAATGGTTCGACGTCCACCGTCAGCTGCGATCGCTCGTGCGGGAGAAGGACTCGTCGCGGAGCGGCACCGCAGACCCGGACGCGATCCACCGCGCCCTGCTCGCCGGGCTCCTGTCGCAGATCGGCATCCTCGACGAGCGCAACACGGGCAAGGGACTCGATCCGAAGAAGAAGAGGATGGCCGAGTATCGCGGCGCGCGCGGCATCCGCTTCTCGATCTTCCCCGGATCCGCACTGCGCAAGAAGGCCCCGCAGGCGGTCATGGCCGCCGAGATCGTCGAGACCTCCCGCACCTACGCCCGCACGGTCGCCGCGATCGACCCGGCCTGGGCCGAGGCGCTCGCCGGCGACCTCGCGAAACGCCAGGTCACCGAGCCGCACTGGTCGAAGGATGCCGGTGCGGCCGTCGCCTACGAGAAGGTGACGCTGTTCGGGGTCGAGATCATCCCGCGTCGGCGTGTGCAGTTCGCCCGCATCGACCGGGCGGCGTCGCGCGAGATGTTCGTGCGACACGCCCTCGTCGAGGGCGAATGGGATCCGACGCGCATCGACAAGCGGGTGAGCGCGTTCTGGCGCAGCAACGCCGAACTGCGCAAGCGCCTGGAGAAGCTCGAGGAGCGCGAGCGTCGGCGTGACATCCTCGCGGGCGACGAGGCGGTCTTCCGCTTCTATGACGAGCGGATCCCGTCCGATGTCTTCGACATGCGCTCGTTCGAGAAGTGGTGGCGCGACGCTCTGGCGGCGACCCCGAAGCTGCTCGTGATGCGCGAGGCCGACCTGCTCGACGATGAGAGCAGAGCGGATCAGAGTGAGTTCCCGACCCGGTGGACGCAGGGCGACCAGGTGCTCGGACTCGCCTACCGCTTCGAGCCCGGTGCCGCGGACGACGGCGTCAGCGTCGTGATTCCGCTCCCCCTGCTGGCGCAGATCGAGGATCGCGGCTTCGACTGGCAGGTTCCGGGCCTCCGCGCCGAACTCGTCACGGGCCTGCTCCGCGCACTGCCGAAGGCGATCCGCCGCCATGTGGTTCCCGCCGCCGATTGGGCCGACAAGTTCGGCGCCGAGCTCGCCGGCGAAGGCCCGGAGTCGCACGGCGGCCTCCCGGCACGCACGCTCAAGGAGGCGCTCGCACGTCTCATCCAACCCCTCGCGAATCAGCTCGTCTCCGCTGCCGACTTCGAAGACGATCGCGTGCCGGCGCACCTGCGCATGAACTTCCGTGCCGTCGACGAGCGTGGTCGGGTGGTCGGATCGAACCGCGACCTCAGCGTGCTGCAGGCGGAGCTCGCCGATCGGGCGCGCAGCAGTGTGGCGCGGTCGATCGCCTCACCGCCGCGCCGGCCCGGGCCGCGAAGCGGGCCGCAGCACGTCGCCGCGCCCGCCTCGATCGAGAGGCATGACCTCATCGCGTGGACGTTCGGCGACCTGCCAGAGGTGCTCGACACCCGGGTGGCCAGCGGAGTGGTGCGCGGCTACCCAGCCATTGTCGATCAGGGCAAGACCGTCTCGGTGCGGGTGGAGGCCACGGCGGATGCGGCGGCAGCGGCGACCCGCGCCGGCGTGCTGCGCCTCGTGCTGCTGAGCGTGCCCTCGCCCTCGTCGTACGTGCAGCAGCATCTCACCAGCCAGGAGAAGCTCGCACTCGCGGCGTCTCCCTACCAGTCCGCCGCAGCGCTCATCGAGGACTGCCGGGCCGCCGTTGTGCAGAGCCTGATCGACCGGGCGCATCCCGGCGGCATCATCCGCACCGAGGCCGACTTCGTCCGTGTGCGCGACGCCGTGTCGGCATCCCTCGTCGACGACCTCTTCGCCTGTGTGTCGCTCGTGGCGCGCATCCTCACCAAGGCCCGTGACGTCGAGCGCGGCATCAAGTCGCAGAACTCTCTCGCGCTTCTCGGTCCCCTCAACGACATCCGCACCCAGCTCTCGGGCTTGCTGCACCCCGGGTTCATCTCGACGGCCGGGATCGAGCGCCTCGCGCACTTCCCGAGGTACCTCGACGGGATGCTCGATCGACTGAAGACCCTCGCGAACGAGCCAGGCAAGGACCGCACCCGCATGAGCGAGTTCGAGCGCATGGCGACGGTGTTCGAGGATGCCGGGGGCACGATCCCGCTCGCCTGGGACGCGTCTCCCGCGCTCGTCGAGACGCGCTGGCTGCTCGAGGAGTATCGCGTGAGCGTGTTCGCGCAGCGCCTCGGCACGGCTCAGCCGGTCTCTCCGCAGCGGATCATGAAGGCGCTGTCGTCTCGGGGGTAGCCTGAATCCATGGCTCGCGCGATCGTCTACACAGAGTTCGGTTCCCCTGATGTGCTGCACGAGATGGAAGTTCCTGATCCCATAGCGCTCGGCGGCGAGGTCGTCGTTCGCATCGAGGCGGCGGGCGTCAACCCCATCGATGCCAAGCTGCGGTCGGCGAAGCGGCCGTCTCCGCCCATCGAGGAACCGCGCACGGTCGGATTCGACGGCGCCGGGGTGATCGAGTCTCTCGGCGACGACGTCGAGGGATTCGTCGTCGGCGACCGTGTCGCGATCCGCGACACGCGTGGCACCTACGCGAGCCTGCTCGCGGTGCCGGCCGAGCACCTCGTGCTCTTGCCGGACGCCGTCACGGCTGCCGAGGGCGCCGGCATCGGCATCCCCGCGGGCACCGCCTACCAGGCACTGAAGTCGCTGGGGGTGCAGGACGGCGATGTGCTGCTCGTGCACGGCGGCTCGGGCTCGGTCGGGCAGGCGGCCGTGCAGTTCGCCGTGGCCTGGGGCGCCACCGTGATCGCCACCGCCAGTCCAGCGCGGCACGATCAGCTGCGTGAACTGGGCGCGATCCCGGTCGCCTACGGCGAGGGGCTGCTCGAGCGTGTGCGCGAGGCCGCCCCCGATGGTGTGACGGTCGCGCTCGACTGCGCGGGCACCGACGAAGCCATCGAGGCATCGCTCGAGCTGGTGGCCGACCGCGACCGCATCGCGACGATCGTCCGAGGCCCGGATGCCGCATCGTTCGGCATCCGTGCGTTCTCGGGCGGCTCCCCCACGCCGCTGACCGAGCAGGAGCTCGCCTGGCGGGCCGAGGCACTGCCGGCGACCGTCGACCTGATCGCGGCCGGCGACTTCACGATCGAGCTCGGGCCCGAACTTCCGCTCTCCGACGCCGCACAGGCCCACGAGCTCGTGGAGTCCGGCGAGGCCTCGGGCAAGATCGTGCTGGTCCCGTAGGCCCTCAGGACCAGACGCGGGCGGCCGTGGAGGCGGCGGCCATCGAGATCGAGTTCGCGGTGATCAGCCGGCGCGTGGCTTCGGCGAGCGCTGATCGCATGCTCCGGAGGGCGCTCGACCACTCGTGCTGCGCTCGGTCGTATGCTCGCTGTGCCTCTCCGTCCCAGGCGTCCCCCAGACGTTCGACCTCGGAATCGAGGACCGCGAGTTCACGCTCGATGGCCTTCACGGCGAGTGCGAGCTGCGCGATCGTCTCCGCGACCGCGTCGTGGCGGACCGAGACCTTCACCGGAGCTCCGAGAGTTCCTGCGCGAGGTCGAGTTCGCGCAAGACATAGGGTGCCGACACGACCTCGCTGAGGTAGAACATGTGAAAAATCGCCGCGGCCTCGTCGGCGGTGAAGATCTCGTTCGTGAACACCCGAACCGCGCGGTCGTCGCTCATGGGGATGAGGGTGGTGGTGCCGTCGACGACCTCGGGCCTGCCGACGGTGTACAGGTGGTGCTCGCCGTCGGAGCCGGGGAAACCCACCTCCACGGTCATCGCGTCGGCTGAGCCTGCGGCCTGAATGAACGAATCGTTCGCGGGCTTGAGGTAGCCGTCAATCGCTGTCGGATCCGCACCGCGCCAGATCGAATACGTGTAGTCCGTGCGTGCGTCCAGCCAATCCAGCGTGCGTCGGATCTGGTCTGGGATCGGTCTAAATTCGTCCGTCAACCAGCCCATTCGGCCATCGCTCGCGGCCTGGACGAAGGGTCCATAGAGCGTCATCGTTCCTCCGAGAGTTCGTGCGAGAGATCCAGTCGGCGCAGCACGTAGGGCTGCGCGGCGGCATCGGTGAGGTAGTAGGTATAGAAGATGACCGCGGCCTCGTCGGCGGTGAAGACCTCGTTCGAGAACACTCGCACCGCGCGGTCGTCGCTGATGGGGATGAGAGTCGTCGTGCCGTCCGCGGGCTCGGGCCGTCCGACGGTGTAGAGATGAGTCTCACCATCAGGGCCGGGAAGCCGCGCCTCGACCGTCATCGCGTCGGCGGAGCCCGCGGCCTGCATGAACGAATCATTCGCCGGCACGCGGTATCCCACGGTGCTCGACGGATCCGAGCCGGGCCAGATGATGTATGTGTACTTGGGGCCGCCATTCAGATGGCCGAGCATGAGTCGTAGGTGATCAGGGATCGGGCGATACCCGTCAGTCACCCACCCCTGCATTCCGCTTGGCGACTGCTCTCCGTGCGTGAATGGCGCTCTCATGGGATGTCCTTGTTGTCTACCCGCGTGATCAGAATGTCTTCCCCGTCCCCCCAGCAATCATGCGTCGACGTTAGCAAGCTATACGTCGTCATATGGAGACACTCGACAGAATGCCGATACTCTCGCAAAAACGACCAGCCCACCCCGGCGGTGATGCCTGCGGGGTGGGCTGGTCGTGAGTCGTCTGCTCGGGCTACGCGGGAGCCACCGGCCTGCCGATCGAGAGCATCAGGCGGTTGGCCCAGTTGAAGAAGGCCGCGCCGTGGATGACGTCGGCCACTTCGAGGTCGTCGAGTCCCGCCGCGCGCAGGCGGACGATCTCGTCGGCGCCGAAGGTGCTCGGGGTGTCGGTCAGGGCGACCGAGGCCGCGACCACCGCATTCCACCGCTCGCCAAGGTCGGCCTCCACGCCCTCATCGAGCAGCAGGTCGACGTCGTCGACCCGCTTGCTGTGGTGCGCCGCGAAGCGCGAGTGCACCGAGGCGCAGAACACGCAGCCGTTGCGGCGCGAGGCGGCGGTGGCCGAGAGCTCGCGCTCGGCACGCGGAAGACCCTCCTTGGCGTTGTAGAAGATGTCCTTGTCGACGAGCGTTCGCGCCTTGAGCACCTCGGGGTCGCGCGCGAGGAGGCGGAAGTAGTCGTTCTTCGCCCGCGACGCGTCGACGAGGCCGTCGTAGTGGCGCTCGGTCAGCTCGTCCTCGGCGAGCGGCGGCAGATGAGGGGTCCAGCCGACCTCAGCTCGCGTGAAGGACTCGGGATGCGGTGCGTCGTCGTGAAGAAGCTCGGTCATGCCGCCTCCTCCTCGGAATCGGATGCCGCGGCCACGCCGGCGGCGGAGAGAACGCTCAGTCCGGTGATCACGCGCTGCTGGAACGCCAGGAAGGACACCAGCTGCGACAGGGTGACGATGCCGTCGGCCGACCATCCCGCATCGAGCAGTCGCTGGATGTCGGCGGCCGCGGACTCGCGCGGACGGAAGACGAGCAGGTGCGCGTGCGCGAGAGCGGCAGCCAGACGCTCGCCGAGCACGCCGGCGACCTCGACCGACGGCGTGTAGCGCTGGCCCTCGGTGTTCTCATCCTGCAGACCCGCTTCGGTGTACGAGCCGAAGGGCCCGGTCACCGCAGCATCCGTGGCCTCGGCGATCACGACCGCCGCACGCTGCGGGTCGGCTGCCAGGGCGCGCTCTGCGTAGAACGTGCCCGTCGCATCCGAGTCCCCGGCGAGACGCGTGGCGAAAGCGGCGATCAGTTCGCGCTCGGCCTGCGACACCTCCGCCGTGGAGACGGGGCTGAAGAGCGCGTCGAAGCTCGCCTGCAGCTGCTCCCTGGTGACAGGGCGACGGCGCCGCAGCGCGTCGAGCTCGGGCGTCACCCCTACGATCTTGTCGACGATGTCGATGGTCATGCCTTCTCCTTGATGGTGTCGGTGAGCGTGTAGCCGAGGGCCGGTGCGACCTGCTCGGCGAAGAGCTCGATCGAACGCAGCACGTGCTCGTGCGGGGCGTCGACCGAGTGCACCTGGAACGCGACCTCGGTGGCCCTGCCGAGCGTCGCGTCGGCGGCGAGCGATTCGGCCACCTGCTCGGGGGTGCCGAGATGCGTGTCGAGCGCGACGATCAGCTCGTCGAGGTCGTCACCGGGGATCGTCTGCCCCTGGCGCCGGAATCCCTCGGCCGCGCGGCGCAGACCGACCTCGGCGAACCGCAGGGCCTCCGCACGATCGTCCGCGACGAACACCGTGCGCGAGGCGGTGACGCGGGGGGCGACCCCGTCGGGGAGCGCCTCGAGATAGGTGTCGATGATCGGATCCTGCAACGCCGCAAGCGGGGTGTGCAACGCATCCGTCGACCGCGGCTGGGTGCGCGACAGCAGCAGCCCGTGCCCGTGGATGCCGGCGCGATAGCCCCCCGGCGCCGAGAAGGTCGCCTGCCAGATGCGGTCGCCGAGGGTGCCGGCATCCGGGTAGAGCGTGTTGTCGGCGCCGATGTCGCGCCCCGCCAGGGCGTCGAGCAGCAGCCGGAGCTTGCGGTCGTAGGTGGGCGCCTTGTCGCGCACGTCTTCGCCGAACGGCACGAACGACGAGGGCGTCCCCCCGCTGCCGAGCCCGAGGTCGAGGCGTCCGCCCGAGAGCAGGTCGGCGACCACCGCATCCTCCGCGACGCGCACCGGGTCTTCCAGCGGCAGCGTGACGACACCGGTTCCGAGACGGATGCGGGAGGTCTGCGCCGCGACGCTCGCGAGGTAGACGAGCGGCGAGGGAAGGCCGCCCTCCGCCGCGCGGAAGTGGTGCTGGGCGACCCAGGCGCGGCCGATGCCATGCCGTTCGGCGTGCCGGATCTGCTCGGTGGCCAGCGCATAGCGCTCGGCCGGCGACGCGTCATCGAGCAGCCGCGTGAAGAAGGCGATCGTGGGTGCGGTCATGCGGGCTGCTCCGTTCGTCCCGGAACGGCTGCGAGCAGCTCCCGGGTGTAGTCGTGCTGGGGGTCGTGGAAGATCTCCTCGGTGACGCCCTCCTCGACGATCCGCCCGCGGCGCATCACCGAGACGGTGTGGCTGATCCTGCGGACGACGGCGAGGTCGTGCGAGATGAAGAGGTAGGTGAGGCCCAGCTCCGCCTGCAGGGAGGTGAGCAGTTCGAGGATGCGCGCCTGCACGGTGACGTCGAGGGCCGACACCGCCTCGTCGAGCACGACGATCTCGGGGTCGATCGCGAGGGCCCTGGCGATCGCGACACGCTGACGCTGCCCGCCTGAGAGCTCCCGAGGCGTGCGCTGGGCGAGATCGCTCGGCAGCGACACCCTGTCGATCAGGGCGAGCGCGCGATCCCTGCGCTCGGCGCGCGAACCCACTCCGAAGTTCTGCAGCGGCTCGGCGATGATGTCGACGACCTGCTGCCGCGGATCCAGCGACGCGAAGGGGTTCTGGTAGACGAGCTGGATCCGGCGGCGGAGCGCCCGCAGCCGCTGGCCCGACAGCCCGGTCACATCGACGCCGTCGATCTCGATCGTGCCGGCGTCCGGCTCGTGGAAGCGGGTGATCAGCCGCGCGGTCGTCGTCTTTCCCGATCCGGACTCTCCCACCAGGGCATGCGTGGTCCCCCGCCGCACCCGGAACGACACGTCGTCCACGGCGCGGAATCGCTCGCGCCCGGCGACACGGAACTCCTTCACGAGACCGGTCGCGGTGATCGCGAACGGGTTCTCGGCCGCGACAGCCGCTGCATCCCGCAGGAAGGTCGGAGCCTCGGGGCGACGGAACCCGGTCGTGAACGCCGGGGCATCGGCGAGCAGCTGCTTCGTGTAGGCGTCCGACGGGGCCGCCAGCACGTCCCCGCTCGTCCCTTGCTCCACGATGCGGCCGTCCTTGAGCACGACCAGGCGCTGGGCGCGGTCGGCGGCGACGCCGAGGTCGTGGGTGACCAGCAGGATGCTGGTGCCCTCCTCGCGGCGCAGCTCGTCGAGGAGGTCGAGCACTTTGCGCTGCACGGTCGCGTCGAGAGCGCTCGTGGGCTCGTCAGCGATCAGCAGCCGTGGCCGCAGCGCGATGGCCGAGGCGATCAAGACACGCTGGCGCATCCCGCCCGAGAGCTCATGCGGGTACTGCTGCGCGCGAAGATCCGGATCATCGATGCCGACCCGGTCGAGGAGCTCGACCACCCGTGCGCGCCGGGAGCGCCGGTCGCGGTGGCCGTGCAGCTTCAGCACCTCCTCGACCTGCGCGCCGATCGGGCGCACGGGGTCGAGCGAGGTCACCGGATCCTGCGGCACGAGACCGATCTCCGGACCCCGGATGCCGCGCAGCGCGCGATCCGTCCATCCCGAGATGTCGAGATCGCCCAGACGCACCGTGCCGCGGTCGACCCTGCCGCCCGCGGGCAGCAAGCCGAGCAGCGCGTGCGCGGTGGTCGACTTGCCCGACCCCGACTCTCCGACGAGCGCGAGCGCCTCTCCCTCGGCGATCTCGAAGGAGGCGCCGTGCACCACCTCGCGGCGGCCGGCTCGGGTGGCATACGAGACGGCGAGGCCGTCGACGGTGAGCACGCTCATCGCGGGTTCCTTCCGATGCGGTGCGAGATGCGGTTCGCGCTGAGCACGACGACGACCACGACGAGTCCGGGCAGCGCCGTGAGCCACCACGCTGTCGCGATGTAGTTGCGTCCCTCGGCGATCAGCAGCCCCCACTCAGGGGTGGGCGGCGGTGCTCCGTAGCCGAGGAAACCCAGAGTCGAGATGGCGAGGATCGCGGTGCCGAACTGCAGGGCGGCGAGGGCGACGATCGGCGTGAGCGAGTTCGGCAGAACGTGACGACGGAGCACCGTGAAGAAGGTGCCGCCGCTGCCGTATGCCGCCTCGACGTACTCGCTGCGGCGCACTCGCGCGACCTCCGACCGCATCAGGCGGGCGAAGGCCGCCACGCTGCCGAGGCCCACGGCGATCGCCGCGTTCACGGTGCCGAAGCCGAGGAGGATGATCACCGAGAGCGACAGCAGCAGGCCGGGGATCGCGAGCAGCACGTCGACGACGCGCATCAGGATGTCATCGACGACACCGCCGATCGCACCGGCGACCGCACCGAGGAGCGTGCCGAGCGCGAGACCGACCGTGACGGCGATGAGCGCGCCCGACAGCGAATGCACCGCGCCGTGCACGACGCGGCCGAACAGGTCGCGACCGAGCGCGTCGGTGCCGAACACGTGCGTGGCGCTCGGTGGCAGCAGCTTGTCGGCGGGAGTGCCGGTGAGCGGGTCGCCGGGTGCGAAGACACCGGGGATCACGGCCCAGAGCACGGCGACCGCGACGACGGCGATCGCGAGATAGAGGCCCCACGGCAGGGCCAGCAGGCCGCGCGCGCGTCGAGGGGGTCGGGTGATCGTCCCGGCATCCTGCGGCGGTGTCTCGGGCGGGGTGTCGACGGATGCGGCCACGGCGGCGACGGTCATGCCGATGCTCCTGTCTTCGCGAGGGTGCGCTGGCGCGGATCGATGAGCGGCGTGACGAGGTCGACGGCGAAGCTGATGAGCACGAAGCCGAGCGCCGACAGCAGCACGACGCCCTGCAGCACCGGGATGTCCTGGTTCGACACGGCCTGCTCGGTGAGACGGCCGATGCCGGTGCGGCCGAACACGGTCTCGGTGACGACTGCTCCCCCGACCAGCTCGCCGAACAGCACGCCGGCGATCGTGAGCGTGGGCAGGGCGGCGTTGCGGGCGACCGAGCGGGTGAGCACCCACGACGGCGGCGCGCCCTTGGCACGGACCACCGTGATGAACGGCTGCGCCTGTACCTGGTCGATCGCCCGCACGAGCACCTGGGCGAGCGGGGCGGAGATCGGCACGGCGAGGGTCAGCACCGGAAGGATGAGCCCGGCGACCGGGTCGGCGCCGACGATCGGCACCCAGCCGAGACCGAACGAGAATACCTGGATCAGCAGGATGCCGAGCCAGAACACGGGAATGGCGACGAACAGCCCCGGCACCTGACGGATGCCGTCGCGCAGCCATGCGAACGGTGCGAGAGACGAGAGCCCCGCGACGAGCACGGCGATCAGCAGCGCCACGACGAGACCCAGCGATGCGAGCAGCACGGTCGACGGCAGCGCCTCGGCGAGCATGTCCAGCACCGGGGTGCCGAACTGCGTCGAGAAGCCGAAATCGCCGGCCGCGAAGCCCAGACCCGCATGCACGTACTGCTGCCACCACGGCAGATCGGTGCCGTAGGTGGCGCGGATGCCGTCGAGCTGCTCCGGCGACAGCCCGAGGCTGGGGTCGGAGAACTTGATCAGGATCGCGTCTCCCGGCAGCAGCTGCAGCAGGAAGAAGGTGGCCGTGAAGGCCGCGATCAGAACGATCGCGGCCTGCCCGGCTCGTCGCAGGACGAAGCTCATCGGTGCACCGTGTCAGTCACGCTCAGTGCTCGGCGAGCCAGACGCCCGAGAAGGTGGGGCGACCGACCGACTCGAAGTCCACACCGTGCACGTAGGTGGCGGCGCCGTAGACCTGCGGCTCCTCGAACAGCGGGATGACGTAAGCCTGTTCGGCGATGTAGTCCTGAACGGCCTGCGATGCCTCGGCCCGCTTCTCCGTGTCGGGCTCCGAGGCGACCGCCTCCAGCAGCGCGTCGAGCTCGGCGTCGTTCGAGATCAGCGCGTCGCGGTTCTTCGTGTAGTACTGGCTCTTGATGACGTCGAAGTCCGCGCGTCCGACCATCGAGTGGTAGAACCCCGTCTTCAGCGGGTCACGGGTGTCCTCCGCGTACGAGCCCGCGTCCGCCGGCTTGACCGTGAGCTCGACCCCGACCTTGGCGAGCTGCTGGGCGACCAGTTCGAGAGTCTGCTTCGACAGCGGCTGGGGCGCGGCCTCGTAGACCGTGATCGCCAGGCGCTCGCCGTCCTTCTCGCGGATGCCGTCGGACCCTGCCGTCCAGCCGGCCTCGTCGAGCAGCTTCTCCGCCTTCTCGGGGTCGTAGGCATAGTGCTCGGACTCGTCCTTGTAGCCGAGCGCCTCCTGCGACAGCACCGAGGTGGCGACCGGGTAGTTCTCGGTGAACAGGGTGTCGACGACCTCCTGCGCGTCCACCGCGGCGACCAGGGCCTGACGCACCTTGATGTCGCTCAACACGGGGTTCTCGGGGCGCAGCGACAGGGAGTTGTTCACGCCGCGGGTCTGCGGCGCGTACAGCGTGAAGCCCGCGCTCTCGACGCGGTCCTCATCGAACGCCTGCACGTAACGCACGTAGTCGGCCTGGCCCGCGAGCAGCGAGCCGATGCGCACCGAGTCTTCGGGGGTGACCAGCACGTGCACGGCGTCGACGTACGGGCGCCCCTGGTTCTCGGCGCTCTCGGGCGCCCATGCGTAGTCCTCACGGGCGGTCAGGGTGAACTCGGTGCCGAGCTTCTCGTCGGTGAGGGTGAAGGGTCCGGCGCCGATGATCTCCTCGGCGTTGCCCGCCCCGAAGTCCTCGATCGTGCCGTCGAGCGTCTCGGGCGAGAGGAGGCCGGAGTTGATGGTCGACGTCGCCTGCAGGAAGCCCGGCGCGGGGGCGGAGAAACGGAAGGTAACCGTGTCGTCGTCGACGACCTCGCTCGAGGCGTAGTTGTTGATCGCCTCGGAGACCGTCAGGCCGCGCTCGGGGTCGCCCAGACCGTAGGTGTCGAAGTTCTTGGCGACGGCAGCGGCATCCACCGGCGTGCCGTCCGAGAAGGTGACGTCCGGCTTCAGGTTGAAGGTGTACTCGGTGGCGTCGTCGTTCACGGTCCAGTCGGAGGCGATCCACGGCTCGATCTCGAGCGAGTCGGGGTTCTGCCACGTGAGACGGGCGGTGATGTTGTTGACCACGCCGCCGTTCGGGTAGAAGCCGGCCTGCGGCGGGTAGAGGTTCGTGAACGTCTGGTGCTCGAGGTAGGTCAGCGTTCCTCCGGTGACGGGGTCTCCCGCGTCGGCGGAGGCGCCACTGGGTGCGGGCGAGGATGCGCAGGCGGCGAGGCCCGCCGCGAGGACGAGCGGAAGCGCGACGGCGGCTGCGCGGATGAGACGGCGGTTCATGCGAGTCCTCCTGGACGGGATGCTGTGGTGGTGCGGTGTGCGGGTGAACGTCACGCTAGGGACTCTCCCGGCCGAGGGGCGAATGGGGTCGTCATGTGCGGACCTGGCCTGTCACGAGACGTCATGACACGTCACCCGGCGCAATCCGACGTAACGGATGAGGCGGTTCAGCGGACCAGAAGCGAAGATGCGGCCCGCTGATCGTCGCCGACGCCGAGTCGGGCGCGCAGCGAGGAGGGCTCGCCGTCGCTGCGACCGAGCAGTCCACGGCGACGCAGCTCGGGAGCGGCGAGGCGGGTGAAGGCCTCGAACTGCGAAGGCTGGAAGGCCGACAGCACGTTGAAGCCGTCGGCTGCGCCCTCGTCGCGCCAGGTCTCGAAGTGATCGGCGATTGTCGAGGCGTCGCCGACCACGAAGGCGGCCGGCACGGCGTGGGCTGCGACGAGGTGACGCCAGGTCAACGCCGTCGCACCGTCGTCGCCGACCCGGAGTCCGGCGATGAGTCGCAGTCGTTCGACGAGCGCCGCTCCCGCCTCCCCGAGGCGCGCGGCCTGATGGTGTGTCACGACCTCGTCGAATCCCGCTGACCGCAGCGGGTCGTCGGCGTCGACGCTCAGGGCGTCGGCCAGGGCCGAGACCGATCTGTTGGCCGGGAACGCCGTGCGGGACGACTGGTGCCCTTCGTCGAGCGGGACGAGGGCGAGCAGCCGCTCGACGATGCGGTGGGCGTCGGCATCCGATGCGGCGACCACCGGCAGCACGGGCGCGATCACCGCCAGACTCTCGGGCGGGCGGCCCGACTCTGCCGCGATGTCGCGCAGCTGCCGTCGCGTGGCGATCGCGTCGGCGATTTTCGGGGCGGCGATGAGGGCGAGGTCGGCCTCGGTCGCGGCGAGCGCCCGCGACCGCGGCGAGGCGCCCGCATGCACGAGGGGGATCCGCCCCTGCGGCGGTCGGGCGACGTTCAGCGGCCCCGAGACGCGCACGTGCTCGCCCCGCAGCTCGGCGCCGCGGAGGCCGTCCGGGTCGATGAGCACGCCGCGTGCCGCATCCGCGATCCACGCGTCCTCGCTCCACGAATCCCACAGCCGTCGCAGCGCGACCACGAACTCCTCGGCGCGGTCGTATCGGCTCTCGTTGTCGGCGTGCGCGTCTCTGCCGTGATTGCCTGCGGCGCGGGGTTCGGCGCCCGTGACGAGGTTGACGCCGGCGCGACCGCCAGTGAGCAGGTCGAGGGATGCCAGCGACCGCGCGGTCGCGTACGGGTCGGCGTAGGTCGTGTTCACCGTCGCGATGAGACCGATGCGCGAGGTGACCCCAGCGAGGAACAGCACCGCACTCACCGGGTCGATGCGGGCGAGCAGGTACGGGTCACGGAATTCGAGGTCGGGCCCGGTGGCCAGCCAATCGCCGAAGAACAGATAGTCCAGCCCCGCGTCCTCTCCCTCGCGCGCGATGTGGCGGAGGATGCCGGCATCCGTCGAGGGGTCTCGATGCGCGCCCGGCTGACGCCAGCCGGAGGGATACGCGCCGAGTGTGCGCACCATGGCGCCGATGATGAGGGGTTCGGTCATGCACCCGAAAGTATGAGCGCGGTCGAGAGCCCGCCAATCGATGCGGAAGCGCAGCGAAACGGAGCGCAACACGGCGACATATGCTCCCCGAGTGTCGGAGGCCGATCGGAGGATGGGAGCATGACCACGACCTCCTCCCCCGCGCTCTGGGCGCCGCCCGCCCGCGTCCGCGGCACGCTCGCCCTCGTCACCGGCCGCGGCGAGCGCGCCGGCGTCTACGAGCGTTTCGGCCGTCGCCTGAGCTCCGACGGCTACGCCGTCGCCGTCTTCCAGGAAGACGTCGAGGCCGCCAGCTCCTGGCTCGCGCAGTCGACCGACGGTCCTCGGGTCCTCGTCGGGTCCGATGCCGGAGCCTCCGCCGTGCTCCACCAGGTGGTTCGCGGGGCGGCGGTCGACGCCGCGGTCATCGTGGGCACCCTGGTCGACGCCGAGCTCGATGTGCCCTCCGACGAGCAGCGCACGGCCTGCCCGCTGCATCTCGGGGTTCTCGCGGCCGAGGCGTCGTCCGAGTCCCTCGCCGCCGCCGAGCCGCTCCCGGCACCCGCCGATCTCGCCGCCATCGAGGTGCCGGTGCTCGCGATCCATGGTGGCGCCGACAGCGTGTCGCCGCTGCCCCATCTCCTCGAGGCGCTGCGCACGGTGCCCGACCTCGAACTCGTCGAGACCGTCGACGGACTGCACGATGCGCTCAACGACCAGTCGCACCGCAGTGTCGCCGCCTCGCTCGTGCTGTGGCTCGAGCGCCTGCGCACCGGAGACGCTCGCACGGCGATCGTCCGCACGCACGAGAGCATCGCGGTCGCCGCATGACCGAGTTCGCGACGCGGCAGATCCAGGCGGGCTACGTGCCCGGCACCCCGCAGAACAGCGCCGTCCCGCCGATCTATCAGACCGCGGCCTACGAGTTCGCCTCGCTGGCCGAGGCAGCCGACCTCTTCGCACTGCGCTCTGTCGGCAACCTCTACAGCCGCAATGCGAGCCCGACCCAGCAGGTCCTCGAAGAGCGCGTGGCCGCCCTCGAGGGCGGGGTCGCGGCCGTCGCCGTCGCCTCAGGGCAGGCCGCGGTCGCGGTGACCCTGCTCGCGCTCGCGGGTCGCGGCGGGCACATCGTCGCCGCCTCCCAGCTCTACGGCGGCACCGTCGACCTGCTGCAGGAGACGTTCGACGACTTCGGCATCCCGGTGACCTTCGTCGACCAGGACGACCCCGAGGCGTGGCGCGCCGCGATCCGCCCGGAGACGCGAGTGCTGTTCGCCGAGTCCATCGCGAATCCGATCGCGCAGGTGCTCGACATCCGCACCGTCGCCGACATCGCGCACGACGCGGGGGTGCCGCTCGTGATCGACAACACGGTCGGGACGCCCTACCTGGTGCGCCCGGGCGAGCACGGCGCCGACTTCGTGGTGCACTCGGCGACCAAGTTCCTCAGCGGCCACGGCACGTCGCTCGGCGGTGTGGTCGTCGATCAGGGCACCTTCGACTTCGGTCGCGAGCCGGCTCGGTGGCCCCAGTTCACCGAGCCCTACACGCGGGTCGGGGACTTCACCCTGTGGGAGCGCTTCGGCTCCGGGCAGGCGTTCGCCGCGCTCGTGAAGTCGAAGTACGTGCACGACCTCGGCCCCTCGTTGTCGCCGTTCAACGCCTGGCAGATCCTGCAGGGCATCGAGACTCTCGACCTGCGGGTGTCACGCCAGAGCGGCACTGCTCTCGCCCTCGCCCGGCATCTGCAGCAGCATCCGGCCGTCGCGACCGTGCACCACCCTGGCCTCGACGGCAACCGCTGGCATCCGCTCACCCAGCGCTATCTGCCGCGCGGCGGCCCCTCGGTGTTCTCCTTCGACCTCGCCGTCCCCGACGACTCCGAGACGCAGAGCCGGGTGGCGAGAGTGATCGACTCGCTGCAGGTCATCAGACTGGTGGCGAACATCGGCGATGCACGCAGCCTCGTCAACCACCCGGCGTCGATGACGCATTCGCACCTCACGGCCGATCAGCGCGCCTCTGCCGGCATCTCGTTCACGACGATCCGCCTGTCGGCCGGACTCGAGGATCCGCGCGACCTGATCGCCGACCTCGACCGCGCGCTCGCGCTGGCCTGAACGCGGTCCGATCCCCGATCCAAGGAGCACCATGGCAATCGATCTCGGCTATTGGACCCCCGTCTACGGCGGATTCCTGCGCAACGTCACGGATGAGGGCCGCATGGCTGCCACCTGGGAGTACATCCGCGAGGTGTCGGTGAGGGCCGACCGGCTCGGATTCCACACCACCCTGGTGCCCGAGCTCTACCTCAACGACCGCAAGGGTGTCGACGCGCCGAGCCTGGAAGCCTGGTCGCTGTCGGCATCCATCCTCGCCGTGACCGAGCGGCTGCGCGTGATGACGGCCGTGCGTCCGGGGTTCCATCTGCCCGCGGTGCTCGCGAAGACCGTGTCGACGCTCGATCAGATCGCGCCGGGGCGCGTCGCCCTCAACGTCGTCGCCGCCTGGTGGGCCGAGGAGGCCCGGCAGTTCGGCGGACAGTTCACGACGCACGACGAGCGCTACGTGCAGGCCGAGGAGTTCGTGACGGTGCTCAACGGCCTGTGGGAGCACACGCCCTACACGTTCGCCGGGTCGCACTACTCCCTCGACGGCACGATCGTCGAGCCGAAGCCGTCGAGCCACCCTGTGGTCTTCGCCGGGGGCGAGAGCGAGGCGGGGCGCGAGTCGATCGCGGGCTTCGCCGACGCCTACGTCATGCACGGCGGCACGCTCGACGAGGTGCGAGCGAATGTGAGCGACATGAACGCCCGGTCCGAGCGACTGCACGGCCGCCCCATCGCCGAGTTCGGGATGCCGGCGTACGTGATCGTCCGAGACACCGAGGCCGAGGCGCGGCGCGAGCTCGACCGCATCACGACGGTCGACCCCGACTCCCCCGGCTACGCCTCGTTCGAGGAGTTCCAGCGCAACTCCAAGCTGTCGCTCGAACTGACGCGTCGGGAGTACTCGGTCGGCACCCGCGGGCTGCGTCCGAACCTCGTGGGCACGGCCGAGCAGGTCGCCGAGCGCATCCACGAGTACGCGGAGGCCGGCATCACGCTCCTGCTCATCCAGGCGTCGCCGCTCGACGAGGAGCTCGAGCGGATCGCGGAGCAGGTCTTCCCGCTCGTCCCGCAGCGGACGCTCGCGGCGCTGACCTGATCGTGCGGGTGTCGGCGTCACCCCCTACGCTGAGATGATGACTGGTCTTCGTTGGGGAATCCTCGCGACCGGCGGCATCGCCGGCGCGTTCGCATCCGATCTGCGCACGGCAGGACTCGATCTCGTCGCAGTGGGCTCGCGCTCACAGGAGTCGGCCGACGCGTTCGCGGCGCGCTTCGACATCCCCCGCGCGCATCCCTCCTATGAGGCTCTCGTCGCCGACCCCGAGGTCGACATCATCTACGTCTCGACCCCGCATCCGATGCATCACGAGAACGCCCGCCTCGCCCTCGAAGCGGGCAAGCACGTGCTGGTCGAGAAGGCGTTCACCCTCAACCGCGCCGAAGCCGAAGACCTGCAGCGTCTCGCGGCAGACCGGGGTCTGCTCGCGATGGAGGCGATGTGGACGCGCTACCTGCCGCACATGGTCCGCATCCGAGAGATCATCGCCGCGGGCACGCTCGGCGAGATCCGCGCCGTGAGCGCCGACCACACCCAGCTGCTCCCCTCCGACCCCGAGCACCGTCTGAACGCGCTCGAGCTCGGGGGCGGCGCCCTTCTCGACCTCGGGATCTACCCGATCTCGTTCGTGTGGGACATCCTCGGCGCCCCGACCGGCATCCACGCCGTGAGTCGTCTGATCGAGACCGGAGCGGATGCCGAGGTCGCCACCGTCATGACCCACGACGGCGGAGCGATCTCGACCACGCTGTCGTCGTCGCGCGCCGCGGGTCCCAACGCCGCGAGCATCATCGGCACCGCGGCCCGCATCGACATCGATCGCGTCTGGTACACCCCGACCACGTTCCGGGTCGTGCAGCCCGACGGCACGGTCATCGAGGAGTACGTGTCCGAGGTCGACGGGCGCGGCATGCAGTACCAGGCGCTCGCGGCCGAGCGCCTCGTCGGAGAGGGTCTGCTCGAGGGCGACATCCTGCCGATCGCCGAGACCGTCGCGATCATGGGCACGCTCGACGAGATCCGCGCGCAGATCGGGGTGCGCTACCCGCGCGAGGAGGCGGACAATGGCTGAGGCCACCGACGCCCGCGTCGCGGTCTACCTCGACTTCGACAACATCGTCATCTCCTGGTACGACCGCGTGCACGGCCGCAACGCCTACGGCAAAGACCGTCAGCGCATCACCGAGAACCCCAACGATCCCGAGGTCACCGAGCGGCTCTCTCGGGCGATGATCGAGGTCGGTGCGATCATCGACTACGCGGCGTCCTTCGGAACCCTCGTGCTCACGCGGGCGTACGCCGACTGGTCGTCGCCCGTCAATGCGGTCTACCGCTCGCAGCTCGTGGCCCGCGCGGTCGACCTGGTGCAGCTCTTCCCGGCCGCCGCCTACGCGAAGAACGGCGCGGACATCCGCCTGGCCGTCGATGCTGTCGAAGATATGTTCCGCCTGCCCGACCTCACGCACGTCGTGATCGTCGCCGGAGACAGCGACTACGTCCCGCTCGCCCAGAGGTGCAAGCGGCTCGGTCGCTATGTCATCGGCGTCGGGGTCGCGGGTTCCACGGCCAAGTCGCTCGCCGCCGCATGCGACGAGTTCGAGGCATACGACTCTCTCCCCGGTGTCGTGCGACCGAGCAAGACCACCGCCGCGCCGGTCGTGGCGGCGCCAGAGACCACGGTCGAACCGGTGGCCGAGCCCGCCGCCGAACCTGCTGCGAAGGCCAAGTCACGACCGCCCACGAAGGCCGCCAAAGCCAAGGCGGCCGCCGCCGCGGCCGCACCGGCGGCGCACTCATCGGCGAAGCTCGACGAGCACGGAGAGGGCACCGAGCAGAGCGAGGCGACGGAGCTGCTGCAGCGCGCGCTGCGCCTCGGGCACGACAAGGCCGATGCCGACGACTGGCTGCACAGCTCCGCCGTGAAGACGCACATGCGGCGCATGGACCCGTCGTTCAGCGAGAAGGCCCTCGGCTACCGCTCGTTCTCGGATTTCCTCAAGTCGCGCGACAGCATCGCGGAGCTCGAGGAGACCGGGCACGAGCGCCTGGTGAAGTTGCGCGACTCGGCCTGAAGGTCGGCCGACCGCGACGTCACTCCTCGAAGTCGTACTCCTGGAACGCCGCGACCTCGGGCACCCAGCGCTCCGACACGAAGGCGGCGTGCGCCGGGTGAGCGTCATAGGCGCGATACGCATCCCGGTCGCGGAACACCATCGAGAACTGATGCTCGAGGTCGCTCTTCGGACTCACCTGTCGACGGACCGTGAAGTCCTCGACACCCGGGATCGACGTCAGCACGGCTCTGCCCGTCGCGAGGAACTCCCGTTCCTCCGGGCTGCCCGCCTCGTGCACGAGACGGAAGACGACGGTGTGCTGGATGGTCATGATGATTCCCCGGTCTGCTGGCTGCTGAAGGCGGCGTCGAACGACGCGGCGGGAGCGGGCCACAGCAGCGAGCGCACGTAGGCGAGGGCCTGCGGCGCCCCATGCAGCCTGTCCATCCCGGCATCCTCCCATTCGATCGAGATCGGGCCGCCGTAGCCGATCGACTCGAGAGCGCGGAACGCATCCTCCCAGGGCACGTCGCCGTGGCCGGTCGACACGAAGTCCCATCCGCGCCGAGGGTCGCCCCACGGCAGATGCGAGCCGAGCACCCCCGCGCGCCCGTTGTGGGGCCGCATCCGGGTGTCCTTGCAGTCCACGTGGTAGATCCGGTCGGCGAAGTCGACGATGAACCCGACGGGGTCGATGTTCTGCCACATCATGTGCGACGGATCCCAGTTGAATCCGAACGCCTCCCGGTGATCGATGGCCTCGAGCGTCCGCACCGACGACCAGTAGTCGTACGCGATCTCACCGGGGTGCACTTCGTGCGCGAACCGCACCCCCTCGCCGTCGAACACGTCGAGGATGGGGTTCCACCGGGCGGCGAAGTCCTCGAACCCGCCCTCGATGACGGATGCCGGCACGGGCGGGAACATCGCCACATAGGGCCAGATCGACGAGCCGGTGAACCCGACGACGGTGTCGACGCCCAGCTTGCGGGCGACCCGTGCCGCCCGCTTCATGTCGTCGGCCGCGCGGGTGCGCACGCCCTCGGCCTCGCCGTCGCCCCACACGTAGTCGCGCAGGATCGCCCGGTGACGGAAGTCGATGGGGGCGTCGCAGACCGCCTGGCCCGCGAGGTGATTCGAGATCGCGAAGATCTGCAGCCCGTGGCGATCGAGGATCTCGCGACGCGAGGCCGCGTACGCGTCGTCCTCGTCGGCACGCTGCAGGTCCAGATGGTCTCCTGATGCTGCGACCTCGAGGCCGTCGTACCCCCAGTCGGCCGCCAGCCGGGCGACCTCCTCGAACGGCAGATCGGCCCACTGACCGGTGAACAGGGTGACCGGATGCGTGGTCATGGACACTCCTTCGTATCGCGTGACGGGTCAGGCGCCGAGGGCTCTCAGCGCCTGGATGCTGCGGGAGGCGAGCTCGTCCTGGCTCGCCGCGAGCGGTCGCCAGACGGATGCGGCGACGGCGATCGTCGCGTTCTCGCCCGTGAAGCTCTCCAGCCCGAGCGGTCCCTGATAGCCCGCGTCGTCGAGGGCTCGCAGGATCTCCGGCCAGTCCGTGTGATCGTCGCCGACGGCGCCCCGATCGCTGCCGCACACCTGCACGTGGGCGATCGCCGAGCCCGCTGCCCGGATGGCATCCCCCGGACGCTTCTCCTCGATGTTCAGGTGGTAGGTGTCGAGCGCGAGTCCCACGCCCGCGCCGAGCAGCGGTGCGAGGGCATCGAGGCTCTGCTCGACCGTGTTGAGCAGGCTCGTCTCGTAGCGGTTGAGCGGTTCGACGGCCAGGGTGATGCCGGCGCCGGCGGCCTCGGTCGCGACCAGCTCGAGATTCCGGCGCAGCTCGCGCACCACTTCCGAGCGCTCCTCCTCCGACATCCGCCAGGTCGCCCCGGTGGGCGCGTAGAACGGCCCGGCGACCACCGCGGAGCCGAGCGTCGCAGCCGCCGCGATGCACGAGCGCAGGTAGTCCTGGGTGGCCGCGACGTCACCGGCACGCGCGAGCATCGAGCGACCGGGCCCCATCGCTCCCACCACGATCGCGTCGAGGCCGATGCTGTCGAGCACATCTCGCGTCCGTGCCGGGTCCCAGTCCCCGATGCTCTCGAGCGGGAGTTCGAGAGCCTGGTAGCCCATTCCCGCGGCCTTCCGCGCGAGCGGCTCGAGCGTCGCATCGGTCAGCGGGGACGTCCACACCCAGGTGTTGACGGCGAGCGTGCGAGGCATCCTGCTCCTTCGGGGATGACGCGAGTGCTCCCACCCTTCCATCCGCGGTGCGCGAGGGGAAGGGCGGGAGCATCACTGCGGGTTACGGGATCTGACGTTCCTGCCAGACCGTCGGGTAACCGGGGAGGTTCTCCCCGCCGAACTTCGCGTAGTGCCCGTCCGGCATCCCCTCGTTCGCGGCGAGGTAGTCGTCGAGCTCGGCTTCGGTGATCGGCTTCTGCGGGAGCACCCACTCCTTCGGAACCTCTTCGCCCGCGAAGATCATCTGCGCGGCGAGCAGCGGAGTGCGCCACTGGAAGTTCGAGTAGACGGGCGCGAGACCGGTCAGACCGGTGTCCTTCCACTTGCGGAGGAAGCTCATCTCGTCCTCGCCGGTCATCACCGGGTAGTCGGCACCGGCGTCCTCGAAGGCCTCGATCGCGGCGACGGCGCCGTCACCGGCATCCATCCAGACTCCCTGCACGTCGCCCTTGGCGAGCTCGTCGCTGATGATGCTCTTGATCTCGGCCGGGTCGGCGCCCGTGAAGTAGTCCACGGCCTCGATCCCCGCCTCGTCGAACAGCTTCTCGGCTGCGGCCCACCGATGCTCGAGCACGTCGACGCCCGGGAGGATGCGCAACGCCACGACCTTGTCGCCCTCTTCGAGGTTGTCGATGAGGAACTCGGCCGTGTCGATGCCCCACGCGAATCCGCCGATCGGGTGGATGAACGTGACCGGGCAGTCGGTGTCGACGCCGCGGTCGAACACGATCACGGGCTTGCCGGTCTCGCAGGCGCGCTCGACCGCCGGGGTCATCGCCGCGGTGCTGTTGGGAGAGATGAGGAAGACGTCGCATCCACCCTCCGAGATGAAGTAGTCGATGTCGGCGATCTGCGTGTCATCCGAATCCTGCGCGTCGCGGGTCTCCATCTCGCTGATCGCCCCGGCCTCCTGCAGAGCCTTGAGCTGCTCGTTCATCGTGATCCAACCCGTCTGCCGCCACGGGTTCGAGATCGAGGCGTTCGCGAAGCAGGCCTTCTTGGCGCCCTCGGCGGCGAACTCCGACGTGTCGACCATCTCGGCGTTGATGTGCTGGAGGTAGGGCTCTGTCGCCGGACCCTGCGGCTCGACGCCACGCTCCTCCATCTGCTTGTCGAAGAGCTCCTGGTCGAACCATTCGGTGGTCTCGGCCGACTCCTCGGGGTTCTCCGACTCCGCCGGCGCCACGGACGGGTCTGTCGTACACCCGGCGAGCGCGATGAGGCCGAAGAGAGCCACCCCTGCGGTGGCGATCTTCATCGATCGTCGCATTGCTAATCTCCTCTGGTTTCTGTGTGGATGGTGCTGGTTGTTACGGGTTCTGCGGTGTCTTCCCTCGAGGGGTCGGGAGGCGTCTGCGGGCCTCGCCGTCGCCGCACTCGGAAGGCGACGGCGGAGTACGCCACGGCCGCGATGATGATGACCCCCTGCACGGCGTCGCGGAGCGTCGACGGGACCCCCGCGATGTTCAGCAGCATGAAGAGCGCTTCGAGCGCGAACGCACCCGCTGCTGCGGCGACGATCCAGCCCCGGCCGCCGCCGAGCACGACCCCGCCGAGGACGACGGCGGTGATGGCGACGAACTCGTAGCCGCGGCCGACCGAGGGGTGCACTCCGGCGTATCCGACGAGGAGCACGGCCGAGAGCGTCGCCGACAGCGACGAGATCACGAAGGCGCGCGTCGTCACCCAGGCGCTGCGTGCGCCGGCGAAGTCGACGGCCGTGGCGTTGTCGCCCACCGAGATGAGCAGCTTGCCGAGCGGGCGCTTCGTGATCCAGATGCCGAGGGCCAGCCAGCCGGCCAGGATGAACACCGCCCACGGGATGAAGTCGAGGAACGGCACATCGCGGATGCCACCACGGCCGATCTCGCGGAAGCTGTCGGCCGGGTTGCCCGTGGCCGCTCCCCCGGTCCACCACATGACGCCCCCGAGAAGCGCGAGCATCATGCCGAGCGTGACGATGAAGGAGGGCACCTTGAGCAGGGTCGTGATCACGCCGTTCACGAGTCCGACGACCACCCCGAACACGATCATGAGCAGCAGCACCGGCACGGTGCGCGTGTCATCCTGGCCGACGAGGTTGCCGGCGATGATCACCTGGGCGGTGATCAGCGACCCCTGCGACAGGTCGAACTCGCCGGCGATGATGACGAAGTACTGCCCGATCGCGACGATCGCAATCGGAGCCACTCGCTGGATGAATCGCATGAGCTGACCGGGTTCCGCGAAGCTCGGGTTGAGGATCATGACCGCGACGAGCAGGATCACCAGCAGCAGGAACACCGCGCCTCGCGGGCTCACGAGGGTCCGAAGCGCATTCACGACCGGCCTCCTTCCGCAGCGGTGCTCGTATCGGCGAGCTCGGATGCCGCGGCCGCCATCTCGGATTCGGCCGCCTTGGCGGCGTCGTCTCCCCCGGTTCTCGTGCCGCCGGGGCCGAAGCGGGGGCGGCGGCTGACGATCGAGCGCCGGCTGTAGACCGCGACGGCTGCGACGATGACGACACCGCGAACGACGTCCTTCAGGAACGGGTTGACCTGCATGACGCTCATCACGTTGTCGACGACCGCGAGGATCGCGACGCCGCCGATCGTGCCCCAGATCGAGCCGCGCCCACCCAGCAGCAGCGTGCCGCCGAGAACGACGGCTGCGATCGACAGCAGCGCGTAGCCGCCCTGCTGGCCGACCGTGGGACTCCCGACCCCGAGACGGCTGGCGAGCAGCAGTCCGGCGAGACCCGCGAAGACGGAGCACAGCACGTGCGCGGCGATCAGCGGCGGACGGGTGCGCACACCCGACAGCCGTGCGATCTCGGGGTCGCCGCCGACCGCATACAGGTGGGCGCCCGTGCGGGTGCGGTTCAGCAGCAGCCAGACGACGACCGCGAGAGCGATCATGATGATCGTCGACACGGGCACGGGTCCGACTCCGGTGGCGCCGATGAGCTGGAACTCCCACGGCACGCTACCGGCGGAACCCTCGAAGTTGGTGTTGAGGATCCCCTGCAGGATCAGCCCCACCCCGAGCGTCGCAATGAACCCGTTGACCTTCAGCACGGTGACGATGAGTCCGTTGGCCAGCCCGATCACGGCGCAGACGAGCAGAGTGACCGAGACCGCGGCCGGGATGTTGGCCGGGTTGCCGTTCATGATGGTGGCCGCCAGGAGGCTCGACAGGCTCACGACGTAGGTCACCGACAGATCGAGCGATGCTCCGAGCACCACGAGGGTCTGACCGATCGCGACGAGCCCGAGGACGCTCATGCCGGTGAGGATGTCGCGGATGTTGCCCGCGCTGAAGAAGTTGCGACCGACGGTGGCGACGAGGATGGCCCCGACGATGAGGGTCAGGATCAGGATCCCGAGCACGATGACCGTCGAGTCGATGCGGACCCGCTTCATCGTGCACCTCCGTCGATCGTGGCTCCGGTGGCCGCGCCGAGGATCTCGTGCTCCGCGGATCCGGCCGGCAGCTCGGCGACGAGCTCGCCGTCGTGCATCACGAGGATCCGGTCGCTCATCCCGATCACCTCCGGGAGTTCGCTCGACACCATCAGCACCGCCTTGCCCTGAGCCGCGAGGTCGCGCATCAGCTGGTAGACCGCGTATTTCGCACCGACGTCGATGCCCCGAGTGGGTTCGTCGAACAGCACGACCTGCGGCTGGGTGAGCAGCCATTTGGCGAGCACGACCTTCTGCTGGTTGCCGCCCGAGAGGAATCGCACCTCCTGATCGAGGCCGCGCGAGCTGATCTCCAGCGAGCTGAGCACGCCGGGCACCTCGCGCCTCGACGAGGCGGTGCGCGCGGTGAAGACGCTGCGGATCACGAGGAGGGCGTTGTCGAGCACCGACTGCCCCAGCGCGAGCCCCTGTGCCTTGCGATCCTCCGAGACGAGCGCGAGTCCCGCTCGCACCGCCGCCCTGGCGCTGGTGATCCGGGTCGCCGAGCCGTCGACCCGCATCGAGCCCCGGACGAAGGGATCGATGCCGAAGATCCCCTCGACCAATTCAGTGCGTCCGGATCCCTGGAGTCCCGCGATCCCGACGATCTCGCCGGCACGCAGCGTGAGCGACACCCCGTCGACGAACGCGTTCCCACACCCGTCGAGCTCGAGCCGCGGCTCGCCCACCGCGGTGCCCTCCACAGCATCCGGATAGTACGACTGGATCGAGCGGCCGACCATGCGGCGCACGAGCTCGTCGGTCGTCAGGGCGCTCTTCTCATCGGTCGACACGAGAGCGCCGTCCTTGAGGATCGTGATGCGGTCGCAGAGGTCGAAGATCTCCTTCAGCCGGTGCGAGACGTAGATCACGGCCACCCCGCGCGAGGTGAGCCGACGGATGATGGCGTACAGCAGCTCGACCTCGCGGTCGCTGAGAGCTGCGGTCGGCTCGTCCATCGAGATGACCTGCGCCTCGAACGACAGCGCCTTCACGATCTCGACGATCTGCTGCTCGGCGACGGTCAGCGAACCGACTCTGGCCTGCGGGTCGATGAAGGAGACGCCGAGGTCGGCGAGGAGATCGCCGGTGCGACGGATCATCGCCGTCCGGTCGACGAAACCGCCGCGGCGGGGCTCACGTCCGAGATAGACGTTCTGCGCGACCGTCCGCTCGGGCAGAAGCGTGAATTCCTGGAAGACGGTCACGATGCCGTCGTCCATCGCCTGGCGCGGGTGCGCGTATCGCACCTCATCGCCGCGGTAGCGCACGACACCGTCGTCGGCGGGCTGCACACCGGCGATGATCTTCATGAGCGTGGATTTCCCCGCGCCGTTCTCGCCGACGAGTCCGTGCACCTCACCCGGGCGCACGTCGAAGTCGATGCCTGTGAGCACCTCCACTCCGAAGAACGACTTGCGGATGCCCGAGACCTCGAGCACGGGCCGTGTGATCGTCGCGGTCATGCCGCCACCTCCGTCCATCGCCCGTCCGCGACCGCCGAGGCGAGGACCGCCTCTGTCAGCACGGCCGAGCGGAGTCCGTCCTCGAATGTCGGCAGCCCGTCGGGGGTCTCTCCGCCGATCGCCGCGTAGACGTCGGCGATGAACCCGTTGAAGGCGTCCTGATAGCCCATGGCATGGCCCGAGGGCACGTGCTGCAGACGCGCCGAGTCCGGCGCCGCGGTGAGGGGGTCGCGCAGCAGGAGCCGAGACTCCTCGCGCATGCCGATCCACAGCTCTTCCGGGCGCTCCTGCTCGAAGCGCAGAGACTGCCTGGTTCCGTGGAGCTCGAGTGTGAGGGCGTTCTTGCGTCCAGCGGCCATCTGCGAGATGAGCAGGGTGCCGAGGGCTGCGGACTCGGTCTCGACGAGGATCGCGACGATGTCCTCCGTATCGACCGCGCGTCCGGCTCGCTCGGCGAAGACCCGCCGGGTGCGAGCGCTCAGCGACCGGATCCGCTGTCCGGTCACGAATTCGAGGAGATCGCAGAGATGCGACCCGATGTCGGCGAACGCCCGCGAAGGACCGCCGGATGTCGACCGCACCCGCCAGTCGTCGTCCGTGGAGAGGAGCATCCAATCCTGCAGATACGAGCAGTCGAGCGTGAGGAGCTCTCCGATGTCGCCCCGAGCGACACGGGCGCGCGCCTCCCGCACCATCGGGTGGTAGCGGTACACGAAGGGCACGGCGGCGATGCGCCCGCGGGACGCGGCGGCCTCCGCGAGCTCCCGCGCGTCCGCTGCGGTGGTGGCCAGCGGCTTCTCGCAGATGACGTGCTTGCCCGCGTCGAGTGCACGCATCGCCAGCTCGGCGTGCGTGGCGTTGGGCGTGCAGATGTGCACGACGTCGATGTCCTCGGCCGCCAGCAGCGTGGCGGCATCCGCCTCTGCTCGGCCGGCGCCGAGATCGTCCGCAGCCTGACGCCCACCGGCGGCGGAGCGGGTGGCGACGGCGCGGAGGTCGCCCCCTGCGTCTCGGGCTGCGGTGCGGTGCACGCGAGCCATGAATCCTCCGCCGAGGATGCCGGCTCGGATCGTCCCGAGACCGGTGTCTGTGACATCCGTTGTCATGGCGGCGAGTCTGACACGGGTTCCGAACTTTTGCTAGGTCTTCGGCAAAAGTTCTTTGTAACGAATCGAAAGTCGACCGAGATATGGCGCAAGTCTGTGGTTTACTGACGCAATGGTCGACGCACTCCGCACCGCCGCGGCAGCGAACCCCGGGGCGGGCGAGATCTTCCAGATCCTTCGCGACGGCACCGCTCGCACCAAAGCCGAGCTCGCGGCCATCACGGGTCTCGCCCGGTCGACGGTCGCCCTGCGGGTCGACGCCCTTCTCGCCGCCGACCTGCTGCGCCCCGCGGGCGAGGCCGCATCGACCGGTGGCCGCCCGCCGGCGCGACTCGCCTTCAACTCCCGAGCCGGCGTCGTGCTCGCGGTCGACCTCGGCGCGACTCACGCGACCAGCGCGGTGGCCGATCTCGCCGGCGTCATCCTCGACTCGCGCACCCGGACGATCGACATCGGCGACGGTCCCGAGAGCCTGCTCGACGTCATCCTCGAAGACGGCGCAGCTCTGCTCGAGGCCTCCTCCGCCGCCGGGATCCCTCTGCTGGGCGTGGGGATCGGCGTGCCTGGCCCTGTCGAGCACTCGACCGGGCGACCGACCAACCCGCCGATCATGCCGGGATGGGACCGCTTCGACATCCCCGCCTATGTGCAGCGCACGTTCGATGTGCCGGTCCTCGTCGACAACGACGTGAACATCCTCGCGCTCGGTGAGCAGGCCACCATCTGGCCGCACATCGACGATCTCGTCTTCGTCAAGGTCTCGACCGGCATCGGCTCCGGCATCATCGCCGGCGGACAGCTGCAGCGTGGCGCACAGGGGTCGGCCGGCGATCTCGGGCACGTCCAGGTTCCGAACGGCGCAGGATCGGCGAGAGAGCCCGGCGACGAGCGCGACCTCGAGGCGCTCGCGAGCGGATCGGCTCTGGCTGCCGCTCTGCACGACGCCGGATACGCGGCGCACAGTCCCGCAGATGTCGTCGACCTGGTCCGTTCGGGAAATCCCGCCGCGATCGAGGCGACGCGTCAGGCGGGACGGAACGTCGGCGAGGTGCTCGCGACCGTCGTGAACCTGCTCAACCCGTCGATCATCGTGCTGGGCGGCAGCATCGCCCGCGCCGGCGAGCACCTTCTCGCCGGGGTGCGCGAGGTCGTCTACCGACGATCCATCCCCCTGGCGACCCAGCATCTCGCCATCGTGCAGTCGCAGGCCGGTGATCGGGCCGCGGTGCTCGGGGCCGCGATCATGGTCGCCCGCGAGGTGCTCTCACCCGTGAACGTCGACCGCTATGTGGCGACGAAAGCGCGCTGACCGCGCCGTCGCCGCCACACCGGCCGCTCTCAGAGAGTCGCCTCGAACGGGTCGAAGTCGGCGCCCAACGATCCGACCTCGTCGATCGTGCTGTCGACCCGCACGAAGCTGCGCGATTCGGCGGCCTCTTCGATCGACAGCAGCGTGTCGAGGACGTGGTAGCCGAACTCGCCCGTCGCGACATGCGGCCGGTCGGCGGCGATCGATCGCGCCATGTCCAGCAGTCCGACGCCGCGACCCGAGAGGACGCCCTCCTGCTCGACGTCGACGATGTCCTGCACGGTCGGCTCCGGCGGCACGAACACACGGGACAGTGGCCGGGTGATCGTGATCGGGCCGCCGAACGTGTTCGGATCAGGAATCACGATCGTGCCCTCGGTCCCCGTGATCTCGACGATGCCCTGGCGCAGCAGAGGCGAGTCGGTGCTGTACAGGCTCTGCGCCTGACCGCCCTGTTCGAAGTCCATCAGCACGCTCAGGGTCGAGGGTATCTCGACCGGGAACTCCTGTCCGGCGAGCTCTCCGACCTGCACCGTGCGCGTCGGCGCACCCTGCAGCCCGAGCGCGGCGACGGCCGCGACCGGACCGAACACGTGCACGAGCGCCGAGACGTAGTACGGTCCCATGTCCAGCAGCGGGCCCGCGCCCTTGGCGTACAGGAACGCCGGGTTCGGGTGGAAGATCTCCGGGCCCTGCCACTGGAACGTGGTCTGGGCGAAGAGCGGGCGACCGATGTCGCCGCGGGCGATCGCGCGCTTCGCGGTCTGCACTCCGGGTCCGAGCACGGTGTCGGGCGCGACCCCGACACGGAGCCCTGCGGCCTCCGCCGCCCGCAGCAGACGCTGCGACTCGTCGCGGCTGACGCCGATCGGCTTCTCGGTCCACACGTGCTTTCCGGCGGCGAGGATCGCCTCCGACACCTCGACGTGCACGGCCGGGATGGTGAGGTTCACCACGATGTCGATCTCGGGGTCGTCCAGCACGAGGTCGACGCCGCCCGCCCGAGGGACGCCGTACTTCTCGGCCTGGGCTCTCGCGCGGTCCTCGAGCAGGTCGCCGATCGCGATCACGCGCACGTCGGGGAACGTCGTGAGGTTCGACAGGTACTGGTCGCTGATGTTTCCTGCGCCGATGATCCCGACGCCGACCGGTCCGTTTCCGATCGCCATCAGCCGGCGACCTTCTCGTCGAGGTAGACCCGGCTGCGCTCGACCGCATCCCAGAGGTCGCCCTCGAAGTGATCGAACTCGACGATCGCGAGTTCGAGAGCGGGGGCGGCTGCGATGGCCTCGACGAGCGGCACCGCGCCTTCGCCCGCAGCGACCTGGTCGGCGGGCGGGTAGGCGCTCAGCAGCGCGGGGTCGAGCGTGCCGTCCTTGGCGTGCACCGCGATCACGCGGTCACCCAGGCGCTGCAGGAGTGCGACCGGGTCGACCCCGCCGCGCGCGACCCAGTACAGGTCGACCTCGAGCACGACGCGCTCGTCGAGCAGGTCGGCGAGCACCTCGAGCCCGGTGACGCCGTCGAACACGGCCTCGAGCTCGTGGGCGTGGTTGTGGTAGCCGACGCGCACGTCGACGGTGGCACCGACGGCGGCCGCCTCGTTGAGCAGGCGTGCGGTCTCCTGGATCTGCTCGACCGACTCCCACCGCGCGGGCTCCGTGTAGGGGTCGATGACGGTGCCCATGCCGAGCACCTTCGCGGCGGCGAAGACCTCGGCAGGCGAGGGCACGGGAAGGGTGGTGCCGCTGCCGTCCGGGTTGACGAACGACTCCGAGGCGAGGAACGCGTGGCCGGAGGGCGCGGTCAGCCCCGCGGCTGACAGCGCGTCGGCGAGCGGCTGGGCCCGGCGCACGAAGTCGTAGGGCTCGACGGCCGTGAAGCCTCTCGCGGCGACCTCCTTCAGCGAGCCTTCGAGGTCGGTCTCGAGCTGGTCCTTGATCGTGAACAGCTGGATGGAAGTCTGGATCGCCACGGGTCTCCTTCGGTCGGCGGTGACGTGCGGGCCGTCATCGCCCGTCTGTCCGAGCACGCTATCACCAAATACCTCCGCGCGGAAGTTTTCGATCTGTAGACTGCGATCATGAACCAGGAACAGGATCGTCCGCGCCAACGCGGGGCATACGCGAAGGGCATCGCCCGCCGCCAGGAGATCCTCGACCGCGCCATCGAGGTCTTCGCCGCTCGCGGTGCCGACCGCACGAGCCTCCGCTCCATCGCGAGCGCCGTCGGCGTCACGCACGCGGCGCTCACCCACTACTTCGGATCGCTCGAGGAGCTGCTCGTCGCGGTGTACCAGGAGAGCACGGCGCCCGGCCGCCAGCAGCCCGACGCCCTCCCGGCCGATGCGACACCCGTCGAGCGGATGATCGAATCGGCGCGCACGAACCGCGAAGTCCCGGGGCTCGTCCAGCTCTACTCGATGCTCGTCGCGACCGCACTCGAAGAGGGGCACCCTGCTGCCCGCGAATTCGCGACGACCCGCTTCGCGCGGTTGCGCACAGACATGGCCGCGCTCGTGCGGGAGCAGCAGGACACCGGTCGCATGCGCGACGACGTGGATGCCGAGGCCGTCGCCGCGCTCGTGGTCGCCGCCTCCGACGGCCTGCAGACCCAGTGGCTGCTCGACGACTCCGCCCCGCAGCACGAAGCGCTGGCGCTGCTCGACCGACTGCTGCGTCCGGCCCCTCGCTAGGGTGAGGGTGTGACAGCACCCACCCCTGATCGACGGTCACCCTACGAACGTGCGCTCGGCGAGCGCATCTCGCAGCTCCACCCCAAGACCGCCTGGTACTTCCGCACGATTCCCGACGGTCATGTGGGCGTCGGCACCGGCGTGTTCACGACCGCGGGCTCGCGGCATCGCTGGCTGTGGCCGGCGTTCCGGATCGCGGAGTCGCTCGGTGTCGCTTTCGCCGGATGGGAGCACGACGTCCCGTTCCGCATCGAGAATCGCACGGTCGCGGGTGAGGCGCTGGCCGTCCGGCACTTCGAGCTCCCCGGACGCACGTGGGTCATGCCCGACGTCGTCGCCCTCGGCGCGAATCGCGTCCTGCGCAACGAGATCGGCCCTCGCCGCACCGTCGTCACCACCTTCGACATCGACGTGCGCGACGGAGCGGTCGTGCTGACCATCCGCCGCGTCGGGTTGCGGCTCGGACGTCTGCGCATCACGGTGCCTCGCCTGCTGAGTCCGCGCATCGGTCTGGTCGAGCGGTGGGACGAACAGCGCGAGCGGCATCACGTGAACATGACCATCGACGCCCCGCTGCTCGGACGCGTCTACGAGTACACCGGCTTCTTCGAGTACGCGATCGAGAGCGAGACCCCGTGACGGATTCCACGCCCCTCCTCACAGGCCCCGTCGTGATCGGCGGCTCGACCGGCTTCATGGGCCAATACCTGATTCCGCGTCTGCGCTCGGCAGGACGCGAGGTGATCACGGTCTCGCGGTCGGGCGCCGACATCTCGTGGCAGGACCAGGCGGCGATCGACCGGGCCGTCGACGGCGCATCGCTCGTGATCGGCCTGGCCGGCAAGAGCGTGAACTGCCGCTACACACCGCAGAACCGCGCGGCGATCTTCCGCTCGCGGCTCGACACCACCGCAGCCCTGAGCTCCGCGATCGCGAAGGCCGCGAACCCTCCCCCGTTGTGGATCAACTCATCCACTGCGACGATCTACCGCCATGCCGAAGAACGGCCGATGACCGAGTCCTCGGGCGAGATCGGCACCGGGTTCTCTGTGGAGGTGGCCAAGGCGTGGGAGCGCGCACTGTTCGCAGACGACCTCCCCCGCACGCGGCGGGTGGCGCTGCGCAGTGCCATCGTGCTGGGTCACGGCGGCGTGCTCGGCCCGCTCAGGAATCTGGCTCGGCTCGGCCTCGGCGGGGCTCAGCACGACGGTCGCTGGCCGATCAGCGGGGCGCGCCGCGCCGCCGGCACGGGGCACCGACCCGGGGCGCGCCGCGGACGGCAGCGGTTCAGCTGGGTGCACATCGAGGACGTGGCCCGCATCATCGATTTCCTCGAGGCGACGCCCGACCTCGACGGCCCCGTGAATGCCGCCTCTCCGTTCCCCACCGACAACGCCGACTTCATGGCGACCGTGCGGCGAGTGCTGGGGGTGCGCATCGGCCCGCCGATGCCGCGGTGGATGCTCGAGCTCGGCGCCATCGGGATCCGCACCGAGACCGAGCTGATCCTCAAGAGCCGGTGGGTGATCCCCGAGAAGCTGACGCTCGCCGGATTCGAGTTCGCCTACCCTCACCTCGAGGATGCTGTGCGGGAATCCTTCGACCTCGAGCGCGTCGACTAGCTCGACGCGTCCGCAGACCCGTCGCTGGCGTCACGCCGTCGTTTCTCGATCTCCTGGCGCAATCGCCACTCCTCGATCTCACGATCGAGGTCCGCGATCTGCTGCTCGGTGCTGCGCGCGTCGACCGGTGGGGCCTGGCGAGGTTCTGGGCGGCGCGCCGCGGGCCGCGCAGCCGGCCGCATCCGTGGAATCCGCAGACCCGCCTCCGAGTACTCCCTGCCGATCGCGAACCACAGCAGGCCGCCGATCAACGGCAGCAGGATCACGATGATGATCCATCCCATCTTCGGCAGGAATCTCACCTGCGCGTCGTCGCGGCGGATGATGTCGACCAGGGCGCCGACCATCAGCGCGATGACGAGGAGCGAGAACAGGAACGGCATGTGCTCAGGGTAGACGACGCCCGTGTCGCCCGCGCCCGCTACGGGAGCAGGTGGCCCGCCGCACGGAAGAGCTCGTACCACTCGGCACGCGTGAGCTCGATGTCGGCGCCCGCTGCAGCATCCTGCACCCGCTGTGGAGTCGTGGTGCCGAGCACGACCTGCATCTTCGCGGGATGACGCGTGATCCACGCCGT
The DNA here is from genome assembly GCF_040684875.1 of Microbacterium sp. NPDC089320. Taxonomy (NCBI): domain Bacteria; kingdom Bacillati; phylum Actinomycetota; class Actinomycetes; order Micrococcales; family Microbacteriaceae; genus Microbacterium; species Microbacterium sp. NPDC089320. The sequence goes on from NZ_JBFBGY010000001.1 coordinate 228,699, forward strand.
CGCGATCGCGATCGGAGCGACCCCGTATGACGCCGCCAGCCGATCGATCACGGTGTTCAACTCGGCGTACTCGGGGTTGCCGAGGAAGACCCCGGTGAAGAAGCCACCCTGGAAGGGCGACCATGCCTGGATGGTGATGCCGTTGATGCGGCAGTATTCGACGATTCCTCCGCCGTCGCGGACGATGCTCTGGTCTTCGCCGGCCATGTTCGCAGCGACGGGCTGAGCGAGGATCGGCGCGTGCGTGATCGAGAGCTGCAGCTGATTGGCGATGAGCGGCTGGGTGACAGCCGTGCGCAGCAGGTCGATCTGTCGCGGCGTGTGGTTCGAGACACCGAACGCGCGGACCTTGCCCGCGGCCTCGAGCTCGTCGAACGCCCTGGCGACCTCGTCGGGTTCGACCAGCGCATCGGGCCGGTGCAGCAGGAGGACGTCGATGTGGTCGGTGCGCAGCGCGGCCAGCGACCCTTCGACCTGGCGGACGATGTGCTCGTACGAGAAGTCGAACGAGCCCTCCGCGGGGTGGATGCCGCACTTGGTCTGGAGCACGATCTCGTCGCGCTCGGCGGCGCTCAGGCCCAGGGCGTCCGCGAAGCGACCCTCGCAGACGTGCATGCTGCCGCCGTAGATGTCGGCGTGGTCGAAGAAGTCGATGCCCGCGCTGCGGGCCGTGTCGTAGAGTTCGCGGATCTGCGCATCGTCCTTCTCGTTGATGCGCATCATTCCGGCGACGACGGCGGGGGCTGTGGCGGTTCCGAAGGGGATGGTCTTCATACCCCCACGCTAGTGCGGTCAGGGCGTCAAGCGTGCGACCGAGATGCCGAGAGCCTGTGCGATGTCGCCCAGATCGGCGACGGTGAAGTCGGACTCCCCCGCGAGCTTGCTGCGCAGGGCAGCGCCCGCGATCCCCGTCCGATCGGAGAGCCACGACGCGTCGCGTCCCCCGCGGCGCAGTTCCTCGGCGACGGCTTCCGCCACCGCATGTCGCACATCTGTCGTCATTCAAAGACAGTATCGCCGCATACGTGGCCCGACAAGAGTTCCGCGCACCAGTATGACGGCATCCTGGCTTCATGCCGGTGCTATCGTGACTCACGTGAAGACACCGGGCGAGCAGTTCAATGCGGCGGTCGGCCGCCAGCTCCGCGCCGAGATCGCCGCCGCCGGCAGCAGCATCGCCGCGATGGCGCGCGAGGTCGGCATCGCTAGGAGCGCTCTCGACAACTACGTGACCGGCAAGCGCTCGATCCCGGTTCCCATCCTGTACGCGGTCAGCGCGTCCCTCGAGATCGCACCGCACGTGGTGATCACCCGCGCCGAGGAGCGCCTTCGTTCCGAGGAGTCTCGCGGCGGGGCCACGATCACCGCGCTGCACCCGCGCACCGATGTCCGTGGTCGACGCCAGGATGAATCCGAAGTCGCTTTCGAGTCTCCGCTCGCACACGCCGACGACACCGACGATCTCTACGACTGACGACCACCGGCGAGGAGGATCATGGACGCCCTCCTGCGCCTGCTCGAAGAGAGCGGGCTGCACCTCGTCGAGCGCCGCGGTCGGCGCCCCGGCGGCTACGAACCGCACACGGCGACCATCCGCGTCACCCCCGGGCTCAGCGTGAGGACCACGTCCAGCGTGATCGCGCACGAGCTGGGACACGCGATGCTCGGGCACACGCCCACGACCGATCCGTCGATCCGGGCACGACAGGAACGCCGTGCCGACGAGTGGGCCGCCCGGCTGCTGATCGACGCAGACGCATACGCCGAGGCCGAGAGAGCACGAGGCGCCCATGCCCCCAGCCTCGCCTACGATCTGGGGGTGACGGTCGAGATCGTCACCGCCTACCAGCGGCTGCTGCGTCGCGTCGGCGACACCACCTATGTCGGCCCGAGGATGGGCCGGGGCCAGTGGGAGCATCGCACCCAGCTCGTGTGACTCGGGCTCGAGCCAGACGCTGATTGAATGTCTGCATGAGCTTCCGCACCACTCCGTCGCCGATCACCCTCAGCGGACGCCTCGTCGAGCTCCGCCCGCTGGAGACCTCGCATCATGACGGGCTCCTGGACGCTCTGCTCGAGGGCGATCTCTGGAAGCAGGCCTGGTACACCTCGGTGCCCTCCCCCGACGGGCTCGCCGCCGAGATCGACCGTCGCATCGGCCTCGTCGAGAGCGGGGGGATGATCCCGTTCACCGCGTTCGACGCCTCGGGCCGGATCCTGGGCCTGACGTCCTACTACGATCTGGAGGCCGACGTTCCCCGACTGCACATCGGCTACACCTGGAACCGTCCGTCGGCGCACGGCACCGGCACGAATGCGGAGTCGAAGCTGCTGCTGCTCCGGCACGCCTTCGAAGACCTCGGAGTCTTCCGGGTGGGCCTGACCACCCAGTGGGTCAACTTCCAGTCACGAGCGGCGATCGAGCGCCTCGGGGCGAAGCAGGACGGAGTCATGCGTGCGATGAGCCGGTACCGCAACGGCGCACTGCGCGACAGCGTCGAGTTCTCGATCATCGAGCCGGAGTGGCCCGCGGTGGAGGCCAACCTCGAGGCGAGACTGGCCAGACGAGCCTGACTACTCGGTGGCGTTGCCCGACCAGTTGTCCTTGCGGCGGGTGGCGGAGCCCTGTGCACGCATCACGAACGCGAGCGACAGGCTCACGATGAGCAGGCCGGCGACGAAGACGATCGCCTGGAAGTCCTCGAGCGACTGCGCGAGCCCCATGAGCCAGATGCCTCCGAGGAAGAGGATCATGAAGAAGATGAAGCTGAGGATCACGGGATCTCCTGTCGTAGCGGCCGTCCTCAAGGATACCGCCTAGCGCACACGCCTCAGCGACGGAACCCCCTGGGCGACCCGCCCCGTCGGTGGTTTCGTACAGGGATGAGCACACGACTGACTGCCCTCGCCATCTCCTGCACACTCAAGCCCTCTCCCTCGGAATCGAGCAGCGATCTGCTCGGGTCGCAGATCCTGACCGCCCTCGCGGAGCACGGAGTCGACGGGCAGCTCGTGCGCGCCGTCGATCACTCGATCAGCCCGGGCGTCGAGACCGACATGGGTGACGGCGATGAATGGCCGACCCTCCGCGAGCAGGTGCTCGCGGCCGACATCCTCGTTTTCCTGACCCCCACCTGGATGGGTCAGCATTCGAGTGTCGCGCAGCGGGTTCTCGAACGCCTCGACGCCGAGCTGAGCGAGACCGACGAGGCAGGTCGACCGATCCTGTTCGACAAGGTCGCGATCGCCGGAATCGTCGGCAACGAAGACGGAGCCCACCACATCGCCGCGATCCTGTTCCAGTCGCTGAACGACGTGGGGTATTCCATCCCTGCGCAGTCGTCGATCTACTGGAACGGCGAGGCGATGCAGACCGTCGACTACAAGGATCTCTCCGCGACACCCGAGAAGGTCGCTCAGGCCACCGCGACCGCCGTGCGCAATGCCGTGCACCTGGCTCGCGGCCTCCAGGCGGACGGCTACCCCGCCGAGTAGCTCAGGACCGGGGCGGCGTGCTCGGACTGACAGGCTTCGGCTGCACGTAGTCGTCGATCACGAGCTCGCCCGACGCATTGAGGGCGCGCATCATCTCTTCGATGCGCGCCTTCTCGATGGTGTGCGGATCGGGGGAGGTGAAGAGGAACTGCAGCGGGATGGCCGGGTGCATCCAGACGGTGAGCCGACCGGGATCGCCGCCCTCGCGAGGATGCCACGTCATCATGAAGCTCTCCTGGCGACGGAGCTTCGTGCCGACGATGACCTTCAGGTGTGCGAGCGTCTCGTCGTCGATGACGATCGGCTCCGAAGTACCGTCATATCGCAGTCTTCCCATGAAGGAAACCGTACCGCGACACGCGCGCGATCGTGTACTCGCGGGCGCCGGACGTCATCACGGCGCACCGCGCCGCGTACGGCAGTACCGTGGATCCATGACCGCTCCCGTTGATCCGACACTCACTCCCGCCTGGTCCGAGCTCGCCGCGCTGCGCGAGTCGATCACCCCCGATCTGCGCGGCTGGTTCGCCGCCGACGCCGACCGCGCGGAGCGATTCTCGTTCTCCCTCGCCGACCTCCACGTGGATCTGTCGAAGAACCTCGTCACCGGCGACGTTCTCGCAGCGCTTCTGCGCTCGCCGAGCAGACGGGCGTCGCCGAGCGATACGCCGCGATGCTCGACGGAGCGCACCTCAACACCTCCGAGGACCGCGCTGTGCTGCACACGGCGCTGCGCCGACCGGCGGGGTCCTCCCCCGCGCTCGTCGTCGACGGACAGGACGTGGATGCCGACGTGCAGTCCGTGCTCGACGCGCTGAGCGCATTCGCCGACCGAGTCCGCTCCGGTGAGTGGCTCGGCATCACCGGAAAGCGCGTCACCCACGTCGTCAACATCGGCATCGGAGGCTCCGACCTCGGACCGGTCATGGTCTACGAGGCGCTCAAGCCCTACGCGGATGCCGGGATCGAGGCCCGGTTCGTGTCGAACATCGATCCGACCGACCTCGCGCAGAAGACCGCGGACCTGGATCCCGAGACCACGCTCTTCATCGTGGCGTCCAAGACCTTCACCACCCTCGAGACGCTCACCAACGCCCGTCTGGCGCGCGATTGGCTCTGGGACGGCCTCCAGGGCTCTGGGGCCATCTCCGACGACGAGGACGCCCGCACCGGCGCCGTCGCGCACCATTTCGTGGCGGTGTCGACCGCGCTCGACAAGGTCGCCGCATTCGGGATCGATCCGGCGAACGCCTTCGGATTCTGGGATTGGGTCGGGGGCCGTTACTCAGTCGACTCGGCGATCGGCCTGTCGCTCGCGATCGCTCTCGGGCCCGACGCTTTCCGCGACCTCCTGTCCGGCTTCCACGCGGTCGACGAGCATGTGCGCACCACACCGCTCGATCGCAACGTCCCCGTGCTGATGGGTCTGCTCAACGTCTGGTACGTCAACTTCCACGGCGCGCAGTCGCATGCGGTCCTCCCCTACGCGCAGCAGCTGAGCCGGTTCCCGGCCTACCTGCAGCAGCTGACGATGGAATCCAACGGCAAGTCGGTCCGCTGGGACGGCACCCCCGTCACCACCGACACCGGTGAGGTCTTCTGGGGAGAACCGGGAACCAACGGCCAGCACGCGTTCTACCAGCTCATCCATCAGGGCACCCGGCTGATCCCGGCCGACTTCATCGCGTTCGTGAACCCGGCATACCCGCTGACCGACGGAGGGCAGGACGTCCACGAGCTGTTCCTGGCCAACTTCCTCGCCCAGACCAAGGCCCTGGCGTTCGGCAAGACGGCCGCCGAGGTCGAGGCCGAGGGAACCACCGGAGCACTCGTCGCCGCGCGCACGTTCGCCGGCAATCGCCCGACGACCTCGATCTTCGCCCCGGCTCTCACCCCGCAGGTGCTCGGTCAGCTGATCGCGCTGTACGAGCACATCACGTTCACCCAGGGCACGATCTGGGGCATCAACTCCTTCGACCAGTGGGGCGTCGAGCTCGGCAAGCAGCTCGCGATGCAGATCGCACCGGCCATCGGCGGCGACCAGTCGGCCATCGACGCGCAGGACGCCTCGACGAAGGCGCTGCTCGCGTACTACCGCACGAACCGGAAGTAGGCCGCGCAGGGCGGCAGACAGCGAAAGACCCCCGAGCGATGCTCGGGGGTCTTTCTTGTCTGTGGACCTAAGGGGATTCGAACCCCTGACCTCCTCGATGCGAACGAGGCGCGCTACCAACTGCGCCATAGGCCCTGACGTCTTCTACGCTATCACGCCCGACGGCCCTCTCGCGCCGCGCGGATCAGCCGGCCGCGCGCTTCGCGAGCAGGTCGCGGACATGCGCCTCGATCTCGGCGTCGTCGACGTAGCCCATCGTCGCGAACGGAGATGCTGCTGCCTGCGCGGCCACCGGAATCCGCACGGGCGCGGCGGGGGCCATGCGTTCCGCGCGCTCACGGAGCTCCGCGAGACGCGCCGCAGCGCGGCGCTTCTCCTGCGCGTCCAGCTCCGCCCGTGCCACCTGCGCACGAGATCCTGCGACCGACACGAGCGGCTCGGGCAGCCGACGCGGTGTCCATGTCGCCGGTCCCTGGTCGTGCAGTTCGGGCTCGACGCGCTGCACGGGCTGTTCGACGATGCGCACCGAACGCCGGGCAGCCCGAGCGGCGACAGCCGCCATCCGCTGCAGAGCGAAGCCTGCGACGACGATGACCGCGCCACCGACCCACAGCAGCAGCTGCGCCTGAACGGCGATCAGCTGCCACACGCCGATCCCGGTGATGACGAGACCGACGAGAAGAGTCGACGTGGCGACGACGCGCACCCGGCGACGAGCCCGCGCCTGCCGGATGACGGGATCAGCCCTCGTGGCCGCGAGCTCTTCGCGGAGCTTCATGAGCTCAGCGGCTTCCTTCTCGGACTGCAGACGCTTCGCGAGCTTCTGCTGCGCGAGAGCAGTCCGTGCGTTGAGTTCGAGCCGCACTTCGCTGGGAGTCTCGCTGGTCTCGGCCAAGACCCGAAGGGCCTGGTTCAGCCTGACGGCGTTGCGCTCTGCGGCGTCGTACTGAAAACGTCCGCGCCACGACGGCAGCAGGTAGAGCATCCACAGGAGCGCAGCGACGAGGACTATCACTCCCCCACTCAGCACCGGCCCGTCCATGTCGACAACGGTACGGGAACATCGATGGTCACGACGCTCAGTCAGAGCGTGTGTCGCGACGAGTTCTGACGTGAGCGGCGTGTCAGAGGGCGAAACGGTCCGACGGAGGGATCGTAGCGGCGTCCGGCGGAACCTCGCCGTTGAGCCACCGCGCGAGCACTCCCTGCGGCACGTCCTCGCGCGTAAGGGCGAACGCGTAGTGATCCCGCCAGTCGCCGTCGATGTGGATGTATCGGCGCCTCAGCCCCTCGTAGCGGAAGCCGAGCTTCTGCACGACCCTCAGGCTCGCGACGTTCTCGGGCCGGATGCAGATCTCCATACGGTGCAGGGCGTACTCGGTGAAGCAGGCGTCGGTCGCGAGCGCGACGGCGGTGGGCGTGATGCCCTTGCCCGCGAAGCGCTCGCTCACCCAGTAGCCGATGGTCGCCGAGCACAGCGACCCCCGGGAGACCCCCCACACGTTGAGCTGTCCGGCGATCTCGCCCTCGTACTCCATGACGAAGGGGTAGCCCGCGCCGTCGCGGTACTGCTGCAGCAGACGGCGGATGCTGAGTCGCATGTCGAACGAGACGGAGCCGTAGGGGACGGTGGCCTCCCAGGGCTGCAGCCAGGAGCGGTTGCTCAACAGCTCGTGCTGCAGAGCCCTCGCGTCTCGGGAGCGCACGAGGCGCAGCTCGATGGGACCGTGTCGCATCCCCGTCGCCTGATCCATCCGCGCGCTCCCGCCGCGTCGACGCCTAGAGGCGTTCCGCGAACTCCTTGAGCCACGGCCGCAGCTCGGGGCCGAGGTCGTCGCGGTCGGAGGCGAGCTGGACGATCGCCTTGATGTAGTCGACGCGATCACCGGTGTCATACCGGCGTCCACGGAAGATCACGCCCACCACTCCGGGGCCGTCCGCGCTGGTCGCCAGCTCCTGCAGCGCGTCGGTCAGCTGGATCTCGCCGCCCTTGCCCGGTTCGGTGCGCTCGAGCACCTCGAAGATCGAGGCGGGCAGGACGTAGCGGCCGATGATCGCCAGGTTCGACGGCGCGTCCTCGGGCGCGGGCTTCTCGACGAGGTCGGTCACGCGCACGGCATCCGATCCCTCGATGTCCTCGACGGCGGCGGCGCCGTACATGTGGATGCTCGCGGGGTCGACCTCCATGAGCGCGATGACAGCGGCGCCGCTGCGCTCGTGCTCGGCGATCATCGCGGTCAGCAGCTGGTCGCGCTCGTCGATGAGGTCGTCGCCGAGGAGCACCGCGAAGGAGCTGTCGCCGACGTGCGTACGCGAACGCAGCACCGCGTGGCCGAGACCCTTGGGCTCACCCTGACGGACGAAGTGGATGTCGGCGAGGTCACTCGAGTGGATGACCCGCTCGAGACGACCGGTGTCGCCCTTCTCCATCAGCTTCACCTCGAGCTCGGGGACCGAGTCGAAGTGGTTGGAGATGGCGTTCTTGTTGCGACCGATGATGACGAGGATGTCGTCGATCCCGGCACTCGCGGCCTCTTCGACGACGTACTGGATCGCCGGCTTGTCGACGACCGGCAGCATCTCCTTCGGCATCGCCTTCGTCGCCGGCAGGAAACGCGTTCCCAGACCGGCGGCGGGAATGACAGCCTTCATCTTCCGTATACCCATCCACCCAGCCTAGTGGGGATGCCGCCGTAGACTCGGAGCCATGTCCCACGACGTCGAGCATGAGAAGCGCGCACTTCGCGCAGAGCTCCGCGAACGCCGCCAGCTGCTGAGCGACTCGCAGCGGGAGGCCGCGGCATCCGCCATCACGCAGCGCCTCGATGAGCTGGTCGACGTGCTCGGAGCGCGGTCGATCTCCTGCTTCCTCTCCACCACGACCGAACCGGGCACGAGGGAGTTCGTCACCGGCGCGGTGCGCCGCGGCATCCGGGTGCTGCTTCCCGTGACGCGTGCCGACGGCCTTCTGGACTGGGCGGTGGCCACCGACGACGACGACGTCGCGGAGGGCCTCTTCGGTCTCCCCGAGCCGACCGGTGAGGTGCTCGGCCCGATCGCCGTCAACGACGTCGACCTGATGGTGATCCCCGCGGCGGCCGTCGACCGCACGGGGATGCGCATGGGCTGGGGCCGCGGGTACTTCGACAAGACCATCGGATCGATGGAGAAGTGCCCTCCCGTCTACGCCGTCATCTATGATTCCGAGGTACTCGACGTCCTGCCGAGGGAGGTTCACGATCAGCCGGTCACCGGCATCGTGACTCCCACGCAGACCCTCCACCTGTCGCCCACGCGACGCTGACCCGCGAGGATCGCAATGCCCACCTATGCCTATGCCTGCCGTGCGTGCGGCCACGCCTTCGACGCCGTGCAGAGCTTCTCCGACGACGCCCTCACGGTCTGCCCCGAATGCGGCGGCGAGCTGCGCAAGCAGTACGGATCGATCGGCGTGACCTTCAACGGATCCGGCTTCTATCGCACCGACTCGCGCGGGGGCTCCGGCACTTCCGCCTCGACCCCGGCATCATCGAAGGCGGAGCCGGCCAAGAGCACCACCCCGGCACCCGCGTCGACCAGCGCCGCGTCTTCCTGACCCATCGACTCTTCGGAGGCATCCATGCTCAAAGGCTTCAAGGACTTCATCCTCCGCGGCAACGTGATCGACCTCGCGGTCGCGGTCGTCATCGGCACCGCGTTCACCGCGATCGTCACCGCTGTGGTGAACAGCATCATCACGCCGCTCGTCTCGCTGTTCTTCAAGGCCGACGCGGCAGGCAACTTCGGACCGCAGGTGCCCAGCATCTACGGCGAGCTGGTGACGTTCCCGATCGGCGACCTCATCTCGGCGATCATCAGCTTCCTGTCGGTGGCCGTGGTCGTGTACTTCGTCTTCGTCCTGCCGATGAACACGTTCAAGGCGCACGTCGAGGCACGCAAGGGCACCGCGGCCGAGCAGCCCGAGGAGGAGCCGGCCGCAGCGACCGAGGCCGAGCTGCTCGTCGAGATCCGCGATCTGCTCGCGAAGAACGGCACGCGCAGCTGACGCGACGTCTTCTCGCAGCGAAGCGCACGGTCCGGTTCGGGCCGTGCGCTTCGTCGTCTCCCCCGTGCGTTCCCGCGTACCGGTGCTCAGTAGTGCGGAGGCACGTCCTGTATCAACCGGTCGTCGTTGGGGCCTTTCGGGCCCTTCGAGCGCTGGGGCTCTCGCACGACCCGCTCCGGGTCGGTGTCGGTGCCCGGCACCGGAGTCAGACGGGCGCGGCGCGATCCCGCGACCCGCTCGACCTTCTGTCGCGGAGCGCCGGCGTCCGGCTGATCAGCCATCGTGCGGGTCGATGAGATCGATCGGCTGGGTGTCGTCGTCGGCTCGCGCCGCGGATGCCGAGATGCCCAGGACCCCCGCGATGCGCGTCGCGGCCGTCACGGGGTCGCTGTACAGGTCGAATGCGTGCACCCGCACGTAGTGCCAGCCGAGGCGGCGGAGCACGTTCGGTCGCAGCCGAAGAGCCTCGCGCAGAGACTCTCCGCGCGACTCCGGGTCCGACTCGATGACCACGGCCTTGCCGTTGTGCTGAGCGACGAGCGGCAGCAGACCGCGGTAGTCGACGTCCACGGCCGCACCGAGGCGACGCAGCTCCCGTGCGAGGGCGAGCGTCAGCGGATCGGCGAGATCCTCCAGGCGTGCGTCGCGTCCACGGGTGGCGAGGCCTCCGAGGATGGACATCAGCGTGGCGGCGCCGAATTCGAGACGACCGTCGTCGAACGACGAGGGCCGGATCGACGAGACGATCACCATCGACCGGCGGGCGCGCGTCATCCCGACCGTCAGCAGCCGTTCGCCGTCCGGCGTGGACAGGTCGCCGAAGTCGCTGAGCACTCGGCCGTGCTTGGTCAGCCCGTAGCCGAGCGAGAAGATCACACGGTCGCGACTCTCGGCCACCGACTCCTCGAGAGTGAGCACCGCGAAGGGCTCGGCTGTGTCGCGACCGACGAAGTCGGCGACGTCCGAACGCCCGGCGAATGCCGAGGTGACGGCGGCCCGCACGCGCTCGGCGTGACGCCTGCTCGCGGTGACCACCATGAGCGACTCATCGGGGCGGTGCACGGCGTGCTCCACAACCAGTGTGACGACCCGCGCGACCTCGGCCTCGGGACTCTCCACCGCACCGGACACGGGGTCGGGCGCTCCGGTGCCGCCTTCGACATAGTCGACGGTGAGGCTTCCCCTGCCCAGGTACGAACCCGCCCAGGGCAGCGAGACGATCTCGCCGCCGTAGAACGCGTCGTTGATGAGCTCGGCGAGGTCTTCGCCACCGGCGCGATAGCTGCGGGTGAGGGTCATCACCGGCAGCAGCTCCGAGAGCCGCTCGAACACCGACACCGAGTCGAAGGGCACTTCGTGCTCCCAGTCGGGACCGGGGTCGACGGCGACGTGGAAGGCCGTCGGCAGCTGCGTGACCGGGTCGCCGAAAGCGACGACCTGACGCGCGCGGCGGATCGCGGGGGCTGCCTCGGCGAGGTTGATGGCGGCCGCGTCGACGAGGAGGACAGTGTCGAACTCGACCGAGTCGGGGATCTGCGGCACCAGGTAGGGAGACGAGATCCACACGGGGGCCAGCACGCCGACGAGGGTGGGGGCGGAGCTCACGATCTCGGCGGTCGTCGTCGCCGGTTGCTTGAGGGCACGCCTCAGGTTCTGCGACTCCTGCGGCTCATCGACGATGGCGATCTTCCACTGGTTCGCGAGCTGCCACGCGAGCAGTGGCCCGGCCATCGCGGCGTGCGCCTCGTCCACGAGGCGGAAGTCCCGCTCGAGCCGGTCGACCACCGCGGTGTTCGCCCCGAGAAGAGCCCGGTCCTCCTGCAGTGCCCGCTCGAGCAGCGTCTGCCACCAGGCGAACTCCAGCTCATCGCCTACGCGGGACTCGGAGACATGGCGGACCGACAGCTCTGCGAGCAGCGGCTCGAGACCGAGATCGGCCAGTCGATCGCGCAGCTGCGCCCGCTCGACCAGGTTGTCGAAGACGTCGGACTTCGCGGCGAGCCCCGCGAGGGTGCGCACGAGCCGGGCGACCGGGAGCGTCGAGAGCGGCTCCCTGCGGCCGAGTGCGACGTCGAGCTCGGCGAGCTCGGCCGTGACGCGCTGCCACGACGAGTGGACGTCGGCGAGCCCGAGAGGAACCTCCGGCGCCACGCCGGCCTCCACGAACCGCTGCCACTGCGTGCGCTGCGCCTGGATGCGCAGGAGCGACTCGTGCATCTCGGTGACGTGCACGCCGGGGCGCACGTACTCCTTGGCGAGACGACGCAGCCGGCGCCGGTTCGCTCCGGACATCGCCGGCGCATCGCGGCGGGAGCCGTGGGCCTGGATCAGCTCACCCAGCGGACGCTCGAAGACGGTGGGGCTGAAACGGTCGAGAGAATCGCGGATGCCCTGCAGGAGCCTCAGGTACTCGCCGAGCTCATCGATCGTCGAGAACGGTCGCATGTGCGTCTGGGCGATGAGAGCGTAACCCCGCTCGAGCAGCGCCGGCACGCTGTCGGAGTGCAGTCGGGCTGCCAGCTGATGCGCCGACTTCGCCGCATCCGTGCTCGAGAACGTGACGCCGTACCAGGGCGAGTCGTCCGGTCCGAAGCGGAACTCCCCCAGACGCGCCGCCTGCGCGAGCGCCGCAGCCGCCGAGGATCGATCGTCGGCGAGACGGCGGAGGGTCTCGGCGCTGAGTCGCGCTGAGGTCGACGGCGGTGTGGGCAGGGAGGCGAGCCTCGTGAGGTGGCGGGTGGCGTCGAGCACCGACGAGTTCGTCCCGGCGACCGGAGCGGTGAGCGCGCTGCGGTAGTCCCTGAGCACCGTGCGCAGACGCACCAGCGCGTCGTCGACATCGCTGACCTTCGGAGCGGTGGCCTTCTCGTTCCGGCCGATCGCGCGGACGAGGTCGCGCCGCACGGTCGCAGGCGAGACGGCCAGGCTGTCGAGACCGATGCCGGCGAGGCGGTGTCGCACGCCGTCGAGCGTCGAACGCCGAGCCGAGACGACCAGCACCCTCTTGCCGGCCCGCACGAGTTCGCCCAGCGCGTTGATCACGGTCTGCGTGCCGCCGGTGCCGGGGAGGGTCGCGACGGTGAGCGAGTGGCCGGCCCCGATCCGAGCGAGGAGCGCCTCCTGCTCGGCATCCGCATCGAGCAGCAGGTTGTCGGATGCCGGCGCCCGGTCGTCCGGTCCGGTGTGGTGCGGCGCGGGCCGTCGAGCCGAGACCTGCTCGCGGTCGCCGACGTGGCCGGCCAGGGCGTTGAGCACGATGTGGTCGAGGCCTCCGCCGTCGCGGGACATCGCCCCGCCCACATCTGCGAAGGTCGAGACGACCAACCGCGGCAGCACCGTGAAGGTGTCGATCGACCGAGTCGTGGCTCGGAGGCTGTCGATCACGGGCTGCGGCTTGAAGATCCCCCCGTCGTAGGCGAGGGAGGCGAGTGCCGCGGCGTCGATCGTGATGCCGAAGTGCTCCCGCGCGATGCGCACGAGCTCGGGGTTCACCTCGAATGCGCCCTGCAGCTTGAGTTCGAAGTCGGAGTGGTGCCGACGGATCGCGAGCGGGCGGAGCAGCACGGGCGCCGCGAAGTCGGCGCCGCCGATGCGCCAGCCCGCGACTCCGACCGCGAGGTGCACGGCCTCGATGCCTCGAACCGTGCGCAGCTCGGTGTTCTTGGCCGTGATCCGCTCGGCGGCGAGCCGCGCCGTGCGCAGACCGACCTCGTCGCGGTACAGGTTCGACAGCAGGGTCGACTTGCCCGTGATGAACTGAGGAAGGCTGCCGGGGTGGGCCTTCGAGATGTCGATGCTGGACTCGACCGTGTCGCGGAAGTTCACCAGCGGCGACGAGCCGCCGAGGTCAGCGGCTTCCGCACGCAGCCGCGTGCGCTCGGCCTCTGCCGCATGCGCGATGCCGAGACCGGACACCGACTCGTGCGTGTCGCCGAGGGTCACTGCGGCATCGGTCGCCGCGTCATCCGCAGCCTTGCCTTCACGTCGCCACACACCTCACACACTAAGCGCGCCTCGCCCTGCAGGCGGTATCCCGGGCGGGTTTCACCGTATTTCCGCCCGCTCGACGGCGTTCCGCGGGTTGCCGGACTGCTTCTGCACCCGAGCGCGCAGTCAGCGTGGTCTCCCCCGGTCACGCTCGCGGCGCGGCCCCCACGCCACCGCTGCAGACAGGATGGAGTCATGACCTTCCGCTATGACTTCGCACCGACTCCGTTCGGAGACGCCCTCGCGGTGTTCTCCGATGAGGGTCTCGTCCGATTCGACCTCTCGGAGTCAGATGATCCCTCGGTCCCCTGGCTCCTCGAGGACGTCGCCGCCCAGCTCCAGGCTCTTCCAGCACCCGACCCAGGCGCGGCAGACGAGGTCACCGCGCTCCTCGATGAGTACTTCGACGGCTCACCGGTGCGCTTCCACGATCACATCACCCTCGATTGGCGTCTGATCGGCGGGTTCGCGCGCACGGCGCTGCAGACCATCAGCACAATCGAATGGGGAGAGACGATGAGCTACGGCGAGGTGGCCGTGCTCGCCGGACGCCCCGGAGCAGCACGCGCGGTCGGCACCGCGTGCCGACTCACGCCTTTCTCGATCATCGTCCCCGTCCACCGCGTGGTGCGGTCGGACGGCACGGCGGGACAGTACGGTGCGCATCCCGAGCGCAAGAGGTTCCTTCTCGACCTCGAGTCACACCGCTGACCGCACACGACGGGGACCCCGACGAGTAGGCCGCCGGGGTCCCCGTTCGCGTCGACGCCCGATCAGTGGTCGACGGCTTTCTCCGCCCCGAACCCGGTCAGCGAGCGCACCTCCATCTCGGCTGCCAGGAGCGGGGACTCCGAGGTCCGGCTCGTGACTGTCCCGAGCCAGCCGAGGAAGAAGCCGAGAGGTATCGACACGATGCCCGGGTTGTTCATCGGCCACAGCACGATGTCGATCCCGGGGATCATCGATGTCGGCGACCCGGAGAACACCGGCGACAGGATGATCAGGATGATCGCCGCTGCGAGGCCGCCGTACATGCTCCAGACTGCACCGCGCGTGTTGAAGCGTCGCCAGAACAGCGAGTAGAGGATCGTCGGCAGATTCGCCGAGGCTGCGACCGCGAAGGCGAGCGCCACCAGGAAGGCGATGTTCTGTCCCTGTGCGCCGATGCCGCCGACGATCGCGAGGATGCCGATCACGACCACCGTGCGCCGCGCGACGCGCACCTCCCCGTTGGGGTCGGGCTCCACGGGGCGTCCGGACGAGTCCTTGCGTCCCTTCTGGATCACGTTCGCATAGATGTCGTGAGCGAACGACGCGGCCGCCGTGATCGTGAGTCCGGCCACCACGGCGAGGATGGTCGCGAAGGCGACCGCCGAGATGAAGCCGAGGAGCACCGGGCCTCCGAGGTACAGGGCCAGCAGCGGAGCGGCCGAGTTCGGCCCGCCGGGTGCCGCCGCGATCACATCTGCGCCGACGAGCGCTCCCGCTCCGTAGCCGAGCACCAGCGTCAGCAGGTAGAAGCCGCCGATGAGCCAGATCGCCCACACCACCGAACGACGAGCCTCCTTGGCCGTGGGAACCGTGTAGAAGCGCATCAGCACGTGAGGCAGCCCCGCGGTTCCGAGCACGAGAGCCATGCCGAGAGAGACGAAGTCCCAGGGGTTCGCCCCGTACTGCAGTCCCGGCGCGAGGATCGCGTCGCCCTTGTCGGAGTTCGCGACGGCCGCCTCCAGCAGCGTGTTGAGGCTGAATCCGTTGATCGCCAGCACCCAGATCGTCATCGCGATCGCACCGCCGATGAGCAGGAACGCCTTGACGATCTGCACCCAGGTCGTGCCCTTCATGCCGCCGATGAGCACGTAGACGATCATCAGCACGCCGACCACGGCGATCACGATCGACTGACCGAGGCGGCCGTCGATCCCGAGCAGCAGGGAGACCAGACCGCCGGCGCCCGCCATCTGCGCGAGCAGGTAGAAGAAGCACACCGCGAGCGTCGTGATCGCCGCCGCCATGCGCACGGGCCGCTGCTTGAGGCGGAACGACAGGACGTCCGCCATCGTGAACTTGCCCGTGTTGCGCATCAGCTCAGCGACGAGGAGCAGGGCGACGAGCCACGCGACGAGGAATCCGATCGAATACAGGAAGCCGTCGTAGCCGTTGATGGCGATCGCACCGCAGATCCCCAGGAACGACGCGGCAGACAGGTAGTCGCCGGCGATCGCGAAACCGTTCTGCGGACCAGTGAACGATCGGCCGGCGGCATAGTAATCCGCCGCCGTCTTGTTGTTCCGGCTCGCCCGGATGACGATGAACAGCGTCACCGCGACGAATGCGACGAAGATCGAGATGTTGAGAACAGGATTACTCTCCACCGCGAGCTCCGCGGCGGCGGCGTGGATGCGGTTCATGCGTCAGCCTGCGCCTTCTCGAGTTCTTCACGGATCTCGGTGGCTATCGGATCGAGTCTGCGATTCGCGAATGCGACGTAGCCCATCGTGATCGCGAAGGTGGTGACGAATTGCCCCAGCCCCATGAGCAGTCCGACGGTGATATCGCCCCACACCCTCTGCGACATGAAATCGGTCGCGAACGCGGCGAGCAGGACATAGACGAAATACCAGATGAGGAAGAACGCCGCGAGCGGGAAGATGAACGATCGCTGCGTCTTCTTCAGCTCGCGGAATCGTGGTGATTCCTCGACAGCGATGTAATCGATCGCTCCCGGCGAATCTGCCGTCGAATGGTCGGTCATGGGGCCTCCTTGCCTCATGTGCTGCGGCTCGCGCTGGACTGCCAGGCGAATGATAGGGTCGACGCTACGAAACGGGGAACAGCGCCGTCACCCCCGAAAGTAGGTAGTCGTGAACACCTCCACCGAGATGGAATCAGAGACCGAGCTCGTCGCCAGAGCAGTGCGCGAGCTCGCGCAGCGCACCCGGTTTCCCGTCGCCTTCGGAGGTCTGATCGACGAGGGCGTGGTCAGCGTGACGAGCATCGTCGGCAACCGCACGCACAGTCTCGACGGACTGCGGGTCAGACCCGAGCGCGGCCTCGGCGGACGGGCGATGATGGAGCTGCGTCCTCGCATGACCAGCGACTACGGGTCATCGCAGCAGATCACGCACGACTACGACGTGTTCGTGCTCGGCGAGGGTCTCAGGACGCTGCTGGCTCTGCCGATCGTGGTGAGCGGTCGTCCCCGCGGGGTCCTCTACGCGGGAGCCTGGGACAGGACGCCGGTGGGCGGCGTGACGACGGCCCCGGCGATGCAGGTCGCGCAGTCGGTCGCTGAGGAGCTCCGCGTCCGCGACGAGGTGGAGCGGCGTCTTCGTTCCGTGACGCCGGCATCCGCATCCGTCGCGCCGCGGCATCGCGAAGAGCTGCGCGAGAGCTTCGCCGAGCTCCGCAGTATCGCGGCGTCCGTCGACGACACCGACCTGCGCGCGCGCATCGCACAGGTCGAGCAGCGCCTCGTGACACTCGCGGAGGGCTCGGTCTCCACCGCCACAGGGCCGATCCCGACCGTTCATCTCTCCCGTCGCGAGACCGATGTGCTCGCCTGCGCCGCCCTCGGGGCGACGAATGCCGAGATCGGGGGCCAGCTGGGCCTTCGCGAGGGCACCGTCAAGGCATATCTCGGCACGGCGATGTCGAAGCTCGACGCGTCGACGCGCCACGCCGCCGTGGCCAAGGCCCGGCGAGCCGGCCTGCTTCCCTGACCTGCACAGGCCCTGCCCAGCGCCGAGGGCTATCGTGGATGCTGGTCGGCGCACCCCGGCCCCGGACGAGGCAGACCAGTACCCGGTGAGCGAAAAGACTGGTCCGAAAGGACCATCATGTCGTGGATCGTGCTCATCGTCTCCGGAGTCCTGGAAGCAGTATGGGCCACTGCCCTCGGCAAATCAGAGGGATTCACCAAGCTGTGGCCGAGTGTGATCTTCGCCGGGGGATTGATTCTCTCGATGCTCGGACTCGCATTCGCGATGCGCGATATCGCCACCGGCACCGCCTATGCGGTGTGGGTCGGGATCGGCGCGACGCTCACCGTCGTGTGGGCGATGGTCACCGGCGACAGTGACATCTCCTGGCCGCGGATTCTGCTGCTCCTCGGTCTCGTCGGCTGCATCGTCGGCCTGAAATTGATCGACCCCGGTCACGAATAAACTCTCATCACGCGTTTATCAGGGGTACTGTCATTCCCATGGCAAGAAGAATTGTGCACCAGCTGGTCGACGACATCGACGGAAGCATCCTGGAAGTGGGCGAAGGCGAGACCGTTCATTTCTCGCTGAATGGCACTTCCTATGAGATCGACCTGAATTCCGCGCACGCAGAAGAGCTGCGCGCGGCTCTGGAGCCGTACATCTCCGCGGGGCGACGCGCCGGCTCCGGGGCGTCGTCGCGGTCGGCCGCGCCGCGCAAGCGCCCCGGGCGCAACCCCGAGGTCGCGGCGATCAGGGCGTGGGCGAATGACAACGGCTACACGCTGTCCGAGCGCGGGCGCATTCCCGCACCCGTGGTCGAGGCGTACAACGCCGCACACTGACTCACTCTGAGGTCGCGACTCCGGGTTGAGCCCACGGCTCATCCCGGAGCGTGATCTCCTGGGCCATGTCAGACAGGAACCGGATGACGACGTCGCGCTCGTCCGGAGTGAGTCGCGCCGCCGAGTAGAAGCGCTTGGCCTGCTGGCGGCCCACCGTCTCCATGGCCGCCTGCCGCGTCTCCGGGGTGATGGTGATCGCAAGAGCCCGCCGGTCGGTCGGATGCGGCGCCCGCCTGATGTGCCCACCCTTCTCGAGGCGGTCGAGCAGCTTCGTCGTCGACGCCGACGATATGCCCAGGTGCGTCGCTATCCCGCCGGGAGTGGCCGTCGCGCCGCGATTGGCGCAGACGATCAGGTAGTGCAGCGCGCGCATGTCCGTGTCATTCAGGCGCATGTAGCGCCGTGAGGCGAGCGACAGCTTCTGCTCCGCGTCTCGAAGCTCCCCCAGCGCGCCCATGACGAGCGCGATCTGGCGCAGGTCCTCAGGGTCGACCCCGGACCGGTCGATCAGAGTGCTCCGCGGATCGGCGGACTCCACGTCGTAGATCGCCGCGTGCGCGAGGCCGTCCGGCGACATCGCCTCCTTGCGGGGCAGCACATCGGACGCACCGCTTCCGCGGGGGGTGGCGTCGGGTCCGTCCTGCATGCCATCATGCTACACACGATTGTTTCGTGTTATGTTGATTATTAGCTAAGCTAGCGAAAATCGAGGAGGTTCCCCGTTGGATGAGGTCACCCTCCTCTCTGCAGACGGCGTCGCGATCGGAGCGTTCGCCAAGGATGCGGTGCACACCACCGATACTCCGCTCCATCTGGCTTTTTCCTGTCACGTCTTCGATCGGGACGGCCGCCTCCTCGTGACTCGACGAGCTCTGACGAAGCGCACGTGGCCGGGGGTCTGGACCAACAGCTTCTGCGGCCACCCGCGTCCGGGAGAGGACATGACCGACGCCGTCCACCGCCGCGCGCAGGACGAGCTCGGCCTCAGCCTCACCGATGTCTCCCTCGTGCTGCCCGACTACCGCTACCGAGCGGTCGATGCCAGCGGGATCGTCGAGAACGAGATCTGCCCCGTCCACATCGCGATCGCAGACGGGCCCCTCTCCCCCGACCCCGACGAGGTCGCCGAGTGGGCATGGGTCGACCCCGCGGAGTTCGCCGACTCCGTCATCGGCGCTCCCTTCGCCTTCAGCCCGTGGCTCGTGGAGCAGATCCCCCAGCTGCGCGACCTCGGGGTGGTGTGACCATGACCACGACGGTGACGCAGGCTGCGCCGCGCGAGGACATGAGCACCCGTGTCGAGGAGGTGCTCCGCGAGCGCTTCGACCGTCACTGCGAGAACGCCGAGGTGTACGGACCTGAGTTCGCCGCACTCTGGCGCGCGACGGCCGACCATGCCCTCGGCGGCAAGCTCGTGCGCCCGCGGCTGCTGCTCGACATCCACCGCGCGCTCGTCCCGACCGCGGACGAGGCCGCGACGATCGGGGCCGTCGACGTCGCAACCCATATCGAGCTGCTGCACTATGCCTTCCTCCTTCACGACGACGTCATCGACGGAGACCTGACCCGGCGCAAGCGCCCCAACCTGATCGGCCAGCTCGCGGCCGGCGCACCCGCCGCCTCCGAAGAGGATTCGCTGCACTGGGCGAGATCCAGCGCGATCCTGATGGGCGACCTGATGCTCTCGGCGGCGATCATGGGCTTCGCACGTGCGGACGTCCCGGTGCACACACGTGCGCGTCTGCTCGACCTGGTCGAGCAGACCATCCTCGAGACAGTGGCCGGCGAACACACCGACGTCGCACTGAGCCACGGGATCATCGCATCGGACGTCGACACCGTGCTGTCCATGAGCGTCTACAAGACGGCCACCTACTCCTTCTCGCTCCCGCTGCGAGCCGCGGCGCTTCTCGCCGACTCCTCGGCCTCGGCAGACGAGACGCTGCAGGCAGTCGGACGTCACCTCGGCCTCGCCTACCAGCTGCAGGACGACCTGCTCTGCGTCTTCGGCGACCACCGCACACACGGAAAGGACGCCTTCTCCGATCTGAGAGAGGGCAAGGAGACGGCCATCATCGCCTTCGCCCGGACGACGAACGCCTGGCGTGGCATCGAACCGAGGTTCGGTGCGGCGGATCTCAGCCTGCAGGACGCCACCGCGATGCGCGATCTGCTGCGCGAGTGCGGAGCCGAGCGATTCGTCGTGGGCCTCGTCGGCGACCAGCTCGACGCGGTGTACGCCCTGCTGTCCGCGGCTGAGCTCGCCGGCGAGATCAGCTCGGAGGCCGCCCGATCGATCCTCGTCTCCGCCTCGCGCCTCGAAGGACGCCAGGCATGACAGGCGACGCTCGCGACTCGTCGGGTGCGAGTCTGGGGCGATTCAACCGCGCCGCCGACACGGCATCCACCGAGGTCATCCGCACCTACTCGACATCGTTCGGACTCGCGACGCGCCTGCTCGGCGAAAGACATCGTCAGCACGTGCGCAACATCTACGCGATGGTGCGCATCGCCGACGAGATCGTCGACGGCGTCGCGGCGCAGGCGGGACTCGACGGCTCCGCCCAGACCGGCGCACTCGCGTCGTACGTCGCCGAGACGCACCGCGCGATGCGCGTGGGATACAGTACGGACCTCGTGCTGCACGCCTTCGCACGCACGGCGAGGGAGTGCGGCATCGGGGAGGACCTCACGCAGCCGTTCTTCGACTCGATGGCCGCGGACATCGCCGCCGACGCGAGCTTCACCGCCTACGACGCGGCCGCGCATGAGCGCTACGTGTACGGCTCCGCCGAGGTGGTCGGGCTGATGTGCCTGCGCGTCTTCCTGCGGGATGAGCAGCGCACCGCGGCAGAGCACGAGGCCCTGACCCACGGGGCACGACAGCTCGGTGCGGCGTTCCAGAACGTGAACTTCCTGCGCGACCTCGCAGACGACACCGACCGGCTGCAGCGCAGCTACCTCGGCGACGACGGACGTCTCACCGACGAAGACCGAGATGAATGGGTGCACACCATCACGACACAGCTCGACGATGCAGCGCGCTCGATACCGCTGCTGCCCAAGGACTCTCGCGCGGCCGTCCGCAGCGCGCATGCACTGTTCGCCGCTCTGACGCGTCGGGTCGCGAGGACTCCCGCCGCGAGTCTCTATGAGCGTCGGGTGCGCGTACCCGATCCGCTCAAGGCGATGCTGGCCGCCCGGTCGGTGCTCGTGACGGCCATGGAGCGTAACCGATGAGCCGGGTCGCGGTGATCGGCGCGGGTGTCGCGGGTCTCGCCGTCGCCGGGCTGCTGGCACGCGACGGTCACGACGTGACCGTCTTCGAGAAGAACAGCCGTGTCGGCGGGCGTGCAGGAACCGTCGAGCGCGACGGCTTCCGATTCGACTCGGGGCCCTCGTGGTATCTCATGCCCGAGGTGTTCGACCACTTCTTCGAGATGATGGGCACCTCGACCCGGGAGCAGCTGGATCTGACGCTCCTCGACCCGGGGTACCGCGTCTTCCAGGAGCCCCTCCCGGACGGCCGCTCGGCACCGTCCATCACGGTTCCCAGCGGGCGCGCCGCGGTGTCGCGCCTGTTCGAGTCTCGCGAGCCCGGATCAGCCCAGGCCCTGGACGCGTACCTCGACTCGGCACACGACGCCCGCGTGATGGCCGAACGCTACTTCCTCTACAACCCGTTCACGCGGCTGCGCACGCTGATGACGCCCGAGGTGCTGCGCGCTCTTCCCCGCCTCTTCAGCCTCCTGGGCACACGGCTGCAGTCGTTCGCCGCGCGGCGATTCCGCGATCCGGTGATCCGGCAGCTGCTCGGGTATCCCGCTGTGTTCCTCGGCACCGACCCCCGCACCGCCCCCGCCATGTACCACCTCATGAGCGCTCTCGACCTCGACGAGGGCGTCAGCTATCCGCAAGGCGGATTCTGGCGCGTCGTCGAGCGCATCGCGGAGCTCACCGAAGCGGCGGGCGCAGAGATCGTCCTGGACGCCGACGTCACGGCGATCAGCACCGGCATCCGATCGGGAGATGCGGCGGTGACGGGCATCGAATGGCGCGACCGCGACGGAATCGTTCACCGGGCCGAGGCCGACATCGTCGTGTCCGGCGCCGATCTCCACCACACCGAGACGGCACTGCTTCCGCCCCACCTGCGCACCTACCCGGATTCGTGGTGGCAGCAGCGCACGAGCGGCCCCGGTGCCGTGCTCGTGATGCTGGGCATCCGCGGGTCCCTCCCCGAGCTGCCGCACCACTCCCTGTTCTTCACCGAGGACTGGGATGCCAACTTCGACGCCATCTTCGGTGATTCGCCCGAGATCCCCTCCCCCGCGTCGATCTACGTCTGCCGCCCCAGCGCGACCGACGACACCGTGGCCCCCGAGGGCCACGAGAACCTGTTCGTGCTCGTGCCGATCCCCGCCGACACGGCGCTGGGCGCCGGCGGCTCAGACGGCACAGGGTCTGCGGCGATCGAGAAGGCCGCGGATGCGGCGATCGATCAGATCGCGAGCTGGGCCGGAATCGACGACCTGCGCGAGCGCATCGTCGTGCGCGAGACCAAGGGGCCCGCGGACTTCGCGGACGATTACAACTCGTGGCGCGGAGGGATGCTGGGGCCGGCGCACATCCTGTCGCAGAGCGCGATGTTCCGCGCTCAGAACGAGTCGCGCCGGGTGTCGGGCCTCTACTACGCCGGCGCGACGACCGCGCCCGGGGTGGGCGTGCCGATGTGCCTCATCAGTGCAGAGATCGTTCTCAAGCGGATCCGCGGCGACCACTCCAGCGGCCCTCTCCACGTCGCGACGTCCGTCGTGTCCGCCCGCGGAGAATCCTGATGGGCTTCGTTTACCTGGCGCTCCTGATCGCCACCCTCGGCTGCATGCTGCTGCTCGACTGGCGATATCAGCTGTTCTTCTGGCGCGACGCCGTGAGCGCCGCGATCGTGACGGCGGTCGGGCTCGCATTCTTCCTCGCATGGGACGTCGCCGGCATCGTCGGAGGCATCTTCTTCCGCGGCGAGGCGGCGGTTGCGACGGGGATCGTCCTCGCACCCGAGCTGCCCATCGAGGAGCCGGTCTTCCTGCTCTTCCTGGTCGTGTGCACCATGGTCGTCTACACCGGTGCCGTGCGGATCCTCGCCAGACTGCGTCGCGGCGCCGAGGGGGTCGCGTCATGACCTACGTCGTGCTCTCCGCATGGTTCGTCGGCGTCGCCGTCGTCGCCGCCATCGCTCTCTCCCTCCTCGCGGGTCGGAGGCGAGCTCATCTCGGCGCGATCGCTGCGACCATCGGCATGCTGTTCGTGCTGACCGCGGTGTTCGACACCGTGATGATCGCGACCGGTCTGTTCCACTACTCTCCCGACCATCTCCTCGGGGTCCACATCGGCCTCGCACCGCTCGAGGACTTCGCCTATCCGCTCGCAGGCGCAGTTCTGCTCCCGACGCTGTGGGCGGCGCTGCGTGCGCGTCGAGGCTCTCGCGCCGCCGTCCGAGCAGAGGAAGAGGACGCCTCGTGAGCTCCTCGACCCGCGGATCCCTCGGCCGCGACGTCATGCAGATCGTCCTGTCGTCTCGTCCGATCAGCTGGATCAACACGGCGTTCCCGTTCGCCGCCGCCTACCTTCTCAGCGCCCGCGAGATCGACCTCACGCTGATCATCGGCACCCTGTACTTCCTGGTGCCGTACAACCTGGCGATGTACGGCATCAACGACGTGTTCGACTACGCGTCCGATCTCGCGAATCCGCGCAAGGGCGGGATCGAGGGCGCGCTGCTCTCCCCCCGCATCCACCGCGCCACCCTCTGGGCCGCGGTCGTGACGAACGTCCCGTTCCTCGTCTATCTCGTGGCGGTCGGGAACCCCGCATCCTGGCTCTGGCTCGCCGTCAGCGTGTTCGCCGTGATCGCGTACTCCGCGCCGAGACTGCGGTTCAAAGAGCGACCGTTCCTCGACTCGACGACGTCGAGCCTGCATTTCGTGACTCCCGCCGTCGTCGGACTGACCCTGGCGGAGGGTGCCGTCACCTCCACGGCGGTCATCGTGCTGCTCGCGTTCTTCCTCTGGGGCATGGCCGCTCATGCCTTCGGCGCGGTGCAGGACATCGCCCCCGACCGCGAAGCGGGCATCGGCTCGATCGCCACCGTGATCGGAGCTCGGGCGACGGTGCGACTGTCGATCGTGCTGTGGACGCTGGCCGGCATCGCGATGCTGTTCACCTCGTGGCCCGCGCCCCTCGGCGCGGCCCTGGCGCTGCCGTACATCATCAACGCCGCCCCCTGGTGGAACGTCACCGACGAGACCTCCGCCGGAACCAACCGGGCCTGGCGGCGCTTCATCTTCCTCAACTACTTCGCCGGATTCCTCGCGACGATGATCCTCATCCTCGCCTGGGTCTCCTGACGCGCCCTGACCCCTTCGCACCTCCGAGAGGAATACGATGTCCACCCCTGAGCACGCGCCCACCCCGCCGACCCGAGAGCGCACGCGTCGACACTCCTGGGTGCGCGTCTTCATACCCGTCGCGCTCATCCTCGTCTGGCTGGTCGGCGCCGGGCTCGGCGGCCCGCTGTTCGGCAAGGTCGATGAGGTCTCCTCGAACGATCAGACGAGCTATCTGCCCGAGTCGGCCGATGCGACCCAGGTGCAGAAGCTCCTCGGCGAGTTCAACGACAGCGACGCCATCCCGGCGATCGCGGTGTTCGTCGCGGATGGCGAGCTGTCGGAGACGGACCTCGAGACGATCTCCGATGCCGTGGCCGACGCCCCCTCCGTCGAGGGCGTGAGCGAGGATGTCTCTCCCGCGCTGACCTCGGACGACGGCACGGCCGTGCAGGCGTTCATCCCCATCGAGGGCGACGCGGAACTCGCCGATGCGGTCGACGCCCTCGGCACTCAGCTGCGGGATGCCGCGCCCGAGGGCGTCACGGTCTACATCACCGGACCCGCCGGCTTCAGCGCCGACCTCGTCGCGGGCTTCGCCGGCATCGACGGACTGCTGCTGGGCGTCGCCCTTCTCGCGGTCCTCGTCATCCTCGTGCTGGTCTACCGCTCGTTCCTGCTGCCGATCGTCGTGCTCTCGACGAGCCTCTTCGCGCTGTGCGTGGCGCTGCTCGTCGTGTGGTGGCTGGCCAAGTTCGAGGTGCTGCTGCTGAGCGGTCAGACGCAGGGCATCCTCTTCATCCTGGTGATCGGAGCCGCCACCGACTACGCGCTGCTGTTCGTCGCCCGGTTCCGCGAAGAACTGCGGGTCTCCCGAGACAAGGGAGCAGCGGTGCTCGCGGCGTGGAAGGGGTCGTTCGAGCCGATCGTCGCGTCCGGCGGCACCGTGATCGCCGGGCTTCTGTGCCTGCTCCTCAGCGACCTCAAGTCCAACAGCACTCTGGGGCCTGTGGCGGCGATCGGCATCGTGTTCGCGATGCTCGCCGCACTCACGCTGCTTCCGGCACTGCTGCTGCTGTTCGGACGCGCGGTGTTCTGGCCCCGACGCCCGAAGTACGAGCCGGAGGTGGTGGCCGAGGAGCACGGCATGCGCAAGACGGGTCTGTGGGCGCGCCTCGCACACCTGATCACCCAGCGCCCCCGTGTCATCTGGATCGTCACGACGCTGGTGCTGCTGGCCGGCGCGTCAGGCGTGCTGCAGCTGAACGCCAGCGGAGTGCCGCAGTCCGACCTCGTGCTCGGTGCATCGGAAGCCCGCGACGGCCAGGTCGCCCTGGGCGAGCATTTTCCCGGTGGCTCCGGCAGCCCCGTCTACGTGGTCGTCGCAGAAGACAGGCTGCGGGATGCCGCCGACGTGCTGCTCGCCGACGACGGCGTCGACGGAGTCTCGGTGACGGCCGCGGATTCGCCGAGCGGGTCGGCGACGGTCACCGCCGACGGGCTCGAGGCCGTGGGCCCTCCCGGGACCCCCGCCCCCGAACCCACCGTCGTCGACGGCGACGTTCTGCTGCAGGGCACGCTGACGGATGCCGCAGACTCGGATGCCGCAGCCGCCACCGTGCGTGACCTGCGTACTCAGCTCGACGACCTCGACGCTCTCGTCGGCGGAGTGACGGCCACCGCGATCGACACGAACGACGCCTCGATCCACGACCGCAACCTGATCATCCCGGTGGTCCTCGTCGTGATCATGCTCATCCTGATGATGCTGCTGCGATCGATCCTCGCGCCGGTGCTGCTCATCGTCACGACCGTGCTGTCGTTCGGCACGGCGATGGGCGTCTCGGCCCTGGTCTTCAACGGGGTGTTCGACTTCCCCGGCGCCGACCCCGCCGTGCCGCTCTACGGATTCGTCTTCCTCGTGGCCCTCGGGATCGACTACAACATCTTCCTGATGACGAGGGTGCGCGAGGAGTCGCTCGCGCACGGAACCCGTGAAGGCGTGCTGCGCGGACTCTCGATCACGGGGGGCGTGATCACGTCCGCGGGTCTGGTGCTCGCCGCGACCTTCGCGGCACTGTCGGTGATCCCGATCCTGTTCCTCGCGCAGCTCGCGTTCATCGTCGCGTTCGGCGTGCTGCTCGACACCTTCGTGGTGCGCTCGCTGCTCGTTCCGGCGCTCGCCTACGACCTGGGGCGAGTGATCTGGTGGCCGTCGAAGCTCTGGCGCAACGGCCGTGACTGAGATGTGCCCTCGACTGGATTCGAACCAGCGACCTGCCCTTTAGGAGAGGGCTGCTCTATCCTGCTGAGCTACGGGGGCGAGGATTCCATTCTAGAGGAAGCCTCGCCCCCGCCCTCCGTTCACGCCGCGAGGGCGAGGTACGGCTCCCATCTCGGGTCGCTTCGCTCGGTGCCTCGCACCGTCCAGGCGGTTCCGTGAGGAGGGCGAGGCGCGAACCTCAGCTCCCAGCGCATCTCCTGCGGAGTGCGGTCGCTCTTGGTGTTGTTGCACCGCAGGCAGCACGCGACGAGGTTCTCCCACGAGTCGGCTCCGCCCCGCGAACGCGGCATCACGTGGTCGATGGTCGAGGCGGCCTTGCCGCAGTAGCCGCAGCGGTGGTTGTCGCGACGCAGCACCCCGCGGCGCGTGACGGGAACGCGCCGGCTGATCGGGATGCGCACATAGCGGGAGAGCACGATGACGGCGGGGCGGTCGTAGACGCCGTGGCTGCCCCAGACGGGGTCGTCCTCGACACGTTCGATGACCGTCGCCTTGTCGTTCATGACCAGGACCAGGGCTCTCTTGAACGACACGATCGCGAGCGGTTCGTATCCTGCGTTCAGTACCAGTGTGCGCATCGTCATCCTCTCGATCCGCCGGGACGGCTTCCCGGCACTCTCGACTCACACGAAGCCGCACAGGACGGAAGCGTTCGCGGGGATGCAAAAAAGGCGCTGTCTACAGACAGCGCCTCATGCGCACGGCAAGACCGTGGCGTCCCTGCGGACGATGCAGAAGGACGTGACGACCGAGGGCATCCATGGTTCGGATGTTCGGTATTCGCTCCATCAGCTTCTCCCGACTATGCGACAACGGGTTCAGGCTAACCCATCAGCAGCACAGGAGGGTCAAACTGCGGATGAACGCATGAAGGCGTGTCCGCGACGAGAAGGAGTGTTCGGACGATCAGCCCGCGTTGGCGCCGAGCCAGGCGATCGGCTCCATGAGGCCGCCGTTGACCCAGACCTCGAAGTGCAGGTGGTTGGCCGTCGAGCGTCCGGTGCTGCCGACGAATCCGATCAGCTGTCCGGCCGCGACGGTCTGTCCGGCCTGGACCTGGCGCGAGCCGTAGATCATGTGACCGTAGGTCGTCTGCACGCGCTGACCGCCCACGACGCTGTCGAGCATGACGGCGACGCCGTATCCGCCGATGCTCTCGGCCGACGCGCGCACGACACCCGCAGCCGCGGCGTAGATCGGGGTTCCGGCGGGGGCCAGCATGTCGGCACCCTGGTGAGCGCCGCCGACCGTGCGGCTGACGTTGTACGAGCCCTGAGGAAGCGGGTACCTGACCTCGCCCGAGCCCGGCGACACCAGCGCATAGCGGCCGATGTCGAAGGTCGTGCCGGACGTCGCGGCCACTGAGGCGGCAGCGGCGGCAGCACGTGCTTTCGCGGCCTCCTCTGCCTTCTTCTTCTCGATCTCGTCCGGAGTCGTTGCGGTGAAGGTCCCACGGCTGAGCGGGGCTGCGGTCGCGTCGGACGCGACGACCAGCGACTGAGCGTCGACCGCGGCGAGCTGCTGGACGGTCGCCGTGGACTCGGCCGGCTTCGACGCGGCGTACGCGGGAAGAGCGACAGCAGCGACGAGAGCACCGACTGCCCCGAAGATGGCGATCGATCGCAAGGGTTTGACCACCTTGCGAGCGTCGACCCGGCTGCGAGAGCTGCGGGCGACTGCTCGATCTTCAGTTGTCTTCTGGGGCGATTCGATGTCTTTGGCCAAAACTTGGTCCTCCTGCGCCTGCGCGCTCGCAAGCGCTGGCTCGTCGGCACTCTGCTCTCGTGGCACGTATGTAGCTCGGGTACGTTGTGCGGTCTGGCCGAGAGGTCGACGAGCCTGGAAGGCGAATCCTCTCGGGTGTCGTCAGCGGGCTTCTTCGACGACTCGTCCGAGGTTACCGGAAGATAACGATCCTGTCACCCTGCGAACCTGGCAATCCTCGGAGAGGCGGAATCACGCGGATCTCGGCCCACCCGGCGCAGGAATCAGGCGGGTTCGCCGACCAGGAAGATGTGCGATGCGAGCTCGACGGGGAGTTCCAACCCGTCGTCCTTCCCGTCCATCTGGATGAGGACGTACCCCTCGTTGAAGCGGTAGTCGCCCTTCGCCCCGGGAACCACTCCTGCGTCGCGTAGCTGCTCGAGCAGCTCGGGGTCGACCTGAGCAGGCTCGGCGAGACGCCGCACGGTGCCTTCGATCGGCGCTCCGGCGGCGTTGAGCTTCTGCACGAGTCCGATGACGCCCTCATCGAAGGTGCGCGCCGGCATGTCTCCGAGCTGGTCGAGCCCCGGGATCGGGTTGCCGTACGGGGATTCCGTGGGGTGACCGAGCAGTTCGACGAGCCGACGCTCGACCTGCTCGCTCATCACGTGCTCCCACCGGCAGGCCTCCTCGTGGACGAACGCCCAGTCGAGTCCGATCACGTCGGACAGGAGCCGCTCGGCCAGCCGGTGCTTGCGCATGACGTTGACGGCCTTGCGGCGACCCGCGTCGGTGAGTTCGAGGGTGCGGTCCTCCGAGACGACGACGAGACCGTCGCGCTCCATGCGGCCGACCGTCTGCGACACCGTCGGTCCCGAGTGGCCGAGACGCTCGGAGATGCGCGCACGCAGGGGCACGATGTTCTCCTCCTCGAGTTCGAGGATGGTGCGGAGGTACATCTCCGTGGTGTCGATCAAGTCCGTCATGTGGCCCTCCGGGTCTTCTTAGGCAAGCCTACATTCCCGCGTGGGCATCGGGGCGTCATGCGGTGAAGGCACCGAGGACCCGCGCCGTACAATCAACCCATGGCGATCGAGATTCCCCGTGACCTCCTGCCCGCTGACGGCCGCTTCGGCTGCGGTCCCTCGAAGGTGCGCTCCGAGCAGCTCGAGGCGCTGCTCGCTGCAGGACCGACACTGCTCGGCACCTCGCACCGACAGGCACCCGTCAAGAACCTGGTCGGAAGCGTGCGCGAGCAGTTGGCAGCGCTCTTCCGTCTCCCCGAGGGATACGAGATCATCGTCGGCAACGGAGGCTCGACGGCGTTCTGGGATGCCGCCGCATTCGGCCTGATCGAGCGCCGCAGCCAGAACCTGGTGTTCGGCGAGTTCGGCGGCAAGTTCGCATCGGCGGCCGCTGCTCCGTGGCTCGAGGCGCCCGACGTGCGCAAGTCCGAGCCCGGTTCGCGCACGTCCGCCGAGATCGTCGACGGCGTCGACGTCTATGCATGGCCGCACAACGAGACGTCCACCGGCGTGGCGGCACCCATCGAGCGCGTCGTCGCCGACGGTGCGCTGACCGTGATCGACGCGACCAGCGCCGCCGGCGGCATCGACTTCGACGCGGCACAGGCGGACGTCTATTACTTCGCGCCGCAGAAGAACCTCGGCTCGGACGGTGGGCTGTGGTTCGCCGCCGTCTCCCCCGCCGCGGTCGACCGCATCGAGCGCATCGCGGCCTCAGACCGGTACATCCCCGAGTTCCTCAGCCTGAAGAACGCGGTCGACAACTCCCGACTCAACCAGACTCTGAACACGCCGGCGCTCACGACGCTGCACCTGCTCGACAGCCAGCTGAGCTGGATCCTGTCGAACGGCGGCCTCACCTGGGCTGGTGCTCGCACGGCGGAGTCCTCCGGAATCCTCTACGACTGGGCGGCGGCGTCCGCCGTGGCCACACCGTTCGTCGCAGACGCGGCTCACCGCTCCCCGGTCGTCGTGACCATCGACTTCGACGACAGCGTCGACGCGGCCGCGATCGCGAAGACGCTGCGCGCCAACGGAATCGTCGACACCGAGCCCTACCGCAAGCTCGGCCGCAACCAGCTGCGGGTCGCGACCTTCGTGTCGATCCACCCGGACGACGTCCGCCAGCTCACCCGTTCGCTCGACTACGTGCTCGAGCAGCAGGGCGCCTGACGCCGATCTACGACGAGAAGAGGGGCCGCGTTCGCACGCGGCCCCTCTTCTCATCTCGCTTCAGCGGAGCATCACTCCTCGTCGTCGTCCTCGTCTGAGTCCTCGTCGTCCTCGTCGTCCGGCCCGTCCTCGTCGGAATCGTCCTCGTCGTCCGTCTCGTCCTCGTCCTCAGCGGCGGAGTCGTCGAGC
Source organism: Microbacterium sp. NPDC089320 (assembly GCF_040684875.1). Taxonomy (NCBI): domain Bacteria; kingdom Bacillati; phylum Actinomycetota; class Actinomycetes; order Micrococcales; family Microbacteriaceae; genus Microbacterium; species Microbacterium sp. NPDC089320. The sequence goes on from NZ_JBFBGY010000001.1 coordinate 259,646, forward strand.
TCGTCGATGTCGACCCCGTCCAGGTCGCCGGCGTGCAGCTCTCGCGGCTCGGCGGCCAGCTCGTCCTCGTCGACGTCGTCGTCCGAATCGTCATCGTCGTCGTCATCGTCGTCGTCGTCGTCGGAATCGTCGTCGTCGAGGTCGTCGCCGTCGAGGTCGTCGTCGGACTCGTCGTCCTCGACCGATTCGGCATCCTCGTCGTCAGCCGCTGCCGCAGCCGCCTGCTCTGCGAGCTCCACCTGGTGGGCGCGGTACTCCGCGAGTCGTTCGGCCCACGGAACCCATTCGGGCGCGAGCAGCGCGCCGTCGCCCGGGAGCAGCTCGAGTTCGAGCACCGTCGGCTCCTCGTCGTCGACGCGAGCGACCGTGACGGTCCAGAACCAGCCGGGGTAGCCGGGGAGTCGGTTCTCGAATCGCAGCGAGACCGAGCCGTCTTCCTCGGGAAGATAGCCGGCCGCCGGTCCCACCGTCGACGCCGGAGTGATCTCGTGCAGCGCGGCGAGCGCGAGATCGTGAGCGTCGATCAGACGCTGGTCCGCCTCAGGCTTCGAGGTCATCGGCTACCTTGCGCAGAACTGCCGCGATCTTGCGGCCCTGAGATGCAGAGGGATAGCGACCGCGACGCAGGTCGCCGCCCATGCCGTCGAGGAGCTTGACGAGATCCTCGACGATGATCGCCATGTCGTCTGCGGGCTTGCGCTTCGCCTTCGCGAGGCTCGGCGGTGCTTCGAGCACTCGGACGGACAGCGCCTGCAGACCGCGCTTGCCGTCGGCGACGCCGAACTCCACGCGGGCCCCCGCCTTCACCGACGCGCCGGCCGGCAGGGCGGAGGCATGCAGGAAGACGTCCTGGCCGTCATCGGTGGCGATGAAGCCGAAACCCTTGTCTTCGTCGTAGAACCTGACCTTGCCGGTGGGCATGGAAGAAACCTCGCTGAGTCGGTGTGGAGCTGGATCGGACGCACGTGTGCGACCACCCCAGCCTACCGGTCGACGGGCATGGAATCCGTAGGTCACGATGCGGAACCGCGCGACCGTGCAACGACTAGGCTGAGACGGATGAGCACCAAGAGTCCTGAACCTGAGGTTCCCGTTCGCCGCATCGATCGCATCCTGGCGTTCACGGCACTCGGACTCGCCGCGGCGTCCATCATCTGCTTCTTCGCGATCATCATCGGCACGGCTGTCGGGATGCAGCAGGAGGACTTCGGCGCCGGCGTCTGGCCGTTCATCGCCGCGATCCCCTACTGGGGGCTTCCTGCCGCGTTCGTCATGATCATCGTGCTCCTCGTCATGAGCTTCATCCGCAAGGGGCGCGCGGCATCGCGGCCCTGAGGTATCCGGCATGAGCACGCACGCCCGACCGCTGGCCGAATGGCTCTCCGCGGCGAGCGACGATCAGCTCACCACCCTCTTCTCAGCACGACGTGTGCGCTCGGACGCCGAGTGGCAGGACTTCTTCGATGCGGCCGAGGCGCTCCTCGATCCTGCGTCGATCGCTCGGGTCCTCCCGACGCTGACACGTGACGAGGCCGCCACCCTCGTCGCAGCCTCGGCCCGCCCTGTCTCCGAGCGATCCGCTCAGCGTGCCACCCTCGAGTCTCTCGCTCTGCTGCGTCCGGACGGCTCCCCGTTTCCGCCGGTCACGCTGGCGATCGCAGACCGCCCGGCACCCGCTCCGGTCGGCGCCGGCGTCGGCGACTCCGCACCCGCGACGGACATCGCGACGGCGCACGCCGCCGAGCGCGCCTTCACGACCGTCTCCACCCTCGCCGACCTGCTGCTGATCGCACGGGAGAAGCCGTTCGCACTTCTCGCGGGCGGCAACATCAGCGCAGGCGAGAAGCGGCAGCTCAGCGAGCAGGGCGTCGCGGCAGAGTCGATCGACGCCCTGATCGCGATCGCGCTGGATGCGCGTCTCGTCGCATCCGACGCGCGCAGACTGCGTACGACGCCGCAGACCGAGGAATGGCTCCGGTCGTCCGTGGCCGATCGGTGGAGCACGCTCGTCGACGGCTTCCGAGACGCGCTCCCCCGCGGTCTCCGAACCGCCGGAGGCGGGTGGGTCGCCACGAGCGCCTGGGCCGACGCGCACCCGTGGGACCCCTTCTGGGCGGAACACAGCGCCGCGCTGATCGAGCGCGCTCGGCTGCTCGGGCTCATCGCCGACGGTGGCGGCGAGCCCGCGTGGGCGGCGTCGATCCGTCGAGGCGAGAGGGTCGACACGGCAGATCTCACCGCGCTGCTCCCGAGCGAAGTCGACCGCATCTTCCTGCAGAACGACCTGAGTGCGATCTCCCCCGGCCCGCTCGCCCCCGGCCTGGACGTGCAGCTGCGGACGATCGCCGCGCGCGAGTCCGCCGCCCAGGCGTCCACGTATCGATTCACTCCGGAATCGATAGCCCACGCGCTCGTCGCCGGCGAGACGGAGCAGTCGATCCTCGAGTTCCTCGAGGCGCTCTCGCTCACCGGCATCCCCCAGCCGCTCCGCTACCTCGTCACCCAGACCGCGCAGCGACACGGCTTGGTGCGAGTGTCGATCGATTCCGAGACCGGACGCACGCGCATCGAGAGCAGCGACCGGCACCTGATCGAGGCGATGGCCGTCGACCAGGGACTGCGGTCGCTCGCGCTCGCGAAGCATGTCGACTCGCTCACGACGCGCGTGGGACGTGACACCGTGTACTGGGCACTGACGGACGCTCGCTACCCGGCGACGCTCGTCGACGAAGACGGGAACGTCGTGGCCGGCGAACGAACCCCGCTCTCCGAGTCGACCCCGGAGCGCGAGCCGGACTACTCGTCCCTCATCGCCGCACTGCGCTCACATCAGGGGGCGGACGCGGATGCCGCGTGGCTCGACCGCGAGCTCGAGGCCGCCGTGCGCGCGAAGGCGGTGCTGCGCGTCAGCGTGGGCATGCCGGACGGATCGACGAGAGAGCTGATCCTCGAGGCGACCGGTCTCGGCGGGGGCCGGCTGCGCGGGCGCGATCGCGCGGCCGACGTCGAGCGCACGCTTCCGGTGTCGAGCATCCGCGCCGCCTCCGTCATCGCACAGTAAACTGGACAGCTATGTCTGATGGCCCCCTGATCGTCCAGAGCGATCGCACCGTGCTGCTCGAAGTCGCCCACGCGGACGCAGAGAGCGCCCGCCACGAGCTGGCGATCTTCGCGGAGCTCGAGCGCGCCCCCGAGCACATACACACCTACCGGATCACCCGGCTCGGCCTGTGGAACGCCCGCGCCGCCGGGCACACCGCCGAGGACATGCTCGAGACGCTGGACCGCTGGTCCCGGTTCCCGGTGCCGCCGTCGGTCGCCGTCGATCTGCGCGAGACGGTGAACCGCTACGGACGACTCGTCATCGAACGCGATGACGAGGGCACGCTGATCCTGCGTTCGACCGACCCTGCCGTACTCGCGCAGGTCGCCAACAACAAGCGCATCCAGCCGCTGCTGATCGGGAATCCGACTCCTGACACGTTCATCGTCGACGCCTGGGCGCGCGGTCAGATCAAGCAGGAGCTGCTGAAGATCGGCTGGCCCGCCGAAGACCTCGCCGGTTACACCCCGGGCACACCGCACGAGATCGAGCTGGCTGAGGACGGATGGACGATCCGCCCCTATCAGCAGGACGCCGTCGACGCCTTCTCCAAGGACGGCTCCGGTGTCGTCGTCCTGCCCTGCGGCGCGGGCAAGACGATCGTCGGTGCCGGAGCGATGGCCGCGACGAAGACCACGACTCTCATTCTCGTGACCAACACGGTCTCGGCGCGCCAGTGGCGCGACGAACTGCTCAAGCGTACGAGCCTCACACCGGAGGAGATCGGCGAGTACTCGGGACAGGCCAAGGAGGTCAAGCCCGTCACGATCGCGACGTATCAGATCCTCACGGCCAAGCGGAAGGGCGAGTACGCCCACCTCGCCCTGCTCGATGCGCTCGACTGGGGCCTCATCGTCTACGACGAGGTGCATCTGCTCCCCGCACCCGTGTTCAAGCTCACCGCCGACCTGCAGGCGCGTCGCCGTATCGGCCTCACCGCCACGCTCGTGCGCGAGGACGGACGCGAGGGCGACGTGTTCAGCCTGATCGGCCCCAAGCGCTTCGATGCGCCGTGGAAGCAGATCGAGGCGCAGGGCTTCATCTCCCCCGCCGTCTGCTACGAGGTGCGGGTCGACCTCCCACCCGACGACCGACTCGAGTACGCCGCCGCGACCGATGACGAGCGCTACCGCCTCGCGGCGTCCGCCCCGGCGAAGATCGATGCCGTGCGCGAGCTCATCGCGAAGCACGAGGGCGAGCGGATCCTCGTGATCGGACAGTACCTCGACCAGCTCGACTCCCTGTCGCAGTCGCTGAATGCGCCGCAGATCACCGGAGCCACCCCGATCGACGAGCGCGAGGAGCTGTATCGCGCGTTCCGCGAGGGCCAGATCTCGCTGCTCGTGGTGTCGAAGGTCGCGAACTTCTCGATCGACCTGCCCGAAGCATCCGTCGCCATCCAGGTGTCGGGCTCCTTCGGCTCTCGCCAGGAGGAGGCTCAGCGCCTCGGCAGACTTCTGCGCCCCAAGCAGTCGGGCCACACCGCGAGCTTCTACACCCTCGTCGCGCGTGACACGATCGATCAGGACTACGCGCAGAACCGCCAGCGGTTCCTTGCGGAGCAGGGGTACAGCTACACGATCATGGATGCCGACGCGATCGCAGCCTGACTGCGGAGACCGCTGCGATCACGCTCCGCTACGCGGAGGGCGAAAGCGCCGCTCCGAAGGATAATCAGCATCCGCATGGCCGAAGTCACCATAATGGGGACATGACTGATGCGCGCATCCTGGTCGTCGACGACGAGCCCAACATCCGCGACCTGCTCTCGACGGGTCTCAGCTTCGCCGGGTTCCAGGTGAAGACCGTCGCCAACGGCGCCGCCACCATCTCGGCGGTGCTCGAGGAGGAGCCGGATCTCATCATCCTCGACGTCATGCTTCCGGACATGAACGGCTTCAGTGTGACCAAGCGCCTGCGCGGGGCCGGTTTCACCGCACCGATCCTCTTCCTCACCGCGAAGGACGGGACCGACGACAAGATTGAGGGACTCAACGCCGGCGGCGACGACTACGTCACCAAGCCGTTCAGTCTCGATGAGATCGTGGCCCGCGCTCAGGCGATCCTGCGCCGCACGATGCAGGCCGATGAGGAGTCGATCATCCGGGCCGGCGAGCTGTCGATGGACCAGGACACCCACGACGTGCATGTGGGCAAGGAATCGATCGAGCTGAGCCCGACCGAGTTCAAGCTGCTGCGCTACCTGATGCTGAACCCGAATCGTGTGCTGTCGAAGGCGCAGATCCTCGACCACGTGTGGGAGTACGACTTCAACGGCGACGCGGGCATCGTCGAGAGCTACATCTCCTACCTGCGTCGCAAGATCGACCCGCACACCGAGGAGTCGGTGATCCAGACGAAGCGCGGCTTCGGATACATGCTCAAGGTCGGCAAGTAGTCCGGCATACCGCCGCACGCCGACGCCGCACAGCATCGTTCTCAGGGAGGTCCGCATGGCGCACAAGCCTGACGCGATCACCCGCTGGTGGCGGTCCATCAGCCTGCGCGCCAAGGTGACGGGTGTCACGGTCGCGGTGCTGGCTCTGGGCCTGCTCGCAGCAGGCATCGGCACCGTGCCGATCCTGCGCAACTCCCTCATCAGCAACATCGACGCGCAGCTGCCTGCTCTGGTCTCGGCAGATCTCGCCGATCGATACTTCGAGGTCACCGTCGAAGACGGCGAGACCGTCTACACCCCCACCGACTCGCCCCGCGACTTCTTCGTCGCCATCTACGACGCCGAGGGCGTGCTGCAGACGACCACCGGGAACTCCGCCAACGGTCAGCCGCTGTTCCCCGCGACCTACTCGCCTCTGGATGTGCAGGCGAACGAGGACACGCCGTTCACGATGGAGGGCACCGAGGGATCCAGCTTCCGCGCCGCGGTGGCGCGGGTGCCCGGCGAGGGCGACGGCTCGCTGCGGATACAGATCGTCGCGATGCCCCTCGAGTATGCCGACCGCATCATCGGCCAGTACTTCGGCATCTACATCACGGTCGCGCTCGTCACCATCATCTTGGCCGCTCTCCTGACGCGGGGCTTGGTGACACTGACCTTCCGACGGCTCGGGCAGGTCGAGTCGACCGCCATGTCGATCGCCGCCGGCGACTTCACGCAGCGCCTGACCGATCTCGAGCCCACGACCGAGGTCGGCCGTCTGAACAGCGCGATCAACACCATGCTCGACCGTGTCGACGCCTCGCTCGCGCAGCGGGACCGCACCGTGCAGCACATGCGCCGCTTCATCGGCGACGCCAGCCATGAGCTGCGCACCCCTCTGGTGAGCGTGCGCGGATACGCCGAGCTCTATCGCATGGGCGCGATCAAGGGCGAGGAGGACACCGCACGCGCAATGGAGCGCATCGAGAAGGAGGCGATCCGCATGGGCGTGCTCGTCGAGGACCTCCTCGCCCTCGCGCGTCTCGACGAGGAGCGCGAGCCCGAGATCCAGGCGCTCGATCTCCGGCCGATCGCCCGCGACGCCGCTCTCGACCTGCGCGCGGCCGCTCCCGCGCGCACCGTGACCGTCGTCGATCGCACCGTCGAAGCTCCGCTCATCGATGTCACCACCCGCTCCACGCCCGTCGTCCACGCCGCTCCGGAGGCGCCCACGCCGCGTGGACTGTCACGAGGCACGCTCGCCCGCCTGCGGCGGCGTCCGCGGAGTTCCGGAGCAGCCGTGCCGGCGATCGACTTCACCGAGGCTGCGGACATCCCTGTGCGCACACCTCCGATCGTGCTCGGCGAGGAGAACAAGGTCCGACAGGTCGTCACGAACCTGCTGGGCAATGCGCGACGTTTCTCGGCAGAGGAGAGTCCGATCGAGATCGTGGTCGATGCGGATCGCGTGCGGGGCACAGGAAGCATCGCGATCGTCGATCACGGCGAGGGGATCCCGCCGCAGATCCGCGAGCAGATCTTCGAGCGCTTCTGGCGCGCCGACACGTCGCGCGCCCGCGAGACCGGTGGTTCGGGCCTGGGACTCGCGATCGTGTCGTCGATCGTGAAGGCGCTGCACGGAAGCGTCGCGGTGTCGGAGACGCCCGGCGGCGGTGCGACGTTCACCGTGACTCTTCCCCTCGCGCCGTCGCGCGCGACGCCGGCGCATCTCCTCGAGGACACTCAGCCGATCGAGCCGCTCGACCTCTGACGGCCCCTGCTGCACACGGCACCCTCCGCACAGGTTCTCCACAGTGGGTGTCGACGGTCGACCCGCACCCGCGTTCGGGACCCGCCCCTCGCCTACCGTCGGAGCACATAACGAGAGGAGTTCCCATGTCCGTCATCACCGTCGACACCGAAGCAGTAGGTGCCGCCCGCGGGGCGGCGCTGGCCACGATGGAGCGTCTGCAGAACGAGTCCGCGACGCTCATGTCGCAGCTCACGCAGCTGCAGTCATCGTGGGTCGGCACCGCCTCAGCCGCATTCCAGTCGTGCGCCGAGGAGTGGCGAGGCGCGCAGCTGCATGTGGAGCAAGCGCTCGAGTCCATCGGGCACTCGCTGGGGAGCGCGGCGACGCAGTACGCGGATGCCGATCAGTACTCGGCGAGCCTGTTCCGCTGACCCGCGAATCCACGCCGCGAACGCAGAAACGCCCCGACCGAGGTCGGGGCGTTTCTGTTCAGCACTGGTGGATCAGAAGTCCATGCCGCCAGACGGGTCACCCATCGGCGCCGGAGCCTTCTCGGGCTTGTCAGCCACGACGACCTCGGTGGTGAGGAAGAGAGCCGCGATCGATGCTGCGTTCTGCAGCGCCGAGCGGGTCACCTTCGCCGGGTCGATGATGCCCGCTGCGAACATGTCGACGTACTCGCCGGTAGCCGCGTTCAGGCCCTCGCCCGAGGGGAGCTCGGAGACCTTGTTGGCGACCACGCCCGGCTCGAGACCGGCGTTGAGAGCGATCTGCTTCAGCGGAGCCTCGATCGCGACGCGAACGATGCTCGCACCGGTCGCCTCGTCGCCCGAGAGCGAGAGAGCGTCGAGAACCTTGGTTCCGGACTGGATCAGCGCGACACCACCACCGGGGACGATGCCCTCCTCGACGGCAGCCTTCGCGTTGCGGACGGCGTCTTCGATGCGGTGCTTGCGCTCCTTGAGCTCGACCTCGGTCGCCGCGCCTGCCTTGATGACGGCGACGCCGCCGGCAAGCTTGGCGAGGCGCTCCTGCAGCTTCTCGCGGTCGTAGTCGCTGTCGGTGTTCTCGATCTCGCGGCGGATCTGCGTGACGCGACCCTCGATCTGCTCCGCCTCGCCGGCACCTTCGACGATCGTGGTCTCGTCCTTGGTGACGATGACCTTGCGAGCGCGACCCAGCAGGTCGAGCGTGGCGTTCTCGAGCTTCAGGCCGACCTCTTCGGTGATGACCTGGCCACCGGTGAGGATGGCGATGTCCTGCAGCTGCGCCTTGCGGCGGTCGCCGAAGCCGGGGGCCTTGACGGCCACCGACTTGAAGATGCCCTTGAGCTTGTTGAGCACGAGAGTCGCGAGAGCCTCGCCCTCGACGTCCTCGGCGATGATGACGAGCTCCTTGCCGTCCTGGATCACCTTGTCGACGATGGGCAGAAGGTCCTTGATGTTCGAGATCTTCTGGTTGGCGATGAGGATGTAGGCGTCTTCGAAGACAGCCTCCTGGCGCTCCGGGTCCGTCACGAAGTACGGGTTCAGGTAGCCCTTGTCGAAGCGCATGCCCTCGGTGAGCTCGAGCTCGGTGCCGAAGGTCTGCGACTCCTCGACGGTGACGACGCCCTCCTTGCCGACCTTGTCGATCGCCTCGGCGATGAGCTCGCCGATGGCCGGGTCAGCAGCCGAGATCGATGCGGTCGCGGCGATCTGCTCCTTGGAGTCGATCTCCTTCGCGCTGGCGAGGAGCTCCTCGGTGATCGCTGCGACGGCCTTCTCGATGCCGCGCTTCAGCGAGATGGGGTCGGCGCCGGCTGCGACGTTGCGCAGACCCTCGCGGACCAGAGCCTGGGCGAGCACCGTGGCGGTGGTGGTTCCGTCACCGGCGACGTCGTCGGTCTTCTTGGCGACCTCCTTGACGAGCTCCGCACCGATCTTCTCGTACGGGTCGTCGAGCTCGATCTCCTTGGCGATCGAGACGCCGTCGTTCGTGATCGTGGGGGCGCCCCACTTCTTCTCCAGCACGACGTTGCGACCGCGCGGGCCGAGCGTCACCTTGACGGCGTCGGCGAGAATGTTGAGGCCGCGCTCGAGGCCGCGGCGGGCCTCCTCATCGAAAGCGATGATCTTTGCCATGAGTTTTGTCGTCCCTCCTGGACGTAGACGTTGGGTTTAGCACTCAGAGTGAGAGAGTGCTAACGCCATTCTGGCACTCGACCCCATCGAGTGCAAGCCGCGGAGAGGGACCGAGAGTGGCCCGAAGGGGGCGGGGCGTCTTACGGCGCCGCAGGCTCGGTGGTCGCGCGATCGAGGCCGATCACGACGGTGAGCTGCTTCGAGCCCGTGTCGTTCAGATCGGAGTAGAAGTCGCTCTGCTCGACCTGGGCGCCGCCGATCAGATTCGCGAGTCCGATGGCCGCGAGCTCGTCCTCATCGGCGACGTAGTAGACGGTCGTCGTCGTGAAGTCCTGGCTCGCGCTGTCGGTGGCGAACACCACGTCGGCCGCCCAGCCGCTGTTGATCAGCACATCGCGCATCTGCTCGTCGAGACCCTCGTCGGGCGACGCGTTGAGGATCATCACCGAGTAGGTGACGTCGACGACTCCGGTCTCGACGGGCGCGGGGCTCGCCGTGGGGACGGCCTCGGGGACGAGGGTGATGCGCCCCATCACCACGAGCGACGCGAAGATGCCGCCGATGACGAGCACCAGAGCGGCCACGAAAGACCAGAGCAGCACGACCCAGCCGTTCATCCCCGGGGCTTCGGCGCGGTGCGCTCCGACGCGTCCGGATGATCGGGGGACGTCGTCGAATCGATCTCGGCTGGGCTGTGACACCCCTCGATGCTAACGGCACCGGCCTCTGTATCCGCATCGAGCGGTGCCGGCGCGTGGCGGGCAGCCGCGTCAGCCGACGAAACCGGGCGTGCGCGCGGCCCTCTGCAACGATCGTGCGTCGCGGATGCGGCGCAGCCGACGCACCAGCATGGGGTCGTACTCCAGCGCCGCCTCGGACTCGATCAGGCGACCGAGGAGCTGGTAGTAGCGGGCGGCGCTCATGCCCAGCTGGGCGCGGATGGTCTCCTCCTTCGCGCCCCCGTGCCGCGGCCACGCGGTCTCCAGCGCGAGGATCGCACGATCGCGCTCGCTCAGCTCTCCCAGCATGAGATCAGATTAGGTCGACGCCCCGCCGAATCCGGCGCGCCACTCCCACCATCGCCCGAGTGGATCGGCGGCTGCGCGCACCTGCCCGTCGAGCGCCACGACGAACCCGGGCCAGCCCTCGGTCTCGACAGGAGGCTCCCAGGAGTCGAGGATCGCCGGCGGATCGATCGTCAGCCAGCGCGCACCGAGTCCGCGGATGCGCGCGACGAGGGCTTCACGTCTCTCCCGAGGGATGTGCACCAGCACACCCGGCGTCGTGACGACGAGGGTGGCGTCGCGGGGCGCCTCGGCGGCCAGCGCCTCGATCCGCTCGAGCGCGTCTCCGGCGACGAGGCGAGGAGGTTCGGATGCCGCGATGTCGAGCGCCGCCGTCACCCGCTGCTCTCGCCCCTCCTCCCCCGGCCACACCAGACCCTGGAGCCAGCGCCGGTCGCGCGCGTCTCGAGCGTCGAGCGGCGTGAGGTCGATGCCCGCACGCCACACCACGTCCGGCATCCGCAGGGGAGGGACCGCTCCGTCGACACGACTCTCGAGGATCACGCGCGAGGGCCCCTCGGCCGGGTCGAGCGAAGCGCGCAGCCGCCCGTCGGCGCCCACGACGCGATACGAGTATCTGTCGGGATAGAGGCACAGCCCCGCCGATGCACCGACTTCGAGCAGGGCGATCGGGCCCTCGATCTCGGACAGCACAGGCAGAAGCGGAGCGAGCCGCAGAGGCTCATTCGTCTGCAGACGCCGATCGCTGCACTCGGCCACGATCGCATCGGCATGCGCGAGAACGAACGACCGCCAGCCGGCGTAGCCGACGAGGTCGGCGCCCAGCATCCGCGTCACCGCGAACACGAGCGGGGGCTGACGGCGGTTCTCCGGGATCCGCGCGAGGATCGCCTGCACCTCGACGTCGTCGGCGACGCCCTGCGCCCACTCGGCATACAGGTCGCTGCGCCCGGGCGCCTCCTGCTCGGCGAAGCGCGCGTAGCGCTGCTGCACGGCATCCGTCATGAATCCATTGTCCCGTGGCGCCGAGCACCCGTGAACACGAGAGAATGGATGAGACCCCCAGGAGGACCGATGTCGTACAGCGTGGACAAGACCGAAGAGCAGTGGCGCGAGGAGCTCGGCGAGGAGCAGTACGCGGTGCTGCGCGAAGCCGCCACCGAGCGCGCCTGGACGGGCGAGCTCCTCGACGAGGGACGCGCCGGTCTCTACACCTGCGGGGCATGCGGTGCCGAGCTGTTCAAGAGCGGCACCAAGTTCGACTCCGGATGCGGGTGGCCGAGCTTCTACGAGTCGATCCGCCCCGACGCGGTGCAGCTCATCGAGGACACGAGCCTGGGAATGGTGCGCACCGAGGTGCGCTGCGCGAACTGCGGCTCGCACCTGGGCCATGTCTTCCCCGACGGCTTCGGCACGCCGACCGGCGACCGCTACTGCATGAACTCGATCGCTCTGAACTTCACGCCCGAAGAGTCGTGAACGCGCTCGAGGCCGTCAGAGCACGACAGTCCTGGTCGAAGGTCTCCGACGAGGCGCCGTCACGCGATGAGCTGCTGAAGCTCGTCGCCGCGGCCGGCCGCGTCGCCGATCACTCCTCGCTGAGACCGTGGCGCCTGATCGAGCTGCGCGGATCCGACCGCGAGGTGCTGGGCGCGGCGATCGCGAAGGCCGAGGGCGACAAGTCCCCCTCGTCGAAGCCGCTCCGGGCACCGCTGCTGATCGCCGTGGTCGCCAGCTATCGCAAGAGCGACAAGGTTCCGCGGTGGGAGCAGGAGGCGGTCGCCTCCGGCGTCGCGCACATGCTCAGCCTCCTCCTCGACGAGGCAGGATGGGGCGTGCTCTGGCGCACCGGTCGCTACACGCGAGCGAAGGCCGTGGCCAAGGCGCACGGCATCGGCAAGAACGAGGAGCTCCTCGGCTGGCTGTACGTCGGCGGCAAGCCCGCGGGCAAGAAACCCGGACGCCGCAAGCCGGTCGATGCCCGCGCGCTCGTCACGCGGATGCCGCAGCCGAAGAAGAAGTAGGACTCTCAGCGGCGTCGGCGCCGCGGCAGGGCGACGACGACCGAGGCCACCGCGACGACCACCATTCCCACGATCTGCCAGGGCGCGGGCCCCGAGGCTGCCGGCCAGACGAGGTCGATGACGACCGATGCGGCGAGCTGGCCGAGAACCGAGCCGAGGCCCATCAACAGCACTCCGGTGTGCGCGACGATGAAGGCCCCGAGCAGGATGTACGCGGCACCGAGGAGACCTCCCAGGTAGAGCCAGGGTTCGGTCGGCAGCGCATCGGGCAGGCCCCGTGCGGCTATGCTGATGCCTGCCGCCACGAGCAGTGCGATGGTGCCCGCGATGAAGCTCATGAACGTGGCGGCGAGGGGTGACTGCACGCGCTGGGCCAGCCTGCCGTTGGTCGCGGCCTGCCAGGCGATCCCGACGCCGGCCGCGAACGGCAGCAGCAGCATCCACAGCGGCGCCGTGGCCAGGACGTCGCCGCTCAAGGAGATGCCCACCGCGGCGAGCGCGCACGCGCCTCCGAGCACGCGCCCCGGCGTGATCGCGACGACGCCCGCGGGTCCGAACCCGATCCTGTCGAGGACGAGTCCGTGAAGGGTCTGTCCCGCCACGACGCCGACTGTGAACAGGGAGACCCCGAGCACGCCGGCGGTGATCCCCTGGGTCGATACGGTGAGGGCGCCGCAGGCTCCGCCGAGCAGCATCCAGAACGGGATCGTCCGCTCGCGGATGCCGCTGAGCAGGCGCCCGACGCCGCGACGAGCCGAGGGAAGACAGGCGATCACGATCGCCAAGCCCGCGAGTCCCACAGAGAAGGAGACGAGACCGGCCGCGATCCCGTTGTCGATCTCGACGCCCAGCACACCGTTGATCCGGGCCTGGACAGCCGTCATGACGCCGATCGCGACTGCTCCTCCGAGCGCGAGGGGCGGGGACAGTCGACGAGCCTGGGTCACTCGTCGACCCTAGCCGAGCGTGGTTCGTCGAGTCGGAGCGTGCACGATGTCGGTGGCCGGGCGTACCCTGACGGCATGTGCGCGAGCTACGGACTTGACCCCCGGTTCACCGACACCGAACTCCTCGCAGCCGCCGACGAGGCGGTGCTCGACGGACTGCGCGACTGGGCCGAGCAGAATGCTCGCGAGACCGTTCGCCCCACGGGCAAGAACCTTCGCAATCTCAATCCGATCTTGGTGCAGAGCGAGGCCGCTCCGACGCTCGAGGCGGCCTGGTGGGGCTTCCTCATCAACGGAGAACCGTCGAAGTTCCCGTCGATCAACACCCGCTCCGAGCGGCTGCAGGACCGCCCCGGCGGATTGAAGAGTCGGGCGCTCGTGCCCGCGACCAGCTGGTACGAGATGAAGAAGCCCGAGCGCGTGTGGCACGAGTTCCTCGTCGATGACGGTGCGCTCTTCGGCATGGCGGCGGTCACTCAGCGGGGCCGCACGCCCGACGGCGAGTCCTTCACCTGCTACTCGATCGTGATGCGCCCCGCCCCTCCGCACCTCGCCGGCGTGCACGATCGGATGCCGCTGCTGATCCCCGCGTCGCTGAGCGAGGAGTGGCTCACCGCCGAGCCCACGAAAGAGATCATCGACGAGGCTCTGCTGGCCGCGGCGACCCTCGACGAGCGCGTGCAGGTCGCACCGCGCGCCGACGACAAGGGCACGGACCGGCTGTTCTGACGACATGGAGCCGAGAGATCTCGTCGCCACCGCGGCGGAGCGCGCGCACGAGCTGCCGGGCGCGGAGCAGGAGAACCCGTTCGGTCCCGAGTGGGACGTCTACAAGGTGCGCGGACGCGTGTTCCTGCTGATCCCTCTCGACGACACCGGGAGGGTCACTCTCAAGTCGCACCCCGACGACTCGGTCGCCCTGCGCGAGACGTTCGCCGACATCGTCCCCGGGTACCACATGAACAAGAAGCACTGGATCACTCTGATACCGGGATCGTCCCTCGACGCGGAGCTGGTGACCGAACTGGTGACGGAGTCCTACCGTCTGGTGGTCGAGAAGCTTCCGCGAGGGCAGCGGCCGGTCGATCCCGAGCTGTTCGGGCGCCTCGCCCCCTGACGAGACGGGAGCGGGCATCCTCCGCGCGGATGACCCCGCCGCCCCGAGGAACGGTACCCAGGGAGGACGCGCGCGGTGTGGCGCCGTCGATAGCGTCGTAGGCATGATCACAGCAGAAGGACTCACGAAGAGATTCGGAGACAAGACGGCCGTCCAGGACGTGTCGTTCACGGTCAGACCGGGCACGGTCACCGGCTTCCTCGGACCGAACGGCGCAGGCAAGTCCACCACGATGCGCATGATCGTGGGCCTGGATCGACCGACGTCCGGCATCGCGACCGTTGCAGGGCGGGAGTACCGCAAGCTTCGCGCCCCGCTCACCGAGGTGGGCGTGCTGCTCGATGCCAAGGCGGTTCACACCGGCCGCACCGCGCGCAACCATCTGCGGGCGATGGCAGCGACCCACGGCATCCCCGCGTCGCGCGTCGACGAGGTCATCGACCTCGCCGGCATCGGCCCCGTCGCCCGCAAGCGCGCCGGCAAGTTCTCGCTCGGCATGGGTCAGCGTCTGGGCATCGCCTCCGCCCTGCTCGGGGATCCGCACACGCTGATCCTCGACGAGCCGGTCAACGGTCTCGACCCCGAGGGCGTGCGATGGGTGCGCCAGTTCGTGCGCCACGCGGCGTCCGAGGGACGCACGGTCCTGCTCTCCAGCCACCTGATGAGCGAGATGGCGCAGACCGCCGATCACGTGATCGTGATGGGGCGCGGCAGAGTGCTGGCGGATGCGCCGCTGGAAGAGCTCGTCCGCGCGTGGACGGCGAACACCGTGCGTGTCCGCACGCCCCGCGCCGCGGATCTCGCCACAGCGGTCGGCGGTCCGTCTGTCGAGATCGTGAGCTCGGCTCCCGACCTTCTCGACATCGTCGGTCTGCCCGCCTCGCGCATCGGCGATCTCGCCGCTCAGCACGGCATCCCCCTGCACGAGCTCACCCCGACCACGGGATCGCTCGAAGACGCCTACCTGGCGCTCACCGGCGACTCGGTCGAGTACCGCACGAAGGAGATCTCATGACCGTTCAGGCTCCTGCCCGCACGCCCCGACGCGTCGACTCCGGGCATCGTCTCACCTTCCCTCGCGCGGTCCGTGGCGAGTGGATCAAGCTCTCGACACTCCGTTCCACCTGGTGGTCCATCGGCATCGCGGCCGTGCTCACGGTCGGCATCGCCGTGCTCATCGCCCAGGCGATCGACATGCCGGGCTTCGAGCCGATACAGGCCGTGGTGATGCCGATCCAGTTCACGATGCTGCTCGCCGGGATCCTCGGTGCGATCTCCGTCACCGGCGAGTACTCGACGGGGATGATCCGGTCGACGATGGCGGCCAACCCGAAGCGCGGGTCGGTGCTCGCAGCCAAGGCCGTCGTGATCGCCGTGTTCATGTTCGTGTCGTCACTGGTGATCTTCACAGCCGCAGCTGTCGCGGTCTCCGCGGTGGTCGCGTCGCGCGATCAGAGCATCGACTGGTCGGATCCCGCGGCCTCGCTCCTTCCGATCGTCGTGTCGTCGCTGGCCATGTCCGTCTTCGCGCTCATCGGCGTCGCATTCGGGTTCATCCTGCGCTCGGGCGCCGGTGCCATCGCCGCGACCGTAGGCCTGCTGTTCGTCTTGCCGATCGTCGCGAGCTTCTTCACGATCGCCGGCGACGCGTGGACCTGGCTGCTCGACGCCGCGAACTACCTGCCGGTCGCCGCCGCGCAGAGCGCGATCCTCCCCGAGGGGGCGGCCCTCGAGGGTCCGGTCGCCTATCTCACGCTGGCCGGCTGGGTGGCGGCGGGCCTGCTCGCCGCCTGGGGCGTGCTCCGCACCCGCGACGCGTGACCGAGGAGTGCCGATGATCGAGCCGCGTAGAGTCAGCCGGTGACCACCCCGCGCAGCCGCAGCACCTCAGTCCGCGAGGACGAGGGGCTGCGGCTGCCGCGTCCACCCGGCGTCCTGCGCCGCTTCTGGGCGCGGCATCCCGTGGTCGCCGACGTCCTCATCGCGATCCTGTGTCTGCTCCTCTCGCTCGTTCCCGCCGGAGCGATCACCCGCGATCTTCCGATGCCTCTCGCCATCGGCGTGGCGATCCTGGTTCCCGCCGTCGTCGTCGCCACGTGCGCGACTCTCCTCTGGCGGCGCAGACGCCCACTGGTGCCGTTCGTGGCATCGTTCGCGCTCGAAGCGCTGTTCCTCTTCGCCCTGCAGCCGATCGGCGCGCCTGTTCTGCTCGTCAGCTGCTACTCCCTCGCCGTGTACCGCTCGTCGCGGGCGGCCTGGACCGGCTTCGGCATCGCGATCGGGTCTCTCGCCGCGCTCGGCGGTGCGCTCCTGCTCAGCGGCGTCATCACTCTGCAGATCGCCGCGAACGCCGTCGTGATGTCGCTGGTCCTGGGACTCATCGGCACCCTCATCGGCGTGAACGTCGGCGGACGCAAGCGCTACCTGGCTGCGGTGATCGACCGCTCCCGCCAGCTGCTCGTCGAACGCGATCAGCAGGCGCAGCTGGCTGCGGCGGGCGAGCGCGCCCGCATCGCTCGCGAGATGCACGACATCGTCTCGCACTCGCTCACCGTGATCGTCGCCCTGTCCGAGGGCGCGGCCGCGACACCCGATCCCGTGCAGGCGCGATCCGCCGCGTCCTCCGCCGCCGAGACCGCTCGCAGCGCGCTCACCGAGATGCGCGCGATGCTCGGGGTGCTCCGCGCCGACGATTCACCGCTGCCCCTCGCACCTCTCGAGCCGACCCCTCCGCAGGAGACGGTCGCCGCCGCACAGCGCGCGGGATTTCCCGTGACGCTCTCGGTCGCGGGCACGCCCTCGCTCTCCCCGGCGGTGTCGCACGCGATCGGACGCATCGTGCAGGAGGGCGTCACGAACGCGATCAGGCATGCCCCGATGGCGACCTCGATCGAGGTCCGTCTGGTGTACGCCTCGGATGCGGTGGGGGTCGAGATCGTCAACGACGGCGTCTCGGGTCCCACCGGAACGACCGGGTTCGGTCTGCGCGGCCTCGTCGAACGCGCCGCCCATTCAGGAGGACGCATCTCCTCAGAACCCGCCGAGCACGGAAGGTGGCTGCTGCGCGCCGAGCTTCCCGTCACTCCGCCCGATCCTGCCGACCGAGAACCGAAGGACGCATCATGACCGAGCCGATCAGGCTTCTCCTCGTCGACGACCAGGCTCTCATCCGTGTCGGCTTCCGAATGGTGCTCGACGCGGAGGACGATATGGTCGTGGTCTGCGAGGCAGCAGACGGCCAGGATGCGATCGCCCGGGCGTCGGAACTCCGCCCCGACGTCGTCCTGATGGACATCCGGATGCCGGGACTCGATGGGATCGCGGCCACCGAGGCCATCGTCCGAGAGAACCCCGCCACGCGCGTGCTGGTGCTGACGACGTTCGACCTCGACGACTACGCCTTCGGGGCGATTCGCGCGGGAGCCAGTGGATTCCTTCTGAAGGACGCGCAGAGACACGAGATGATCGCCGCGATCCGAGCCATCCACCGGGGCGACGCCGCGCTCTCGCCGCGGATCACGCGGATGCTGCTGGAGCACGTCACACCGAGGCTCAGTCCGACACCTGCTGCGACCCCCGCTGCGGGCGACGACGTCACGGCCGAGCTCACCGATCGCGAACGAGACGTCTTCCTCGAGATCGCGCGCGGGCTCACGAACGCGGAGATCGCTCAGGCCCTGTTCGTGAGCGAGTCGACCGTCAAGACGCATGTGGGCAGGATCCTCGCCAAGCTCGGATCCCGAGACCGCATCCACCTGGTGATCCTGGCGCACAGGATGCGTCTGGTCGACGACCCGCCCTCCGGCCGCTAGCGCGATCCGGAGGGCAGGCCGCTGGTCTCACGCCTTCGCCGGTGTCCACTCCGAGACGCGGTTCAGCGTCTCGACCTCGTCCGAGGTCAGTGCGAGCCGGGCTCCGGCGAGCAGGTCCGGCACCTGCTCCACCGTCCGCGCACTCGCGATCGGAGCGGCGACCGTCGGCTGCGCCCGCAGCCACGCCAGAGAGGTCGCCGCGATCGAGGCGCCGTGGGCGTCGCCGATCTCCTCGAGAGTGTCGATGATGCGTAGACCCGCCTCCGTCGCGTACTTGGCCGCACCCGACGCACGCGGCGAGGTCTGACCCTCGACGGCCGTCGAACGGTACTTGCCGGTGAGGAATCCACTCGCCAGCGAGTAGTAGGGCACGAGGCTCAGATCGAACTCCTGCGCCACGGGGATGATCGTCTCCTCGACGTCGTTGCGGTGCACGAGGTTGTAGTGCGGCTGGACGGCGACGGGCAGCGCCGATCCCGTGCGGCGGGCGATCTCCACCCACTCGCGGATGCGTTCGGCCGTGTAGTTCGACACCGCGACGTTGCGCACCAGACCGTCCGAGACGAGCTCGCCGAATGCGGTGACCGTCTCCTCGAGCGGCACCGTCTGATCGTCGAAGTGCGCGTAGTAGAGATCGATGGTCTCCACACCCAGGCGCGCGAGTGAGGCCTCGGCCGCCCGGCGTACGTTCGTGGCCGACAGGCCGGGGAACTCCGGGTGCTGGCTCACCTTGGTCGCCACCACGACGCCCTCGGGCTTGCGCGATGCGAGCCACTCGCCGATGATCGTCTCGCTCTCACCGCCCGTGTTGCCCGGCACCCACGAGCTGTATCCGTCGGCCGTGTCGATGAAGTCGCCCCCGCCCGCCACGAAGGCGTCGAGCACGGCGAAGGAGGCATCGCGGTCGGCCGTCCAGCCGAACACGTTGCCGCCGAGCGAGAGCGGGAAGACGTCAAGATCACTGTTTCCGATACGAGTCATATCGGGGAGAACGCGTGCTCTTCTCGCACTATTTCCCGTGTGACGATCTGTGTCGTCCCGGATCGGATGAGCGGATGCGATCCGCTGGAGAGTGCCGACTACAGGACTCGAACCTGCAACCCCCGTATTACAAGTACGGTGCGCTACCAATTGCGCCAAGTCGGCGGACACCACCCAGCTTAGCGAGGGGCGGCGGGCACCGACGAACTACGACGCGGGAGTCTCCGAGGGCACGGGCTCGGTCGTCTCGGTCGGCGCCGGAGTCGGCGTCTCGGTGGCGTAGTAGGCGTCGCTCGCGACCGTGAGCACGAACTGCGAGAACTCGCTCGGGTCGTCGAGCGCGCCCACATAGGCCTCGCCGTTCACGACGATCATGGGAGCGGCGGTGAGCACGAGGTCGTCCGAACCGACGAGCGGCCCTTCGAGCGCGCGCGACGTCGCGTCCTTGGCCCACGTGACGTAGTCCTGGTTCTCGATGCACGACCGGACGCTCTTGACGTTGTCCGAGCCGACCGCGCCGGCGATGTCGGCGAGCTGCGCGTCGGAGAAGCCGTCGGTGTTCACCTCGGGCTGGTCGTCGAGCAGGTCATGGTTGAACGCATAGAACTGGGCCGGCGAGTGGGTCGCGACACAGGCGGCGGCCGCCGCTGCCCGCAGCGAGTACTTGGTGCCGTTCGAGCTGGCCGTGAGCAGCGCGACCGGGTGGTAGGTGACCGTCGCCGCGCCCTCGGAGATCCAGTTGACGAGCTGGCGTGCGTTGGCGCGCTCGAACTCACCGGCATCCGGCGACAGGTAGTCGACGTAGACGTGGATGTCGACCGTGCTCGACGTCGTGGGCTCGGGAGTGGGCGTCGCGTCGCCACCGGCCTCGGTCTCCTCCGGGGCCGTGGGCGCCGCCGTCTCGTCAGACATCGCGGACGCGCTGATGTCGGAGACGAGGATGCCGTCGTGGCTCATCCCGCCCGGCGTGAGCTGCGGCTTCGAGACCTGGGCCGAGACGGCGAGGGTGATCGCGGTGCCGATGGCACCGACCGCGACGACGGCGATGGCGCCGAGGATGATCCGTCGCATCACGCGCGCCCTGGACTGCTGGGCGTGCACCTTCTGTGCCTTCTCCCGCACGACCTCACGCGAATTGCGAGGGCTGGGGACGTTCGGCGTCTCGTCGCTCGACATCGTTCCTCTAGACAGTCTCAGGGGGGCAGGGTGGCCCCGGACGCCACTCGGGCGGCGAACGCCGCGTTAAGCGGCCGAGATCGATGTTAACCAGCCAGGCTGAGAAATACCCAGATACACGGGCATCTGCCATACTGATTCCGACCCGATGAGGGGTCACGGCGGATCGCTCCGCCGCTCTATCACTACGGATCGTCCGGCACGTACCTGCCGGTGAAGGAGAAACACAATGGCATCTGTGACTTTCGACGAGGCCACCCGCCTCTACCCGGGCGGCACCCGTCCGGCCGTCGACAAGCTGAACCTCGAGGTCGGAGACGGCGAGTTCCTCGTCCTCGTCGGTCCGTCCGGCTGTGGCAAGTCCACGTCCCTCCGCATGCTCGCCGGCCTCGAAGAGGTCAACGCCGGCCGCATCCTCATCGGTGACCGCGACGTCACCGATGTGCCGCCGAAGGACCGCGACATCGCGATGGTGTTCCAGAACTACGCGCTGTACCCGCACATGACGGTCGCCGAGAACATGGGCTTCGCGCTCAAGATCGCCGGCGTCGGCAAGGAAGAGCGCGCCAGCCGCGTCCTCGAGGCCGCCAAGCTGCTCGACCTGGAGCAGTACCTGACTCGCAAGCCGAAGGCGCTCTCGGGCGGTCAGCGTCAGCGCGTCGCCATGGGTCGCGCGATCGTGCGTCAGCCCCAGGTCTTCCTCATGGACGAGCCGCTGTCGAACCTCGACGCCAAGCTCCGTGTGCAGACTCGCACCCAGATCGCGTCGCTGCAGCGTCGCCTCGGCGTCACCACGGTCTACGTCACGCACGACCAGACCGAGGCGCTCACCATGGGCGACCGCATCGCCGTGCTCAAGGACGGCCTGCTCCAGCAGGTCGGCTCGCCGCGCGACCTGTACGAGAAGCCCGAGAACGTGTTCGTCGCCGGCTTCATCGGCTCGCCCGCCATGAACCTCTTCAGTGCAGACCTGGCTGACGGCGGCGTGCGCTTCGGCACCGAGATCGTTCCGCTCGACCGCGACACCGTCGGCCGCGCCAACGGCTCGCAGGTCACCGTGGGCGTCCGCCCCGAGGACATCACCGTCGGCCCGGCCGACGGCAAGGGTCTCTCGGTGGTCGTCGACCTCGTCGAGGAGCTCGGTGCGGACGGCTACCTGTACGGTCACACCGACATCAACGGCAAGCGCGCCGACCTGGTCGCTCGCGTCGACGGTCGCAACCACCCGAACGCGGGCGAGACCGTCACCCTCGCCGCGAACGCAGGCCACGTGCACGCGTTCGACACCGAGTCGGGTGTCCGTCTGAACGACAAGCCGATCGTCTCCGCCTGATCGGATCCACAGACGCGGCGCGGGCTGACTTCGGTCACCCGCGCCGCTTCTGCTTTCCCCCACACGTCTGGAGAGCCATGCAGAATGCGCTGCGGATCACCGCGAGCTCGATCGATCCCGGTCTGCTCGCGCTGCCCTGGTCGACGACACTGGCCAAGTGGCCGTCCGACCACATCGTGTCGCTTCCCAAGGGGCTCTCGCGCCACCTCGTGCGGTTCGCCGATCTCTCGGGACGCGTGGTCGCCGTCAAGGAGACGACCGACGAGATGGCCAAGCGCGAGTACGAGATGCTCGGCAACCTCGCCAGGCTCGACGTGCCCTGCGTCGATCGCGTCGCCGTGATCGCCGGGCGCTCGGATGCCGCGGGCGAGCCCCTCCCCGCCGCCCTCGTCACGTCGCATCTGCGGTTCTCCATGCCGTATCGAGCGCTCTTCACCCGGGTGCTGCGTCCCGACACCGCGAACCGCCTGGTCGACGCCCTGGCCGTGCTTCTCGTCCGTCTGCACAACGTCGGCTTCTACTGGGGCGATGTCTCGCTCTCGAACACGCTCTTCCGCCGGGATGCAGGCGCCTTCGCGGCCTATCTCGTCGACGCCGAGACCGGCGAACTGCACGAAGAGGGGCTGACCGACGGGCAGCGCCTCTACGACCTCGATCTGGCGCGCACGAACATCGCCGGCGAGATCATGGACCTCGCCGCCGGCGGACGGCTGGAGCACGGAGTCGACGCGGTCGCGATCGCCGACGGCATCGTCTCGTCGTACCACTCTCTGTGGGCGGAGCTGACCGTGCAGGAGTCCTTCGCCGCGGCGGAGACCTGGCGCATCACCGAACGGGTGGAGCGCCTCAACGCTCTCGGGTTCGACATCGACGAGATGTCCATGTCGACGACCTCCGACGGCACGGTCGTCGAGATCCAGCCGAAGGTGGTGGATGCCGGACACCACCAGCGCCGCCTGATCCGCCTCACGGGCCTCGACGTCGAAGAGAACCAGGCGCGGCGTCTGCTCAACGACCTCGACGAATTCCGTGCTCGGTCGACCAAGCAGTGGGTCGACGAGGAGATGTACGCGCACGAATGGCTCACCCGCGTGTTCGAGCCCGTGGTGCGCGCGATCCCGTGGGAGCTGCGTGCCAAACTCGAACCCGCCGAGGTGTTCCACCAGGTGCTCGAGCACCGGTGGTATCTCTCTCAGGCTCAGGGGCGCTCAGTGCCGCTCGCCGAGGTCCTCACCAGCTACATCAACGAGGTGCTGCGCCACCGGCGCGACGAGGCCACCATCATGGGACCGCCCACCGAGACGATGAGCCTGCCCGTCGTCACCGGCACGCACCCCGTGACCGATGACGACGATGAGGTCGACTGGCGCGACCTCGTCTGAGGTCAGTACCCGACGGTGAAGCGCCCGCGGCGGTGCGCCGGTCGCTCGATCTCGTCGACCACGGCGAGCGCGAAGTCGGCCCCCGAGATGAACGACTTGCCGTCGGCGTCGCGCACGAGCACGTCGCCGCCATCGCGGTAGTGGCCGGTGCGCTCACCCTCGGCCCAGGGTCCGAAGACCTCTGCGGGGTGGATGAAGAACCAGTCGAGCGACCCGTCGGTGCTCTCGAGCAGCGCGAGCGAGTCGATGCCCACCTGCGCTTCGTGCCTGTACTCCTCGGGGAAGTCGAGGTCGAAGAGACGCGGTCCCTCCGGCGCGACGAGGCTCCCGCCCGCACCACCGACCACACCGAGACGGGTGCTCGTGCCTGCGAGCTCGGCGATGACGTTCCTCAGGGCGTCGAGCACCCGGTCTGTCATGTCGCCGCGCGGCGACAGGGCCGAGACGACGGCATCCGCTCCGTCGAACGCGTTCGCGAGCGACGAGGCGTCGAGCGCCGATCCCTGCACATACGAGGCGCCGTCGACCGCATCGGTCGGCGTGCTGCGCGAGATCGCGATCACGTCGTGACCGCGGTTCACCGCCTCGGACACGATGTGACGACCGGCGTAGCCGGTGCCCCCGAGAACGACGATGCGAGCCATGAGCTGCTCCCCTACTTCTTCGCGTTGCGGATGGACGACACCTGGTAGAGCGCGACCGAGGTCGCGATGCCGGCGTTGAGCGATTCGGTCACCGCCGAGATCGGGATCGAGACGATCTGGTCGCAGGTCTCGGCGACGAGGCGGGACAGTCCCTTGCCTTCGGATCCTGTGACGATCACCACGGGGCGGTCGGCCAGCTGCAGCTCCGGCAGCAGCACATCGCCGTCGCCGTCGAGGCCGAGCACGAACACGCCCTGCTTCTTGAACTCCTTGAGCTGCGTGGTCAGGTTGGTCGCCAGCGCGACAGGCACACGAGCCGCAGCACCGGCGCTCGTCTTCCACGCTGCCGAGTTCACGCCGGCCGAACGACGCTGCGGGAGAATGATGCCGTGACCGCCGAAGGCACCGGTCGAGCGGATGATCGCGCCGAGGTTGCGCGGGTCGGTGATGCCGTCGAGGGCGACGAACAGGGGGACCTCGCCCTTGTCGATGACGGCCTCGAGGAGGTCCTGCGGGTGCGCGTACTCATACGGCGGCACCTTGACGGCGACGCCCTGGTGCACCCCGTCGAAACCGGCCATGCGGTCGAGCTCCTGGCGGGTGACCTCGAGCACCGGGATGCCGCGATGCGTGGCGATCGACAGCATCTCCTTGACGCGGTCGTCCATCTCGACGCGCTGGGCGATGTAGAACGCCGACGCGGGGATCTTCGCCCGGAGCGCCTCGAGCACCGAGTTGCGGCCGGTGACGACCTCGACATCGGTGGTGTTGTCCTTCGCGCGGGCCGAGCGGTTCGGGTTGCCGCCCGACGACTGACGCTGCCCCGGCTTGCCCTTTCCGCCGGAGGCCGCGTAGCGCTCGGCCGCGGCCTTGCGCTTGCCGGCAGGGTGCCAGGCGCGGTCCTCGGCCTTGGGCGTGGGTCCGCGCCCTTCGAGCGAGCTGCGGCCCTTGCCGCCGGAGCCCTTGGTGGGGCCCTTCTTGCCCTTGCCTGCTGACGGGTTTCCTGGCTTAGCCATCGATACTCCAATGAGTTCCGGCCGGAGTGTCCTCCAGCGTGATTCCTGCCGCGGCGATCGCATCACGGATGCGATCAGCCGCCGCCCAGTCCTTGTCAGCGCGCGCCTGCGCGCGCTGGGTGATCATCGTCTGCACGAGTGCGTCGAGAGCGGATGACTGTGCATCCCCCGTCGATGCGCCGCTGACGCGGTCGAATCCGAGCACGTCGAGCATGGCGAGCACTTCGCTCCTCGCCGCCGCCGCACCCTCGATGTCGTCGGCGTCGAGCGCCGCGTTCCCTGCGCGCACTGTGTCGTGCAGGACCCCGAGCGCCTGCGGGATCCCGAGGTCGTCGTCCATCGCTGCGGCGAAGGCCTCAGGCAGCGGCGCCCGGTCCCCCCAGCCGAACGTCTGCGGAAGCATGCGCTCGGTGCGCTCGACGAACGTGCGGATACGGCCGAGCGCCGCCTCTGCCTCAGCCCACGACGACTCCGAGAGGTCGAGGCTCGACCGGTAGTGCGCGGCGGCGAGCGCATAGCGCACGACCTGCGGATCACGCTCGGAGAGCACATCGCTCGCGAGCGTGAAGTTGCCGAGTGACTTCGACATCTTCTGTCCGCCCACGGTCACGAGGCCGTTGTGCACCCAGTAGCGGGCGAAGCCGTCTCCGGCCGCCGTCGACTGGGCGAGCTCGTTCTCATGGTGGGGGAAGCGCAGGTCGAGTCCTCCGCCGTGGATGTCGAACTCCGCCCCCAGGTAGCGCTTCGACATCGCCGAGCACTCGATGTGCCAGCCGGGGCGACCGGGGCCCCAGGGAGACCGCCACGTGGCATCCGCCTGTTCATCGGCCTTCGCGCCCTTCCAGAGCGCGAAATCCTGCGGGTTGCGCTTGCCGCGTGGATCGGCGTCCTCCGCCGCCTCCATCGCATCGACCGACTGGTTGGTCAGAGATCCGTATGCCGGCCAGGAGCGCACGTCGAAGTACACGTCGCCGGAGCCGTCGGGAGCGGGGTAGGCATGACCCCGATCGATGAGGGTGGCGATGAGCTCCTGCATCTGCGGAACCGAGGCGGTCGCCCTGGGCTCGTAGGTGGGCGGCAGGATTCCGACGCCGGCATACGCCTCGGTGAACTCCTGCTCCATCCGGTACGCCAGTGCCCACCACGGCTCGACGTCTGTCGCGTTGACGAGCACCTTGTCGTCGATGTCCGTGACGTTGCGCACGAACGTGACCCGGCCGAAGCGATGCGTCAGCCAGCGGCGCAGGAGGTCGAAGCTCAGGGCGGCTCGTACGTGCCCGATGTGGGGGCCGGACTGCACCGTCGGTCCGCACACGTACATCGTGATGTTCTCGGGATCGAGAGGCACGAAGTCGCGCAGCTGCTGTGCGCGGGTGTCGTAGAGGCGGAGAGTCACCGCACAAGCCTACCGGGCTGCGGATTCCGAAGACTGGGTGCGCCTCGCGACCCTGCCGTCGCTCAGTCGACCGGGTATATCTGCCCGGTCTGCACCCCGAGCACGCTCTTCACGAACGCCTGGCCGACGCGGCGCGACGACACGGGCACGAAGCCCGGGAACGACGAGTGATACGACGGCGCATCCTCGAGCACCGACGGGCTCACGACGTTGATGCGGATGCCGCGGGGCAGCTCGGTCGCCGCTGCCCGCACGAACGACTCGATGGCCCCGTTCGCGAGAGACGCCGCGGCACCGGTGGCGATCGGTTCGCGCGCGAGGATCCCGGAGGTCAGAGTGATCGAGCCGCCGTCGCGCACATACGACGTGCCGATGCGCACGACATCCAGCTGCGAGAGGACCTTCCCGCGGAAGGCCGCCTCGTAGTCGCCGCGACCCAACTCGCCGAGCGATCGGAACGGGACCTCCCCCACGGCGACGATCACGGCGTCGACCTGTCCGACCGCGGCGAAGAGGCGCTCGATCGACGCCGGGTCGGTGACGTCGACCGACGGCTCCGAATTGCGCGACACCGCGACGATCTCGTGTCCTGTCAACGCGTCGACGGCCGTCCGACCGACCTGCCCGCCGGCTCCGATGATCAGGATCCTCATGCTGCCTCCTCCGCGTCGCGCGACGACCGCGTGACTCTCTCCGACAACGAGCGCAGACGCGGGGACATTCCCCGAACTCCCTGACGCGTGTCAGGCCTTGTGCACCATCGCCACCGCGGTCACGGCGATCCCCTCGGCCCGCCCGGGGAACCCGAGTCCGTCGGTGGTGGTGGCGGTGACCGAGACCGGTGCCCCGCCGAGGGCGGTCGACAGGATTCGCTCGGCCTCCGCACGTCGCGCGGAGAAGCGCGGTCGATTGCCCTGGAACTGCGCAGAGACGTTGAGGATCGCGAAGCCGGCATCCGAGAGGATCTCCCGGGTCCGGGCGAGGAAGACGTCCGCGTGGGCACCGGCATACTCAGGGTGCGAGGTGCCGAAGTGCTCGCCGATGTCGCCGAGCCCGGCGGCGCCCAGGAGTGCGTCCACGATCGCGTGCGCGACAGCGTCGCCGTCGGAGTGACCGGACAGCGCGGGCTCCCCCGGCCACTGGAGGCCGGCGAGCCACAGGTTCCCGTCGCCGCCGAACGCGTGCACGTCCGTTCCGAGACCGACTCGGGGTCCCGTCCATGTCGCGACGAGCTCGGCCGCCGGAGCGCCGACGGCAGCCAGCAGGTGGCGAGCGCGTTCGAGGTCTGCGGGGGTCGTGATCTTGAATCCGCTCGCCGACCCCGCGATACGACGCACGCGGTGTCCGGCGGCGGCGAACAATGCTGCGTCATCGGTGTACTCGACTCCCGAGGCGCTCGCCGCGTCATAGGCCGCCTCGAGAAGGGCGCGCGGGAATCCCTGCGGGGTCTGCGCTGCGGCGAGCTCGGAGCGATCGACGGGCGCGATGACCGCGTCTCCCGCCACCCGCTTGAGCGTGTCGACGACCGGGAGCGTCGGGATGACGCCGCTCTCCTCGTCGATCGCCTCGGCCACGGCATCGATGACCTCCGGCGGCGTCAGCGCTCGCGCCGCGTCGTGCACGAGCACTCGCGTGATGTCTCCCCAGAGCGCCTTCAGACCGGCGGCGACCGACTCCTGTCGGGTTCCGCCCCCCGTCACGACCCTGCCCAGCTCGGCGCGGTCGCCGGCAGCCGCACGCAGCTCCGTCTCCGCGTCGCCCTCGTATCCGGCAGGGGCGACCACCACGACCTGGGCGGGCGCGGCTGCGAAGACTCCGTCGAGTGCGTGCCGGAGGATCGAATGGGTGTCGACGCCGACGAACGCCTTGGGCGCGCCCGCATCGAGTCGAGTGCCGGAACCGGCGGCGACGACGATGATCGCTGTGTCAGGGACGGGAAGCATGCTCACCCGGTTCACGTTACCGGCGCGCACGAAAAAAGGCGGATGCCGAAGCACCCGCCTTGTCTCGATCCGCTCAGGACGCGAGGACCTCGTCGAGCAGTGCGCTCGCCTTGTCTTCGTCGGTCTTCTCTGCGAGAGCCAGCTCGGAGATCAGGATCTGACGGGCCTTCGCCAGCATCCGCTTCTCGCCGGCCGACAGGCCGCGGTCCTGGTCGCGACGCCACAGGTCGCGGACGACCTCGCTCACCTTGATCACATCGCCCGAGGCGAGCTTCTCGAGGTTCGCCTTGTATCGACGAGACCAGTTCGTGGGCTCTTCGGTGAACGGAGCGCGGAGCACCTCGAACACGTTGTCGAGTCCCTCGCGGCCGATGACGTCGCGGACCCCGACCAGATCGACGTTCTCCGCGGGCACCTCGATGATGAGGTCCCCCTGGGTCACGTTGAGCTTCAGGTATTTCTTCGCCTCACCCTTGATGATGCGCTCCTTGACCTCGATGATGGTCGCAGCGCCATGGTGCGGATAGACGACAGTTTCGCCAACCTCAAAAAGCATAAAAACTTGTCCTTTCGGCAACCTCAAGGATACCACAGGGGACATGCGCTAAGGTTCGCGCCGCCGCGTCCTCGGGCGGCACCCGGCATACGCATAGAATGGGATGCGGATATCCCGTCGTACCTCAGGAGGACCCGTGAAATCGCGCCTTGTCGCATCTGCCGCCATCAGCGCCCTCGTTCTTCTGGGCGCGACGGGCTGCACGTTCATCTCGCCGCAGGCGACGACGATCGAATACTCCGCCTCCGACGGCGTCAACGTCTCGGACTCCGACGGTCCTCTCGACGTGCGCAACGCCTTCATCGTCGCGAACGAAGACGGCTCGGTCGGCAACTTCATCGGCGCCGTGGTCAACCCGACCGCCGACAAGGCCACGCTCACGATGACGGTGTCAGGCTCCGAGGAGCCGTTCACCGTCTCGGTGCCCGCGGGCAAGACGGTCAGCTTCGGTGCGGGCGAGGAGCCGCTCCGCATCGACGGCCTCGACACGATGCCCGGCGCGACCGTCGAGATCCACTTCCAGTCGGGCGACGGCGCCGGCACGAAGACCGAGGTTCCCGTGCTCGACGGCGCACTGCCCTACTACGCAGACCTCGTGCCCTCCGAGTCGAAGCGCACGCCTACGCCGGTCCCGACGGACACTGCCGCCCCCGCTCCCGCGGAGTGAGTCGGCGCACGCACTGACGAAGAGGCCGGCACCCTGCGGGGTGCCGGCCTCTTCTGCATCATGACGCTTCTTCAGCCCTCGAAGCGGTACCCGAGACCTCGCACCGTGACGAGCATGACGGGCTCCCCCGGGTTCTCCTCGATGCGGGAGCGGATGCGCTTGATGTGCACGTCGAGCGTCTTCGTGTCGCCGAAGTAGTCGCTGCCCCACACGCGGTCGATCAGCTGACCGCGGGTGAGCACTCGACCCGAGTTGCGCATCAGCACTTCGAGGAGTTCGAACTCCTTGAGGGGCATGTTGATCTGCTGACCCGCGACCGAGACGGTGTGACGATCGATGTCGAGCGAGACGCGGCCCCCGTCGAGCACGCGCTCGTCCAGTTCGCTGTCGGCCTGCACCACGCGACGCAGCACCGCCCGCATCCGCGCGAGCAGCTCACGAGACGAGTACGGCTTGGTGACGTAGTCGTCGGCGCCGAGCTCGAGCCCGACGACGATGTCCACCTCCGAGTCCTTGGCCGTGACCATGATGATCGGCACCGCGGATGTCGAGCGGATCTGCCGGCACACCTCGGTGCCCGGCATGCCCGGGAGCATCAGATCCAGGAGCACGACGTCGGCGCCGCGCTCGCGGAAGGCGGCCAGCGCCCCCGGACCGTCCTCGGCGATCTCGACCTCGTATCCCTCTCGGCGCAGGAGGTATGCGAGGGGGTCGGCGAGGTCGGGCTCGTCTTCGACCAGAAGGATGCGGGTCATGCGTTCTCTCCGTTTCGGACGCGAGCCGCGGCCTTCGCCGACTTGCGCTCGCGCTTCTTCTTGTTCTTCTCGTCCTTGTCGATGCTCGGGGGAGCATCGATCCTCGGGAGTCTGATGGTGAAGGTCGACCCTCGTCCGGGACGCGACCAGAGGCGCACCTCGCCGCCGTGGCGCTGGGTGGCGTGCTTGACGATCGCGAGGCCCAGTCCCGTTCCCCCGGTGCGGCGCGATCTGGCTTCGTCCGCCCGGTAGAAGCGCTCGAAGATCCGCTCGCGATCCGCCTCTGCGATACCGATGCCCTGGTCGGAGACCGCCACCTCGACGACCGCGTCATCGGCCTTGACGCCGATGCCCACGCGCGATCCCCTCGGCGAGTAGACGATGGCGTTGGCGATGAGATTGCCGAACGCCTCGATGAGGATCTGCGAGTCGCCGCGCACCCACACCCCCCGATCGCCGCCACGGGCGAGCTCGACGCCGGCCGAGTCGGCCTGCACGACGTGCGCCTCGAGGGCGGTGGCCAGAACCTCGTCGATCGAGACGGGCCGCACATCGGACAGCGCATCATCGGTCTGAAGACGCGACAGACTCATGATCCGGCCGGTCAGCTGGCCGAGCCGAGCGGCCTCGGCCGAGATCCGGGTCGCGAAGTGGCGGACCTGCGTCGGATCGTCGGCTGCGGATTCGATGGCTTCGGCGAGCAGGGTGACGGCGCCCACGGGGGTCTTGAGCTCGTGACTGGTGTTCGCCACGAAATCCCGGCGCATCTGATCGAGGCGCTCCTGCTCGGTGACATCGCGGATGATCAGCAGCGTCATGCGCGGGCTGATCGCACTCGCCCGTGCCGACACGAGCCGGGGGTCGAGGCTGAGCCCGCCGCGCGTGATGCGCAGCGACTCGGTCGCCGAGCCGCCCTCGAGGCGCCCGCCCCGCACGAGCTGACGCAGCTCGGGGTTCTCGAGCGGTGCGCCCACCTCGATGCCGAATCGGGTGGCGGCCTTCGAGACGGCGAGCACGAGCCCCGACGAGTCGACCACGCACGCGGCGTCGTCCATGCTGCCCAGCACGGCGGTCACGCCGTCCGGAACGACGAGCGAGGCCTGATCGGCGACCCGAGCCCTGGCGCGGTATGCCCACGCCACCAGAAGCGAGAGGCCGACGCCGATCGTGAGGCCGACGGCCAACGCGAGCAGCGCGATCTGCGGCAAGGTCATGATCCCAGCGTAGAGTGCGTTCACCCGCGATCCGGCGGGTTCCCCCGCGGTGACGGCGAGCGGAGAAGTACTATTCACGTACTGGGCACCGTTCGTTAACCTTCGAAGCAGACAATCGCTTTCGGGCCTGTGCAGGAGCGCTGCGCTCTCCTCCCGCGCGAGCGGCCCGGCCGTCTCGCGCTGACACCACAGCCGAGACCCGAAAGAAAGGTTGCGCCGACATGCGCGAAGTCTTCCATCAGTCCCTCGAGGACCTGCAGTCCCAGCTCGTGGAGATCGCCGACCTCGTCACGGTCTCGATCGACAAGGCGACGCGCGCGTTCGCCACGAGCGACGTCGAACTCGCCGAGGAGGTCATCGCCGACGACGCCAAGATCGACGAGCTGGCGGTCAAGCTCGACGAGCAGGCGATCGAGATCCTCGCCCGTCAGCAGCCCGTCGCCCGCGACCTGCGCGTCGTCGTCACGGCGCTGCGCGTCAGCGCCTCGCTCGAGCGCATGGGCGACATGTCCGAGCACATCGCGCAGCTCGCCCGACTGCGTTTCCCCGAGCGCGCCATCCCCAAGGGCCTCAAGGGCACCTTCACCAAGATGGGCGAGCTGGACGTGGAGATCTCGCGCACGCTCGCCGAGCTGCTGCGCACGCAGGACCTGCGCCTGGCCGACACCATCCGCAACACCGACGACGACATCGACGAGCTGCACGCCAGTGTGTTCGAGAAGGTGCTCAGCGACAACTGGAAGGGCGAGGCCGTCGCGACCGTCGACGCCACTCTCGCCAGCCGCTATCACGAGCGCTTCGCCGACCACGCGGTCGCCGTCGCGAAGAAGGTCATCTACCTGGCCACGGGCGACTGGCGCATCGAGGAAGAGGACATCGCCCACGCCATCGAGCAGCAGCAGGAGCTCGGCCACGCCTGAGCGTCGACGAGACACACGAAGGGGGCGGATGCCGACAGCATCCGCCCCCTTCGTCGTCTTCTGTTACTTCTTGCCCTGCGCGGCCACGGCGGCGGCACCGGCGGCGGCGGCCTCGGGGTCGAGGTAGCGGCCGGGCCCCGTGGGGACGTTGTTCTCGTCGAGTTCGTAGACGAGCGGGATGCCGGTGGGGATGTTCAGCTCGGCGATGTCGTCGTCGCTGATGCCCTCGAGGTGCTTCACGAGCCCGCGCAGCGAGTTGCCGTGCGCGGTCACGAGCACCGTCTTGCCTGCCTCGAGGTCGGGGACGATCGCGTCGTTCCAGTAGGGCAGCAGACGGTCGATGACGAGCTTGAGCGACTCGGTGCGGGGCACCTCGCCGTCGATACCCGCGTAGCGCTCGTCGTGCACCTGGCTGAACTCGCTGTCGTCATCGAGCACGGGCGGCGGCACGTCGAACGAGCGGCGCCACAGCTGGAACTGCTCGGGGCCGAACTCCTCGAGGGTCTGCGCCTTGTCCTTGCCCTGCAGGGCGCCGTAGTGGCGCTCGTTCAGGCGCCAGGAGCGCGTGACGGGGATCCACAGCCGGTCGGCGGCGTCGAGCGCGATGTTCGCGGTCTGGATCGCGCGGCTGAGCAGCGAGGTGTGCAGCACGTCGGGCAGGATGCCCGCCTCGGCCAGCAGCTCGCCACCGCGGCGGGCCTCGTTCCGGCCCTGTTCGTTCAGGCGGACGTCCACCCATCCGGTGAAGAGGTTCAGTTCGTTCCACTCGCTCCGGCCGTGACGGAGCAGGATCAGGGTGCGCTTCGAAGTCATGGCCTCAGTTTATCGGCGCAGCCGGACGCGTCCACGTCCATGCCCTGCGAGGATTGACGCATGGCGTCATCTCCTCTCGGTCGGCCGACCCGCGGCACCACCGGGACGAACAGGCTGCGCCGCAACGACCGGTGGATCGCCGCGAGCCCGGCGTTCCGGCGAGCCGACGACCCTCTCGTCATCGACCTCGGCTTCGGTGCCAGCGGTGTCACGGCCTTCGAGCTCGCCACCCGCCTGCAGCGCGTGCGAGCGGATGCCGAGGTGCACGGCCTCGAGATCGATCCGGCCAGGGTCGCCACCGCGAACGAGCAGCTGCGCGAGGTGCAGGCCGGGAGCACCCCGTTCTCCCCCGGGCTGCGGGTCTCCTTCGCCCGCGGCGGGTTCGAGGTGCCGCTGCCGGCCGGACGGCGCCCCGCGGTGATCCGCGCGATGAACGTGCTCCGCCAGTACGACGAGTCGGATGTCGCCGGGGCCTGGAGCGCGATGGCCGGGCGCCTGGCTCCGGAGGGCCTGCTCGTCGAGGGCACCTGCGACGAGATCGGTCGGGTGGCGAGCTGGGTCGATGTGGATCAGGGCGGCGCACCGCTGCGGTTCACCATCTCGCTGCGTCTGGCCGACCTCGAGCATCCGAGCATCGTCGCGGAACGGCTGCCGAAGGCGCTCATCCACCGCAATGTGCCCGGGGAACGCGTGCACGCACTGCTCGTCGACCTCGATCGCGAATGGAGCCGTGCAGCGGGGCTGTCGACCTTCGGAGCGACCCAGAGATTCCTGGCCGCGGTCGGCGCCCTGCGCGATCAGGGCTGGCCCGTGCTCGGCGGCAAGAGCCGGTGGCGGCTCGGCGAGCTCACACTTCCCTGGAGCGCAGTCGCGCCGCTCCCGTGACGGCCGCTCCCGTGACGGCCGCTCGCGTGTCGCGCCGCTCAGCCCGCCTGGCGGGGATCCGGGGCGCTCGGGCGTCGGGACAGGCGGGTGAGACGAGGGATATCGGCCGTGGCACCGGCATCCGCCGGGACGATGACCTGCTGTGTCGCGGCGATGTCGGCGCCGTCGGCGCGGACGACGAGGTCGCCGATCGGCGTGCGACGCGACAGGATCGCGAGCGCGATGGGGCCGTCCTCGTGATGCCGGGCGACCGACGTGATGTGACCGACCTCGTCGTCGCCGGCGAGTACGGCATCTCCGACCGCGGGCAGCACCGCCTCGCTGCCGTCGAGGTGCAGCGCCGCGAGCCGGCGCGGCGGGTGCCCGAGGTTGTGCACCTTGGCGACCGTCTCCTGTCCGCGGTAGCAGCCCTTGTCGAGATGCACGGCGGTGCGCAGCCAGTCGGACTCGTGCGGCAGCGAGCGTTCGTCGACCTCGGCCGACCACCGCGGACGCCACGCGGCGATGCGCAGCGCCTCAGCGGCGAGGAGCCCGGCGACCTCTTCGGCGGTGAGCGTCGCGGCGAGCGCATCGGCGGCATCCGCCGTCGTGATCGCCACCCTCCAGGCGAGATCCGCGCCCGGATGATCGACGATCTCGGCGTACTGGTGACCGCCTGCGCTCACGCGCTGCCACGGGTCGGTCCAGATCAGCGGAGCACCGGCAGGAGCGAATGCCGCCGCGCTCGCCCGCTCAGCCGCAACACCCCCGTCGACGAAGCCGAGCAGCGCCAGATCGGCACGAACGTCGACCGTGGCCTGCGTGCGGAACTTCATCCGCGTGAGCCAGGTCGCGAGCGCCTCGGCGTCGCCGGCATCAGCGATGAGCCAGGTCGACGAACCGTCGTCGAGAACCCCGGCCGCGTGCTCCACGCGCCCCTGGGGGTCGAGGACGAGAAGTTCGGTGCTCTCACCGGGAGCGAGCCGACCGACCGACTGCGAGGTGATGGAATCCAGCCACCCCAGTCGTTCCGGGCCGGCGACCTCGATGACCGTCCGATCCTCGAGGGGAACCACCGCGGCACCTGCGGCGAGACGACGCTGCTCGCGGAAGGCATCGCCGAAGTGGGCGACTCCGCCGTCGCCGGCCACCGCGCCGGAGATGTCGGCGAAACCGGTCATGTCAGACCTTGGCCAATCGTGCCGACGCGTGCGATCTCATCGGTGTGCCCAGGGCCGCGATGTCCCACGCCCAGAGCAGATGGTTGTCGACGAGTCCGTACATGCGCGTCGCGGCGCCGTACTCCTTCGCTCCGGCCCCGCGGACGATCGCGTCGGAGGCGATGTCGATGCGCGGACCGCTGATCTCGCCGAGGTAGAGCTCGAGCGTGCCGTCGGCGTGCGCGAGGGAGACCTCGATCGGGAACCCGCCGGATGCCGCGCGCAGCTGCTCGACATCGTCGACCCCCCGCGTGACCGGGTCGGCGAGCGGCGGCAGCAGTCCGGGGCCGGGATCGGCGTCGGTCGCCGGCCGGCTGAGCCGCCAGAACCCGGTCTCGGCGACGAGCGGGATGGACACCGCGTGGTCGTCGCCGGTGAACGTGGCGGTGGCCGAGTAGTTGAGGAAGGGACCGCCGTCGTGGCTGAAGCTCACCCGGTGGGTGAACTCGCCCTGGAGACGCTCGTCTCCCACGGGGTAGTCGATGACCCCGGTACCCTCCCAGACGCCGACCAGCCAGGACAGCGGCGCGAGGTCGGCCGGGAGATCGGTGGGCAGCTCGAGCACGGCGCTCAGCGCTGGCCGCGGAAGAGGTTCCGCAGCACGACCACGGAGACGAAGGCGATCGCGAGGCTCGCCAGGCCCAGGAGGCCGATGAAGAAGAGTTCGAGCGCCATGAGGTCCATGGCCACCACTTTACCCTGCGGGCGGCGGAGTGTCTCGTCTGCGGATCAGGTGAGGAGCGCGGCGATGCCGAAGCCCACGGAGATGACGCCCATCAGCAGGAGAGCACCGATCGTGCTGGCACCCACGCGGAAGATGAAGCCCTGGGTGCGCCCGTACTGCAGCTGCACGGCGAACGAGAGGATCACGATCGCGCCGAACGCGACGAGCAGCCACGGCACCCGCCACTCCTCTGCGACGAAGATGCCGACTCCGATCGAGCCCACCAACGCGGCGCCCCAGACGACGAGCACGCCGACGAAAGCATTACGCGGTGCGAGCGCTGGATCCGTCATGACTCCATTGTCACCCATCAGCGCCCGGTATCATTGCGGCACGGCGTACCCCGCCGTCCGGAAGGAGTGCGTGTGGCCCAGGTCCTGGTGTTGACCAATGCTCCGGTCTCGGAGCAGGTCCTGCCCGCACTCGAGCTTCTCAGTCATCGAGTGCGCCAGATCCCGGCCGAGCCCGCCCAACTCGTGAGCGCCCCGGAGTACGACATCGTGATCGTCGACGGGCGACTCGATCTCGTCGGCGCGAAGTCCCTCTGCCGCCTGCTGCGGGCCACCGGGCAGGATTCTCCGCTGCTGCTCGTCGTCACGGAGGGCGGGATGAGCGCCCTCTCCAGCGAGTGGGGCATCGACGACGTGCTGCTCTCGACCGCGGGGCCGGCCGAGACCGATGCGCGGGTCAGGCTCGCGCTCGCACGGCGCGACGAGGTCGCGGAGCCCACCCGCGTGCAGGCCTCGGGCGTCACGATCGACGAGCAGTCGTATTCGGCGAAGCTGCGCGGACGACCCCTGGACCTCACGTACAAGGAGTTCCAGCTGCTGCACTTCCTCGCCACCCACCCCTCTCGCGTGTTCACGCGCGAGCAGCTGCTCAGCGAGGTGTGGGGATACGACTACTTCGGCGGCACCCGGACCGTCGACGTGCATGTGCGGCGTCTGCGGGCGAAGCTCGGCGACCAGGAGCAGATCATCGGCACGGTGCGCAACGTCGGCTACCGCTTCAACGTCTACGACGAGGAGCCCGTCGCCGCCGCGCGATGACGCACGCGGGCTCAGTTCACGCGCACGACACCTCACGGTGCTTAGATGTACCCCATGATCGATCCCGCACTCGCCGACGCAGGTCTCGGTGACGCTGAAGATGATGACTTCGATGCCATCGAGTCCCCGGATGCGCTCCTTCCCGACCACCGCTACCTCGATCGTGAGCTGAGCTGGCTCGCGTTCAATCAGCGCGTGCTCGAACTGGCGGAGGATCCCTCACTCCCCGAGCTCGAGCGGGCGAACTTCCTCGCCATCTTCGCGAGCAACCTCGACGAGTTCTTCATGGTCCGCGTCGCCGGGCTCAAGCGTCGCATCCTGACCGGCCTGGCCGTGCCCACGAACATCGGCCGCTCCCCCGCCGACGCCCTCGCCGACATCGCTCGCGAGGCGCACGCGCTGCAGCTGCGTCACGCCGACGCGTGGACGTCGCTGGTGCGTCCGGCGCTGGCCGAATCCGGCATCGAGATCATCGAATGGGCCGAGCTCACCGACGACGAGCGCTCCAAGCTCTCCGAGTACTTCGGAGCGCAGGTCTTCCCCGTGCTGATGCCGCTCGCGGTCGACCCCGCGCACCCCTTCCCGTACATCTCGGGTCTGTCGTTGAACCTCGCCATCCGCATCCGCAATGCCCGCACCGGACGCCAGGAGTTCGCGCGCCTCAAGGTGCCGCCCATGCTGCCCCGCTTCGTCGAGGTTCCCGGATCCGGCGAGATCAAGCGCTTCCTCTCGCTCGAGGAGCTGATCGCCAACCACCTCGACGACCTCTTCCCCGGCATGGAGGTCCTCGACCACCATGCCTTCCGCCTCACGCGCAACGAGGACGTGGAGATCGAGGAGGACGAGAGCGAGAACCTCATCCAGGCGCTCGAGGCCGAGCTGCTGCGTCGCCGGTTCGGCCCGCCCATCCGCCTCGAGATCACCGACGACATGGACGAGGTCACGATGGACCTCCTCGTGCGTGAACTCGACATCACCGACCAGGAGGTCTACCGGCTTCCCGGGCCGCTCGATCTGCGCGGCCTCTTCGATCTGTCGCGCATCGACCGACCGGATCTGCGCTACCCGCCGCACCTGCCGACCACGGCGGTCGCCTTCCAGCCCACCGGCAGCAACACGCGCGCCGACATCTTCAAGGCGATCCGCAAATCCGACGTGCTCGTGCATCACCCGTACGAGTCGTTCACCACGAGCGTCGTCGCGTTCCTCGAGCAGGCCGCGCGCGACCCGCATGTGCTCGCCATCAAGCAGACGCTCTACCGCACGTCGGGAGACAGCCCGATCGTGGAGGCCCTGATCGACGCCGCCGAGGCCGGCAAGCAGGTGCTCGCCCTGGTCGAGGTCAAGGCGCGATTCGACGAGGCCAACAACATCGTGTGGGCGCGCAAGCTCGAGAAGGCCGGCGTGCACGTCGTCTACGGCCTCGTGGGGCTCAAGACGCACTGCAAGCTGGCTCTCGTGATCCGCGAGGAGGACGGCGTGCTGCGCCACTACTCGCACATCGGCACGGGCAACTACAACCCCAAGACCAGTCGCATCTACGAGGACTTCGGGCTGTTCACCACCGACGCGCAGGTCGGCAAGGATCTGACCCGCCTGTTCAACGAGCTCAGCGGCTACGCGATCGAGAAGAAGTTCAAGCGTCTTCTCGTCGCACCGCTGCACCTGCGCAAGGGCCTCGTGCGCCAGATCGACCACGAGCGCCGCAACGCCGAAGACGGCAAGCCCGCCAGCATCCGCATCAAGGTCAACTCCATGGTCGACGAGGAGGTCATCGACGCCCTGTACCGCGCGAGCGCGGCCGGGGTGAAGGTCGACGTGTGGGTGCGCGGCATCTGCAGTCTGCGCACCGATCTCGAGGGGATCAGCGACAACATCACCGTGCGCAGCATCCTCGGCCGCTACCTCGAGCACTCGCGCATCTTCGCCTTCCACAACGACGGGGACGACCAGGTCTACATCGGCAGCGCCGACATGATGCATCGCAACCTCGACCGTCGGGTCGAGGCCCTGGTGCGCGTCGCCGACCCCGGCCACATGAAGGATCTGCTCGCCTTCTTCGACCTGGCCATGGACCCGGGGACCACCTCGTGGCACCTCGGCGCCGACGGCGTCTGGACCCGCCACTCCGAGGATGCCGCGGGCAAGCCGCTCATCGACCTGCAGGACAAGACCATGGGGTTGATCCAGCGGCGTCGTCGAGCACGGGCGGTTCGATGAGCGCGCACTCGAGCACCCAGACCGCCCGGTCGAAGTGGACGGACAAGGCCGTCTACGCGGCCGGGGCCGTGGTCTGGCGGCTCATCGACGGCAAGCTGCGCATCCTCCTGATCCATCGCACGAAGTACCGCGACGTCACGCTTCCCAAGGGCAAGGTCGACCCCGGCGAGATGCTCGCCGAGACGGCCGTGCGCGAGGTGCACGAGGAGACCGGCATCCGCGTATCGCTGGGCGTGCCCGTCGGCGTGAGCCGCTACCACCTGCCCTCGAACAAGCAGAAGGTCGTGCACTACTGGGCGGCGGAGGCCACGGCCGACGCCATCCGCGCCTCGACCTTCGTGCCGAATCGCGAGATCGCCGCCCTCGAGTGGGTCAGCCTGAAGAAAGCCCGGTCTCGTCTGAGCTACCCGGTCGACCTCGAGATCCTCGACTTCTTCGCGAAGCTCGTCGACGACGGTGTGCTGCGCACCTTCCCGGTCATCGCTCTGCGTCACGCGAAGGCGCTCTCGCGCTCGGACTGGCAGGACGCGGATGCCGCACGGCCCCTGACCGACCGCGGGCGGCAGCAGGCGAAGTCGATCGTGGGTCCGCTGCGGGCGTTCGGCGTGCGCAAGATCATCACGAGTGATGCCGTGCGCTGCATGCAGACCGTGGCGCCCCTTGCGAAGGCCCTCGATCGCAAGACCGTCGTCACCCCGAAGATCAGCCAGGACGCGTGGGAGGACGGCGACGACGACCTCCGCTCCGTGGTCGGACGCCGCGTGCGCTCGGGCAAGGCCGCCGTGCTCTGCAGTCACGGTCCCGTCCTCCCGGGAATCCTGACGGAGATCGCTCTCGCCACGGGGACCGTCCACGGCTCCTATGTGAGCAGCGCAGCCGATCTCGAGCCGGCCGCCTTCTCGGTCGTCCACCTCTCGGCGTCGAATCCGGGATCGGGGATCATCGCGATCGAGACGCACGTCCCCAAGGTCTGAGGCACCACGTCTCGCGCTGCGAGCGCTGCAGAGGCCGCATCCGACACCGGGTGCGGCCTTTCGCGTGCCCCAGAGAGTCGCGCGCCGTTCACCTTCCGTTCACCTGCCCGGGAGAGTCTCGTTAACCGTCGCGCATAGCGTCACTGTGTGCCCTGCACCGGGCCCCACCCATCCATGATCGAAGGATCCACAGTGAAGATCTCCCGAATCGCACGTATCGGCGCCATCGGCGCCGTCGCCGCTCTCGCTCTCGCCGGCTGTGCCGCGAACGAAGGCGGCACCGGCGGCTCCACCGACGCCGCGAGCGAGTCCACCCTCTCCGGCACGATCGAGGCCACCGGCGCCTCCTCGCAGGAGGCCGCACAGCAGTCCTGGGTCGCTGCCTTCCAGACCGCCAACCCCGACACGACGGTGAACTACACCGCCACCGGCTCGGGCACCGGCCGCGAGAACTTCATCGCCGGGTCCTCGAACTTCATCGGCTCGGACCGCGCGTTCAACGCCGACGAGCTCGCCGCGGGCGGCTTCGGCTCCTGCGCCTCCGACGAGATCGTCGAGATCCCCGTCTACATCTCCCCGGTGGCCGTCGCCTTCAACCTCGAGGGCGTCGACGAGCTGAACCTCGACGGCGAGACGATCGCGAAGATCTTCGCAGGTCAGATCACCAAGTGGAACGACGACGCGATCGCCTCGCAGAACGAGGGCGTCGAGCTTCCCGACCAGGCCATCGTCACGGTGCACCGCTCCGACCCCTCGGGCACGCAGGAGACCTTCACGAAGTACCTCAGCGCCGTCGCACCCGACGTCTGGACCTACGAGGCCAGCGACGAGTGGCCGCTGAAGACCGGAGAGGCCGGCGACGGCACCTCGGGTGTGGTCGACGCGATCACCAACGGCTCGGGCTACATCGGCTTCGCCGACGCGTCGCGCACCTCGGAGCTCGGCCAGGTCGCCGTGCAGGTCGAGGGCGAGTACGTCCCGTACTCGGCTGACGCCGCCGCTGCGCTCGTCGAGGCGTCGCCGCTCGAAGAGGGCCGCTCCGACCACGACCTCGCGTTCGCGGTCGACCCGGCAGCAGCACCCGCCGGCTCGTACCCGATCGCCCTCGTCTCGTACCTCATCGGCTGCGTCGAGTACGACGACGCCGAGACCGCAGGTTTGGTGAAGGCGTACTTCGAGTACGTCGCATCGGCCGAGGGCCAGGATGCCGCCGCCGAGGCCGCGGGCAGCGCCCCCATCTCGGACAGCCTGCGCGACCAGATCACCACCGCGATCGACGCGATCGTCACGGAGTGACCGACGGCTCAGCACACCGCTGAGCCCCGGTCCCGACGCCCCCGTGGTGTCGGTCGTAGGACTCGACCGACACCGCGGGGGCACCCGCATGAATACCCCGAACGTCCCTCAGAGCCTGGAGTCGCTCCGATGACCACAACCTCAACGGGTCCCGAGACCACCCGTTCCACCGGGACGCGCACCGCTCCCCGCCGACGCGGCGACCTCGTCTTCTCGGGCACCGCACTGGCGGCGGGAATCACCATCCTCGTCACCCTCGCCGCGGTGGCGGTCTTCCTCATCGTGCAGGCGATCCCCGCACTGTCGTCCGACACCTCCGGCAACCACATCCTCGAGGGCCAGTCGTTCCTGTCCTGGGTCTGGCCCTTCGTCTTCGGCACCCTGTGGTCGAGCTTCATCGCCCTGGTCATCGCCGCCCCCATCGCGATCGGCATCGCGCTGTTCATCTCGCACTACGCCCCTCGCCGCCTCGCCGGCATCCTCGGCTACATCATCGACCTGCTGGCCGCCGTGCCCTCGGTCGTCTTCGGCCTCTGGGGTGCACTCACCTTCGCCCCCATGCTCGTGCCGTTCTACAAGTGGCTCAACGAGAACCTCGGCTGGATCCCGCTCTTCAGCGGCACACCCTCCGGAACCGGAAAGACGATCCTCACCGCCTCCCTCGTGCTCGCGGTGATGATCCTCCCGATCATGACGGCGATCTGCCGCGAGGTCTTCCTGCAGACGCCCAAACTCCACGAAGAGGCGGCGCTCGCCCTGGGCGCGACCCGCTGGGAGATGGTCAGGATGGCCGTGCTGCCCTTCGCACGCAGCGGAATGGTGTCGGGCGCGATGCTCGGTCTCGGCCGCGCACTCGGAGAGACCATGGCAGTGACCCTGGTCCTCTCGCCGCTCGGCATCGTCACCTTCAACCTGATCAACCCGGAGAACCCCACGACGATCCCCGCAATCATCGCGCTGCGGTTCCCCGAGGCCCACGACGAAGGCGTCAACACGCTGATCGCCGCCGGCCTGATCCTCTTCATCGTCACCTTCGCGGTCAACTTCGTGGCCCGCTGGATCGTCTCGCGCCGCGCCGAGTTCTCGGGAGCCAACTGACATGACCGCCACCCTGACCCCCTCGCCCGCACCGTCGTCGGTCGTCGCACCCGTGCACACCACGTCGGCGGGTCACCTGCCCAAGTGGTCGCCCTGGGCGCTG
This sequence comes from Microbacterium sp. NPDC089320, assembly GCF_040684875.1. NCBI lineage: Bacteria > Bacillati > Actinomycetota > Actinomycetes > Micrococcales > Microbacteriaceae > Microbacterium > Microbacterium sp. NPDC089320. The sequence goes on from NZ_JBFBGY010000001.1 coordinate 302,274, forward strand.
CTCCTGATCGCCTTCGTCGTGTCGGCGACGATCTTCGCCTTCATGAACGCCGGCGGCGACCCGGCGGACTTCAACATCGCTCTCACGCTGGTCGTGGGCCTGCTGTTCTACATGGTCCTCATCTTCGTGATCTCGTCCGTGGTCGAGAGCCGCCGTCATGCGATCGACCGACTGATGACGGCCCTCGTGTCGGGTGCCTTCGTGGTCGCGCTCCTGCCGCTCGTCTCGCTGCTCTACACGGTGGTCGTCAACGGCCTCATGCGCTTCGACGGCGAGTTCTTCTCGTTCTCGATGCGGAACATCGTGGGCGAGGGCGGCGGCGCGATCCACGCGATCTGGGGCACGCTGCTGATCACCCTCGGCGCCACGATCATCTCGGTGCCGATCGGCCTGATGACCTCGATCTATCTGGTCGAGTACGGGGAGGGCCGCAAGCTCGCTCGCGGCATCACGTTCCTCGTGGACGTCATGACCGGCATCCCGTCGATCGTCGCCGGTCTGTTCATCTACTCCGTGTTCGCGCTCATCGTCGGTCCCGGAACCCGGATGGGCATCATGGGCTCGCTCGCACTCTCGGTGCTGATGATCCCGGTCGTCGTGCGCGGCTCGGAGGAGCTGCTGCGCATCGTGCCGAACGAACTCCGCGAAGCGGCCTATGCGCTCGGCGTGCCGAAGTGGCTGACCATCCTCAAGGTCGTGCTGCCGACCGCGATCGCCGGAATCCTCACCAGCATCATGCTGGCCATCTCCCGCGTGATCGGTGAGACCGCGCCGCTGCTGCTCACCGTGGGCATCGTGCAGGGCATGAACCTCAACATGTTCAGCGGCCAGATGGCCACGCTGCCCGTGTTCTCGTACATGCAGGCGAAGTACCCCGGCATCCCGGTCGACGCCTACCTCGAGCGGGCCTGGGCAGCCGCCCTCACCCTGATCGTCATCGTGATGGTGCTGAACCTTCTGGCTCGCATCATCGCCAAGGTGTTCGCCCCCAAGATCAACGGCCGCTGAGCCGTCATACCCGACTGAAGAAAAAGGATTACACGTGTCCAAGAGCATCGAAGTCAGCGACCTCAACGTCTACTACAGCGACTTCCTCGCGGTCGAAGGCGTCAGCATCGACATCAAGCCCAACACCGTCACGGCCTTCATCGGCCCCTCGGGCTGCGGCAAGTCCACGTTCCTGCGCACCCTGAACCGCATGCACGAGGTCATCCCCGGCGCCCGCGTCGAGGGCGAGGTGCTGATCGACGGAAAGAACCTCTACGGTGCGGGCGTCGACCCCGTGCTCGTGCGTCGTCAGGTCGGCATGGTCTTCCAGCGCCCCAACCCGTTCCCGACGATGTCGATCAAGGAGAACGTGCTCGCGGGCGTCAAGCTCAACAACACGCGCATGGCCAAGAGCGACCAGGACGCCCTGGTCGAGAAGTCGCTGCGCGGGGCGAACCTCTGGAACGAGGTCAAGGACCGTCTCGATCGTCCGGGCTCCGGCCTCTCAGGCGGCCAGCAGCAGCGTCTCTGCATCGCCCGCGCGATCGCCGTCTCGCCCGACGTGATCCTGATGGATGAGCCCTGCTCGGCGCTCGACCCGATCTCGACCTTCGCGATCGAGGAGCTCATCGCCGAGATCAAGACCCAGTACACGGTCGTCATCGTGACGCACAACATGCAGCAGGCCAGCCGCGTCTCCGACAAGACCGCCTTCTTCAACATCGCCGGCACCGGCAAGCCGGGCAAGCTCATCGAGTACGACGACACCCGCACGATGTTCACCACGCCGTCGGTGCAGGCGACCGAGGACTACGTCTCGGGCCGCTTCGGATAAGCAGCCGCTCCATGACCCCCGAGGGCCTGGCGCTTCGGCGTCGGGCCCTCAGTCGTCGGTGCGCACGCAGCTCAGTCGCGGGGCGACAGGAGGTACGCGTTCAGCTCAGAGGTGAGCGTGTGGTCGACCGGCAGATCGACGTCGTCGACGGCGGTGATCGGGGCGGCGAGGCGGACGCTCGACACGAGCCACGCCGCATCGGCCCGAGCCAGATCGGATGCCGGCACCTGCCCGTATTCCGCGACGAAGCCCCGCCCGGCGAGGTAGTCGTAGACGCTGAGCTGGGTCGTGCCGTGCAGGATGCCGCCGTTCGGCGCCGGCGTCACGAAGCGCTCCCCCACGCGGAGGATCAGCGACGCGGTCGGCGCCTCGAGGACGAAGCCATCGCGTGACAGGAAGATCGCGTCGTCGGCCCCGCGTCGGTGTGCTTCGCGCAGCGCCGCCATGTTCACGGCATACGAGAGCGTCTTGGCGCCGAGGAGCAGCCATGGCGCCCGCTCGGCCACATCGAGGTCGTATCCGCGGTCGAGGGTGACCACGCGGATGCCCTGCTCGCGCACAGCCGAGAAGTCCGATGCCGGAGCCGCCGTGACCCAGGCGGTCGGGGTGGGCCCGTGCTCGACCCCCCGGCTGAGGATGAGCTTGATGACGTACTCGCCCTGCTCGCAGTGCGCGGCTGCTCGCTCGATCGCCTGATGCCACTGGGCCTGGTTGGGAAGCGGCAGATCGCACAGCTGCGCGGAGTGGGCCAGCCGCTCGAGATGGGGCACGACCTCCTGCGCGTGCCCGTCGATCACGCCGATGGACTCGAACACCCCGTCGCCGCGCTGGGTGCTCAACTCCCCCACGCTGAGGGCCGGCGCCGCTGCGTCGACGAGAGTGAAGGTGTCGGAGAAGTCTGATCCGTCGACGTCTGCCGCCGCGGGATCGATCATCAGAGCGAAGCGCCGTGTCATGATCTGAGCCTAGGGCCCCGGGAATAGCTCCGGCGTGATCTTGTTACACTGGAGTGGCCGGGCCGCATAACCCCGGGCTCCAATTTTCGCCGCTGCGAGCGGCCTTCCGCCGAGAGGCGTTTTTGCGGCCCGGTCTTTTCATGTCCGTGAGCGGATCGTCAGCGGCTTCCGATCAGGCCAGCGCTCCCGAGCGCCACAGCACGGCGGAGGCCGACAGGTCCTGTGCGTAGCTGCTCAGCCGCAGGGCGCGGGTGGTGAGCTCGCTGGCTCGCGACGGTTCGGTCGGCTCGTAGTCGTCCGCCGTATGGGTGGCGCCCGAGGCCTGGACCCGACAGAACGCCGCCGCCCGGTCGAGGGCGACCGCGAAGTCCCCGCGGAACGCGCCCCGGAGGATCGTGTCGATCAGCGCGACGAGCTCGTCGGGGTTCGCCGGCACCGGCGCTCCGGCGATCACGGCATCCACGGAGGCGAGTTCCACCCGTCCGCGCTCGTAGAGCAGAGCAGCGGTCTGCGGATCGCCGTGGATGGCCAGCTGGAGAATGTAGAGCCGCCACAGCGCACCAGGCAGCGTGCGGGAGGGAGCCTTCGACCAGAGCTCGGCGATCTCGTCGATGCCGTGCTCGTCGGTGAAGGCGACCAGCCGGTCGGCGCTCACTCCGCTCTCGTCGGCTCGCACGCGGGCCAGCAGCGCGGATGCGGTCGCGTGCGCGATGCGCGTCTCCTCGGCGGGATCGTGACTGCCGACGATGTTGTCGAAGGCGCTGGTGGGTCGGCGCACCGGACGGGAGAACTGCTCAGGCATCAATCCAGGGTACGCGCGATCGGGGTGTCAGGCGGTGGGGATCACGACGACGGGGTCGGTCGTCGGCAGGCCCGAGGGCGAGCCGCCGTCCTGCTCCACCGTGACGGCGATCACGTCGCCCGCCTGCATCTCCCCTGCGAGCACCGCGGTCGCCTCGCCGTCTTCGGCGGCGAAGACGCCTGCCGGCACCGGGGTGTCCCCTCGGACGTACCAGAGTTCGTACGTCTCGCCCTCGGCGAGCGTCGGAATTCCGTCGGTCACAAGCACGGACTTGCCGAGTGACGCCGACCAGTGGGCGGTGGCGGTGCCACCGTTCTCGAGCGCGACGCTCGCTTGCTGCGCGTCATCGGCCGACTGGATGTCCTCGAGAGCGACCACGCTCGCAGGTCGGTTGATGTAGGAGTTGATGGCGACAGCGCCCACCCCGACGCCGACGAGCAGCGCGAGGCATGCGGCCAGAGCGAAGAGGAAGCGCAGCCGGTGCGCAGGAGCCTTGGCTGCGGTGCCGCCGCCGAGCGGTGTCGGCCAGGAGTCGGCCGCAGGCGCGGCATCCGGACCCTCGTCCGGCACCGCGGCCGGCGTCGCATCCGCGATCACGGCGTCGCCGTTCTGGGGCGTCACGGCGATGCGTGCGAGAAGAGCGGCGCGGATGTCGGGAGTCGGAGCGACCGGGGCAGCGCCGTCGGCCAGGAAGTTGACGCTGTCGGCATCCGCTTCCACGATGCTCTGCCACTCGGGGTGCGCGGCGAGCGCCGCGTGGTAGCGCTGCTGGTCATCGGGCGACAGCGCGTCGAGTGCCGCTCCTGCCGCGAGTTCTGCGAATTCCTGCTCGTTCATGCCGTCACCCCCATAGCTGTCCTCAAACGCGAGAGCCCATCTCGCATGCGTGTCTTGATCGTCCCCAGCGGTGCTCCGACGAGCACTGCCACTTCGTTCTGACTGTAACCGCCGTAATAGGCCAGGACGAGGGCTTCGCGCTGGGCCTCAGGAAGACCCGAGAGAGCGTGAACGACCTTCTCACCCTCGATGCCCAGTTCCACCGTCTCCGCGACACTGTCGTGCGCGACTCCGATGTCCCTGAACCCGGCTCGCACGTCTCGGTCCGCGCTGGACTGGGACGCCCGAACCCGGTCGACCGCACGGCGGTGCGCGATCGTCATGACCCAGGTTCTTCCCTGCCCCTTGTTCGGAGCGAACTTGGAAGCGGATTGCCAGATCTCCAAGAAAACCTCCTGGAGCACCTCCTCGCTCTGAGAGCGGTTGACGAGGACCCGGAGGATGAGGCCGAAGACACGGGACGACAGAGAGTCGTAGAGTTCCGCGAACGCGCGCTGGTCACCGTCGCCTATGCGGAGGAGCAGGTCAGCGACAGCATCCCGAGCCGTACCGTCTTCCGGTACGTCCATTCCGTCGATGACCATCTCTAACAGCATGCCGCATCCACCCCGCTTTCCCGTGCAGCCGCCACCCGAAAGTGATGGAAATGAGTCCTCTTAAGTGCGGTTCGACGAAAGCTGTTCGCCGCGGGTCCCCAAACGGATTGGATTTCGGGGTCGCGGAAAAAACTTCGTGATTTCCCCCATCCGATCCCGGTGGGGCTCCGAACGACTGTCAACGCCACGGAGAGGCCGTGGCACAGTTCTGAAGGAGCTCGAGATGTTCAGCACCAAGAAGAAGGTCACCGCAGCGATCACCCTCGGACTTGCGAGCGCATTCGTGCTCGCCGGTTGTTCCATGGGCGGAACCACCGAGGAGCCGGCGGAGTCGACGGCTCCCGAGTCGTCCGAGACGATGGCACCCGAGACCGAGACGATGGACCCGGCCGCGAACCTGGTCGGCCCCGGCTGCGCCGCATACGCAGAGGCTGTGCCGGACGGCGCAGGCTCGGTCGAGGGCATGGCGCTCGACCCGGTCGCCACGGCCGCATCCAACAACCCGCTGCTCACCACGCTCGTGTCGGCCGTCAGCGGCCAGCTCAACCCGGACGTCGACCTCGTCGACACGCTGAACGGTGACGAGTTCACCGTCTTCGCGCCGGTCGACGACGCGTTCGCCAAGATCGACCCCGCCACCATCGAGGCACTCAAGACCGACAGCGCCACGCTGAGCTCGATCCTCACGTACCACGTGGTCCCCGGCCAGGTCGCACCTGACGAGATCGTCGGAACGCACGCCACCGTCCAGGGCGCTGACCTCGAGGTCACCGGCAGCGGCGACGAGCTGATGGTCAACGACGCCAACGTGATCTGCGGTGGAGTCCAGACCGCGAACGCCACCGTGTACCTCATCGACACGGTGCTGATGCCCCCGGCCGAGTAAGGCCTGGGAACGCCGAGGCGGACACTCGGCAAGCCATCTCACCTCTCGGGGGAGGTCGGTGGGATGGAGAAGGAGCCGCTGATGACATCGTCGTCAGCGGCTCCTTCTTTGCGCCCTAGACTGGAGGGGCGGGCCTCTAGCTCAGTTGGCAGAGCATCGGACTTTTAATCCGCGGGTCGTGGGTTCGAGCCCCACGGGGCCCACCGTTATCACCGTCGGTCTCATCCGGCCACCCCCTTCACGGAATCCGTCGTCTGCGGAAGAGTCGTGGCGTCCCCATCAGGGACATCCATCCCCACGAAAGGACGCATCATGGCGACTCTCACCGACAGCCGAGTGGCATTCCTGGCGACAGACGGATTCGAGGACAGCGAGCTGACCAGCCCGTGGGAAGCGGTGCAGGGCGAGGGCGCGAGCGCCACGCTCATCGCACCGGACGGACAGCAGATCACCGGCAAGAACGGTCACGTGCAGCACGTCGACCTCACCTCCGAGACGGCCACGGCCGACGAGTTCGACGCGCTCGTGCTTCCGGGCGGTGTCGTGAACGCCGACCACCTGAGGCTCGACAAGGCATCCATCGACCTCGCACGCTCGTTCTTCGAGCAGCACAAGCCCGTCGCCGTCATCTGCCATGGCGCCTGGATCCTGATCGAGGCCGGCGTGGTCGACGGGCGGAAGCTGACCAGCTACCCGAGCCTCGCGACCGACCTCCGCAATGCCGGAGCGACGTGGGTCGACGAGGAGGTCGTGGTCGACGCAGGCCTCGTCTCGAGCCGCACCCCCGACGACCTTCCGGCATTCAACGCGAAGCTGATCGAAGAGGTCGCCGAGGGCAAGCACGCCGAGCAGACCGCGTGATCTGAGCATCCGGCGGTCCGGTGTCAGGCGCCCCCGCGCGCCCTGTGACGCCGGACCGCCGCTCTGTTCGCGCATCGCACCGAGCAGAACCGCTGGCGGCCGTTGCGCGTCACATCGACGACGACGTTCGTGCAGGGTGAGGCCTCGCAGCGGCCGAGTCGATCCATGCCTCGCGTGACCAGGTGCAGCGAGGTTCCGACGGCGAAGATCGCCCGCAGCACGTAGGGCAGCGACCGGACGTCGTCGCGGTAGTGCAGATGCCACCCTTCTCCGTCGTGGTTCGTGAGGCGCGGGTAGGCCGCCGCGTGAGCCATCTGCGCGTTGAGGATCTCTGCGCGGGCCTCCGGGTCCGGTGCGTCCACGATCGTCAACCAGTCGTCGACGACCTCTCTGACGCGTTCGCGGTCATCCGGCGCCGGGGGGAACGTCATCGTCATCCCCCTCTCGAGGGTGCGCCGCTCGATGCCCGCACGATCGGCGGGAAAGTCGTCGGCGAGCGACGCCGCGAGAAGCACCGCGTATTCACCGTAAGGGTTGAGATGCATAAGGCCATTACACCACGCTGGTGGCATGACCTCCTTGCACACCCTGCCGAATCCCACCCGATCGACGAGAATCCACGAGCATGCCTGGGTCGCGGACTCCCGGCATCCGACCAGTGAGGGCGTCGTCGTGTATGTCCGCTGCGCGGAGTGCGGCACCCATCGCGTCGATCTCGAGACTCATCCGCAGCGTCCGGCGACGCCGCTCAGCGCGGAGATCGTCAGGTGATCTGACGGCTCAGGCCGGCCAGGCCCTTCCGGCCCTGCGGATGTCGAGGGCCCCGGCATCCGCAGCGTCATGCGGTCAGCTCGATGAGCTTCCGCACGGTGCGCACATTGCGCGCGGTGCCGGCGACACCGAGCACCCGGTCGAGCACCGCCTTCGTGAGCTTCGAGGTGTGCACGCCGCCCTCGGCGTAGTCGATCCACAGGTCGTCGCCGACGAGCGCGATCCGCTCCCCCGGCACGAGTCGCTCGCGCAGGGCGTCGACCGCACCCGCCGAGGCCGAGCCTTCGAGGAACATGGCGTGCAGCAGTTTCTCGGACGCCCCGGCGAACGGCTGGTTCGCGTGCGATCGCACCAGCTGCTCGTGCGTGCGATGGACGACGGGGGTGTCGACCCCGAACTCCGCCGAGATCATGGCACGCACGGCGGCACAGGCCGATCGTGGATCGCTCGGCTGCTCGCAGACGATGTTGCCGCTGGCGATGTAGGTCGACACCTCGCCCAGTTCGGGGGCGATCAGCTCGCGCAGCCTCGCCATCGGCACCCTGCTGCGGCCCGAGACGTTGACCGCACGCAGGAGCAGGACGCTGCGGCTCACGCAGCCTCGCTCGTGATGAGCTCGGCCCCCGCGTGAGCCAGCTCAGCGAGGGCTGCGGCGCTCGGCTCGGGCGCGACACCCGCGACCAGATCCGTGAGGATCCGCACCCTGACGCCGTGCGAGACCGCGTCCAGCGCCGAGGCCCGCACGCAGTGGTCGGTGGCGATGCCGACGATATCGGCCGACAGCACGCCCGCGGCGGTGAGGATCGCTCCGACGGTCTCCCCCGCCTCCGTCGCACCTTCGAACATCGAGTACGCCGGACGACCCTGTCCCTTGTGCACATGGTGGGTGACGGCATCCGTCACCAGCAGCGGGTCGTACTCGGCGCCCGGCGTGCCCGCGACGCAGTGCACGGGCCACGTGTCGACGTAATCCGGGTTCGCATCGAAGTGGCCGCCGTTGTCGCCATCGGCCTCGTGCCAATCACGCGATGCCACGATGACGTCGAAGTCGGTCGCGTGCTGCGCGAGGAAGGCGGAGACGGCGGATGCCACGCCGTCGCCACCGGTGACGGCCAAAGCGCCGCCTTCGGTGAAGTCGTTCTGGACGTCGACGATCAGAAGCGCTCTGCTCATGCTCCGAGGGTACGCCGCTCGCACTCACCCGCCCAAGCGGGGAAACCATAAGGCCCCGTGATGTTATTCACATCACGGGGCCTGCTGGAGCCGCTTGTCAGAATCGAACTGACGACCTTTTCATTACGAGTGAAATGCTCTGCCGACTGAGCTAAAGCGGCGCGATCATCGATATTACCCGTTCACGAGCCTCATCGCGAATCGAGCCCGACTCACTCGCAGCGGACGTCGCCCTCGGGCACCACATCGTCGAGAAGGAACGCCTCCACGGCGCTGTCGACGCACGTGTTGCCCTTGTTGTACCCGGTGTGTCCTTCGCCCACGCGGGTGATCAGCACGCCCTCGTCGAGCTGCTCGGCGAGCGACTCCGACCACTCGTACGGCGTCGCCGGGTCGTTGGTCGTGCCGACCACGAGGATCGGGCCCGCGCCTTCGGCGTTGATCTCACCGCGCGTGCCGGTGGGCGGGTATGGCCACACCGAGCACGAGTCCGGACCGTTCCAGTACGGTGCGATCGTCGGCGCACCCTCGGCGATCTTCTTGTCGGTCTCTGCCTCGGCTGCGGGGTCGTCCTCGACCGGGTAGTCCATGCAGTTGTACGCACGGAAAGCCTCGCTCGAGTTGTCGAGGTAGGTGCCGTTCTCCCGACCGTTGTAGAAGTCGGCGAGGAAGAACGCTGTCGTCGGGTCGCCCTGCAGCGTCTCGTCGAGCGCCTGGGTGAGGTACTGCCAGCTGTCTGCCGAGTACAGTGCCGCGATGATGCCGGTCATCAGCGAGTCCGCGCCGAGCATGCGTCCGTCGCCGTTCTCGAGCGGCGCGGCGTCGACACTCGCGAGCAGCGCGCCGAGGTCGGCCATCGCCTCGTCGACCGTGCCGGTGAACGGGCACTGACCCGAGTCGAGGCAGTCCTGCATGTACGCCCGAAGAGCGGACTCGAATCCGAGCGCCTGGGTCGCACCGACATCCAGACCCGATACGGCGGGGTCGATCGCGCCGTCGAGCACGAGCCTTCCCGCCTTCTCGGGATACAGGTCGGCGTAGGTCGCACCCAGGAACGTGCCGTAGGAGTACCCCAGGTAGTTCAGCTGCGTGTCGCCGAGCACCGCCCTGATCAGATCCATGTCGCGCGCGGCATTGATCGTGGTCACGTACGGCAGGATGCCGCCACTGTTCGCCTCGCACGCATCGGCGAACTCCTCGTGCGCCTCGAGCAGCTCAGCCTCCCACTCGGCGCTCCCGCGCTTGCCCGCGGGGATCGAGTAGAGATAGTCATCCATTCCCGCTGCGTCGAAGCACGTGACGGCGGTGGAGTCGCCGACGCCGCGGGGGTCGAATCCGATCACGTCGTAGTTCTCGATGAGGGCGGCTCCGACCGCGAAATCGAGACTGTCGCGGATGAGCTCGACGCCGCTGGCACCGGGACCGCCCGGGTTCGTCAGCAGGGACCCCTGAGCGGTGCCCGTCGCCTGGTGGCGGACGACAGCGAGGGCGATCTCGCCCTCGCCCGGGTTGTCCCAGTCGAGCGGAGCGGTCACGTCGGTGCAGTCGAAACCCGTGCCGCACTCGCTCCAGCTGAGCGTCTGCCCGTAGAACGGCAGCAGGTCGTCGGCCACGCCCTCGGTGTCGGGAGCGTTCGTCGTCGACGGCTTCGGCGCAGCCTGCTCGGGGATCATCGAATACAGACACCCGGAGAGGGCGACCGATGCGGCGGCGAGGCCGGCGATCAGCGCGACGGCACGTCGGATGCGGGAAGTCGGGCGTTTGTTCACGGTGTCCTCCCGCTCGTGACGGTCACGAGCAAGCTCTCGAGGGCGAGCAGCGGTGCGACGTTGCGCTCCAGCGACTGGCGTGTATCGGCAAGGTGGTCGAGTACGACAAGGGTACGGGTCTCGGGCCAGGCCGCCGCGAGAGCGGCGAGGTCGTCGCGGAGCTCGCGGTTGATCAGCTCGCCGTCTCTGCCGAACTGCAGCATGACGACATCGCGGAAGAGCGACTGCAGGTCGGTGAGAACCCGGTCGATCCCGTCGCGCAGGCTTCGCGTCGCGCGTTTCTTCTGGTCGTCTTCGAGGGCCGAGATCTGCGTGCGCAGAGCGGGCGGAACGGCCTGCCCCTCGGCGATCCCGACCGTGCGCAGCAGCGATGCGCGCTCAGCCGCATCGCGCTCGGCCGTGAGCGCCTTGGCATCGTCCGTGGCTGCTTGGATGATCCGTCCGGCGACCTCGACGGCGTCGTTGACCCCGCGAACACCCAGCACCGACCGCAGAGTCTCGTCCCGGCGGCGGCGGGCGGATTCGTCGGTGGCCAGGCGCTGGGCCATGCCGATGTGACGCTGGGAATGGCGAGCGGCCTGCTCCGCGATGCCTTCATCGACTCCCGTGCGGAGCGTGATCAGACGCGCCACGTCTGCGACATCGGGCTCACGCAGTCGCAGCGAGCGGACCCGAGAGCGGATCGTCGGAAGCAGGTCGGCTTCGCTCGGGGCGCAGAGGATCCAGACGGTCTGCTCGGGCGGCTCTTCGAGCGCCTTCAGGAGCACGTTGGACGTGCGCTCGACCATGCGGTCGGCATCTTCGACCACGATCACGCGGTAGCGGCCCGCGGAGGGCGCGAAGTACGAGCGCTCGACGAGCGCACGTGCCTCAGCGATCGTGATGATGACCTTGTCGGTGCGCAGGGCCGTCACATCGGGATGCGTTCCCGCGAGGACCTGACGCATCGAGGCCTCGTCGTCCGGATGGTCTGCGACGAGCGCCGCCGCGAAGGCATGCGCGAGCGTGGAGCGTCCCGATCCGGGGGGACCCGTGATCAGCCAGGCGTGCGACAGGGCGGACGGATCGGATGCCGCATTGCGCAGCGTGTCGACCGCGGCATCCTGCCCCCACACATCGGCCCACGGGAAAGGGGCGGCGACGGTCTGGGGCATGCCCTCAGCCTAATCGGGAGTACCGACGTACGCGGCACCGCCGGGCGCCGCACGGGTCGCGACGATGTCGCCCGCCGCGACGCCGGATCAGCTGATGAGCGCCGAGACCCGATCGCGGATCTGCCCGGCGATGTGCTCGGGGCTCGCGGCGGCGTCGAGCACCAGGAACCGCTCCGGCTCCGCGTGTGCCAAGGCGAGGTACGCATCGCGCACTCGGGCGTGGAATTCGGTCTTCTCGGCCTCGAGCCGGTCGAAGGGCTTGTCGTCCGAGTCGAGTCGCACCCGCGCCGCCTCGGGATCGAGGTCGAGCAGCACCGTGAGATCAGGGAGCGCCCCCTCGGCTGCCCAGAGCGACAGCTCGCGGATCTCATCGCCATCCAACACGCGGCCCGCCCCCTGGTAGGCGACGGAGGAATCGAGGTAGCGGTCCTGCAGCACGACCTCGCCACGGGCGAGCGCGGGTCGGACGACGGTCGCGACGTGGTGCGCGCGATCGGCTGCATAGAGCAGCGCCTCCGCGCGCGGAGCGATGTCGCCGCGGTGGTGCAGCACGATGTCGCGGATCAGCTGGCCGACCTCCGAGCCTCCCGGTTCGCGGGTGCGCAGGACCGTTCGCCCCGCATCCGTCAGCCACTGTCCGAGCAGGTTCGACTGCGTGGTCTTGCCCGATCCGTCGCCGCCTTCGAGCGTGATCCAGACTCCGGAGTCCGACGTCACGAACCGGCCTTCTTCGCGGCATTCGCGGCACGGGTCGCAGCGGCCTTCTTGGCTGCTGCAGAACGAGCTGCAGCCTTCTCTGCATCGGTCGCGGCCGCCTTCTTGGCCGGGGCCTTCTTCGCCGCAGGCTTCTTCGCCGGAGCCTTCTTCGCGGCGGGCTTCTTGGCAGCGGGCTTCTTGGCAGCGCCCCGCTTGGGTGCAGGACCCTTGGCTCGCTTGTCTGCCAGCATCTGCACCGCAGTCTCAAACGTGATGTCCTCGACCTTCTGGCCCCGCGGGATCGTGACGTTCGTCTCGCCGTCGGTGACGTAGGCGCCGAAGCGTCCGTCGCGGATGCGGATCGGCTTGCCGCTCACCGGATCGGCCTCGAACTCGGCGAGCGCACTGGATGCTCGGCGGGATCCGGCGCCGTACTTCGGCTGAGCATAGATCTCGAGGGCCTTCTCGAGGGTCACGTCGAAGATCTGCGACTCGCTCTCGAGCGAGCGCGAGTCGGTGCCCTTCTTCAGATACGGACCGAACCGGCCATTCTGCGCGGTGATCTCGTCGCCGCTCTCCGGGTCGGCTCCCACGACTCGCGGCAGACTGAGGAGCTGCAGCGCCGTGTCGAGGTCAATCGTGTCGACCGACATCGACCGGAACAGCGAGGCGGTGCGGGGCTTGGGCGCGGCATCCTTCTTCGCGCCGCGCTTGGGCTTGGGCGCCTCGACGACCTCGCCGGTGGCCTCGTCGACCGCGGCGTCGTCGGAGACGGGGTCGTTCTCCTGGACGTAGGGTCCGAATCGGCCGTCCTTGACGACGACGATCTTGCCGTTGTCGGGGTTCGTGCCGAGCACCCGGTCGCCCGCGACCGGAGCGTCGATGAGCTCCTGCGCCTTGGCCTCGGTCAGCTCGTCCGGCGCGAGGTCTTCGGGGACGTTGACGATGCGCGGCTTCTCGTCCGGCGCCTCGGGGTTCGCGACCTCGAGATAGGGGCCGTACTTGCCGAACCGCAGCGTGGCGTTCTCGGTGATCGGCGTGGAATTGAGCGCGCGCGCGTCGATCTCTCCGAGGTTGTCGACGGTCTGGCGGAGACCGACGTGCGAATCCGATCCGTAATAGAAGGAACGCAGCCATTCGACGCGCTTCTGCTCGCCGCGGGCGATCGCATCGAGGTCGTCCTCGAGGGCGGCGGTGAAGTCGTAGTCGATGAGATCGGCGAAGTGCTCCTCGAGCAGGCGCACGACGCTGAAGGCGAGCCACGTGGGCACGAGAGCCTGGCCGCGCTTGGTGGCATAGCCGCGGTCGATGACGGTGCCGATGATGCTCGCGAACGTCGAGGGGCGGCCGATGCCGTGCTCCTCGAGCGCCTTGACCAGCGACGCTTCGGTGAAGCGCGGCTTCGGGGTCGTGCGGTGGCCCTTGGCCTCGGCATCCGAGATCCGCAGGTCATCGCCGACGGCGACCGCAGGGAGCGACTGGTTCTCGTCGGCATCCTTGTCGTTGCGCTTCTCGTCGCGTCCCTCTTCGTACGCCTCGAGGAAGCCCTTGAAGGTGTAGACGGTGCCCGACGCGGTGAACTCGGCCTTCTGTCCGGCGGCATCGACCGCGAGCGTGACGGTGGTGGTCTCGTACTTCGCGTCGGCCATCTGGCTGGCGACGGTGCGCTTCCAGATGAGGTCGTAGAGGCGGTGCTCCTCGCGGTCGAGTTCGGAGGAGACCGACTTCGGGGTGCGGAAGTTCTCACCCGACGGGCGGATGGCCTCGTGCGCCTCCTGGGCGTTCTTGCTCTTCGACTTGTAGACGCGGGGCTTCAGCGGCACGGCGCTGTCGCCGTAGAGAGCGACGGCCTGGCTGCGAGCCGCCTGCACCGCCTGGGTGCTCAGCGCCACCGAGTCGGTTCGCATATAGGTGATGTAGCCCTTTTCGTAGAGCCTCTGCGCGACGCTCATCGCCTGCTTGGCACTCATGGAGAGCTTTCGTCCGGCCTCCTGCTGCATGGTGGAGGTCGTGAAGGGGGCGTACGGACTGCGGGTGCCGGGCTTCGCCTCGACCTTGGAGACGGTGCCGGTTCCTGCGGCGTCGATCGCGAGGGCGAGGGCCGACGCCTTCGCCTCGTCGAGAGTGATGACGGCCCGCTTGAGCTTGCCCTCGTCGTCGAAGTCGGTGCCTCGCGCGAGCTGACCTCCGTCGACGCGAACCAGCCGGACCTTGAATGCGGACGACGACGACGCGAGCGCCTCGACATCCCAGTACTCGGCGGATACGAACGCCATGCGCTCGCGCTCCCGCTCGACGATCATCCTCGTGGCGGCGGACTGCACACGGCCGGCAGACAGCCCGGTCTTGACCTTGTACCAGAGCACGGGCGAGACGTCCCAGCCGTAGAGCCGGTCGAGGATGCGGCGGGTCTCCTGCGCGTCGACCAGGTCGGTGTCGAGCTCACGGGTGTTGCCGATGGCCGCTTGAATCGCGTCCTTGGTGATCTCGTGGAACACCATCCGCTTGACGGGGACCTTGGGCTTCAGCGTCTCGAGCAGGTGCCAGGCGATGGCCTCACCCTCGCGGTCCTCATCAGTGGCGAGCAGAAGCTCGTCCGCAGACTTGAGCGCCCGCTTGAGCTCGGCGACGGTCTTGGTCTTGCGATCGGAGACGACGTAGTAGGGATCGAAGTCGTTGTCGACGTCGATCGAGTACTTCCCGTATGCCTGCTTGTCCGCGGCGGGGATGTCCTTCTTGTCTGCGAGGTCGCGGATGTGGCCGACGGAGCTGAGCACCTCATAGCCATCGCCGAGGTACCCCTGAATCGACCGCATCTTCGTCGGAGACTCGACGATGACGAGCTTCTTGCCTTCAGCCAAGGGAGCATCCTTTCTTCGAAGCACACCATACACACCGCCGTGATGGGTTGGTCACAGAGGTCGCCTGCATTTTCGCGGGAAAGTGCCTCGCGCCGCCGTCAGATCCCCTCGGGTGGCCCGGCACGGGCTCGGGAGACGGCAGCGAGTCCAGCGTACTTCGCCTCGACCTGCACCGTCGCCACGGAGCCGTCCAGGGCGCACCCGGTGAGCGTCGCGCCGGAGGCCGCCGCGACGCGCGCCGCGAGCGCGCACGGGTCGACCTCGGTCACGACCGCCCCGCTCGCGGCGTCCGCCGCTGCGAGGGCCGCGGCGTCGGCGGCTCCCGCGGCGCGCTGTGCGGTCACGGCCGCCCCGCCGACGGCGGCGAGGCCGAAGGAGAGAGTGCTGGCGACCACCAGCACGCCGGCAGCGAGCACGGCCCCTGCCATCAGGACTCGACCTTCACGGCTCGACGCATCAGAGACCCCCTGCGAGCGCGCAGCTCGACGCGCGTACGCCGACTCTCACGAACCCACCGATCGTGACGGCAGTCTGAGCGGACACGCAGATGAGATCGCCCGAGGTGCTGCTCGACATCGACGCACCGGGCACGGCAGCTGAGAGCGCGTGCGAGGCCGCTCCCTCGCCTTCCCCTCTGCTGAGCAGACGTGCGGCATCGGCGGTCGCATCCTGAAGCGCGACCTGACGGGCGGCCGCGCCCATCGCACCGGCCCCGAGAAGGAGAACGAGCGCGACTGCGGGAAGCGCCAGCGCGAGCTCCGCAGTCACGGAGCCGCGCTCGTCCGCTCGGACAGGAGTCATCACGACACCGTGAGCGCCCGACGCACGAGGTCTGTGAGGATGCCGCGCACCTCGTCTGACCTCATGATGACGACCAGAAGGCCCGCGAAGGCGACAGCCGCCATCGTCGTGATGGCGTACTCGGCGGTGGCTGCACCGCTGTCGTCGCCGAAGAGGGCGGCGGCACTGCGCCGGGTGAGTGGAGGGATGGTGTTCATGTGTTCCTTCTTTCTGTGAGACGGATACGCCGTGCATCCGGTGGAGCTGGGCCGTCACAGCGGCAGCGGGGTGGAGGAGAGCACACTCAGCAGAAGCGGTGCGACCCCGAGCAGCAGGAAGGCCGGAAGAGTGCAGACGCCGAGCGGGATGAGCAGCGTCGTCGAGAGCTTGGCTGCGCGAAGACGACCGTCCACGCGCGCCGCGTGTCGCTCCTGACCGGCGGAGGCCCGAAGCAGTTCGCCCGCCGGCACCCCGGCAGACCGCGACAGCTCGAGAACCACGCCGATGCGCGCGTCGTCACCGCGAGACGACGCCGAGCTCTCGGCGACGAGGCGCAGCGCTCGCGGGATCGACGCGCCTCCTGACAGGGCGACCGCGACGAGCTCGGCCCGCATGCCCGGTGTTCCGGGCTCGGGGCGCGCGCGCCTGAGGATGCGCCCCGTCCACGCGCGCGCTGCGACGACGAGCAGGAGGCCGGCCACCACGCACCCCGCACCCGCGGGAGTCCCGACGATGACCCCGACGGTGTCGAAACCGAGTGCGAAGCCGAGAAAGAGGCCGGCGAGCGGCATCCGGAGCAGGAGTCTGGCTGTTCCGGCCGGCTCTGCGAGCGCGATGCGCACGTCATCGGCCGCAGACGACGCATCACGCAGCGTCTCGGCGAGCATCCGCAGCACATCTGCCAGCGGTGCGCCGACGGTCGTCGCGATCTCCCAGGCGGCCGCGAGGTCCCGCCACGCGCCGCCCTCCGCTTCGATGGCCGCGATCAGCGGGAGGCCTCCGTCGACGCGGTCCACCACGGACGCAGCGGTCCGGTCGCCGATCGCAGCGAGGTGCCGCCACGCCACCATGGGCACCGCGCCGGCGTGGAGGAGCACGGCGAGCGTCTGCACCGACGTGGCCGCATCGCCCTCGGTCTCGGCCATCGTGCGACGCCATGCTCTCACCACGGCCGGACCTCTTCGATGCCCAGTCGGTCACCGGCCACCGCGAGCTGCCCTGCCTGCGCGATGCGTCTCTGTCCGCCCGGTGCCCTGTCGAGATGGAGCACGATCGTGAAGGCGCTCACCGCCTGGCGCGCGAGTGCGGCGGCATCCATCGATGCGAGGGCACCGAGCGCTTCGAGCCGCGCGGGCACATCGCTCAGACCGCTCGCGTGGAGAGTGCCGGCTCCCCCGTCGTGCCCCGTGTTCAGCGCGGTCAGCAGCTCTCTCACCTCCTCGCCTCGGCATTCTCCGACCACCAGACGGTCGGGACGCATGCGCAGCGACTCGCGGACCAGCCGAGCGAGGCTGATGCCGCCGACGCCCTCGAGGTTCGGCTGTCGCGCCTCGAGCGCGACATGGTGCGGATGCCGCGGCCGCAGTTCGGCGACATCCTCGATCGTGACGATGCGCTCGGAGGTCGGGGCGGCGGACAGCAACGCGGACAGCAGCGTCGTCTTGCCCGTGCCGGTGCCACCGGTGATGAGGATGTTGGCGCGCTCGGCGACCAGCGTGAGAAGCCAGCTGTGCTGCCTGGCGTCGAAGGCGCCCAGCGCCCGCAAGGCCTCGAGATCGGCGGCGCGCACTCTGGGGACGCGGATCGAGAGCGCCGTTCCCGACGTCGAGATCGGCGAGAGCACGGCGTGGACGCGGATGCCGGAGTCGAGCCTGACGTCGACGCAGGGAGCCTGGTCGTCGAGATGTCGCCCGCCGAGTCCGACGAGACCGACCGCGAGGTCGCGTACCTCCCGTTCGGATGCGCTCCACCCCGACACGGGCTCGGCACCGTGCCCTCGGTCGACGAACAGCCCGGACGCGCCGTTGACGAAGATGTCGGTGACCTGCTCGTCGGCGCAGTGCTCGGCGAGGAGACCGAACGCAGGATCGACCTCCGACGACGACGGACCACCTGCGGTCGCATCGTCGACGAACGACGAGGAACCGCGCGGCTGGATGACGAAGGGATCGGGCATGAGCCGACGTTAGGCCTCTCGCCGGACGCGCGAGCGCGCCGCACCGCCGCGGTGACGAGCCGTGTGAGCAACGTCTGGACTTCACTCCCGGTGCAGAGCAGGTCGCGGCTGCCCCGGCACCGGTGGGAGCGCTCCCGAGACAGAGAAGGGCGGCACCTCACGGGGGGAATGAGATGCCGCCCACGGCGTCCCTCATGGGGGAATCGGGCACGCCAAGGCCAGAATGAGAATTCGGCTGACGTCGAGCTTACGCAAGGCGACCGTCCTGACAAAACCCGTCGGACTACCTACTTTCGACAGTATGCGATGTCAGAGCCCGAGACTAGATTCGCGATGACCTGATCGCGTCGCAGACGCGTTCACGCCCGCACGACCTGCCACGCCGCAAAGGAGCGCCTGCCGATGAGCAGCCAGATCGATCACCTTCTCGATGAGACCCGCCGGTTCCCGCCGTCCGAGGACTTCGTCGCCCAGTCCGTCTCCTCTCCGCAGCTGTATGAGCGTGCGGCAGCCGACCGCGAGGCATTCTGGGCGGATCAGTCCCGCGAGCTGCTGGAGTGGCACAAGCCGTTCACCCGTGTGCTCGACTGGTCCACGCCGCCGTTCGCGAAGTGGTTCGACGACGGCGAGCTCAACGTCGCATACAACTGCCTCGACCGTCACGTCGAGGCAGGCCACGGGGATCGGGTGGCGCTGCACTGGGAGGGCGAGCCGGGCGATTCCCGCTCGATCACCTACGCCGAGCTGACCGAGGAGGTCAAGCGCGTCGCCAACGTTCTCGAGGAGCTCGGAATCGGGCACGGCGACCGTGTCGCGATCTACCTGCCGATGATCCCGGAGGCGGTGGCATCGATGCTCGCCGTCGCCCGAGTCGGAGCGATCCACTCCGTCGTGTTCGGCGGGTTCAGCGCCGACAGCCTGCGCTCCCGGATCGACGACGCAGGAGCGAAGCTGGTCATCACCGCGGACGGCGGGTACCGCAAGGGCCGCGTCTCCGCGCTCAAGCCGGCCGTCGACCAGGCGCTCGCCGACCGCGGCGACGGGGAGCAGCAGACCGTCGAGCACGTGCTCGTCGTCAAGCGCGGCGAGAACGAGGTCGACTGGGAAGACGGTCGAGACCTCTGGTGGCATGACGTCGTCCCCGCCGCATCCCCCGAGCACGTCGCCGAGGCCTTCCCCGCGGAGAACCCGCTGTTCATCCTCTACACGTCGGGAACCACGGGAAAGCCCAAGGGCATCCTGCACACCTCCGGCGGGTATCTGACTCAGGCGGCCTACTCGCACAAGAACGTGTTCGACCTGCATCCCGAGACCGACGTGTACTGGTGCACCGCCGATATCGGCTGGATCACCGGGCACACCTACGTCACGTACGGCCCGCTGGCGAACGGCGCGACCCAGGTGATCTACGAGGGCACCCCCGACGCGCCGCACCCCGGCCGCTGGTGGGAGATCATCGAGAAGTACAAGGTCTCGATCTTCTACACCGCGCCCACCGCGATCCGCTCGTTCATGAAGACCGGTCGCAGTGTGCCCGCCAAGTTCGATCTGTCGTCGCTGCGCCTGCTCGGCTCGGTGGGTGAGCCGATCAACCCCGAGGCCTGGATCTGGTACCGCGACGTGATCGGCGCAGGCAAGACGCCGATCGTCGACACGTGGTGGCAGACCGAGACCGGCGCGATCATGGTCTCGGCGCTGCCCGGGGTCACGGCCACCAAGCCGGGATCGGCTCAGGTGCCGCTGCCCGGCATCTCGATCGACGTCGTCGACGAGTCAGGTGCGGAGGTGGGCAACGGCAACGGCGGCCTTCTCGTCGTCACGGAGCCGTGGCCGAGCATGCTCCGAGGCATCTGGGGAGACCCGGAGCGGTTCACCGAGACGTACTGGGAGAAGTTCGAGAAGCAGGGCTACTACTTCGCCGGCGACGGCGCCCGACTCGACCAGGACGGCGACCTGTGGCTGCTGGGTCGCGTCGACGACGTGATGAACGTCTCGGGTCACCGCCTGTCGACGGCCGAGATCGAGTCGTCGCTCGTCGCTCACGAGGCGACAGCCGAAGCCGCCGTCGTCGGCGCCGCAGACGAGACGACCGGTCAGGCCGTCGTCGCCTTCGTGATCATCAAGGAGAGCTACCTCTCGGCCCACGATCCCGCCGGGCTCGCGCAGCAGCTTCGCCTGTGGGTCGGCGAGCAGATCGGCGCGATCGCGCGACCCCGCGACGTGTACATCGTGGGCGAGCTCCCGAAGACGCGCTCGGGCAAGATCATGCGGCGCCTGCTGCGCGACGTGGCCGAAGGGCGCGAGGTCGGAGACACCACCACGCTGGCCGACACCGCCGTGATGAGCATCATCTCGGCGCAGGTCAAGTAGAGGCGGAAGCACCCGCTCATGCAGAACGCCCCCACCCGGGCAGGGAGGGGGCGTTCCGCATGTACCGGGTCAGACGAGGATGAAGGAGACCTCGACCTCGACCGGGCTGTCGAGCGGCAGCACCGGCACCCCGACCGCTGCGCGGACGTGACGCCCCGCGTCGCCGAAGATCTCTCCGAGCACCACGCTCGCGCCGTTGATCACGCCAGGCTGACCGCTGAACTCGGGCACGGATGCCACGAACCCGCCGACGCGCAGCACTCCGGCGATGTTGTCGACGCCGCCGGCGGCCTCGGCCGCCGCCGCGAGGGCGTTCAGCGCACAGGTCCGCGCGTACGTGGCGGCATCCTCGGCCGACACCTCGGCGCCGACCTTGCCGGTCGCGGGGAGCACTCCGGCCGAGAACGGCAGCTGGCCGGATGTGTACACGACGCCGGCGTGCACGACGGCCGGGACGTAGGCCGCGACGGGCGCCGCGACGACGGGGAGCTCGATGCCCAGCTCCGCCAGGCGCTCGGAAACGCTCATGCCGCGCCTCCTTCGAACTGGCGGGACGCCTCGGCTGCGGCGGCGAGACCGGCGTTGCCCGTGGCATCCGCCGTGACCGGGCGCTTGAAGTAGGCGACGAGCCCGCCCTCGGGGCCCTGGATGACCTGCACGAGCTCCCACCCCTGCTTTCCCCAGTTGTTGAGGATCGCCGCGGTGTTGTGGATCAGCAACGGGGTGGTCAGATACTCCCAGGTGGTCATGGCACTCCTGTCTGGCGGCAGCCGCGCCGGCGGCTGCGTCAAAGGCGGTATTCAGGGAACTCCCCTACGATCAAGCGTATGCCTCAAAAGAATCGCACGGTGAAAGGTGCGCTCGGCGGAGTCCTCGGACTCGTCGGGCTCAGTGCCGTCGCCGGCCTCCTCGTCGCGGCCAGCGTCACCCCGGTCCTCGCCATGACCGGCATCGCCGGCTCGCAGGCCCTCACCATCTTCGAAGAGCTGCCGGAGAACCTCCAGGTCGGCGCACCGATGCAGCAGTCGACGATCTATGCGACCGGTCTCGACGGCAACCCCGTGGCGCTGGCATCGTTCTACGAGCAGAAGCGCATCCCGGTCGCCTACGACCAGATCGCCCCCGTGATGTACGACGCGATCCTGTCGAGCGAGGACAAGAACTTCTACACCCACGGGGGCATCAACCTCGGCGCGACCGTCAAGGCCGCGATCGGCAATGTCGCGGGCACGACCGACCGTGGCGCCTCCACCATCACCCAGCAGTACGTGAAGAACGTGCAGGTGCAGGAGTGCGAGCAGGACGTCGATCCGGCTGCCGAGGATTACTCGCAGCAGATCGAGCAGTGCTTCCTCGACGCGGCCGTGGCCACCGGCGGTGAAGGAGTCGAGCGCAAGCTGCAGGAGATGCGCTACGCGCTGAAGATCGAGAAGGACTACTCGAAGAACGAGATCCTCCTCGGCTACCTCAACATCGCGAACTTCGGCGGCACGATCTACGGCATCGAGGCCGCCGCGAACCGCTACTTCTCGACCAGCGCCGCGAACCTCTCGCTCGCGCAGGCGGCGACCATCGCGGGCATGGTGCAGGAACCGAACAGATTCCGCATCGACCGTCCGGAGGGAATCTGGACCGACGACGCCGGCGTGGCCCACAACGGCGACGCCGACGGCTACAAGGACACGAAGGACCGCAGAGACTACGTCCTCGACCGGATGCTGGCCGATGCGAAGATCACGCAGGCCGCGCACGACGAGGCCGTCGCCTCACCTGTCACGCCCGCGCTGAGCGAGCCGCAGCAGGGCTGCGCGGCCGCCGGCGACAACGCCTACTTCTGCCAGTACGTCAAGGCGGTCATCGAGAACGACGAGGCCTTCGGCGCCACCGAGGAAGAGCGTCGCTCGAACCTGCGCCGCGGCGGCATGGAGATCTACACCTCCCTCGACCTTCGCGTCCAGCAGCCCGCGATCGACGCTGTGAAGGCGCAGGTCCCGCAGGCGATGCCCGGAATCCTCGTCGGCGGCACCGGGGTCTCGATCGAGGCCTCCACGGGACGTGTCCTCGCCATGGCGCAGAACACCGTCTTCAACGAGACGACCGAGGCGAACCTGGCCGCGGGCGAGACATCGCAGGTCTTCGCGGCCGACAAGGCGCACGGCGGTTCGACGTATGGTTTCGAGACGGGATCGACCTACAAGCTGTTCACCCTCCTGAGCTGGCTCGAATCCGGCCACTCCGTGAACCAGGTGCTCGACGGCCGTCTCAAGACGTTCAGTCCCTTCACCCGATGCGGCGACAAGGTGACGAACAGCGCCAAGATCAACAACTTCGGCAACTCGGGCGGTTCGGTGGGCAGCGTGCGCCAGTTCACCGCGCAGTCCCTGAACACCGGATTCCTGGCGATGGCGCAGCAGCTCGACCTGTGCGACATCAACGAGGTGGCGAAGCGACTCGGCGTCCACTACGGCAACGGCGATGACATCACGGTCGGCGGAACCGCCGCCAACACCGCCCCGAACGATCCGTTCCCCACGGTGCTGGGCTCGAAGAGCGTGGCGCCCCTGCAGATGGCCGGCGCCTATGCGACAGTCGCCAACAACGGCGTCTACTGCGAGCCGCGCGTGATCGACCGGGTCGTCGGCGAAGACGGCGCCGAGATCACTCCTCCCGCCCAGAAGTGCTCCCAGCAGCTCACCCCTGAGGTGGCCGCGACCGCCGCCTACGCGCTGCGGGGCGTCATGGAGGGCAACGGCACGGGAACCAGGGCCAACCCGAACGACGGCACCCAGGTGATCGGCAAGACCGGTACCGCCGAGAAGGAGCACACGATGCTCGTCGAGTCGAGCACCAAGGTCACCACCGCGGTCTGGGTGGGGAACGTCGACGGCCGCGTGCCGCTGAACGACTTCCGCAACGGCAACGGCGTCCGACTGGGCGACATCCGCTACGGCCTCGCCAAGGCGATCCAGGGAGCCGCGGACACCGTGTACCCCGCGGATGACTTCCCCCGCCCCGACGACAAGCTGGTGCGTCAGGTGCTGACGAACGTTCCCGACGTCGTGGGCAAGTCCGTCGGCGAGGCGACGTCTCTCCTCGAGGCTGCGGGCTTCACCGCAGTCGTCGGTCCCGCTGTGGACGGCCCCGAGGGAGACCTGGTGATGGCGCAGGACCCGTCCGGACAGGCTCCGAACAGCGCGACCATCACGATCTCGCCGAGCAACGGCCAGGGAGCGACGGTGCCCGACATCAGCGGGCAGTCGAAGGCGGAGGCGCAGAGCGCACTCTTCGGCGCAGGGTTCTCGTCGATCGACTTCGACGGGTCGTGCAACGGCCAGAATGCGTCGGTCACCTCCACCGACCCTGCCGCGAACACACCGACCACGAAGAGCACCTCCATCAAGGTCAGCTGCAAGTGACGTCTCGCCATTCGGCGCATCCGGCCCTCATCGCGCTCGGCGCGGTGGGGGCCGCTGGTGCCGCGGCCGCTGTGTGGGGCGTCGGCATCGAGCGCTACCTGTTCACGGTCCGCGAGGCGACCGCATCCGCTCTCGCCCCCGGCTCGGCACCCGTGCGCGTGCTGCACATCTCGGACGCCCATATGGCGCCATGGCAGCACCGCAAGCAGGACTGGCTCGCCTCCCTCGCGCAGCTGAAGCCCGACCTCATCGTCAACACCGGTGACAATCTCGGACACCGGGACGGCCTCACGGGGATCAGGCGGGCCTTCGACGCGTTCGCCGGCATCCCCGGTGTCTTCGTGCACGGCTCCAACGACGTGATCGGCCCGTCACCGCGCAACCCGATCCGTTACTTCGCCGGCCCGTCGCAACGCCCGAGGGAGCTCGACTTCCTCGACACCGATGCGATGGACGCGTACTTCACCGACGAGCTCGGCTGGACGAGCCTGAACAACACCGCTGCGCGCCTCACGGTGGCGGGCAACTCGCTGGACCTCTTCGGCGTGAGCGACGCGCACTGCGACTGGGATCGCCTGGACGATCTGCCGGATGCGATCGACGCCCTCGGCCCTCGGAGTCCTGACACATCGACGCTCGGCGTCACCCACGCGCCGTACCAGCGTGTCTTGAACGGACTCGTCGAGCTCGGAGCCGACGCCGTCTTCGGCGGCCACACGCACGGCGGCCAGGTCTGCCTGCCCGGCGTCGGCGCTCTCGTCGCGAACTGCGACATCCCGCTGAAGCAGGCGAAGGGTCTCAGCACCTGGACGCAGGGAGACCGCACCGTGCCGCTCAACGTCAGCGCCGGCTGCGGACACTCGATCTACGCGCCGGTGCGCTTCGCGTGCCGCCCCGAGGCCACCCTTCTGACCCTGACGGCGCGCGGTTGATGGCTCGATTCGGTGCTGAGCGCATTTCACTGTAGACTCGGAGGGTTGCAAAACGGGGTGTGGCGCAGCTTGGTAGCGCGCTTCGTTCGGGACGAAGAGGTCGCAGGTTCAAATCCTGTCACCCCGACAAGTAACACCGGAAGGCCGTCCTCACGGGCGGCCTTCTCCGTATCCGGACCGAGGTGAAGGGCGTCGCATGAGTCGATTGCTCCCTCCCCCGCGCCGGCACACCCGCGGCATCGCCGTCGCCCTCGCGATTCCGTTCTTCGGCGGCCTCGCACTGCTGACTCTCACGCCGCAGCGCATCGAGCAGGTGATGCCGAACCTGCTCGATCTCGTGCTGTCCACGTCGCACCGCCTGGGCTGGGAGTCTCTCGATTTCACGCGCCTCGAGATCATCGCGAACGTGCTGGTGTTCGTCCCCATCGGCATCCTCGCGTTCATCCTCGTTCCACGCCGTCTCTGGCCGTTGGCGATCGCACTCGGCCCTGCCCTGTCTCTCATGATCGAAGTCGCCCAGCGTCTCGCCCTGCCGAATCGCACGGCCACCGTGTCCGATGTCATCGCGAACTCGAGCGGCGCAGTGATCGGCGTCGCCCTCGCGATCATCGGCACCCTGCTCTTCGCCCCGAGGCGCTCTCAGCATCGCCCCTCTACTCTGGAAGCATCATGACCGCACCTGCACTCGTCGCCTTCGATCTCGACGACACACTGGCCCCGTCGAAAGAGCCCATCGACCCGCGCATCGCGACGCTGTTGCTGGCGCTGCTGAACAAGGTCGATGTCGCGATCATCTCGGGTGGCAACGAGGCGCAGTTCCGCGCGCAGGTCATCGCCCGGCTCGGAGCCATCGACGACGGGGCCGCAGCACGGCTGCATCTGCTGCCGACCTGCGGCACCCGCTATCTGCGGCACGACGGTGCGGACTTCTCGCCGCTGTACGCGCACGATCTCACCGACGAGCAGAAAAGCGGCGCCCTCACCGCATTGCGCGAAGAGGCGGAGCGTCTGGGGCTGTGGGAGTCTGACCCCTGGGGCGAGATCCTCGAGGACCGCGGCTCTCAGATCACCTTCTCTGCACTCGGCCAGAAGGCTCCTCGCGATGCGAAGCACGACTGGGACCCGTCCGGTGCGAAACGGGAGGCTCTGCGCGATGCGGTGGCCGCCCGACTTCCTGAGCTCGAAGTGCGGTCGGGCGGGTCGACCTCGATCGACATCACGCTGGCCGGCATCGACAAGGCGTTCGGCATGAAGCAGCTGGCCGAGCACACGAGCATCCCGCTCGGCTCGATGCTCTTCTTCGGCGACCGGCTCGACGAAGGCGGCAACGACTACCCCGTGCTCGCGATCGGGGTGCCCTCGGTCGCGGTCGAGGGGTGGGAAGACACCGCAGACAAGCTCGACGAGCTTCTCGCGTCTCTCTGAGGCGCCCTCCCTCCCTCGGCGCGGGTCAGCGAACCAGCGCCCCTGACGCAGAGCGCGCGACCGGTACGAGGCGTGTGAGCTGCGTGACGTGAGCGGGCTCGAGCTCGGCGAGCGAGGCGACGCCAAGGAGGCGCATGGTGCGCTCGATCTCGGTGCGCAGGATCTGGATCGTGCGGTCGACCCCGGCACGCCCACCCGCCATCAGCCCGTAGAGGTAGGCGCGGCCGATGAGGGTGAAGTCCGCACCGAGCGCCACCGCGGCGACGATGTCGGCGCCGTTCATGATCCCCGTGTCGACCATGACCGTGAAGTCGTCGCCCACGGCCGCACGGACCTCCGGCAGAAGATGGAACGGAATCGGAGCGCGATCGAGCTGACGCCCGCCGTGGTTGGAGAGCACGATGCCGTCGACACCGGCATCCCGAAGCCGCAGGGAGTCCTCGACGTTCTGCACGCCCTTGATCACGATCTTGCCCGGCCAGATGTCCCGGATCACGGCGAGGTCGTCGTAGCTGATCGTCGGGTCCATCGCCGCGTCGAGCAGCTCCCCGACCGTGCCGCCGGTGGTGCTCAGCGAGGCGAACTCGAGCTTCGGGGTCGTGAGGAAGTCGTACCACCACCACGGACGGGGAATCGCGTTGATGATCGTGCCCAGTGTGAGCTGCGGGGGGATGCTGAAGCCATTGCGCTTGTCGCGCAGCCGCGCGCCCGCGACCGGGGTGTCGACCGTGAACTGCAGAGTGTCGAAGCCCGCGGCCGCGGCACGGCGAGTGAGCTCGTAGGAGATCTCGCGATCGCGCATGACGTAGAGCTGGAACCAGTTGCGTCCGTGCGGATTGGCGGCCTTCACGCCTTCGATCGACGTCGTTCCCAGAGTCGACAGGGTGAACGGGATGCCGGCTGCGGCAGCGGCTCCAGCGCCGGCCACCTCGCCCTCGGTCTGCATGAGACGCGTGAAGCCCGTCGGCGCGATGCCGAACGGCAGCGCCGAGGGGCCGCCGAGGATGTCCATCGAGGTGTCGACGTCAGGGGCCGGCCGGAGGATGCCCGGGTGGAACTCGACGTCCTGGAACGCCTGGCGCGCCCGCGAGAGCGACAGCTCACCCTCGGCCGCACCGTCTGTGTAGTCGAATGCCGCCTTCGGGGTGCGCCTCTTCGCGATCGTGCGCAGATCGTCGATCGTGAGCGCCGAGTCGAGACGGCGCTTCTTTCCGTTGAACTCGGGCTTCTTGAACTTCATCAGGTCGAGAAGCTCGGCGGGGTTGGGAACCTGGCGCTGGACCATGGTCGTCCTCTCAATCGGTGGGTCGGATGCTGCGGGTGAGGCCCGCCGCGGTGTAGTAGCCGGTGATGTGCGCGCGCACGAGGGACTGGGCCGCGCCCGCGTCTCCCGCGGCGATGGCCTCGACGATGGCGCGGTGTTCGGCGCGCAGGACGTCGGCCATGGCATCCCAGTCGGCGATCGCCGAGGCGCCCTGCTGCACGTACGACTCGATGGATGTGCGCAGGCCGGCCATGATGGCGGCGACGACGGTGTTGCCACTCGACTCCGCGAGGGCGAGGTGCAGCTGCGCATCGAGGGCGAGGAACTCGTCGGGCGTCAGGGCGTCCGCATCCATCGCGTCGAGAACGCTGTGGGCCGTGGCCAAGTCGGGCGCAGGCTGGCTCGCGAGAGCCGCGACGACCGCGTCTTCGAGCAGCAGACGGGTGTGCACCACGTCCGCGAGGGGGAAGCCCCGCGCGGCCACCTGGAGGCGCAGGAGCGTCGACATGCCGCCGGAGGGGGTCGCGATCACGATCGCGCCCGACTGGGGCCCCGAGCCGGTCGAGGTGCGAATGAGCCCCATGACCTCGAGCACGCGCAGCGCCTCCCGGACGCTCGAGCGCCCCACACCGAGGTCTGCGGCGAGCTCGCGCTCCGAGGCGAGTCGGTCGCCGGGGCCGAGACGTCCGTCGAGCAGGTCGCGCTCGACATGTTCGAGCACGAGCCTCCAGGCGCGGGCCGGCTGCTCGGGCATCCGCTCTCCTCGTCGTGTGCGCCCGCGTCGATCGTCGACGCGTCGCTGTGGTCTGACCACAGTAGCGCGTGTGGTCAGACCACGCAATCGGAGACGCCGAGACACCGCCCGAGGGCGGATGCCGCGGAGGGCTTCAGCCCAGACGCCCGCCGGATTCGTCGAGGTAGCACGCGCCGCACAGCGATTCGTACGTCGTGATCTCGGGCGCCGCCGATCCGTCAGCGCCCTCGTCGATCGCGACCTGGTCTCCGTCGAAGACGAACCGGCCGCCGATCACGCGACCGTTGAACACGGCCTTGCGCCCGCAGCGGCAGATGGTCTTCAGCTCTTCGAGGGAGTGCGCGATGGCCAGCAGACGGGCCGATCCCGGGAAGGCGTGGGTGAGGAAGTCGTTGCGGATGCCGTAGGCGATGACCGGGATGCCGTCTTCTATCGCGATGCGGAAGAGGTCGTCGACCTGCTCAGCCGTGAGGAACTGCGCCTCATCGATCAGGAGGCAGGCGACATCGACCGATCCCCCGCGCACCGGTTCATCGGCGACGGCGCGGCGCACGCGCTCGCGATGCTCGTCGAAGAGCTCGCGGACGTCGGCATCCGGCGCGATGAGATAGTCGACCTGCCGCGTGACACCGAGGCGGCTCGCGATCTCGGACGCGCCCTTGGTGTCGATCTCGGGCTTCGCGAGCAGCACGTGCTGTCCGCGCTCCTCGTAGTTGTACGCGGCCTGGAGCAGCGAAGTGGACTTGCCCGAGTTCATCGCCCCGTAGCGGAAGTAGAGCTTCGCCACAGGCCGGTTACTCGTTGATGCCGAGCGTGGCCGCCGTCGCCGCCGTGGACGTCGCCGCCAGCTCGGGATGCGTGTTCAGCTGCTGACCGAACGTCGGAATGAGCTCGCGGAGTTCGGACTCCCAACCCGGGTATTCGTCGGGGAAGCACTTCTTGAGGAGGTCGAGCATGATCGGCACGGCCGTGGAGGCTCCGGGCGAGGCGCCGAGGAGGCCCGCGATCGACCCGTCGGCCGCCGAGACGACCTCGGTGCCGAACTGCAGGATGCCGCCCTTCTTGGCATCCTTCTTCATCACCTGGGCGCGCTGACCGGCGTCGATGAGGGTCCAGTCGTCATCCTTCGCAGTGGGCATGAACGTGCGCAGGCTGTCGACCTTCTTGGCGTGGTTCTTCAGCAGCTCCCCCA
The DNA here is from genome assembly GCF_040684875.1 of Microbacterium sp. NPDC089320. Classification (NCBI taxonomy): domain Bacteria; kingdom Bacillati; phylum Actinomycetota; class Actinomycetes; order Micrococcales; family Microbacteriaceae; genus Microbacterium; species Microbacterium sp. NPDC089320. The sequence goes on from NZ_JBFBGY010000001.1 coordinate 331,767, forward strand.
CCAGGTAGGTGATGAGGTCAGGATTGGCGAACGCCACGCGCAGCATCGGCCACAGGTTGTGCGTGCGCACCTGCGACACGATGTCGAGCATCGAACCGTTCTTGAGGAACTTCGGGCTGAAGGTCGCGAACGGACCGAACATCAGCGAGGCTTCGCCGTCGACCACGCGCGTGTCGAGGTGCGGCACCGACATGGGCGGAGCGCCCACCGAGGCCTGCGAATAGACCTTCGCCTTATGCTGCGCGACGATCTTCGGGTTCGAGGTCTTGAGGAACTGTCCACCGATCGGGAAGACGCCGTAGCCCTTGATCTCGGGGATGCCCGAGCGCTGCAGCAGCTTGAGCGCCCAGCCGCCGGCACCGACGAAGACGAAGCGCGCCTTGATCTGGTTCGGCGTGCGCCCGATGGTCGTGCGGTAGTTGATGAGCCAGGTGCCGTCCTTCTGCTTCTTCAGGCTCTTGACCTCGTGGTTGGTGCGCAGCGTCACGCCCGACTCGGTGAGGTGGTCGAAGAGCTGGTGCGTCAGCGCTCCGAAGTCGACGTCGGTTCCGGCGGGCACCCGGGTGGCCGCGAACGGCTCGCCCTTGCGTCGCTGCTGCATGAGCAGCGGCGCCCACTTGTTGATGACACGGGAGTCCTCGCTGTACTCGATGCCCTCGAACAGCGGCTGCTTCTTCAGGACCTCGTAGCGGTCCTTGAGGTAGGCGACGTCCTTCTCGCCCCGCACGAAGGTCATGTGCGGGGTCGCGTTGATGAAGGTCGACGGAGCATCGAGCACGCCGCGCTCGACCAGAGACGACCAGAACTGACGACTCTGCTGGAACTGCTCGTTGATCGAGACGGCCTTGGCCGGGTCGAGCGGCGCGCCCTTCTGCTGGGGCATGTAGTTCAGCTCGCAGAGCGCCGCGTGGCCCGTGCCCGCGTTGTTCCAGGGGTTCGACGACTCCTGAGCCACATCGGAGAGTCGCTCGAACGCGACGATCTTCCAATCCGGCTGCAGCTCGTGCAGAAGGGTACCCAGGGTGGCGCTCATGATGCCACCACCGATCAAGACGACATCGACGGTTTCGGTCACCACGACAGTCTAGTTCGCGGTCACGGCACGACTGACCACGCGGACCCGGCTCGCGAGACGGGATCCGCATGGCGGCGATGCGGTCAGGCTATGGACACCAGGCGCTCGGCGAGGATCTCGGCGATCTGCACGGCGTTCAGCGCCGCCCCCTTGCGGAGGTTGTCGTTGCTGATGAACAGCACGAGGCCCCTGTTCTCGGGAGCGGACTGATCAGCGCGGATGCGCCCGACGAAGCTCGGGTCCTTGCCCGCGGCCTGCAGCGGCGTGGGCACCTCGTCGAGAACGACACCGGGAGCGGCGGAGAGCACCTCGGCGGCGCGCTGCGGCGTGATGTCGCGCGCGAACTCGACGTTGATCGAGAGCGAGTGGCCGGTGAAGACGGGAACCCGCACGCAGGTGCCGGCGACGCGGAGGTCGGGGAGCTCGAGGATCTTGCGGCTCTCGTTGCGGAGCTTCTTCTCCTCGTCGGTCTCGTTCTGGCCGTCGTCGACGAGGTTGCCCGCGAACGGGATCACGTCGAAGGCGATCGGGGCGACGTACTTCTCGGGCTCCGGGAAGTCGACCGACGAGCCGTCGTGCACGAGACGCAGTGTGTCGCCCTGGGCGAGCACGCCCTCGACCTGGCCGAGGAGCTCCTGCGCACCGGCGAGACCCGAGCCGGACACGGCCTGGTACGTCGAGACGATCAGGCGCTCGAGGCCGGCCTCGGCGTGCAGCGCCTTCAGCACCGGCATGGCGGCCATGGTCGTGCAGTTGGGGTTCGCGATGATGCCGCGGGGGCGGTCGTCGATCGCGTGCGGGTTGACCTCGCTGACCACGAGAGGGACCTCGGGGTCGTTGCGCCAGGCGCTGGAGTTGTCGACGACGACGGCCCCGGCGTCGGCGAAGCGGGGCGCATACGCACGACTCGCGGTCGCACCGGCCGAGAAGAGCGCGATGTCGATGCCCGCGGCATCCGCCGTCTCGACGTCTTCGACGATGACCGTCGCACCGCCGAACTCGATGGCCGTGCCCGCAGAGCGCGACGACGAGAACAGACGCAGCTCGCGAATCGGGAAGGACCGCTCGGCGAGAATCTCGCGCATCACGGTGCCCACCTGGCCGGTGGCGCCGACGATGGCGACGGAGAGTCCTGAGTCGGAGATGCGGGTCATGATGTTCCTTGGCGTCGTGCAGTGCAGCAGTCGAGGCTTCGGGCGCGACGTCGGGGTGCGAATGCCGCGCCTGGCGCCGATGTCAGGGTTTCGGTGAGTCTACCGTGCCGCCCGGCGATCGAGGACCGTCGGGCACGCGGCTCAGCGGCCGGTGCCGGCGTGCACAGTGGCCTCGGCGTCGCCGTCGAGTCCGTAGGCGGTGTGCACCGTGCGGGCGGCCTCAGCCAGGTCGGTGTCGCGGAGCACGACCGAGATGCGGATCTCGGACGTGGAGATCATCTCGATGTTGATCCCGCCGGCCGACAGGGCCTCGAACAGCGTCGCCGAGACGCCCGAGTGCGTCCGCATGCCCGCGCCCACGACCGACAGCTTGCCGATCTGGTCGTCGTGCACGAGGTTCTGGAAGCCGACCTCGATCTGCTCACCCGCGAGCGCCTTGAGCGCGGCGGCTGCGTCGGCCTTGGGGACGGTGAACGAGATGTCGGTGCGGCCCGTGGCCGACACGTTCTGCACGATCATGTCGACGTTCGCGCCGGACTTCGCGACGATCTTGAAGATCTCCGCCGCCTTGCCCGGCACGTCCGGAACCCCGGCGACGGTGATCTTGGCCTGGCCGAAATCGGTGGCGACACCGGCGACGATCGGTTCTTCCATGGCTGCTGCTCCCTCGGCTTCGCGAGGGTTCTTCATGCCCTCGCCCAGAACGTACGTGCCCTCGGACGACGAGAACGTCGAACGGGCGTGGATCAGGACGCCGTGACGGCGTGCGTACTCGACAGCGCGGATGTAGAGCACCTTCGCGCCGTTGGCGGCGAGCTCGAGCATCTCCTCGCTGCCGATGTGGTCGAGCTTCTGCGCCTTCGGGATGACGCGGGGGTCGGCCGTGAAGATGCCGTCGACGTCGCTGTAGATCTCGCAGACGTCCGCATCGAGCGCTGCGGCCAGGGCGACGGCGGTCGTGTCGGAGCCGCCTCGACCGAGCGTGGTGATGTCGCGGGTGTCACGGTTGAACCCCTGGAACCCGGCGACGATGACGATCGCGCCCTCGTCGAGGGCCTCCCGAAGGCGCACCGGCGTGACGTCGACGATGCGAGCGGCGCCGTGCTGCGAGTCCGTGATCATTCCGGCCTGGCTGCCGGTGAACGACCGTGCTTCAAAGCCCATCGAGTGGATCGCCATCGCGAGCAGAGCCATCGAGATGCGCTCACCGCTGGAGAGCAGCATGTCGAGTTCGCGGGGAGCCGGGATCGGCGCCACCTCGTTCGCGAGGTCGAGCAGCTCGTCGGTCGTGTCGCCCATCGCGCTCACGGCCACGACGACGTCATGCCCTGCGCGACGCGTGTCGACGATGCGCTTGGCGACGCGCTTGATGCTCTCTGCGTCGGCGACTGAGGAGCCGCCGTACTTCTGCACGATGAGGGCCACGTTCACTCCCTGGGATGTCGGGCGGATTCGCCCACCCCATTCTACGATCGGCGCATATGCGCGTCTTCGCATGTGACGGCGCGCGCGGTCAGGGCGCCGGAGGCAGAGGAGCGACGGCGGGAGCGGATCCGGCCGTGGTCGGAGGGCGCAGGCGTCCGCCGGTGGCCGCGAACCAGCAGCCCACGATGATCAGCGGGAATCCCATCAGCAGTCCCGGCGTCAGGGGCTCGGCGAGCACGATCGCGCCGAGGATGATCGCGACGACCGGGTTGACATACGTGAACAGCGGCGCTCGGACGGGTCCGACCTCGCGGATGAGTGCGAAGAAGGCCAGGAAGGCGACGGCGGTGCAGATGACGGCCAGGGCCAGGAGAGCGAGGATGGAGGGGAAGGTCGGCACCCGATGCTGGGTGAGCAGACCGATGGGCAGGTAGATCACGCCGATCATGAGCAGCGACAGGGTGATCGTGCCGAGGGAGGGGACGTCGCCGAGCTTTCGCGCGACGATGAAGGGCGCGATCGCATAGAGGATCGCGACCAGCAGCACCTCGCCCGCCGCGAGCAGACTCACCTCGCCGCCGAAGAGGCCGGGCCCCGCGACGACGATGGCCACGCCGACGAACCCCACCAGAAGACCGATCGCGCGCGCCGGGCGCAGCACACCGCGGTCTCCCCCACCCAACGCGATGAGGGCGGCGAACAGCGGCACCGTGGCGACGAGCAGACCGGTCATGCCGGAAGGCAGCGTCATCTCGGCGTGGCCGAGCAGCACGAACGGACCGGCCATCTCGACGAGGCCGAAAGCGAGCACCCACGGCCAGTGCCTCCACGCCGCCTTCAGCGCACCGCCGCGCAGCGCGAACGGGAGCAGGAGCAGTGCCGCGATGAGGGTGCGCCCCGCGACGATGGCGGGCGGCGACAGGGACTCGACGGCGATGCTGATGAACAGGTAGGGCACGCCCCACAGCAGCGCCATGGCTCCGAAGAGCAGCCAGCCGCGTCGCGAGAAGCCGCCCTGGGCGTTCACAGCACGCGCCGACCCTCGAATGCGCGCCCGAGAGTGACCTCGTCGGCGTATTCGAGGTCGCCGCCGACCGGGAGGCCGGAGGCGAGGCGGGACACGGTGATCTGCATCGTGGTGAGCAGACGGCTGAGATAGCTCGCCGTCGCCTCGCCCTCGAGGTTGGGGTTCGTGGCGAGGATGACCTCCTGCACGGTGGCGTCGCCGAGACGGGCCATCAGCTGGGCGATGCGCAGGTCATCGGGGCCGATGCCGGCGATGGGGCTGATCGCGCCGCCGAGCACGTGGTACAGGCCGCGGAACTCACGGGTGCGTTCGATCGCGGCGACGTCCTTGGCGTCTTCGACCACGCAGATGACGGCCGGATTGCGCCGGGGATCGCGGCAGATCGCACAGCGCTCCTGCTCGGCCACGTTGCCGCAGATCTCGCAGAAGCGCACTCGGACCCGCACCTCGACGAGCAGCTCGGAGAGACGCGCGACGTCGAACGTCGGCGTCTGCAGGATGTGGAAGGCGATGCGCTGCGCGGACTTGGGGCCGATTCCGGGGAGGCGACCGAACTCGTCGATCAGTTCTTGGACGATGCCGTCATACATCAGGAGAACCTCGTCGGGGGCTCGTAGGGCTCTTCGCGAACGAACGTCGCGCCGAGCACCTGGCGGATCACGGCCTCGCCGTAGCGCTGGACTCCCCCGGCGGGGGCGCGCTCGGTGATGGCCGGGGCTGCTACGGCCGAAGCCGTTCTGCGCGCCGGGGCTGCCGGCGCGGTCGTCGGCCGCGCGGACGGAGAAGTCGACCGCCCGCCCGCCGCGGGCGGAGCCGCCTGCGGCGCCGGCTCATATGACGGATCGTAGGGCGGCTCGTCGTCGAAGTACGGCGGCTCGTCGTCGATCGGAGGAGGCGAGTCGTCTCGCACGTCGGCAGAGGCGCCGCTCGGAGCCGCCTGCGCCTGAGTTGTCGGCGCGGCGGCGGTGCCCGCAGGCGCAGCGATGTCAGGGGTCGCCTGCGGAGCCGCCACCGCAGCGGGCGCAGCGAGATCGGATGCCGGGATCGCCGCAACCGCCCACTCGGTCACCGGAGCCGAGGCGCCGACGGTCTGAGGAGCCGACGACCGAGCGGCCGCGGTCTTCGTGCGCGGGGTCTCCGCGCGCGGTGTCTCGCCGTGCGTCGTCTGCGATCCGGAGGACTGAGCGCGCGGTGGATCCGCTGACGCAGGCTCCGATGCGGGCGCGTCGTCGGTCGGGCGTCCTGACGAGGCCGTCGCGGGCTGACGAGGAGCACCCCCCGCCGGCATCGGGGCCGGGAGGTACTTCACGCGCACGCCGAGCTCCTGCTCGATGGCGCCGCGAAGATGATCGGACGGGCCCGAACCCGGTGTCGTGCCCTTGAACTTCGCCACGTCGTGCTGGCTGGTGAAGCCCAGGGTCAGCACCTCGGTCTCGGTCACGTATGCGAGCGGCTGCACGGCGGTGGCCAGCAGCCACGACGTGCGGCTGACGCTCTCGAGTCGCTTGAGCACGGCCGGCCAGGCAGCGGTGATCTGCTCGAATCCGACAGGGCCGGAGGGCACGGCGGCGGCGTCGGCGTCGGCGATCGGTGGGGCCGTCGGCGTGGCATCGACGGACGGTCGTTCGGCGGCGTCGGACCCCCCGGACTCGACGCCGGACCGCGCGGTGTCCGAACCGGCCTCAGCAGACCCGGCGTCCGCCGGCGCGCTCGCGGTTGCCGGGCGATCGGATGCGGCCTGAGGGGCGGCGGCAGCCTGGGGAGCAGCCGGTGCGGCGGCCGTTGCGCGCGCCGTCGAGGAGGCGGCGGCTGGCGCGGCGGGCGCGGCGGGCGCGGCGGGCGCGGCGGCATCCGCTCCCGCGGCGAGCACACGAGCGACCATCAGCTCGAGGTGCAGTCGAGGAGAGGTGGCGCCCGACATGTCGTCGAGGGCGGCGCTGACGATGTCGGCCGTGCGTGAGAGTCGCGCCGAGCCGAAGGACTCGGCCTGCGTGCGCATGCGCGCGAGCTCGTCGTCGGCGATTCCGCGAAGCACGGAGGAGGCTTCGGCCCCGACAGCCGCGATCACGATGAGGTCGCGGAGACGCTCGAGCAGATCGTCGACGAAGCGACGCGGGTCCTGGCCCGTCTGCACCACGCGATCGATGGCGGGGAACGCCGCAGCGGCGTCGGCGTCGGCGAGCGCATCGACGATCTCGTCGAGCAGCGCAGCATGCGTGTAGCCGAGGAGAGCCACCGCACGCTCGTAGGCGACGGTCACCGTCTCGGAACCCGCGGGCGAGTCGGAGCCGGCGATCAGCTGGTCGAGAAGAGACAGGGTGTCTCGCGGCGAGCCGCCTCCGGCGCGCACCACCAGCGGAAGAACCCCGCGCTCGGCGACCACGCCCTCTTCGCCGCACAGCTTCTCGACGTACTCGAGCATCGCAGCCGGAGGCACCAGCCGGAACGGGTAGTGGTGCGTGCGCGAGCGGATCGTGCCGAGCACCTTCTCGGGCTCGGTCGTCGCGAAGATGAACTTGACGTGCTCGGGAGGCTCTTCGACCAGCTTGAGGAGGGCGTTGAACCCCTGCGGCGTCACCATGTGCGCCTCGTCGAGGATGAAGATCTTGTAGCGGTCGCGACTGGGGGCGAACGTCGCGCGCTCCCGCAGATCACGCGCGTCGTCGACGCCGTTGTGGCTGGCCGCGTCGATCTCGACGACGTCGAGCGAGCCGCCACCCGCCCGCGACAGCTCGACGCAGCTCGGGCACTTTCCGCAGGGCACGTCGGTCGGCCCCTCGGCGCAGTTGAGGCAGCGCGCAAGGATGCGCGCAGACGTCGTCTTTCCGCAACCGCGGGGTCCGGAGAAGAGGTAGGCATGGCCGACACGGTCGCCCCGGAGCGCCGTCATCAACGGTTCGGTCACCTGGGACTGCCCGATCATCTCGCCGAACGACTCGGGGCGGTAGCGGCGGTAGAGGGCTGTGGTCACCAGAACAGCCTACGGCGTGCCACGGACGTTCAGGCAGACGCGAGCCGACGATCGAGCCAGCGAACCCCGACGCGCCGCCGGGACCGATGCACAGCGGCGCGGGGTCACGATGACACGACCTCGAAGACGCCGCCGACCACCTCGACGACCCCGCCCGTGGCGTCGACCAGCTCGCCGACCGCATTCACCAGCTGCACCACGCCACCCACCAGCTCGATCGCCTCGATGACGGCTCCCGCCACCTCCATGGCCTCCTCGATGCCCTCGGTGACCCACAGCGCCTGCGACTCCGTCTGCAGCACCGCCGTCCACGATCGTTCCAGCCCGAAGAGCACCGCATACGGCAGCAGTCGCTCGTTCAGCAGAAACCTCTGCAGTCGTGCCGCCGTCGCCTCCGGCGAGACGTCGGAGCGCAGGTCCGCGCCGTCGGCCGACTGCGCGAACCGCAGCGGCTCCGCCTCGGCGAGCGCGATGTACTCGCGCATCCCGGCGAGGTGCGCGCGCAGCGGCTGCGCCGCCGGGCGGAACCGACGCCAGGGCCTCGGGGCGATCACGATCGCCGCGATCGCGCCGACCAGGCCGGCGAGCAGCACCGCGTACAGCGCGCCACCCGGTTCGCTCACCGCCCAGGCGGCGAGGAGCAGCAGAAGGCAGACGCCGATCACGAGCACCGCGGCGACACGGATCAGGAACGTCGCCCACCCACGTCGACTCCGGTCGATGAGACCGGCGGAACCGAGCCGCTTCTCGGCCTCGTCGAGAACGCGGCGCACGCGGCGGTGCAGCGCACGGGCGTCGGAGCTGAACCGTCGCACCCGTCCCGGCGTGTGATCCGGCCCGAACAGCGCCTCGAGCACGCCGAGCTCCTCGGGCGTGAAGGTCGCTCCGTCGACGATCTCCATGCCGATGGGTGCCCGCGTGCGCGATCGGCCGGCCGACGCCGACTCGGCCTCGACCAGCAGCCGCACCTTGCGCTGCACGGCCAGATCGATCAGGGCCGCAGCGACGGCCTTCCGATCCGCGTTCAGCAGCAGCGCGTCGTGCAGCACCGTCGCACCATCGGCCGGGCCGAACCGCGCCCCCGGTGACGTGACAGGCTGCACCGAACGCACCCGCTCGATCACCGCGAGCCCGAGCAGCAGCAGCGCGGGCGCGAGTCCGAACAGCGCCGCGGTGATCAGCACCTCAGTCGGTCGGTTCGATTACGGGGATCGCGGTCGTGATCACCGGGACGGATGCCGACAGCCGCGTGCCGTCCTCGCGCAGCGCGTCGGCGAACTGCCGCAGCGACGGGCGACCGGGGATGAGGGGTCCCTGATCCGCGAGCGGCACGACGACCTCCTCCTCGGTCGTGGCGATGTAGGCGACGTCACGCACCGTGAAGGACACCGGGTCTCCGGTGAGCACTCGCACGCGCAGCTCGCCCGTCGTGAGGGTGATCTGCAGAGACGACCCCTGCCACTGCAGCGGGTACGACAGCGACGGCCAGTCGGCGGGCAGCCGCGGGTCGAAGCTGAGCTCGCCGGCATAGTCGCGCATGCCGCCGAATCCGCAGACCAGCGCGGTCCACACACCTCCGGCCGACGCGACGTGCACGCCGTCCGCCGCGTTGTTGTGCAGGTCGTGCAGGTCGACGAACAGCGACTGGCGGAAGTACTGCAGCGCGAGATCCTGGTAGCCCACCTCCGCGGCGAGGATCGACTGCACCACGGCCGACAGCGTCGAATCGCCTGTCGTCAGCGGATCATAGTAGTCGAAGTCGGCCTTCTTCTCCTCCGGCGTGAAGTGGTTGCCCTGCAGGAACAGCGCGAGCACGACGTCCGCCTGCTTGAGCACCTGGAACCGGTAGATGACGAGCGGATGGAAGTGCAGCAGCAGCGGCCGCTGCTCCTTCGGCGTGTGCGCCAGATCCCAGACCTCGCGCTCGAGGAACAGCGAGTCCTGCGGGTGGATGCCGAGCCGTTCGCTGAACGGGATGAACATCGCGTCCGCGGCGCGCTCCCAGCCCTCGGCCTCGCCCTCCGCGAGCCCGGTGCGCTCGACGACCCGTGCGAACTCCTCGCCGTTGGCCTCCTGCGCCTCACGCACGACCCTCGCGGCGTAGCGCAGGTTGTAGCGCGCCATGACGTTCGTGTAGAGGTTGTCGTTCACGACGGTGGTGTACTCGTCGGGACCCGTCACTCCGTGGATGTGGAAGGTCTCGATGCCGTCGTCGTCGTTCGTGTCGGCGACGAGGCGCGATGTGCGCCAGAAGCCGAGCGTGGCCCACAGTCGCGCGGTCTCGATCGCGATGTCGATGCCCTCGCGACGCAGGAAGTCGTCGTCGCCGGTCGCACGCACGTACTTGCCGAGCGCGAAGCTGACGTCGGCGTTGATGTGGTACTGCGCGGTGCCGGCCGCATAGTAGGCCGAGGCCTCTTCGCCGTTGATCGTGCGCCACGGGAACAGTGCTCCCGCTTCGTTGAGCTGTGCGGCCCGTCGGCGAGCCGCCGGGAGCATGAGCACTCGCGCCCGGAGAGCGTTGCGCGCCCACTGCGGAGAGGTGTAGGTGAGGAACGGGAGCACGTAGATCTCGGTGTCCCAGAAGTAGTGGCCGCTGTATCCCGACCCCGAGACGCCCTTCGCGGGCACACCGGTGCCGTCGGCGCGCGCCGATGCCTGGGCGAGCTGGAGCAGGCACCAGCGGGTCGCCTGCTGGATGTCGTCCTGGCCGCCGATCTGCACGTCGCTGCGAGCCCAGAATGCGGCGAGCCACTCGGCCTGGCGATCGAACTGCGCCTGGACGCCCTCGACGGCGACGCGGTCGAGGGAGCGACGGCAGCGGTCGACCAGCTCGCGGGCCGGCACGCCGCGGGAGGTGTGGTAGCTGACGAGCTTGGTGATCGCGATCGGCACCCCGGCCTTCGCCTGCACGCGGAACACGTTCTTCGAGATGTCCGCCTCGATCAGCGTGCGCGAGGTGTAGTCGTTCTCGGTCTCGATGATGTGGTCGGCGACCACCGCCACCGTCATCCCCGAGGCGGCGACGCTGTAGGACAGCGCGGAGCGGAGCCCGTCCTGCCAGTACTCGCCGGGCTCGAGCACGCGCTCGGCGATCTTCTCGGCCTTGCGCGGGTCGAATCCGCCCTTGGCCTGGTTGGGGGTGCCCGCGTAGACGCCGGCGCCGTCCTGGCGGTTGATCATCTGGCAGCTGACCGTGACCGGCGCGTCGGCGTTCTCGACCACGACCTCGAGGCGGAGCACGGCCAGGTGGCGCTCCTCGAAGCTGACGATGCGCTCGTCGCGCATGCGCACGCGCTTGCCCGAGGGCGTCTCCCACACGACGGTGCGCTCGAGCACGCCGGTGCGCATGTCGAGCGTGCGACGGTACTCGCGCACGTCCGCCTCGTCGAACGAGATCGGCTCGTCGTCGACGTACACGCGCATGACCTTGGCATCGGGGGCGTTGACGATCGTCTGCCCCACCTCGGCGAAGCCGTAGGCCTGCTCGGCGTGCCGGATCGGCCACGTCTCGTGCAGCCCGTTGATGAAGGTGCCGTGCTCGTGGGCGCCGCGTCCCTCGATGTGATTGCCCCGGAGTCCGAGATAGCCGTTGCCGACGGCGAACAGTGTCTCGGCCACTCCGTCTTCGGAGTATCGCGTCTCGATGAGACGCCAGGGGTCTACGGGGAAGCGGTCGCGGTCGATCATGCGGTCTCCTCGTTGTCGGAGCGGGCTGCCGTGGCGGCAGAGTCGGGGGCGGCGATCTCGTCGGCCGCAGCATCCATGAACGCGTCGAGGTCCTCGACGACGACCGTCGCGCCGGCGGCGCGCAGCGCGTCGGCTCCGGTGCCCCGGTCGACGCCCACCACGGTGGCGAAACCCGCGGCGGCGGCAGAGGCCGCGCCAGAGGTCGCGTCCTCGACGGCGATGCTGCGGGCGGGATCGACGCCCAGCGCCGCAGCGCCCGCGCTGAACATGTCGGCGGCGGGCTTCGAGGCGAGGTTCTCGCGCTCTGCGACGACGCCGTCGACCACGACGCGGAAGAACGAGCGGATGCCGGCGGCCGCGAGCACCTCCTCCGCGTTCTTCGAGCTCGAGACGACGCCGAGCGGGATGCCGGCGGCGGAGAGCTTCTCGACGAGGGCGAGCGAGCCGGGGAAGGGGGCGATGCCCTCGCCGCGCAGGGACTCGGCGAACGCGGCGTTCTTGCGGTTGCCGATGCCGCAAATCGTCTCGGCCTCGGGCGGGTCGTCGACCGCGCCCCACGGGATCTCGACATTGCGGCTGCGCAGCAGACTCGCCACGCCGTCATAGCGCTTCTTGCCGTCGACGTAGTCGAAGTAGTCGGCATCCGAATACGGGGGCGTGATGCCCCAGCGCTCGAACACGTCGTCGAACACGACCTTCCACGCGCGCATGTGCACCTCGGCGGTCGGTGTCAGCACGCCGTCGAGATCGAACAGGACGCCGTCGGCGCGGAGCGGATCGGGCAGGGCTTCGGGCACAGCAGCCTCCAGGAGAAGGACGAGGGTTCCGGCACCTCTCCGTGCCACTGTGCAAGCGTAGTGCGGCTCGGCACCGAGCGGTAACCCCCGAGGACGGATCGGTCAGAGCAGGCGGAACGTCTGCCGGGCGATCTCGAGCTCTTCGTTCGTGGGCACGACGAGCACGTCCACTCGGGAGGCGTCGGTCGAGATCCGTCGAACGCCGCGCTGGCGTGCGGCATTGCGCCCGTGATCGATCTCGACACCCGCGAATCCGAGCGTCGCCATCGCCTCCGCACGCACCGCGGCCGCGTTCTCGCCGACCCCCGCGGTGAACGAGATCACGTCGACCCCGCCGAGCTGCGCGATGTACGACCCCGCGTAGGCCCTCAGTCGGTGGACGTACACGTCGAACGCGAGCGTCGCCGCGGCATCCCCCGCTTCCCTTCCGGCGAGGACGTCCCGCATGTCGCTGCGTCCCGCCAGGCCTTTGAGCCCGCTGCGCTGATTCAGGAGGGCGTCGAGGTCATCGATCGAGTAGCCCGCTCGCCGCGAGAGGTGCACGAGCGCCGCCGGATCGAGATCGCCGGATCGCGTTCCCATGACGAGTCCCTCGAGAGGGGTGAGCCCCATCGAGGTCTCCACCGATCGGCCGCCGTCGATCGCGGTCACCGACGCGCCGTTGCCGAGGTGGAAGACGAGCTGGCGCAGCGTGCCGAGGTCGCGTCCGAGGAACGCGGCGGCCGACTCGCTCACGAACTGGTGGCTGGTGCCGTGGAATCCGTACCGGCGCACCCGGTGCGCCGCCGCGAGCTCGGCGTCGATCGCGTAAGTGTAGGCGGCCGGAGGAAGGGTCTGGTGGAATGCCGTGTCGAAGACCGCGACATGCGGGACGCCGGAGAACACCTGCCTCGCCGCGACGATTCCTGCGAGGTTCGCGGGGTTGTGCAGCGGGGCGAGCACCGCGAGCTCCTCGATCTGCTCCTCGACGTTCGGAGTGACGAGAGTCGGTGCATAGAACCGCGCGCCACCGTGCACCACGCGATGTCCGACCGCGACAGGGGGATGCTCGTCGAGCAGCGGACCGTGCTCGGCGAACTGCTCGAGCATCACCGTGAACGCCGCACCGTGATCGGAGACCGGCTGCTCGGAGTCGTACGAGGCGTCGAGCATCGTGACGACGGCGTCTCCCCCGGCATCCGGACGCACCGTGTGCCGGATGGCACTGCGGTCCTGTCCGATCCGGTCGATGAGACCCGTCGCGAGCTCGTTCTCGTTCTCGATGTCGATCAGGCTGTATTTGAGCGACGAGGAGCCGCTGTTGATGACGAGGATGGCGCTCATGCGGTCGCTCCTTCGGACTGCGCCTGGATCGCCGTGATCGCGACGGTGTTGACGATGTCCTCGACCAGCGCGCCGCGGGAGAGGTCGTTGATCGGCTTGTTGAGTCCCTGCAGCACCGGGCCGATCGCCACGGCGCCCGCCGAGCGCTGCACGGCCTTGTAGGTGTTGTTCCCGGTGTTGAGGTCGGGGAAGACGAAGACGGTCGCCCGCCCGGCCACCGCCGAGTCGGGGAGCTTGGCCTTCGCCACGGCGGCATCCGCGGCCGCGTCGTACTGGATCGGCCCTTCCACCAGCAGCTCCGGTGCGCGCTCGTGCACGAGTGCGGTCGCGGCCCTGACCTTGTCGACGTCGGCGCCGGACCCCGACTCCCCCGTCGAGTACGACAGCATCGCGATGCGCGGTTCGATGCCGAACTGCTGCGCGGTCGCCGCCGACGAGATCGCGATGTCGGCCAGCTGCTCGCTTGTCGGATCGGGGATCACCGCGCAATCTCCGTAGACGAGCACCCGGTCGGCGAGCGCCATGAGGAACACGCTCGAGACGACCGTGACGCCCGGCTTGGTCTTGATGATCTCGAACGACGGGCGGATCGTGTGCGCTGTCGTGTGCGCGGCGCCCGAGACCATCCCGTCGGCCAGGCCGAGGTGCACCATCATCGTGCCGAAGTACGACACGTCGGTGACGGTGTCAGCGGCCTGCGCCAGGGTGATGCCCTTGTGCGCCCGCAGCCGCGCGTACTCCGTCGCGAACCGCTCGACCATCTCGGGATCGGTGGGGCTGAGCACCTGCGCCGCCGAGATGTCGACGCCCAGCTCGATCGCCCGCGCTCTGATCGTCGATTCGTCGCCGAGGATCGTGAGCTCTGCGACGTCGCGCGCCAGCAGGGTCGCGGCGGCGCGGAGGATGCGATCGTCGTCGCCCTCGGGCAGCACGATGCGCCGCCGGTCGGAGCGTGCGCGCTCGATGAGGCCGTACTCGAACATCAGCGGCGTCACGACGCGCGACTCGGCGAGCCCCAGCTGGGTGGTGAGCTCGCCGATGTCGACGTGGGTCTGGAACAGCCCCAGCGCCCGGTCGTAGCGACTCCGCGACTCGGGCGAGATGCGGCCCCGCGCGCCCATCACGCGCACAGCGGTGTCGTAGGTGCCGAGGTCGGTCGCGATGATCGGCACGGTCGAGGTGAAGCCGTCGAGCAGCTGCACGATCGGCTCGGGAAGCGGGAAGGGGCCGTTGAGGATGATGCCGGCGACTCGCGGGAAGGTGCCTGAGGCGTCGGCGAGCAGCGTCGCGAGCAGCACCTCGGTGCGGTCGGCCGGGATCACCACGACCGACTCCTCGGTGAGCCGCGGGAGCACGTTCACCATCGACATGCCGGCGACGACGATGGTCAGCGCCTCGCGCGCGAGACGGTCGCGGTCGCCCTTGACGAGACGGCCGTCGACCGCGGCGAGGATGCCGTTGATCGAGGGGGCCACCAGCGTGCGATCCTCGGGGATCGCCCACACCGGTGTGGTCTTCTGCGGGCGCACCGCCGCGACCGCCTGTTCGATGTCGGAGAGGTGCTCGGGGTCGGCCCGGTTGACGACGATCGCGAACAGCTCTGCACGCTCGACCTCGAGCTCGGAGAGCGCGAGCGCACCGATCTGCCCGACCGCGGCGGGCGTGCGGGCGGTGGTCGTTCCCAGCTGCTCGGCCTGACGCTGCTGGTCGCGACCGCTCAGCACGAGCAGCACGGGGGCGGCGAGGTTGGCGGCGATCCGCGCGTTGTACCCGAGCTCGGCGGGGCTGGCGACGTCGGTGTAGTCGCTGCCGATGATGACCACGGCGTCGCACTGCGCCTCGACCGCCTTGAATCGGGCGACGATGGTCGCCAGCGCGCGGTCGGGGTCGTCCCGCACATCGTCATAGGTCACGCCGATGCAGTCCTCGTAGTCGAGGTGCACCCCGTCGTGCGCGAGCAGCAGCTCGAGCACGTCGTCGCGCTCGGTCACCGACCGCGCGATCGGGCGGAAGACGCCGACCCGCGGAGTGACGCGCATGAGCGCATCGAGCACGCCGAGGGCGATGGTCGACTTGCCGGTATGGCCTTCGGCCGAGGTGATGTAGATGCTCTGCGCCACAGTCCCACCCTAGGCGCACGAGGTCATGATCTCGCTGGGTTGACAGCCGTGCGAAATGCCTCAGCAGGGCGCCGAGAGCGCATCCACCACGGCAGCGGCATCCGAGGCGTACCGCGTGTAATAGGTGGGGTCGAGGTTGATCTGCACACGGTGGATCGCGAGCGACGGATCCATCGACTGCCAGTCGGGGACTCTCGCCAGTCGCTCGTAGAACAGCGTCGCGGCGGTCGCCGGATCCATGCGCTGCTCCGCCGACCCCCACCAGTGCTGCTGCTGGAACAGCCCGATGCTCGTCGTCCGGCTGCCGTCGGGATTGGTGAACCCGCTCGTCTCCCAGTCGCCGTAGTCGATGTTGCGCAGGCTGCTCTCGCCCATCGCCGTCATCACGCCCAGGACCTGCCCGTCACGGCCGAATCCCAGCGCGGCCGCCGTCTGCATGATGGTCGCGGCGTTCTCGAGCTGCTCCCCCTGCCACCCGGCGATCCCCGCCTGGGGGAACGTGGACGGATCGGAGATGCAGATCGCCAGCGGCTTCTCGTGCGCGAGTCCCAGCGGGATCAGCATTGCGGCGAGCGCGACGGCGATGACCGCCACCGCCGACAGCGCGATGCGCCGCAGCAGCGTGGCACGCCGCATCCGCCGCTGCGCTCGACGGCGCGGCGAGGCGCGGCGCGCGGGCGGACGCTGACGGGCCGGCCTCTTGCGGGTCGCCGGCTTCTTGCGGGTCGCCGGCTTCTTGCGGGTCGCTGGCTTCTTGCGGGTCGCCGGCTTCTTGCGGGTCGTCGTGCTGCGCGCAGTCGAGCCGCGGGCGCTCCTCGCCGAGCTCATGCGCTGCGGGTCTCGGATCGGCCTCTGCCGACGAACGCTGCGAGGCCGCCGCCGATCGCGCCGAACAGATGCGCCTGCCACGAGATGCCCTCGCGGACGCCGACGACCCCGGCGAGCATCGAGCCGCCGTAGAGCCCGATCACGATCAGCGCGACGATCGCATAGAGCACGCGGTGGGAGACCCGTCCCGGCGCGAAGACCCGCATCACCGTGTACCCGAAGTATCCGAAGACGAGCCCTGACGCCCCGACGGTGAGAGCCCCCGGCGCATTCACGAGCCAGGTTCCGAGGCCGCCGATGACGGCCGCGAAGGCGGTGACGGTCCAGAACCTGCGAGCGCCCTCCACCGCGACGAGGGAGCCGAGCACGAGCAGCGGCACGGTGTTGCCGATGAGGTGCGCCCAATCCGCGTGCAGGAGAGGGCCGATGACGATGCCCCCGAGACCCGAGAGGTCCCAGGAGCGAAGACCGAATCCCGTGAAGGAACCGGGAAGGATCGCGTCGGCGAGCTGGACCAGCCACATCAGGGCGACCAGCAGCAGCGGCGCCGCGAAACGGCCGAGAGCGCTGGAGCGCGGGGAGTCGGCGGTGCGGGTCACATCGGGCCTTGTCACGTCACGATCCTGTCAGGACTGGCCCGGAGGACCCTGACAAAAAGAAAGTGACCCTCCGCGCACCCAGCAGAGCCCGGTTACCCTTGCTGCGTTTCCGCCCTGGGGGAATTGGCCTGGATGCCGCCACGCGGAGAGCCGTCGACAAGTCTAGCCGATGTCTGACCCTGCTCTTTGACAGACTGGGCAGGTCATGGATCCCCTCGCCACCGCTCCCCTTGCGACGTGGCGTTTTCGGGGCACTCTGCGCACCTACCAGGCCGAGGTCCTCGACCGGATCGCGGCGGGCGGAGCGGAGCCGCTGCACATCGTCGCTCCACCGGGATCCGGGAAGACACTGCTGGGTCTGCTGCTCGCAGCTCGGGAAGGCCACCGCACCCTCGTGCTGTCGCCGACGGTGACCATCCGCGAGCAGTGGGCGCGCACCGCGGCGGAGCTGGCGCCACAGCCCGCGGCGGTCTCGGACGACCCCGAGCGCCTCGCCGACCTGACGGCGCTCACCTATCAGCTGCTCAGCGTGACGGGGGACGGCTCTCCCTTCGACGACCTCGCCCAGGCGCTGTGGACGGATGAACTCGTGGCGAGCGGCCGCACCGACGCCGAGGCCGCGACCTGGCTCGCCGAGCTGGCGGTGGACAATCCCGCCCGGCACCGCTCCGGCATCCGCCGTCGTGCGCGCCGGGTGCGTTCGCACTTCACCCGTCAGCGCCCCTCGGAACTCGCTCGCGTGCTGCATCCGAATGCCGTCGCCCTCATCGACCGGATCGTCGCGGCGGGGGTGCGCACGGTCGTGCTCGACGAGTGTCATCATCTGCTCGACCACTGGGCGATCGTGGTGGCGTATCTCGTCGCGCGCATCCGAGAGACCGGCGCAGAGCCGACGCTCATCGGCCTCACCGCGACCCTGCCCTCGCCGGACGACGAGACCGAGTTCGAGAACTACAGCCAGCTGCTCGGAGCAGTGGACTACGAGGTGCCGACACCCGCTGTCGTGAAGGAGGGGCATCTGGCGCCGTATCGCGATCACGTGCTGTTCACCGAGCCCCTGCCCGCAGAGGCCGCGTTCATCCGACGGCACGAGTCCCTGCTGCACGACCTCATCACGCAGGTGCTCTCGACCCCCGACGCGCTGACGTATCTCGAGCAGCACCTCCAGCCCCCGGACCCTGCCGGCCCTTCCGTCGAGACACCCCTCGCCCGTCTCGACCGGGCCTTCTCGACGGACTTCGCCCTCACCCGGTCGTGCGCTCTCGTGCTGCGCGAGGTCTCACCGCGGCATCCTCTGGCCGCCTCGATCCCGCCCGCGCTGCTCGACCGGTGCACGAGCGACGACCTGCTGACCGTCCTGTCGCGGTTCGCCCAGGAACGGCTGCTCTCGGACCCCGCCGCCGTGAGCCAGTGGGAGCACGTGCGGCGGTCGCTCGCAGACTTCGGGTATGCGCTGACCGACCGGGGCATCCGTCGCGGTCGGAACCCCGTCGAGACCACGCTGGCGTTCTCCGCGGCCAAGGACCACGCCGCCGTCGAGATCCTGCGTCGCGAACTCGCCGGCGCCGACGGCGACCGGATCCGCGCGGTCGTCGTGACCGATTTCGTCGAGCACGGCAACAACCGCGGCCTGGTCGGCCACGCGCCCGCCGGCGCCCTGCGCACGTTCGACCTCCTCGCGGTCGACGCCGTCACCTCCGGGCTGCGCCCCGTGCTGCTCACCGCGCAGCATCTGCGCGTCCGTGCGGAGGATGCCGTCGACCTCGCGGCCGCGCTCGGCGACCTGATCGGCGAGCCGATCGGCATCTCGGACGGCGTCGGCCCGACACGCGACCTGCAGGCGCGCGGCGTCGGGAGCGGACGCGTGGTGGGAGCCGTGTCCGAACTGATCCGCCGAGGGGACATCCGACTGCTCGTCGGCACCCGGGGGCTGCTGGGCGAAGGATGGGACTGCCCGTCGGTCAACACCCTGGTCGATCTCACGACCGTGGCGACCTCATCCGGCACCCAGCAGCTGCGCGGGCGCACCCTCAGACTCGATCCCGCCTGGCCGGAGAAGGTCGCGCACAACTGGTCGGTCGTCTGCATGATCCCGTCGCACGTCGACCTCGACGACGCGTCCGAGTCGGTGCGTCTCCGACGTCGGCATTCGCATCTCTGGGGGCTGAGCGCCGACGGAGACGGACGGATCGTCAGCGGGCTGGGGCATGCGCTCAGCGCACACGCCCGGGAGGCATGGACGCGCGTGCTCGACAAGGACCCGTCGACATCCATCGAGGACCTCGACGCCCTCATGCGCGAGCACGTCCCTTCTCGCAGCCGGACGAGGGAGGAGTGGCGGATCGGTGAGCCGTACAGCCCGCACGAGCGGGAGACCGTGGCGATCCGCCGCGACCCGCGCTCGCCGATGCTGCGCACCGGACAGACGGCGGGCACGGGAGCCGTCGCCGGGCTCCTCGCCGGCACGGTGACGACCGGCGCGCTCATCGCCGTGCTGGCGATCGCCGGGGTCTCGTTCGCTCCCGTCGTCGCGGTGGCACTCGCACTCGCCGGGGGCGCCGTCGCTGCGGCGGCGGCATCACTGGGTGCGCTCACCCGGTCGCTGCGCGATCGCTCCCGGCCCGCCGAGATCTATCGGGCCGCGGCGGTCGCCGTCGCCCGCACGCTGCACGATGCCGGGCGCGCCGCCCGGATCGACGAGTCCACGATCGCCGCACGACCGGACGACGCCGATCCCTCCCGCATCCGCATCGAGGTCGGCGGCTCGGCTGCCGACTCACGGGCGATCGCCGATGCCGTCGAGGAGCTCTTCGCACCGGTGCGAACTTCCCGATTCCTGCTGCGGATCGACGCGGCCGGGATGCCGCGGGTTCGCCCGCTCGAACGCCTCGCCGACCGCCTCTCGCCCGGACGCACCCTGCTCGCCGTGCCGCGTATGATCGCCCGGCGACGCGCAGACGCCGAACGCTTCCGCGACCACTGGGAGACGCTGATCGGCACGTGCACGCTGCACGAGCTGACCGGGCTGGAGGGGCTGGCCCTGCTGCGCGTCGCGCGCAGCGCCGACGGCCGAGTGGACCCCGCCGAACCGCGGGCACGCGTCTGGGGCTGACCCCGATGCCGGTTCTCACCCCAACCGTAGGCAGCCGGGTTACGATCGGTTCACGCGCACCGCAGCGCCCACGCGAGAGGGAACGCATGCCAGACAACCCGCCCACGATTCCGGCCGTCATCGATGCCGAGCAGTTCGCCGCGCAGACGTCGGCCATCGTCGAGTCCGTCGGCCGGGTGATCGATGGCAAACCGGATGCGGTGCGGAGCGCGCTCGTGTGTCTGCTCGCCGAGGGACACCTGCTGATCGAGGACGTCCCAGGCGTGGGCAAGACGATGCTGGCGCGTGCGCTGGCCGCGAGTGTGGATGCGACCGTCCGTCGCATCCAGTTCACCCCCGACCTGCTCCCCGGCGACGTCACGGGCGTGAGCGTCTACAACCCCGTCGATCGCGAATTCGAGTTCAAGCGCGGTGCCGTCTTCGCGCACATCGTGATCGCCGACGAGATCAACCGCTCATCGCCCAAGACGCAGTCGGCGCTCCTCGAGGCCATGGAAGAGGGGCAGGTGACGGTCGACGGGTCGACGCACATGCTGCCCGATCCCTTCCTGGTGGTCGCGACCCAGAATCCGCTCGAGATGGAGGGGACCTACGCGCTGCCCGAAGCACAGCGGGACCGCTTCATGATGCGGATCTCGATGGGGTACCCCGATGCGGCGGCCGAGGCCATCATGCTGCGTCAGCGCGACACCGTGAACCCGCTCTCCTCGGTGCGCGCCGTCGCGGATGCGGCGTCGATCTCGGCACTGATCGCCTGGGCGCGGACGGTGCACGTCGCTCCGGCGCTCGAGGAGTACACGGTCGCTCTCGCACACGCGACCCGCGCCGACCCCAACCTCCACCTGGGGGCGAGTCCCCGGGCGACCCTGCAGTTGATCCGCGCCGCGAAGGTGTGGGCGGCGCTCGACGGTCGCGACTTCGTGATCCCCGACGACGTGACGGCGCTCATCGTCCCCGTCCTCGCGCACCGCCTTCTTCCGGCCCGGGGCGCACACCGCGCCGGGGCCCAGCCGGTCGAAGCGGCTCTCCGGCAGATCGTCGAGCGCGTGCGGGTGCCCGTGACGGCGCGCTCCTGACCTCTCGCTCGCCATGCCTCGCCGTCGAACCCTCACCCTCCGGGGAACCGGTGCGCTGCTGTGCGGTCTCGGCTGCCTGATCGCGGCGAACATGCTCGGCGCCCCGATACTCCTCTACGTCGGCCTGCTCCTTCTCGTGCTCACCGTCTTCTCGGTTCTCGTGGTGCGCGTGCCCCGGCGCACCGGGACCGTGACCCGGCAGGTCTCGACCGACCTGCTGACCGTGTCGGAGACGTCTCGGGTGACGCTGCGCTTCGCACTGAGGGCACTGCGCGTTCCGCGCGGACTCTGGCTCGATGTGCTGCCGCCCGCAGTCAGCGGCGACGCAGCGGGCGAGTACCCGTCCGAGACCGGCCAGTTGAGCTATCTGATCACCGGCGTCCGCCGCGGTGTCTGGCCGATCGGCCCTCTCGTGGTGCGCACCGTCGACCCGTTCGGTCTCGCGCAGCGCGAGCAGGCTTTCGGTGAGACCCGCACCGTGACGGTCGTCCCCGAGGTGTTCACGCTCGCGCCCCTGGCGGTCAAGGTCGGAGCCGCCGGCGGCACCGCGCACACGTCGTCGAGCCGACTCGGGCAGGGCAGCGACAATCTCTCGCCGCGGCGGTACATCCCCGGCGACTCGATGCGTCGCATCCACTGGCGGGCGACCGCGCACCGCGGACAGCTGATGGTGCGACAGGAAGAGGATGAGTCCAGCCCCGACGCTCTCGTGATCCTCGACCGCAGCGCCGCGCGGTGGGCACGTCCGGGTGACGATGCGGACCCCGCGTTCGAGGCCGCGGTGTCGATGTGCGCCTCCGTCGCCGTGCACCTCATGCAGGAGGGATACGGCGTCGATGTGATCGACAGCAGCGGAACTCTCCTGGGCACCCTGCGCGGCCATGAAGACGACCGGGACGGCCTTCTCGTCGCTCTCGCGCTGGTCACCCCTCGCGGCGGCGCCCGCGACATCACGACTCTGGTCGGTGGCACCCCGCCCGGTCCACTGGTCTACATCACCGGCGAGATCGACGACGAGGATGCCGCTCTGCTGCGCCCTGCCGGTGCGGCGGCGCCGATGCTGTTCACGACCGCACCGCGCGCCGACTCCGCCGCGGCCGCGGAGCGGAACGGCTGGCGCGTCGCGCGACTCGGCGACGACGTCGCGGAGGCGTGGGAGGATGTGCTGCCCGACCGGATCGGCGGCGCCGCGGATCACCCGGGAGCGACCCATGTCCCGAACTGAGCGAGCGGCTGAACGCCGCTCCCGCCTGTCGTGGCACCGCGAGCACGAGCTCCCCGTCGGCACGGTCCTGCCGTCGGTGCTCGCCGCGGTGGCCGGGCTCGTCGCCATGTGGCCGTTCACCTCGGTCATCGAACCCGGCAGCTGGTCGTTCGCTGTTCTCGCCGTGATCGTCGTCACGGCTCTCACGGGCATGACGTGCCGCACGCTGATGCGCGGCCGTCCGGCCTGGGCACGCGACCTCGTCACGATCGTCGTGCAGATCCTGGTGGTGATGGGCACGGTCGTCCTGCTCGTCGCGGGCGACACCGCGGTGTTCGGCGTGGTCCCCACCGAGGCGACGTTCTACACCTTCCAGGTCCTCGCCGCCTCTGCCTGGGAGGAGATCGCCTTCGGCTCGGCTCCGCTGGCCGCGTCGCCGGGACTCCAGGCAGTGATGGGACTCGGGTTCGGCGTCGTCGCCATCCTGCTCGACCAGCTGGTCGCTCAGCGCGGGGCGATCCTCGCCAGCCTGCTCACGGCGGTCGTCGGATCCATGCCCATGATCGCCACCCTCGGCGGAGTGAACGTCGTCTGGTTCGTGCTGCTCGGCATCCTGATCCTCGTGCTGCTGCGCTACACGGCGGCGCAGAATCCGGAATCACCGCGGCGGACATCTGTGGGTGTCGCCGCCGGGGTCGGCGTGGCCGCGCTCGCGGCGACCGTGATCATCGCACCGGTGGTGCCCGTCTCCGCCAGTCTCGCCGGCACCGGCACGGGAGTCACCGTCGATGCGTCGCTGCGCCTCGGCGACGACCTGCGTCAGCCGAACCCGGTCGAGGTGCTCACACTCGCGACGACGGCTGACACCGCGCCCTACCTTCGACTCACGACGCTCTCAGCGTTCGACGGACGCGTGTGGGAGCCCGATCGCGGCGACCTGCAGGCGCAGAGCGACGGGTTCGGACCCGACGAGTGGGGGGCCGACATCGAGACGACCGACCAGAACACCTCCATCCGGGTGATCCGGATGTCGAGTTCGTGGCTCCCCGTCCCGTACCCCGCGACCAGCGTGCAGGGACTCTCCGGCGCCTGGAGGGTGAGCCCCGAGAACCGCACTCTCGCCTCTAGGGACGGGGATGCGGTCGGCAACGACTACACGGTGCGGTCGCTCGAGGTGTCTCCCACGCTCGAGCAGATCCGCGCGCTTCCCGCCGCCTCGCCGATCGTCGACCCCGATGCCGAACCGGTCGACCTGCCGGACGTGATCGGCGACACGGCAGCCGAGGTCACGGCGGACGCCACGAACGACTACGACCGACTGATCGCGCTGCAGTCGTGGTTCCGCAGCCAGTTCGCGTACTCTCTCGAGACCCCGGTCGATGAGGGCTTCGACGGGACGGGGGCTGATGCGGTCGCAGAGTTCCTCGAGGTGCGGTCGGGATACTGCATCCACTTCGCGGGTGCCTTCGCGCTCATGGCGGAGAGCCTCGACATGGAGGTGCGCATCGTCGTCGGATACCTTCCGGGGGTGCTCACCGAGACCACCCGCGGCGACGAGGCGGTCTACTCGGTCTCGAGCGATCAGCTGCATTCCTGGCCCGAGGTGCTCTTCCCCGGTGTCGGCTGGGTGCCGTTCGAGCCGACCGCCTCGCTCGGGGTTCCCACCGCATTCAGCGCCGCGGCCACCGCGGGCGGGGGGACGGGCGGCGCGGCGACCCCCGCTCCGACGGCCGCCCCCAGCACCGAGCAGACCTCGGGGCCGGAACTCGAGCGCGAGGATGCCGGCGACAATGCCGGCGCGACCGGAGAGCTCCGCAGGCTGGATCCCACTCCGGTCGTGCTGACGACGTCGGCGGTGCTGGTGGCCCTGCTGCTGCCCGCGTTCGCTCGCCTCGCGCTGCGGTTCACGCGTCGCAGCCGCGCGCGTACCGGTGACGCCGGCGCCGCCTGGGCCGAGCTGCGGGCGACCATGCAGGACCTCCGGGTACCCCTGTCGGATGCCGAGACGCCCCGCATGCGCGGCGACGACCTCGTCAGAGACATCCGCGTCGATGCCGATGCCATGCGAGTGCTCGTCGCTGCTGTCGAGCAGGCGAGCTACGCGCGGGCCGGGGCGAGCGCGACCCGAGATCTCGACCCGGCTCTGGTCGACGTGACGGCTCAGCTGCGTCGCAGCGTCGATCGATGGACGAGGGTGCACGCCTTCCTGCTTCCGCGATCGCTCTTCGCGAGCCGCCGCACCGACGTCCCGCTGCTCACCTAGGTGGTTCGCTCGACCGATGGGCGAGCACGACGGACGGAATCAGGCCGCGTGGAGGTCGCAGCGCACCGAGTCGCACGACTCGCAGACGACGAACTGCGTGCGGCATGACGGATCCGGGCAGTTCGCCGTCCGCTTGCTCGGCACCCCGCATCCGACGCATTCGCCGATGACGGCCGCATGGTCCGAGAAGTCGACGGATCCGCGCTTGTCGAACACGTAGAGCGATCCCTCCCAGAGCCCGTCGTCGCCGTACTGCTCGCCGTAGCGGACGATGCCGCCTTCGAGCTGGTACACCTCGCCGAACCCGCGCGCGGTCATCAGGCTCGAGAGGACCTCGCAGCGGATGCCGCCGGTGCAGTAGGTGACGACCGGCTTGCCCTTGAGGTCGTCGTACAGCCCCGAGTCGAGCAGCTGGACGAAGTCGCGGGTGGTCTCGGTGTCGGGCACGACGGCTCCCCGGAAACGGCCGATCTGCGCCTCGAGCGCATTGCGGCCGTCGAAGAAGACCACGTCGTCACCCCGCTCCCCGATCAGCGCGTGGAGCTCTTCTGGTGTGAGCCTCGTGCCTCCCCCGACGACGCCCTGCTCATCGACGCGCAACTCGCCCGGAGCTCCGAACGACACGATCTCATCGCGAACCTTGACGCTGAGCTTCGGAAAGTCGACGCTGCGACCGTCGGAGTCGACACCCGTGCCCTCACTCCACTTGATGTCGGCACTCTTGAAGGGGGCGTACGACCGGAACGACCGCGCCCACTTCTTCAGCGCGAGCAGGTCGCCGCCCAACGTGCCGTTCACTCCGTCCTTCGAGATCAGGAGCCGACCGCGCAGCCCCAGCGCCTCGCCGAGGTCGCGCTGCCAGACGCGGATCGCCTCGGGGTCGGCGAGCGGGGTGAAGACATAGAAGAGGACGATCTTGGGGGTTGCCACCCAGAGATCCTACGTCGACTCGCCGACCGTGTTCTCGGCATCCGACCGGCCCACCCCCGATGCACGCCGTATGCGTCGCCTACGTCACGTCGCGCATCATGAACGCGATCCCGCCGGCCGTGAGGGCGGCGAGCACCCACCCGCCCGCCACGAGGGCGGCGACCGGACCGTCGAGACTCTCGTGGGGCGTGATCCCCACGGCGGAGACATCGAAGCCGAGTGCATCGAGTGTC
Organism: Microbacterium sp. NPDC089320; assembly: GCF_040684875.1. Taxonomy (NCBI): domain Bacteria; kingdom Bacillati; phylum Actinomycetota; class Actinomycetes; order Micrococcales; family Microbacteriaceae; genus Microbacterium; species Microbacterium sp. NPDC089320. The sequence continues at coordinate 357,594 of NZ_JBFBGY010000001.1, forward strand.
GCGAGCAGGGGAAGGTAGACGGCGCCGTGCTTCCAGAACATCGCCACCAGCACTCCCCCGCTCAGCGACAGGGGGACGACGAAGAGCGCGACGAGGTGGGCCTGGATCACGACCCCGATTCCCATCCCCCAGAGCCCCGCCCCCGCACCGAGCACGAGGGTGGAGCCGACCGACGACCAGTCGAGCGGACCGACTCCGGACGTCAGGCTCAGCGCGGTGTGTCCGCCGCCCGCTGCCGCAAGGGCGACGACTGCTCCCCCGACGGCGGCCCCGGTGGCCCTGGCGGCGAATGTCGCACCGCGGGGCAGGCACATGAGACGCTGCGCGACGACCCCGTCTCGTCGGTCGACGGTGTAGCGGAATGAGCCGTACACGGCGGCGAGCACCGCCCCGTAGGTCGCGAGCACCGCACCGTATGGCGCCGCGAGAGAGGCCCGCACCTCCGGCGGCGCATCGACGATCCCCGACGGCGTGCTCGCGGCGACCGTCAGAGACAGGAGCACTCCGGCGACGACCACCCACAGGAGCACGACGTCGCCCGAGAAGGCGCGGAGGTGAGCTCGCAGAACCCGACCGATCATCCGATCCGCTTTCGTGCGCCGAGCCAGGCGACGACCACGAGCCCGGCGGCCCACGCCATGCTCACGCCGAGCGCGGGGGCGAACTCGAGCAGACGCCCCTGGTATCCCGGAACGCTGATCGCCGCCAGAACCAGCCCCGGCGAGAACCTCGCCAGTTCGGGAGATGCGCGCAGCAGCGCTGGTTCCACCACCATCGGGATGACCAGGACGATCGCGGCCGTGACGTAGTAGTTCCGGGTGATCCACCCGATGGCTCCGCCGATGAGCGCCCCGAGGAGCACCCCCGCCATCGCCCCCGAGTAGATCTGCCATGCCGCCGGCGTCAGCGCGAGCGCGAGGCCGTTCCTGGCCAGGATGACCGAGACACCCGCCGTCCAGACGACGAAGATGCAGATCGAGAGAACGACCGCCACGAGGGTCCCGGCGACGAGCTTCGCCGCGAATGCACGCGGGACGCCGACCGCGGTGAGAGTCCTGTCGAGCGAGCCGTAATAGCACTCGCGGGTGACCCCGTAGGCTCCGACGAAGGCCGCCGAGACGGCGCACCACGCGAGAGGCTGCAGCAGTGCGATGGTGGCCGCGCCGGGCTCGACGCCGATGAGGTCGAAGCGCGACCCGTCGGAGAACAGCACGAACGCGGGCATCAGCACGGCGACCAGATAGACCGCCAGGACGGAGAACCCGCTCGACGCTCGGAGGATCTCACTGCGGATGACGCTGGTCATGCCGACGCTCCTTCCACGAGATCGAAGTACTTGCTCTCGAGCGAGTCGGCGTCGTCCGTGACGAGGTCTCCGAGCCGCCCCGCGAAGAGAGCGCGCCGTTTGATCACGACCACCTCGTCGACGACCTGCTCCAGTTCTGCGAGCTGGTGGCTGGCGATCAGCACCGTGCCGCCGCGCTGCGCGTAGCCGCGGAGATATCGCCGGAGCCAGCGGATGCCGTCGGGATCGAGCCCGTTCGCGGGTTCGTCGAGGATGAGCGTGCGAGGGGATCCGATGAGCGCGGCGGCCAGGCCCAGTCGTTGGGTCATCCCCGTGGAGAAGGTCTTCACACGACGCCGCGCGTCTGCGGCGAGCCCGACCTCCTCGAGCACCTCGGCGACTCGCCCTCGCGGGGCGCCGGCCGCGAGGCGCGTGATCTCGAGATGCCGCGCGGCGGTGATCCCTCCTTCGAAACCGAAGCCGTCCATATGCACGCCGACGTGGGATGCAGGGTTCTCGAGTCGGGAGAACGGCACGCCGTCGACGAAGGCGCCGCCGCTCGTCGGCTTCACCAGGCCGACGAGCGCGCGCAGGGTCGTCGACTTGCCGGCGCCGTTCGGGCCGAGCAGACCGACGATCGACCCGTGCGGGACGGAGAACGACAACTCGTCGACGGCGACCCGATCGCCGTATCTCTTCGTGAGCCGGCGGACCTCGATCGCGTGGTTGTGCATGTTCATTCCTTTCCGATCTCCCCGCTGTGGAGGGATGACAGCGGCAGTTCGACACCGGTCGCCCAGAGCGCCCGCCACAGATTGCTGACACCGAGTTCGACTCGTGCCTGCCCCGTCTGAGGCAGGCTCCCGCGCGCTGCCGGCGTCTCCGCCTCGGCGACGATCACAGCCGCCACCGACACGTCGTCGGCGGTGACGGGGAACAGCGCATCGAGCGGAACCCGCGTCGGCTGCGGCGGCAGAGCCCGGAGCGTTGCGACGCCCACCCGCTCGTTCGCGAGGACGCCATTGCTCAGCAGCACGACGGGTGCGCCATCGGGCATTGTCGCCTCGACCGCCTCGCCGCCGCGCAGGAGCACCACGCGGCCTGCCTGAGTGGTGAAGCCGAACGTCGCCGTCACCTGAACGGGGATCATCGCCCCCGCGATCCCGACGCTCGCGACCAGCGCGGTGACGACCGAGAAGAATCGAAGACGCGCGACACCCGACGCCCGGATGCGACGCAGCGCTCTCGCGACGAGCAGCACACCGACGAGCACGACGGCCGCTTCGACAGCGACGACGAGCACGCCCACCACCGGGCCCCCGCCGGCGAGCGCTCGCACCAGGCGGGAGACGGTGTACACGACCAGCACGACCGGCGCAATGAGACAGGCGAGGCCGAAGGGCACGCTCCACCACCTGTCGAGGCTCCGGTCGGTCGGACGCCCGCCGAACAGCACGCGCGTCAGGAACGCCGAGCCGTCACGGATCGCGCGGGCCCGGAGGTTCGGCTCATCGAGCGCGCACATGAGCGCGATGTATCCGTCGAATCTCACGAACGGGATCAGATTGACGATGACGATGGCTGTGCACGAGATCGCCAGCAGCAGCACCGTCTGACGGATCGTCGAGGGAGGCAGCGCAAGGGCGGCGATGAGCGCGATCGCACTCACGACCGCATGCACGGCGGGCCCCGCCAACGCGATCGCCACGCGTCGGCGGCGACCGGGCAGTCGCCACCCGTCCGTCACATCGACGAAGAACGCGGGGGTGAGATAGAACAGCATGAAGCCGGCGCGGCGGGGCCTCCCGCCGAATCTCGTGAGGGTGACCCCGTGGGCGCTCTCGTGGAGCGCGGTCAGGAGCGACAGGGTCGCGACGAGGCAGACGAGGCCCGACAGCGGAATCGGCGTGGTCAGGACGCGTCGCAGTTCCGGCGCCTGGAGGACCGCCGCGAGAACACCCGCGCCGAGCAGCACGGCGACGATCGCCAGCGCGGCTCGTGGCGGCACCGGGATGAGCACGCGCTCCAGACGGTCGAAGAGTGCGGGTGCGCGAAGGGTGGCGATCTGCATCGTGAACGGGGGTCTGTAGGTCAGTCGGCCGGGTGGTGGCGTCGCGGCGTCTCCCAGGAGTCCGGAGGCCTGGAAGCGCTGCACGAGGTGCAGGAAGCTCTCGAAGGACCCGGCGCTGTCGAATCGCCGGTGCAGGTCGCGAAGGGCGGCACCGCCGTCCATCGCGCCGAGCAGGTCGACAACCGCCCCGGAGACCCTGGATGAGGGCACACCGTGGATCGACGCGATCCACACCCCTCCGTCGCCGGCGCGCTCGAAGGTGACACCGGGCGCGAGGCGCGGGCACGCATCCGCACTCAGCGCGACCGGCGTCGCGGCGTCCCGTCGGCGCAGGAAGCTAGGCGAGGGCATCGTCACCCCCGGCATCCGCCTGTCCCGCCCACGTCGTGGTGAGGAGCAGGATCTCTTCGCCGAGTGTCCTGACGGGAGAGACGGCGGGAGCGTCGTAACCGGCATCGACGAGCTCACGCGCGAGCGCATCAGGGGTGAGGAGTCCGAGACGGCTGGTGAACACGGTCACCTCTCTCTGCCGCGCCAGGTCGGCGAGCCGAACCCAGTTGACGGTGCGCTCGCCACCGTCCGCCCCCACCTGCTGGGAGAAGAGATACGTCTCGCGTCCGTCCGGTCCGGCGACGCTGATCTCCTGCTCCGTCGAGACCGAGAGGCTCCGCGCTGAGGCTCCTCCCGCGATCGTCAGGGCGAACCGGCCTCCCGGTGCGAGATGACGTCGCACGGTCTCGTACAGGCGCGATCGACCCAGCCGGTCGAGCACGGTGACGGACGTCGCGCCGATGACCACCAGATCGAACCGTCGCCCGAGCGAGAACTCGCGCATGTCCGCGACCACGCACTCGACCATTCCCGGGTCGTGCAGCGCGTTGCGAAGGCGCGACAGCATGTCGTCGGAGAGATCCACCGCGATCACGCGCTTGCCCGACCTCACCAGCGGCACGGTCAACCGCCCGCTGCCGGCTGCGATGTCGAGCACCGGCCCCTCGGCATCTCTCGCGAGTGCCAGCACCTCTCTGACCTCGGCGCGATCGGAGCCCACGAGCCTGTCGTAGAACTCGGCACCTCCACCCGCGTACAGGTCCTGTTCCTTCGCCACCGCGCCGGCCGCCGCGATGCGCGCCAAGACGGCGTCGGTCATGAGACTCGACATGTGTGCACCACCTCTCTGTCGAGAGTGTCGGGGGGTGCGGGTGCGTCACGCCCACCCGCACCCCTTGATCAGGTCGCGATCGCTGCTGCACCGCCGATGATGGCGATGATGTAGCTCGCGTGCTCCCACCATTCGAGTGGGGCGTCGATGTGTTCGAGTTCCACGAACTCGAGCTTCTCGGTATGCATTCGTACCTCCTCAGGCACTGTGCGAAGGGTGGCTGCTACGTCAGGGCGAGGATCCCGATGATCACTCCCACAGCGAATCCACGTGTCCAATCGAGGGCATCATCCTGCGCCTCCATCGCCTCGAGTTCCGTGAACTCGAGCGTCGGGGTTGCTGATCGCATACTCACCTCCTCTCCCTTCTCCTGGTCTGCGCCACGACATCACGTCGCAGCGGCCGCGCCGATGCCGATGAGCACCAGCGCGCCGATGACGCCCTGATAGAAGCTCTCCCAGCTGGGGGCGTCCATCTGCTCCAGTTCGTGGAACTGAAGTCGCGTTCCGACACTTTCGTTCATCTAATCCACCTCCTCCCGAACATCCGGCGGTCGGCTCGGACGAGCGACCGACTGAGGACTCCACGACGAATCGCGCACCAGATCGTGGAAGTCAGAGGCCCTGAGACCCGCGAGCATCGGGAGGCGATCCCCCCACGCCTCCTCTGTCGCAGCGGCGATGCGGGCGGTCATCGGCGGGCTCGGTGCAGCGGGAACGGGAATCTGCCAGCGATCGATGAGCGCGGCGATGCCGGCCGGCGGATCGAGGGGCAGATCGAACCCCCTCGCGACCCCGGTCCAGAACTCTGCGAGGCTCGCGCGATCCCCCCACCGAGCGTCTCCGGCACAGACGCGACGCCAGACTGCAGCCACGACGGCCGCTGTGGCCATCATCTTGCGCACCTCCAGCACGGATGCGACTTCGTTCGCGATGTACCAGTGTCGGGCGCTGTAGGGGTCTTCGCCCGTAAGCGCCGCGGTGCGCTGCGTCGCCGCGCTCAGACGCGCGAGGCGCAGTCGTGAGCCCGCAGCGACGTGGTCGCGGGCCACCGTGTCGATCAGCGCCCTGCCCAGAGCGATCGCGTCGCCTCTGCTTCTCGCACTCCTCCGCGAGCTCGTCGACGATCCCGCGATACGCAGGAACGCCTCCAGCGCACCCTCCCGCACCGCCGCGGAAGAGAGGCTCATCAGGTTGCGGGAGTCGATGATCGCGTGACGCGGCCTCAGTGGGCGACCGATGACGAGCCGATAGCCGCTGGCGTTCTTGAGGATGCCGACGCTGTTCGTCTCGGATGACGTGCCGAGCGTCGTCGGCACCGCCACGATGTCCACCGGCGACGGACCGTCGGGCAGAAAGGTGACCGCTGACCTCGATGCGTGTTCGACGGCGAAGTCCAGCATCCGCCCGGACGCGAGCACGAGTGCCGCGATCTTCCCGGCGTCGAGGATGGTTCCTCCGCCGACGACCACGATGACCTCCGGCGGCCGTCGAACGAGCTCCTCCGCGATCATGACCACTGCAGCGGCGTCGACCGCGCGAGCCTCGATCATGATCGTCCGCCCTCTCACTCCAGGGACGACCGCCGTGGACATCGCGGAATCGACGATCGTGAGGACCTCTCGATCGGCGGTGAGCCGACCGGCGATGCGGTGAGTGATCCCGTGCCCGTGCCACAGGGTAGGGACCCGTGCGGCGAACTCAGCGCGCATGCTCGCGCTCCCGCATCTGCGTCACTCCCGCACGCACGGCCGTCTCCACCTCGAGAAGTTCTCCGGAGTCGAAGCCATAGGCCGGGATCAGCTCGATCGCGCTCGGTCCGGGTTGCACGAGCACCCCGTTGTCGGCGATGTCTGCGACGACCCGGAGGACCTCCTCGCCCGAGAGGGCGCCGCCGCGCCGGTCACGAAGGACGAGTCCGAGGAAGCAGCCGGATCCCGTCACCTCGGCGACCAGGCCATCTGCCGTCAACCTCGTCGTCAGACTCGACAGATCGGCCGCGAGTGCCGTCGCGGTCGCCTCCACGTCTATGCGGTGCAGTTCGGCGATCACCGCGATGACGGCTGCCGCAGATGCGGGGGTCCCGGCCTGCGTCTCACCATGGACGAAGGTCCAGCCGCCGCGCTCGAAAGCTGACGCGATGCGGGGTCCGACGAGGATCGCGGCAGCGCCCGCCGCGCCGTTCGTCAGGGCCTTCGAGAGGATGAGCGCATCGGGCGCGGCCGGCCAGTCATCGGTGGCGAACATGGTTCCGGTGCGACCGAATCCCGTCGCCACCTCATCGGCGACCAGAAGGAACCCGTGCTTCTCACGCAGGGAGAGGAGCCGTGACACGAACGCATCCGAGAGCGCATGCGCCCCGCTGCCCAGCACCGGCTCGACGACCACCGCAGCGACTCGGCTCCCCTCTCTCGTCAGCAGTGCATCGAGTTCTTCTCCGTCGTCGCTGTGTGACACGTGCCTCACCGACCTGCGGTCGACGGAGTACGCGGACTGCAGCAGGTCGTCACCGCTCAGCGCGTGACTGCCGTACATCGTGCCGTGGTAGCTGCCCTTCAGACCCACGACGAGCGTTCGAGAACCGCGGCCCTGCTGCGCCCAGAACTGTCTCGTGAGCTTCATCGCCGCGTCGTTCGCCGCCCCACCCGAGGTCGAGAAGATGACCCGCCGGTAGCGTCCAGGGTTCGCGATCTCGATGAGGGCATCGGCCGCGACCTCGGCGTATCGATGCGGCGCACGGAACAGCGACAGGTAGGACGCGTCATGCATCGCGCGGTTCACGGCTTCGGCCACCGCCTGGTTGCCGAAGCCGAGCGGGACGTTCCACAGTCCGCTCGTCGCACAGAGCCGCACAGATCCGTCGGCGAACTCGATCCGATTGCCCGACGCGCCGACCGCCACCTGATCCGGGCTGAACGTGGTGTCGGCGGGCAGCATCGCCGGCCACAACGCCGTCGACATGCTCACGTCCGAACGCCGTGCAGGCTGCTCGGAGCAGGAACGCGACCGCCGAGATGGACGGCGAGCGCGGCGACGGCCTGGTCGCACAGCGCACGGGCCGTCGCCGCATCGACGCGGAGTTCGCCGGCGACCCGATCGACGGCGATGTCGACCGTGCTCGAGGTCTGGACGACGGCGACCACCGCAGCGCTCGCGGGCGTCAAGAGCTGGCGCCGTCGGGTCGTGATGTCGGCGAGCAGGAGACCGTCGGCGGTGTCGAGCAGGAAAGGATCGGTCGTCAGAGGCTCGGCGTCCGCGAAGCCGTCGTCGATGAGCGCCCAGCCGAAACCGCAGATCCTGGCGGTGCCGTTCGAGAGCGTGAGCGCCTTCAGGAGGTCGGTCGCCGCGAGATATCGCCCGATCCTCGCCGGGGTGATCGCGTCGAAGGCCGACGTCAGCGTTGCCGCCGCCTCTCCGAGCGCCATCGCGCGCGGCACCGGCGCCGCCAACACCGAGCGCAGCTCGTCGACGACACCGATGACATCGCCCCGCACGCCGACGCTGACGGAGCCGTTGGCGCAGACCCTGACGGCGCGCGGGGGCTCGAGCTCCCCGGGTTCGAGGAGGGCATCGCGGTTCGCCAGCAGCACCCTCTGGTCGAGCAACGCCGACGGGAACACCCCCGTTCGGCGGGCGAGTTCCGCATCCGCGAGGAACGCCCGAGAGCTCGATCCGTCGACGAGGCACACGACTGTGGGCCCGATGATCTGCACGAACGCGGCCGTCACGTAGTCTTCGAGCTCGACGCCACGGTCGCCGAGGAAGAGCTCGTCGCCGGTCTCTCTCAGCGCTCCGCTGTACCTCACGCAACGGGCCACTCCCTCCCACGGGCCGCTGTCGGCGGGCAGCAGCACGACGTCGCCCTCGACCGCGACCTCAGCGACGCGGTCTGCGTGAGCACCGCTCTCGACGAGGAACACCCGAGAGAACACTCCGCCTCCCCCCGCCGCCCACTCCCGCAGCGCTCGCGCTCCCATGAGGACCGAGCCGGCGTCGCCGCCATCGCGAACCATCAGGCACCCTCGGGATGCGTCGCTGCCGTATCGCGACGAGAGGATGTGCGCGAGAGGGGAATCCTGGTGCCGAGCAGCCGGCCGACATGCCGGTGGATGAACGGCACGATCTCGGTGTGCTCGCCCGCATCCGCTCGAGTGAGCAGCTTCGTCATCACGTACAGCTGGGAGATGACGCCGCCGTCGGACTCGAGGTCGGCGCGGAAGCGTCGCCGGATCTGGCCGGCGGCGTCGGGCACGGCGAGCGAGTGTCCGAGCAGGAACGCGGCGTCGTATCCCTGCGGAGCGAGCCCCCAGGCCTCCCAGTCGGCGATCGCGAACGGATCGCGATGGAGGTTGTTCCAGTGCAGGTCGCCATGAGCGGGCAGCCACTGCGCACGATCGATGTCCATATCGATCCCGAAGAACACGGAGATGCGCCTGCGCATGATGGCGGGGTCGAGCACGCTCCGATCGGTGGTCGTGTCCGAGAGTGCCGCGAGGCTGCGCTCGAGTTCCTCCCACCACGCATCGTCGAGCGCGGGGGCGCGATCGAGGACTGCGGTCGACGCGCAGGGGCGCCCCGGAAGGAGCGTCATCAGCTCGGCGCGATACACCAGCGGCCCCTCTTCCCACGCGCGAGCGTCGAGCACACGCGGCTTGGTCACATCCCGGATGGCCGACGACGCGTCTCGATTGCCCGTCCACCAGTCGCCTCGGGCCTGCTCTCGCCGCGCCCACACCACGCGCAGCCAATGGCGCGACCCGCCGTGCTCGACCGCCGACCCGATCGACCGATCACGCCAGCCGAAGCGTGCACGGCCGATCGCATCGAGCCCGAGCTCGGCCAGCGCCCTCGAGTGGGCCATGCGCAGTACCGCGCGCAACGCCGTGCCGGGCGAGATCGCCATGTCGACCGTGGTCATCGAGTCCTCCGAAGATCATCCCCTTCGCGGGGTGTGGGTCATGCCTTCACGTGACTGCATAACGTCCTCTTATGAACGTAGATAGTCGGTTTCAGCGCCCGCAAGAGCGGAGGGAATCACATACCGGTGCGACGGAATCTCGGGTGGGAGTCGGTGCGGTCATGGGCGAGCCACTCGATCGGATAGACTGTTCAGGTTGTTCCTTGGTGACGTGTCCGAGCGGCCGAAGGAGCACGCTTGGAAAGCGTGTGTTGTGCAAGCAACCGCGGGTTCGAATCCCGCCGTCACCGCCAAAAAGCATGAAGGGCCTCCGCATCAGCGGAGGCCCTTCGTCTTCGCGGCGAGCGCCACCCGTCACCGCTCGCCGTCACCGCATTCAGTCGAAGCGCACTCCGTAGCTCTGCCCACCGGGCTCCGCCGGCAGCGGCGTCATGCCGAGGCGCTCGTAGAAGGCGGCGGCGCCCGTGTTCTTCGGGTCCATGCCCAGGTGCAGCCCCCGCACTCCGCGACGGCGCAGTTCGGCGAAGAGCGTCTCGATGAGCTGTCGCCCGAGCCCCTGCCCCTGAGTCTCGGGCAGCAGGTCGATGTGGAGGTGCGCGGGGTACTCCGCGGCGTTCGCATCGCGTCCGGGCGCCTGGCTCCAGCCGTATTCGACCATCCGCTCCTCGCGGGTCGTAGGCTCAGCCGCGCGCGGATACCGCTCCTGTCGCGTCGGCCACCACTCGTCACGGAACCACGTCGCGAAGGCGTCGGTGTCGTCGGTGGCGACGATGTAGCCGATCACGCGCTCGTCGTCGGTCTCGACGACCCAGGCGAGGTCGGGGTGGCGTTCGACGTACGGCACGGCGAAGAGGTCGCCCCAGAGCGAGTCGTCCGCGAGGAACCCCGTCGCGTCGGCCCCGGCGTCCGCCGTTCTCGTGCAGACCTCGTACAGCGCGGAGCGGTCTGACGGACGATAGGGGCGGATGCGTGACACGACGGCTCCTCGACGAGTGGGGGTGTCCCGTCAGCCTATCGGCGTGACCGCCGGATCGTCTCTCTTCTGCCTGCTCACCCACGGCAGCAGCCACGCGGCGAGAACGAGCACGACCCCTGCACCCACAAGGGCTCCGCCGAGCGTGTCGGTGGCCCAGTGCACCGACAGGAGCGTGCGCGATATCGCCATCGCGATCACCCAGAGGATGCCGAGGATCGCGGTCCACACACGAGGGAAGACGAGCCACAGCACCATCGCGATCGTCGCCGCGTTGGCTGCATGCCCCGAAGGGAATGATCCGAAGTCGCTCACCACGATCATGTCCTCCGGGCGCGCGCGGCCGAACAGGTGCTTCAGCAGTTGCACAGCGCCGGCGCTCGCGAGGAACGCGACAGCGGCGAACACGGCGGCCTGCCACCGCCGGACGATCAGCAGGGCGATGATCACGAGCAGGGGCACGACGAGAATCGCCACCCACCCTCCCCCGATGTCGTTCAGCACCAGGGCGACCGTGAGCATCCAATCCGCACGGTGCTGGCCGATCGTGTCATTCCACCAGGAGTCGAAACCCGGAGGCTCGGTGTACCCGAAAGCGAGCGCCGCTCCGAGGAGCGTCGCCGCGACGAGCATCCCTATTCCCCACCACAGCAGCGTTCGTGATCTCATCGGACCATTCTGCCGGTCGGATGCGGAAAATCAGGGAGCCAGCATGCCGACAGTCCGGGGACGCACGATCAGCCACAGCGACAGGACGCCGATGGCCGCGCATCCGACCATGACGGAGGCCATGGTCGTGGCGGTGATTCCGGCGCCCTGGGAGACCCAGCCGACCACCGGCGAGATCAGCCCTGCGACGCCGAAGTTCGTGGCTCCGATCACGGACGCCGCGGTACCTGCCGCCTTGCCGTGCCTGTCGAGAGCGAGCACCTGCACATTCGGGAAGGTGAAGCCGCAGGCCGTCATGAAGACGAAGAGCGGGATGACCGTGCCCCACAGCCCGAGGTCCAGCTGGTCGGTCACGATGATGGCGATCCCGGCGAGAAGCAGGACCCCCGTCGAGTAGGCCATGACCCACTGCGGCCCGAAGCGGGCGGCGAGTCGCGAGGCCGTCTGCACGCCGGCGACGACACCGAGCGAGTTGACCGCGAAGAGAAGCCCGTACTGCTGCGCGTCGAGCCCGTGCGTCTGTTGGAACAGGAACGGCGAGGCCGACAGGTAGGAGAACAGACCCGAGAAGGTCATGCCGCCGATGATCAGGACGCCGATGAAGACGCGGTCGGAGAAGACCGAGCGATAGCGCTGCATCACGGTCGCGCCGCCCTTCTCCTGGCGACGTGCGATCGGCAGCGTCTCGGGGATGAAGACGATGGTCGACACGAGCATCACGACGCCGTACAGGGCGAGCACGACGAAGATGCCGCGCCAGGGCATCAGCGTGAGCAGCCACGAGCCGATCAGCGGGGCGATCACCGGGGCGACGCCGGAGACGAGGGCGAGCCTCGACAGCATGACGACGAGGCGGCGGCCGCCGAAGAGATCGCGGACGATGGCCATCGCGACCACGCCGCCCGCGGCGGCTCCCACGCCCATCAGCACGCGGGCGCCGCTGAGCAGCGGCAGGGTGGGCGCGTAGGCCGCGGCCACGCTGGCGAGCACGTGCAGCGCCGTCACGACGATCAGGGGGATGCGGCGGCCCACCTTGTCGCTGAGCGGTCCGACGACGAGCTGACCCAGCGCGAAGCCGATCATCGTTCCCGTCAGGGTCAGTTGGATGGCCGCGGCGGTCGTCTGGAAGTCCTGTTCCAGCACGGGGAAGGCAGGCAGGTAGAGGTCGATCGTGAACGGCCCGAGCGCGGTGAGAGCACCGAGCAGCACGATGTAGAGCGCGCGGCGGCCGTTCGAGATCGAGTCGCCGGGGTGCAGCATGATCGGCGCGGTGGCCGGGTTGGATCCGAGGGTGCGGATCGCGCCCGTCGACGACGGGATGCGGATGCTGCCTGTGGCAGTCCGCTCGTGAGCGGAGGCGGTCGGGATGGAGTCAGTGCGTGGAGCGTCGGGCACGACGGTCCTTCCGGAGTTCGAGGGGGGTGAGGTCGAGTCGCGAACGCGGAGGAGTCATCGACGAAGGTCGAATCGATTCGATCCGGGCGAAGTCTCCATGCTACAGCGCCGACGAGGACGGCGGCATCCACCGTCGCTGCCGCGGAGATCAGCCGAGGCGCGAAAGCCCCTGTTCGAGATCGGCGATCAGATCGTCGACGCCTTCGATGCCGACGGACAGGCGCACGACGTTCTCCGGCACGGCGAGCGCCGTGCCGCGCACCGAGGCGTGGGTCATGTCCGGCGGATAGCCGATCAGCGACTCGACGCCGCCCAGCGACTCCGCGAGCTGGAAGATCTCGGTCGATTCGGCGAACGACTTCGCCGCCCCGGCCCCCGCAGCGAGCCCGAGCGACAGCATCCCCCCGAATCCGCTCATCTGACGCGCGGCGACATCGTGCCCAGGGTGAGACGCGAGCCCCGGGTAGTACACGGTCGCGAACTCGGGACGAGCGGCCGCCCACTCGGCGATGGCCTGCGCGTTCTCGGAGTGCTGGCGCACCCGCACGGCGAGCGTCTTGATGCCGCGGGTCGTGAGCCAGGCGTCGAGAGGTGCGGAGACGGCACCCACCGCGAACTGCTGGAACTTCACCTGCTCGACGAAGCGGTCGTCGCGGAAGACCACGGCGCCGCCGAGCACGTCGGAGTGCCCGCCGAGGTACTTCGTGGTCGAGTGGACGACCAGATCGGCGTCGAGCGAGAGGGGCTGTTGCAGCGCGGGCGAGGCGAAGGTGTTGTCGACGACCGCGATCGCTCCGGCCGCGTGCGCGATCTCGGCGATCAGCTCGATGTCGACGATCTTGAGCAGCGGGTTGCTCGGAGTCTCGACCCAGACGATCTTCGTCTCGGGGCGGATCGCCGCCCGCAGTTCGTCGGTGTCGGACAGCTCGACCGTCGTGGTCTCGATGCCCCAGGGCGCGAGCACCCTCGTGAGCAGGCGGTACGTGCCGCCGTAGACGTCGTTGCCGAGCACGATGTGGTCACCCGGCTTCAGGATGCCGCGCAGCAGCGCATCCTCTGCAGCGAGCCCCGACGCGAACGACAGCGCACTCGCGCCGCCTTCCAGCGCGGCCAGCTGCGTCTCGAGCGACGAGCGCGTCGGGTTGCCGGCTCGGTTGTACTCATACCCCTCTCGGAACCCGCCGATGCCGTCCTGCACGTGGGTCGAGGCCTGGTAGATCGGCGGGATGATCGACCCGGTCGTCGGGTCGGGCGCCTGACCCGCGTGGATGGCTCTGGTGGCGAAGGAGTGCTCGGACATGCCTCTCAGCCTACGTCCGCCCCGACGCCCGCATCCCCTCCTGTTACGTCCGGCGTCGGAAGGATCAGCGTGAGATGTACGACAGCAGGTCCTGGCGGGTCAGCACCGTGTGCGGCTTGCCGTCGAGGGTGACGAGCAGCGCGTCGACGTCGGCGAGCGCAGCGCGTGCCTGCGCGATCGGCGCATGGATGCCGATGAGCGGCAGCCTGTCGCCCACGTGCTCGCCCACGGCATCCGCCGGCTTCGCCTCGCCCTGGAACAGGAGGTCCAGCAGTCCCTTCTCGTCGACGGTGCCGACCACCTCGCCCATCATGACCGGCGGCTCGGCGCTCAGCACCACGAGCTGAGAGACGTCGTACTCGGTCATCATGCCGATGGCCTCCAGCACGGTGTCGGTCGGATGCGCATGCACGAGATCGGGGATGCCCTCCCCCAGACGGGCCGAACGTGCGGCGAGCACGTCGGAGACCGTCTCGCCCTCCTCGACCTCGCTGAAGCCGTACGACCGCATCCACCCGTCATTGAAGATCTTGCTCAGGTAGCCCCGACCGCCGTCGGGCAGCAGCACCACCATCACGGCATCCGCAGGCAGATCCCGCGCGACCCGCAGCGCACCGACCACGGCCATGCCGCTCGAGCCTCCGACGAGGATCCCCTCCTCGCGCGCGAGCCGCCGGGTCATCGCGAACGACTCGGCGTCGTCGACGGCGACGATCTCGTGCGGCACGGTCGGGTCGTAGGCGCCGGGCCAGATGTCCTCGCCCACCCCCTCGACCAGGTACGGGCGCCCGGTGCCGCCGCTGTACACGCTTCCCTCGGGGTCGATCCCGACGATGCGCACCCGATCGTCCGACACCTCGCGCAGATACCGGCCGGTCCCGGTGATCGTGCCCCCGGTGCCGACGCCGGCGACGAAGTGTGTGACCCGACCGTCTGTGTCGCGCCAGATCTCGGGACCGGTGGTCTCGTAGTGGCTGCGGGGCCCGTTGGGGTTCTCGTACTGATTGGGCTTGAACGCACCGGGGATCTCGCGGGCGAGGCGGTCGCTGACGCTGTAGTACGACTCCGGGCTGTCGGCGGCCACCGACGTCGGCGTCACCACCACCTCGGCGCCGTAGGCCCGGAGGACGTCGATCTTGTCCTCACCGACCTTGTCCGGCAGCACGAAGACGCACTTGTACCCGCGCTGCTGCGCCACCAGGGCGAGCCCGACGCCGGTGTTGCCGCTGGTCGGCTCGACGATCGTGCCTCCCGGCCGCAGCTCGCCCGAGGCCTCGGCCGCGTCGATGATGCGCGAGGCGATGCGGTCCTTCGCGGATCCGCCCGGGTTGAGGTATTCGAGCTTGACGAGAACCGTGCACTCCACGCCCTCGGTGACGTGCTGGAGCTTCACGAGGGGCGTGTCGCCGACGAGGTCGACGATCGAGTCTGCGTACTTCATGTTCACAGCGTACGTGCGACGATGCCGCGACCGGGGCTGTGTTGCGCCCGATCGCGGCATCGTGTGCGCGACCTGTCGAGGTGAGGCGATCAGCCCTTGGTGGAACCCGCCAGGAGCCCTCGCACGAAGTACCGCTGGAGCGAGAAGAACACGATCAGCGGGATGACGATCGAGACGAAGGCGCCCGCCGTGAGCAGGTACCAGTCGTTGCCTCGGGTACCGGTGATCTCCGCCAGCAGCTTCGTGATCGGGGCGGCCGCGCCGTCGGCGAACACGAGGGCCACGAGCAGGTCGTTCCAGACCCAGAGGAACTGGAAGATCGCCACGGAGGCGATCGCCGGCATCGTCAGCGGCAGCACCACCCGGAAGAAGATCTGACCGCGTGACGCACCGTCGACACGAGCGGCCTCGATGATCTCGCCCGGGATCTCCGACATGAAGTTGTGCAGCAGGTAGATCGCGAGCGGCAGGGCGAACATGGTGTGCGCGATCCACACCTGCGCGTAGCCCTGCGAGGCGTCCAGGGGCAGCGTGACCTGCACCCCGAAGAGGTTGATGCCGCGGGAGAACGAACTGAGCAGCGGCACGAGGGCCATCTGGATCGGAACGATCTGCAGGGCGAACACGAAGATGAACAGCGCGTTGCGCCCCTTGAAGTCGATCCACGCGAACGCGTACGCCGCCATGGACGCGATCATCAACGGGATGAGCGTGGCCGGGATCGTGATCGCGATCGAGTTGACGAACGACTCGAGGATCGTCAGCTGCGTGGTGCCCGACTGCAGCACCTGCACGTAGTTGTCGAGTGTGACCTCGGGGTTGGCGAAGAACTCCCACCAGCCGCTCGACTGGATCTGGTCCCGGGGCCGGAACGACGAGATGAACAGGCCGAGGGTCGGTATCGTCCACAGCACCGCGATCAGGATGGACGCCGCCGACGCCCACGGGCGCGACAGCTTCTTGCGCGCTCGCCCGGCGGCCCCGTCGAGACCTCCGCCGGTCGTGATGGCTCGAGTGCTGGTCGAGCCGGTCTGGGCCTTCAGCGTGTCGCTCATCGGACCTCCCGCTGCTTCTTGATCTGGCGCGCGTTGTAGATGACGATCGGGAGCACCAGGATGAACAGGATCACCGAGAGCGCCGCACTGCGACCCGCCTCGAACTTGGAGAACTGCGTGTACATCTCGTTCGCGAGGACCGACGTGCCGTAGTTTCCGGCGGTCATGGTGCGGACGATGTCGAACACCTTGAGGGACGCGATCGAGATCGTCGTGAGCACGACGATCAGCGCAGGGCGGATCGACGGCACGGTGACCGCCCAGAAACGCTCCCAGGCATTCGCGCCGTCGAGCTCGGCGGCTTCGAGCAGCTCGGCGGGAACGCCCTTGATCGACGCCGACAGCACGACCATCGCGAATCCGGTCTGCACCCAGATGAGCACGACGATCAGGAACAGGTTGTTCCACGGCTGGTTGAGAAGGAACTGCTGCGGCTCTCCCCCGAACCACACGAGGATCTGGTTCAGCAGACCGATCTGCTTGAACTCGGGCCCCCGGTATTCGTACATGAAGCGCCAGATGATGCTGGCTCCCACGAAGGAGATCGCCATCGGCATGAAGACCAGGACCTTGTAGATCTTCTCGCCGCGGGTGCGGTCGATGAAGACCGCGTAGGCGAGGCCCACAAGGGTCGACACCGTCGGCACCAGCAGCACCCAGATGATCGAGTTGATCACCGACGTGATGCCGTCGGACTGGGTGAAGATCCAGAGGTAGTTGGCGAAGCCGACGAAATCGCTGCCCGAGGAGTTGAAGAACGAGGTGTACGCCGTCTGGATCGACGGGAGGATGAGCCCGACGAGCAGGAGCAGTATGGCCGGTGCCATGAAGGCGACCAGTTGGATCAGGTAGCCCGCTCCGTCGCGCGATCGATAGTCGAGGAAGAAGAACAGCGCCCCCACGGCGACGGCCACGCCCATGGCCCAGTAGTAGGAGCTGAAGAAGAACATCACCGCGAGCGGGATGAGCAGGCACATCGCCAGTCGCACCCAGGTGTAGATGGCCCCCTTGCGCGGAGCGATGTCCACGAGCAGCAGGATGACGGCGACGACCACCGCGAAGGCGATGACGACGGCGACGGCCTGGAGGACGGGCGGGAGCATGCCGATCCATTGGAAGAATTGAGTCGCGTTCACGGAATCCCCTTCATGACGCGTAAGAAGCTGCAGTTCACGCGACGGTGCGCGAACCGGATGGCGAGGAGGAGGGCCGCCCGTCCGGGCGACCCTCCTCATCAGATCAGCTGGACGGCCAGCCGGTCTCGATCTGCGTCAGGACCTCGTCGGTCGAGGTGCCGTTCACCCAGGCCACGATGCCCTTCCAGAAGGTTCCGGCACCGACGGCGCCCGGCATCAGGTCGGAGGCGTCGAAGCGGAACGTGGTGTCGGGGTCCTGAAGGATCTTGATGGTCTCCTGCAGGATCGGGTCCTTGGCGTTGTCCGGGTCGAGCCCGTTGTTGGCCGAGGTGACTCCGCCGAGGCTCACACGGCTGTTCGCCCACTCGGGGCTGGACAGGTAGGCGAGGACCTTCTGAGTGGCCTCGGAGTCGCTGAACGCGCCGACGATCTCACCGGCACCGGTGACCGCCTTGTCGTCTGCGCTCTCTCCCGGGAGCATGAACGCCCAGACGTCGCCGTCCTCGGCGATGTTCGTGCCCTCCGGGAAGAAGCCCGACAGGAACGAGGCCTGGTGCGTCAGCGCGCAGTTGCCCTCGGCGAGCGCCGGGGCGACATCGCCGAACGCGGTGGAGTTGATCGAGCGCACGTCGCCGAAGCCGGCGTTGACGTTCGCCGGGTTGAGCAGCACCGAGCCGACCGAGTCGAACGCCGTCTTGATCTGCGGGTCGGTGAACGGGATCTCGTTCGTCACCCACTGGTCGTAGACGTCGGGGCCGGCCTGACGCAGGACGTAGTCCTCCACCCAGTCGGTTCCCGGCCAGCCGGTGGCCGTTCCGGACTCGAATCCTGCACACCATGCGGGCGTGCCGGTCGCGGCCTGGATCGTCTCGGTCAGGGCGGTCATCTCATCGAGCGTGGTCGGCACCTCGACGCCCCACTCGGCGAACTTCGCCGGCGAGTACCAGATCCACCCCTTGACGTTCGCCATGAGCGGCGCGCCGTAGAACTCCCCGTCGACCGTGCCGTAGTTCACCCAGTCTTCGGTCCAGTACTCGTTCGCGTTCTTCTCGACCTCTTCGGGAGCGGGCTTCAGGAAGTCGCGCTTGGCGAAGTCGGCGAACAGACCGGGCTGCGGGAAGATCGCGATGTCCGGCGGGTTGCCGCCCTGCGCACGCGTTCCGAGCTGCGTCTCGAAGTCCTGGCTGCCCTCGTACTTGATCTCGATGTCGTTCTCCTCGGCCCAGTCGGCCCAGGACTCCTGGAGCAGCTCGGCCTCGGAGTCGACGATCGTGCCGTAGATGGTGACGGTGTTGTCTCCGCCGCCCCCACTGCCGCCGCTGTCCGTGCCACCAGGGGCACCACAACCGGCGAGCGCGATGCCCGCGACTCCCAGCAGTGCGATCGGCGCGTAACGCCGGGAACGCTGTGACAGACCCATGTGAATTCTCCTCTTCGAGTTTCACGGTTCCCCTGCTGGTTCTGCGCCGCCCCTGGGCGCAGATCGGGAACCGATTCCAGGACAACCTACCGGGGTCTCACGGCGCGGCACAATAAGCCAGGATCACAGACTGACAACCTTTCGCGACACGTCGTCCGCAGCCATGGGAGCGCTCTCTCACATTTCCTGTGGAACCGGTTCCTTTTCGGAACCGCGAGCCGTTACGCTGTGATCGGCGCGTGGGCGGGGCTCGCGCCGAAGTCATGGTCGAGGAGGACCGGATGAGTACGATCGCCGACGTCGCGGCGCGCGCAGGCGTGTCGAAGGCGACGGCGAGCCGAGCGCTCAGCGGACGCGGATACGTCTCGGAGGACACCCGCACGCGCGTCGCCGCCGCAGCCCGCGAACTCGCCTACGTCGCCCACTCCTCCGCCACGAGCCTCGCGACGGGGCGCACGCAGACCGTCGGCGTCATCATGCCGCCGGTCGATCGCTGGTTCTTCTCGGAGCTGCTCGCCGGCATCCAGGAATCCCTGTTCGCCCTCGACTACGAACTCGCCCTATACGGCATCCGCGAGGGCAGCGAGACCCGCGAACGGCTGTTCGACGTGGTGCTCCCTGGCCGACGGTTCGACGGGATCATCGCCGTCGGCATCCAGCCCAGTGCTCAGGAGCTCGAGCGTCTGCATCGCTCCGAGCGGCCGCTCGTCAGCGTCGGACCATACAGCGAAGGCTCCAGCGCGGTGTCGATCGATGACATCGCCGCCGCCCGCATCGCGACCGAGCATCTGATCGAACTCGGCCATACCGCCATCGCCTTCGTCGGCGGATCCACCGACCCTGACCACCTGAGCTTCGGCGACGCCCAGCGCGTCGAGGGATACCTGGAGGCTCTGGCCGCAGCGGGACTCGAGGCGGTCGCGAGGATCGCGGATGCCCGCCCGACGATGCCCGGCGGCTACGCCGCCGCCGTCGAGCTCCTCGGAGACCGCAGAGGCCGCCCCACCGCGATCGTGGGCGTCTGCGACGAGGCGGCGATCGGCGCGATGATCGCGGCCCGTCGGCTGGGCATCGCCGTGCCGACCGAACTCAGCATCGTCGGAGTCGACGACCATGAGCACGCCGAGATGTTCGCGCTCACGACCATCAAGCAGTCGCCGCGCGAGCAGGGGCACGAGGCCGTGCGTCTGCTGCGGCAGCAGCTGGACCACCCGGATTCTCCTCGCGAGCGCACCGTGACGCCATCCGTCCTGGTCGTGCGCAGTTCCACCGCCGGACGACGCTGACCACCGGCCACTCGCCCATCGCCCCGGACGCACGAAAGCCCCGGGCGGACCCGGGGCTTTCGTGAAGCGTTCAGACGCTTCCAGGGCGAGGCATCACGCCGCGACCTGGAACGGATTACTTGAGGGTAACCGTGGCGCCTGCCTCTTCGAGGGCAGCCTTCGCCTTGTCGGCGGTCTCCTTGTTCGCGCCCTCGAGCACGGCCTTGGGAGCACCGTCGACGACAGCCTTGGCCTCGCCGAGACCGAGCGAGGTGAGCTCGCGGACGGTCTTGATGACCTGGATCTTCTTGTCGCCGGCAGCCTCGAGGATGACGTCGAAGGAGTCCTTCTCCTCAACCTCTTCAGCAGCGCCGCCGCCTGCGCCTGCAACGGCGACGGGGGCAGCAGCGGTGACCTCGAACTTCTCCTCGAACGCCTTGACGAAGTCGTTGAGCTCGACGAGGGTCAGGCCTGCGAACTGCTCGAGCAGCTCCTCAGTGGTGAGCTTAGCCATGATGTATCTCCTAGATAGGTGGGTTTGTTGAACGAGATCGTGGGTCGCTCACGCGGCCTCAGCGGTCTCCAGCTTTTCGCGAAGAGCATCGATGGTGGCAGCAGCCTTGCCCATCGTCGCCTTCATCATGCCCGCAGCCTTCGCCAGCAGAACCTCACGGCTCTCGAGCGCGGCGTACTTGTTGACCTCGTCGGCAGAGAGGGCGTTGCCCTCGAAGATGCCGGACTTGATCACGAGAAGCGGGTTGGCCTTGGCGAAGTCACGAAGAGCCTTGGCAGTGGCGACGAAGTCACCATGCACGAACGCGACGGCCGACGGACCCTTGAGGTCGTCGTCCAGCGCGGTGATGCCAGCCTTGTTGGCGGCGATCTTGGTCAGCGTGTTCTTCACCACGGCGTACTCAGCGTCCTGACGGATGCTGTTGCGCAGCTCCTTGAGCTGGGCAACCGTCAGACCGCGGTACTCGGTCAGCAGAACGGCAGTCGAGTTCTCGAATGACTTCGTGAGCTCGGCAACCGATGCGTCCTTCTGCGCCATGGTCACTCCTTGGTGTGTACGAGGCGCCTCACGGAGGTGAGGCGCCGACCCCTGACCGCATGCAACAGAAAAGCTCCGGCGCAAGCGCACGGAGCTTTGGAAAGTTCGTGTCCTGCGCGGGCCCCTGCTGAGCAGAGCTTCGATCGACTCGCGTTCTCACGCGCGACGATGACCAGCGGTCTTCGGTTGCTCCTACTGTACCTCACCGGCATCACCCCGCCCAAATCAGACGGATCACCGACGGTGGGCTGCGCGTCCGCCGTGGCCTGCGAGCGCGTCGGCGGCTCGGATCAGGCTCAGATGCGAGAGCGCCTGCGGAGTGTTCCCCGCGTGCCGCGCGTTCGCCACGTCGTACTCCTCCGACAGCAGCCCCAGATCGTTCGTCATGCCGATCAGCCGCGTCATCAGATCGCGGGCCTCGTCGATCCGGCCGCTCGTCGCATACTGCTCGACGAGCCAGAAGCTGCAGGCGATGAAGGGATGCTCCGCACCTTCGAGCCCGTCGACACCCGATTCCGTGCGGTAGCGCCGGAGGAACCCGTCCGTGAGCAGGGTGCGCTCGATCTGCTCGACGGTGCGGAGCATCCGCGGATCGTCGGGCGCGCAGTACCCGACCTGCGGAAGCACGAGCAGCGAGGCGTCCACCTCGGTCGAACCGTAGTGCTGGATGAAGTACCCCTGGTCGACGTCGACTCCCCGCTCGTCGATCTCGCGCCGCAGCGCGTCGCGGACGGCCGCCCACCGGTCGGCGTCGCCGGGCAGCCCGTGCTCCTGCACGGCGCGGACGCCACGGTCGAGCGCCGCCCACATCATGACCCGGGAGTGCGTGAACCACTGCGGTTCGCCCCGGATCTCCCAGATGCCGTTGTCGCGGCGGTCGACCGAGGCGATCACCTGTTCGACGAGAGCCCGCTGCAGGGGCCACGAGAAGTCCCCCTCCTCGAGACCGGCGATTCGGGCGCACTCCAGCGCGACCAGCACTTCGCCGATGACATCGCCCTGGTACTGGTCGACCGCACCGTTGCCTATGCGCACCGGCGCCGCCCCTTCGTAGCCGGGCAGACTCGTCAGTTCTCGCTCGAGCAGATCGCGCTCCCCCGCGATCCCGTACATGATCTGCACCTCGTTCGGCTCGCCGGCCACAGCCCGCAGCAGCCACCGCCGCCAATGGTGTGCCTCAGAGAGGAAGCCGTGCGCGATCAGCGCTTCGAGCGTCAGGGCGGCGTCGCGCAGCCAGACGAATCGATAGTCCCAGTTCCGAGAGCCGCCGAACTGCTCGGGCAGCGATGTCGTCGCGGCGGCCACGATGCCGCCCGTGTCCCTGTTCGTGAGGGCGCGCAGCACCAGCAGCGACCGGACGACCTCGCCGCGGTGCGGACCGTCATGCTCGATCCCGCTCGCCCACCCCTGCCACCAGGAACGGGTCGCGGCGACCGCGCCGTCGACATCGAGGGGCGACGGGGCATGCTCGTGCGAGGCGAACCAGCTGAGGGTCAGATCCCGAGCCTCGTCCGTCGCGACCGTGAAGGTCGCGACATGACGGTGGTCCTCCGCGACGAGCCGCACACCCCGCACGATCACGGCCTCGGGTCCCGCGGTCGCGCGCAGGGCCGGCTCCTCGCGGGTGCCCACCTGCCGCACCCACGGCAGCCTGCGGGAGTAATCGAAGTGCAGCCGCAGCTCGGTGGTGAACTCGACGCGCCCCGAGATGCCGACGACACGGCGCACCACATCGTTCCGAGAAGGATGCAGCGGCATGAACTCCTGCACCTCGGCGACCCCGTCGGGCGTCGTCCACCGGGTCACGAGGATGAAGGTGTCCGACACGTAGTGGCGCTCGGATGTCGCCGCATCATCGCTCGGGCGCAGGCTCCAGCATCCGCTGCTCTCCTCCCCCAGCAGGGCTCCGAACAGTGACGGCGCGTCGTAGCGCGGAAGGCACAGCCAGTCGATGCTGCCGGCGCGCGAGACGA
The DNA here is from genome assembly GCF_040684875.1 of Microbacterium sp. NPDC089320. Classification (NCBI taxonomy): domain Bacteria; kingdom Bacillati; phylum Actinomycetota; class Actinomycetes; order Micrococcales; family Microbacteriaceae; genus Microbacterium; species Microbacterium sp. NPDC089320. The sequence goes on from NZ_JBFBGY010000001.1 coordinate 380,707, forward strand.
GAGCGCCGGTGCGGCAGTCGCTGAGAAGGGCGTAGTCCTCGATCGGAGCGGGCATCGACCGATTCTGACACGACTGTCGGACCCCCGGAACGGTTACGGTGGGGTCATGGCCGATGCGACGACGCTCGTGATCTTCGGGGCCGGTGGCGATCTCGCCTCCCGCCTCCTCCTTCCCGCGCTGGGACAGCTGCTGACGAGAGAGCCGACGAGGGAGGTGCGCATCATCGGCGCCGACCGCGAGGAGTGGACGGATGCCGACCTCCAGGGCGTCGTGCGCACGGCGTTCTCGTCGATGGACGCCGAGGCGGCGGCCTCCCGTGTGCAGGTCTCGTACGTGCGCGCAGACATCACGCACGCCGACGACCTGCGGTCTCTGCTGAGCGGGCTCACGGGCCAGGTGGCCGTCTACTTCGCGGTTCCTCCGGCCGTCGCCGCGGCCTGCATCGCGGCGCTCACGCCCGACATGCTCCCCGCCGGCGCGATGCTCGTGATGGAGAAGCCCTTCGGCACCGACGAGGAGAGCGCGCGCGAGCTGAACCGCATCCTCACGGCCTTGGTGCCCGAGACCCAGGTGTTCCGCGTCGACCACTTCCTGGGCCGCTCGACCACGCTCAACCTGCTCGGAGCCAGGTTCGCGAACCGCATCCTCGAACCTCTCTGGTCTGCCGAGAGCATCGAATCGGTCGACATCGTCTACGACGAGTCGCTCGCCCTCGAGGGCCGCGCGGGCTATTACGACAGAGCGGGCGCCCTGGTCGACATGATCCAGAGCCACCTGCTGCAGGTGCTCGCCGTGCTCGCGATGGAGGAGCCGGCGACTCTCGACGAGGTCGACTTCCGCGCCGCGACAGGCGCGGTGCTGCGCGCGACGACGGTCTGGGGCGACGACCCCGTGGCGTCCTCACGGCGCGCCCGGTACACCGCAGGCGACATCGACGGCACGTCGAAGCCCTCGTATGTCGACGAACCCGGAGTCGACCCGACCCGAGAGACCGAGACGCTCGCCGAGGCGACGTTCGAGGTGCGCAACGCCCGCTGGGCCGGGATACCGTTCCGGCTGCGCTCCGGCAAGGCTCTGGGAACACCCGCCCGCGAGATCGTCGTGCGCTTCCGCGCGGTCCGACACCTGCCCCGCGGACTCACCGGCACGTCTGACGGAGCGATCCTGCGCTTCTCGCTGGGCCCCGACCGCATGTCACTCGAGCTCAACCTCAACGCGTCGGAGGACCCGCTCGAACTGGAGCGGGCGACCCTGTCGGCGGAGCTGGGCGAAGGCGCGCTCAAGGCGTATGCCGAGGTCTTGTCCGGGGTCCTCGACGGCGATCCGATGCTGGCTGTGCGAGGAGACGCCGCCGAGCAGTCCTGGCGGATCGTGGCGCCCGTGCTCGAGGCGTGGCGGCGGGGCGAGGTGCCCCTCGACGACTACGTCGCCGGGTCCTCCGGCCCGGAGGCATGGACGGCTCACGACTGACCGCGCTGCGCCCGGCCGAGCCCCCGAGGGTGCGGCGAGCGGCGTGTGCGGGAGGGAGAGCAGACGACCGGGGTTACCCTCGATAGGTGACCCCCGAACTTCAAGCACGCATCGTCGCGGACTCCCGCGACCGCGTCGCCTGGATGCGGGCCCGCTCTCGCGGAATCACCGCCACGGATGTCGCCGGACTCACGAGCGAGCGGTCGATCGCCCGTGCCGCGGACTCCAAGCTCGGCGGCGGACCGCGCTTCGGAGGCAACGCCTACACCGACCACGGACGACGCCGCGAACCCGAGATCGCCGCCTGGGTGGCGGCGACGCACGGCATCCTCCCCTCCTCGGCCCTGTTCCGCGCCGAGGTCGAACACCGCCACCTCGCGACACCCGACGGCATCGCGGTCGATGCCGACGGCCGTGTCAAGCTCGCCGAGATCAAGACCACGAACAAGGCGTTCCGCGGCATCCCCCGCACCTACCTCCGCCAGGTGTGGTGGCAGCAGCACGTGCTGGGTGCCGAGCGCACTCTGTTCGTCTGGGAGGAGCACGTCGACTTCTCCCCCATCCACGACGAGCCCCGCTGCGTGTGGATCGATCGCGACGATCGAGAGATCGCGAAGCTCGTAGGCCTCGCCACCGACCTCATCGACGAGCTGTACCGGCGCACCACAGGTCAGCAGGTGCCCACACGCATCGCGGATGCCGCGGCGGCTGCCGCCGCCAGCCGCCGCGAGCACCTGCGTGAGCGCGACGCCTTCCGGGCGCTCGCTCTCGCCGACTGACCCGCCCCGTTCTGCGCGGACTCACGTGCAGACCGCATTGAGGCCGAGCAGCGCGATGGACAGCTGGCGCGACGTCCCTGCCGACGCCCACGACGTACCCGCCAGGAGGTTGGTGACCGTCAGCGTCGTGGTGCTGCCCAGGAGGTTGGCGATCAGACTCGTGAGCAGGTTCTGATTGAGCACCGCCGTGTGGGTGTAGAGCCCTCCGGTCGGCCCGGTGGTCGCGATGTTCGCCGCAGGGACGACCGCGGTGGTCGCTCCCTGCGTCAGCGTGAGGCGCACGCCGCTCGCCCCATACGGCGAGGTCCACACGAGCCGGACGTTCTGGAACACCCCCGCTCCGTTGCTGGAGACCGTGCACGCGGTGATCGTCGGCACCGGCACGCGGAAGGCCGTGATCGTCGCCCGTCCATGCTCTGAGTCCGTGTACGCCGCGTCCGTCATCCGCGCGACGGGTGCCATGCCGACGCCGAGGAGAAGCGTCAGGCCCGCCACCCCGGCGAGCACGCGGTGCCGATGCCGCACGCTCATGGCCCATCCGTACGAGACGCCGATGGCTGCGCGGGTGCTCGGTCACGATGCCTCGCAGTGAACACGAGCCCTCCGCCGAGGAGCACGGCGCCCGCACCCGCGGCCCACGGGACGAGCGGCGAGAGCCCGGTGGTCGCGAGTCCGCCGTCCGGGCCGATCACGGCCGACTCACCCGCGCCCTGAGCGTGCACCCGCACCTGCGTGGTGCCGAGGTCGTCGCCGGTGAGCGCTATCACGAGACGCAGATGAGCGGTCTCCGTGTCCGCGATCTCCAGGAGCTCGACCTCGGTGCCGTCTCGCGGAAGCACCCACTCCGACCTCAGCGTGATCTCTCCGGCGACGCAGCCGGTCGCATCCCACTCCTGCGCGCAGCCGAAGGCATCGACGACGAGCGAGGCATCCCCGCTCGCGCTCACCCCCACGGCCACGGTCCCGGGATCCGGCGCCTGTGCGCTCACCGTCACGTCCCACTGCACGGGCTGCCCCGGCAGCAGGCTCGATGCGGCATCCCAGTCCGCGGTGGATACGAGCCGGAGGACCTCGCCCTGGACGACCTGGGTCGACGGGGCTGCCCACGCCGGGCCGGCCGAGAGGAGCGTCCCGACGATGATCGCCGAGGCGCCTGCCGCAGACGCCGCACGTCGCTTCATCGCTCCGCCTCCGTCGCTTCATTTCGCGTGGCCTCGCTCCGAGCGCGGAGCGCCTTCGGGGAGCGCGGCCAGAAGGCCCAGACGACGAGGGCCGTCGCGCCGATCGTGAGACCGCCGAGCACGACGGGATCGCCCATCGCGACGATCGCGGTGGCGACGCCGGGAACGGAGAACAGCACGACGCGCACCGTCCGCACGACGTAGGGAGAGGCGTCGTCGGCCGCATTGGCGTCGCCCCTCATCGTGATCACACGCTCCTCATCGACAGCACCCGGCGAGATCGACGTGATGCGGTGAGTGACGGGAAGGTCGCCCTCACGGTCGACGGTGACGATGTCGCCGACCCCGACCTCGGATGCTGCGACGCTCTGAACGACCGCGACAGAGCCGGCGGGAATCGTCGGGGCCATGGACCCGGTACGGAACATCATGAGGGTGATGTTCGCTGCGAAGGCGACGATCACCAGCACCATGCACACGACCCCGCCGATCGCCGCAAGCCAGAGCAGGATCTCTCCCAGCACGCGGCCGAGACGAGGCCGAGTCGCGGGTGCGGACGCGAATGCCGACACCGCGGTCGCGGACGGCAGCCCACGCCGGCCGTCCTGCTCCCGCAGGCTTCGTCTCGTCGGTGCGCCCATCATCCCTCCCCGCCCGTCATCCGTCGCCACGTCTGCGCATCAGCTCGAGGCGCCGGCGACCTGCCACGTCTGGATCGCGGTCAGTCCTTGGGCGCCGTTGTCGGTGGCTGTGGGCAGCGTCACCGCGAAGCAGTAGTTCACGGTCGTCCCACCGTTGGCCGCGATCGCCTGCGTACCGGTGCCGCCGACCGACATCAGCGAATTGTCGGGAACGACCGCGGTCCCGGCGGTGTAGGTCGTGCCGTTGCAGGCCGTACCCGCGATGGCCCGCACTCCGTATCGCAGGTACGTGCCGAGACCGGTCCCCGCCGTCGACGTCACGCTGAGCTGCACCGTGCCTGCCACGGACGGATTCGCGGTTCGCACGCTGAACAGCGCGTACGTCGTGTTGCCGGGAGCCATGGCCGAGAACGGCGCGCTGAATGACAGAGCCGCCGGCGTGCCTGCGGGGTGGCTCGAGAACGTGGCGCCGTCGGTCGCGCCGACGATGTCGAACCGACCGGCGGTGAAGGTGGCGTTGCCGTGTTCGGAGTCGTTCCACGCGGCGAGGGTCATGGTCGCGCCCACGCCGAACACCAGTCCGCCCGCGAGAACCGCGCGGATCCGACGGGAGAGCAGCCGCTTCCCCTCCCGCATGCCTCTGCGGGTGTCGACCATGATCAGTCCGCGGTCGAGGTGGCCGTGAACTCCCAGGTCGCGGTCGCGGCGGCGCCCTGGGTGAGCCCGGTGCCGGCGGCCACCGCGAAGCACAGCTGCACGGGCGTTCCGGCCGTCCCGGGTGCGCCCTCGGCGAGCGGAACGGATGTCGCTCCGGTCTGCGCGCTGAGTGTGGCTCCTGTCGCGATGACGGTCCCTGTGGCTGCGGCACCGCACGTGTCGCCGGCACCGATGGCGGTGACGGTGTACGAGAGGTTGGCCTCGTTGCCTCCCGTCCCTGCCGTGATGCCCGACGGCAGAAGGGTGGCGCTGTTGGTGGTCGTGCTGTCGAGTCGCACCCAGAACGGCGCGTAGACGACGTCGCCGGGCGACATCGATGCTGCGACGGCCGGCAGCTGGAACACGAGGGCGGCTGCCGTGTCGCCGAGGTCCTCGTTGTGGTCGTCGTAGCCCGCGGTGGCGCTGGTCGTCGAGCCCTCGAGGTTGAAGCTTCCGGCGGTGAAGGTGCCGGTCGCGAACTCGGAATCGTTCCAGGCTGCGAGCGTCACCCCGATTCCGACGCCGAGCACCAGCCCTCCGGCCAGCACTGCCAGAACCTTGCGTTTCGTGTCCTTCTCAGCCATGACTTCCCCCTCAGGAATTCACGAACCCCGAATGTCTGGGGATGGCCGCCTCCGCGAGCCGCACCCGAGTGTTCGTGTCGTTCCCGACAGCTTCGTCCAATATGCAGAGGGTTTCAAGGCCTTCTGCGAAGAGAATCACCACTTGCAAGCTCGTTTGATGAAGAAATGTCCATCATCATGAGTGACCGGTCGGCTGGCTGGCGATCGGTCAGGCATGCTTCCGGCTGCGATCAGCTCGCGAGGACGCGCCGCGCCTCGCCGGCGATCTCGGCGGCGATCGTGTCGAGCACCGAGGAGCGCATGTTCCACTGCTGCCAATAGAGCGCGACTCTCAGCGGCGGCCCGCCCAGCGGCACGAGCTCGCGCTCCTTCTGGAGGAGGGGCAGCATCCCCCATCCGAGGCCCAGCCGCACGGCGAGTGCGAAGTCGTGAGACGCCGGCACGTAGTGCCGAGGCACCCCCTGCGGGGCCACACCCATCCGGGCGAGCCACTCATGCTGGAGCGTGTCGCGTCTGTCGAAGTCGACGAAGGGCGCGGCGGCCAACGCGTCTCGTGTCGCACCGGAGGGGAACCACCGCTCGAGGAAGGACGGCTCTGCCATCGCGTGGTACTCCAGCACGCCGAGTGGTGCGACGGAGCACCCCGCGACAGGCGACGCCTCGCTCGTGACCGCCGCCATCACCGTGCCCGACTCGAGCAGCCGGGCCGTGTAGTTCTGGTCGTCGCGGTGCAGATCGAAGTCGAGGTCGTGTGCGGCGGAGAGCCGCGCGAGCGGCGGCAGGAACCAGGTGGCCATCGAGTCCGCGTTGACCGCGAGCGATATGCGGGTGCGGGGTGCGTCGCCCTCGAGACCGAGTTCTGCGAGCGTCTCGTGCTCGAGCAGCGCCAGCTGTCTGGCGAGGCGCACGACGGCCTCGCCGGCCTCTGTGAGCCGAGCCGGCTTGGTGCGCACGACGAGCGCCCGCCCGAGGTGGTCCTCCAGCGTCTTGAGTCGTTGACTGACCGCGGACGGCGTCACACGGAGCAGCCGGGACGCCGCGTCCAGCGTGCCCTCGTCGGCCACGGCCGCAATCGTGGCGGCGAGTTCTGGATCGATCTTCACATGAGCAACGCTAATGGTTCACAAGGAATCCTCGCTGGTGCTCATGTTCTGGGCGTCATACCGTGGACACATGCTCTCCGTCTTCTCCGGTCTCGGTCTCGGTCTCTCCCTGATCGTCGCCATCGGCGCCCAGAACGTGTTCGTCCTGCGCCAGGGCATCCGCCGAGAGCATGTGCTGCCCGTCGTCATCATCTGCGCCGTCTCGGATGCCCTGCTGATCGCCGCCGGCGTCGCCGGACTCGGCTTCGTGATCTCGGCGGCGCCGTGGCTCGTGGTCGTCGCTCGCTGGGCGGGCGCCCTGTTCCTGCTGGCCTACGGCATCCTCGCCGCCCGGCGCGCGTGGCAGGGTGGCGAGGAGCTGCGAGTCGACAGCGCGGGCGCCGAGGCCTCGTCACCGCGGGCGAGCGGCGGCACGGCGACGGCGACACGGACGGCACTCGCTCCGGTGGTCGCGACGGTACTCGCGCTGACCTGGCTGAACCCGCACGTCTATCTCGACACGGTCCTGATGCTCGGATCGATCGCCGCGACCCACGGTGACGAGCGGTGGCTGTTCGCCGCCGGAGCGATCGCCGCCAGCATCCTGTGGTTCACCGCACTGGGATTCGGCGCCCGGTTCCTCGGCCGCTGGCTGCGCACCGAACGCGCATGGCGCATCCTCGACGCGCTCATCGCCGTCGTCATGATCACCCTGGCCGTCAGCCTGGTGCTGCCGGTGCTCGGCGGCTGACGCAGAGGGCGGATGCGCGTCAGTCGCCCTCGAGAGGCCGCAGGATGCGGGTGAGGAACCGCCGGGTGCGCTCGTGCTGCGGCGCGCCGAAGATGTCGGCCGGAGCGCCCTGCTCGACGACCACGCCCGCATCCATGAAGAGCACATGATCCGCCGCCTCGCGCGCGAAGCTCAATTCGTGCGTCACCACGACCATGCTCCACCCCTCGTCGGCGAGCTCCTTGATGACGAGCAGGACCTCTCCCACGAGCTCGGGATCGAGCGCGCTCGTCGGCTCGTCGAAGAGCAGCAGATCGGGGCGCAGCGCGAGAGCGCGCACGATGCCGACCCGCTGCTGCTGTCCGCCGGAGAGCTCGTGCGGCCGGGCGTCCGCCTTGTCGGCGAGCCCCACGCGCGCCAGCAGCTCGCGGGCCTCGGCGACCACCTCGGCCTTGGGCCTCCCCTGCACGCGCCAGGGTCCTTCGATCACGTTCTCGAGCACCGAGAGATGCGGAAAGAGGTTGTGATGCTGGAAGACCATCGCGGATCGATCGCGCAGCGCGAGACGCTTCTGCGCGCGAGTGCGCTTGGACACCGGCTCCCTCGCTGCGAAGTCGATGTCGGGACCGCCCGCCACGACGATGGTGCCCGCATCCGGCGTCTCGAGCCCATTGAGCGCGCGCAGCACCGTCGTCTTGCCCGATCCGCTCGGACCGATCAGCACGACCACCTCTCCGCGGTGCAGCGTGAGGTCGATGCCGCGCAGCACCTCGTTGTCGCCGAAGCGCTTGTGCAGGCCGCGAGCGGTGAGCAGCGCGTCTGCGGTGGACCGGGGTGAGTGCGCAGGATCAGTGAGCGACATTGCGGTCGAGTCTCCTCTCGAGTGCGCTCTGGCCGAACGACAGCACCAGGCAGATCACCCAGTACACGAGTGCCGCCGCCAGGTAGACGACCATGAACTCCAGGGTCGCGGCCGCGATCTGCTGCGCCACCTTGAACAGCTCGGTGACGAGGATCAGCGAGGCCAGCGAGGTGTCCTTCACGAGCGAGATGAACGTGTTCGACAGCGGCGGCACCGAGACCCGAGCGGCCTGCGGGAGGATCACCCTCGTGAGGGTTCGCGTGCGGTTCATGCCGACCGTGTACGCCGCCTCCCACTGCCCCTTCGGGACGGAGAGGATGGCCGCGCGCACCACCTCGGCGCCGTAGCCGCCGACGTTCAGCGACAGCGCGATGATCGCGCTGGTCCACGGATCGAGCTTGATCCCGACCGATCCCAGCCCGTAGAAGATCACGAACAGCTGCACGATCATCGGCGTGCCGCGGATGACCGAGATGTAGAACCTGGCGATCCCCGACACCACGGGATTGAGCGAGATCCGCATGAGCGCCGCGCCGATCGCGAGCACGAGACCCAGCGCGAACGAGATCAGCGCGAGCGGAACCGTCACCGTCACCCCGGCGAGGGCGATGGGGCCGAGCGAGTCGAAGAACAGCTGCCAGGGGTTCTCCATGGGCTACTGGGTCACGTCTTCGCCGAAGTACTTGTCGCTGATCTCTGCCAGGGTGCCGTCTGCGCGCAGCTCTTCCAGAGCGCCGTCGACGGCCTCGACCAGGTCGGTCTTGTCCTTGGTGAACACGAACGCCTGCTCGCCCGCCTCATCGGTCTCTGCGGCGATCTTCAGCCCGGACGGGCTGTTGGTGGTCTCGTAGTCGAGGAAGGTCAGCTTGTCGTTCACGGTCGCATCCACACGCCCCTGACGCAGCAGCTCGACGGCCTGCGCCCAGCCCTCCACACCCTCGACGGTGGCGCCGGACTCGGTCGCCAGCTCGTACCAGTTGCTGGTGAGCGACTGGGCGGTGGTCTTGCCCTCGAGGTCGTCGAACGACGAGATCGAGTCGTCGTCCTCGGCGACCACGATCACTCCCGGAGAGACCGTGTACGGGGTGCTGAAGAGGTACTTCTCCTGGCGCTCCTCGTTGATGCTCACCTGGTTCGCGATCACGTCGAAGCGCCCCGCATCGAGACCGGCGAAGATCGCGTCCCACTGCGTCTCCTGGAACTCGACCTCGAGGTCGAGCTTGTCGGCGACCGCCTGGATGATCTCGACGTCGAAGCCGGTCAGGTCGCCGGTTCCGCCGTCATCGTGGAAGCTGAACGGACGGTAGGTGCCCTCGGTGGCGACCGTCAGAGTGCCGTCCGTGACGAGGCCGAAGCCGGATCCGCTGTCACTCGAGCCGCTCTCGGCAGGGGCGGTGCTGCCGCTGCAGGCGGTGAGCGCTGCGGCGGCGACGACCAGTGCGGTGACGGCGATGAGACGACGGGACATGTGACCCTCCTGGGGTGCGGTGAGGCGCGAGTGCTGTGGCGCGGAACTCATTCACAGTACGCGGCATCCGACCCGCATCCCAACATCCGATGACGCTCGATGTCGTTTCGGAATGCAGAAAGGCCCCCGCATGCTGCGGGGGCCTTTCCGGAATCACACTCAGATGGCGTTGACGTCCAGCGGGATGCCGGGGCCGAACGTGGTCGACACGGCGCCCTTCTGGATGTAACGGCCCTTGGAGCTCGACGGCTTGAGACGCACGATCTCCTCGAGCGCTGCGCCGATGTTCTCGTCGAGCTGCTCGGCCGAGAACGACGACTTGCCCACGACGAAGTGCACGTTGGCGTGCTTGTCGACGCGGAACTCGATCTTTCCGCCCTTGATCTCCTCGACGGCCTTGGCCGTGTTGGGGGTCACGGTGCCGGTCTTCGGGTTCGGCATGAGTCCACGCGGACCCAGGACCTTTCCGAGACGACCGACCTGGCCCATGAGCTCCGGGGTGGAGACGGCCGCGTCGAACGCGGTCCAGCCGCCGGCGACCTTCTCGATGAGCTCGGCGCCGCCGACCTCATCTGCACCTGCGGCGATCGCCGCCTCGGCCGCGGGGCCGGTGGCGAACACGATGACGCGGGCGGTCTTACCGGTGCCGTGGGGCAGGATGACGGTGCCGCGCACCATCTGGTCTGCCTTGCGGGGGTCGACGGCGAGCTTCAGCGCGACCTCGACGGTCGAGTCGAACTTCGTCGAGCCGGTCTCCTTCGCGAGGGCGACTGCCTCGGCGGGAGTGTAGAAACGGTCTGCCTCGATCTTCTCGGCGGCAGCCTTGTAAGCCTTGGACTTCGTAGCCATGATTATTCTCCTCAGCCCTCGACCGTGATGCCCATGGAGCGGGCGGTGCCGGCGATGATCTTCGAGGCAGCCTCGACGTCGTTCGCGTTCAGGTCGGCCTGCTTCTGCTCAGCGATCTGACGGACCTGCTCCTTGGTGATCTTCGCGACCTTGACGGTGTGCGGGGTCGACGAGCCCTTGGGCACGCCGGCTGCCTTCTTGATGAGCTCCGCCGCGGGCGGGGTCTTCAGGACGAAGGTGAAGCTGCGGTCCTCGTAGACGGTGATCTCGACGGGGATGACGTTGCCGCGCTGCGACTCGGTCGCGGCGTTGTACGCCTTGCAGAACTCCATGATGTTGACGCCATGCTGACCGAGCGCGGGGCCGATCGGCGGCGCCGGGTTGGCTGCACCGGCGTTGATCTGAAGCTTGATCAGGCCGGTCACCTTCTTCTTCGGTGCCATATCCTCTTCCTTTCATCGAACGGATGCCGGTTGCATCCGCTCTCCCGCGAACCCGGCATCTCCGGGCTGCGGTCGTCTTCGCGCACGCCGAAGCGGCACACAAACCAGACAAGTCTACCTGATCCGAGAGCAGGTCGAGAACGCGAGAACGGCCGCCCCGCAGGGGACGGCCGTTCTCGGAGAAGCGTGCGTCAGATCATCTTCGTGACCTGGTCGAACGACAGCTCGACCGGGGTCTCGCGCTCGAAGAGCGACACGAGCACCGTGAGCTTGCCGCTCTCGGGCTTGATCTCGCTGATCGAACCGGGAAGACCCGCGAACGAGCCCTCCTTGATCGTGATGGTCTCGCCGACCTCGAAGTCGACCTCGGCCGGGAGCGGACGCGCGACGGCGACGCCACCCTTGGAGGCGATGTTCTTCGCGGTCGGGACGTCCTTGACCTCGACGAGCGACTTCAGCATGTTGAAGGCCTCTTCGAAGCGCAGCGGCGTCGGGTTGTGGGCGTTGCCCACGAAGCCGGTGACGCCGGGCGTGTGACGCACGACCGACCAGGTGTCTTCCGTGAGCTCCATGCGGACGAGCACGTATCCCGGGATGCGCACGCGGGTGACCATCTTGCGCTGGCCGTTCTTGATCTCGACCACGTCTTCCATCGGGACCTCGACCTGGTAGATCTCGTCCTCGACCTCGAGCGTCGACTTGCGCTGCTCGATGTTGGCCTTGACCTTGCGCTCGAACCCGGCGTACGAGTGGATGACGTACCACTTGCCCGGAAGCATCCGCAGGTCAAGGCGGAACGCCTCGTAGGGGTCTTCCTCGGAGTCGTCCTCGTCAGCCTCGGCAGCTTCCTCGGCCTCGACGGCTGCGACCACGGGGTCGTCGTCCTCGTCGGCGTCGACGACGGGGCGGTCGTCCTCGCCGTTCACGTCGGGGCCGTCGTAGGGGGTGACCTCGTCGGCCGCCTCCGCTGCCTGCTCGGCGGTCTCTTCCGCCACGGAATCGTTGAGGACCTCGGCGGCGGCCTCAGCCTCAGCCGCTTCGTCCAGGTTGAGAGCGTCGTTCACGATCGCGTCCGCCTCCGGGTCGTTGATGTCGATGTCGGTGTCGTCGTCCTGCGCAGCGGCGTCGTCGTCTCCGTCGACGTCCTCGATGTGGAGGGCGACGTGTTCGGCCGGGGTGGACGACCGCTCTTCCGCAGCGAGCACGTTGCCCTCCTGGGCCTCGTCCTCTTCGCTGGACTGCTCGGCAGCCGTCGCCCAGTCGGCGTCGTCGGAATATCGTTCAGTCACGTTGTTTCTTTCCAATCACTGCGGCCAGGGCCGCGAGGGCGTCAGGCGCCCGGGACCCCGAAGACGATGTGCGTCACCCAGGCGAACAGGGTGTCCAGACCGTAGACGATGCCCATGACGATGAGAACGAAGACGAGCACCACTGCGGTGAACTTGACCAGTTCCTTGCGGGTCGGCGTGACGACCTTGCGCAGCTCGGCGATGACCTGACGGAAGAACAGGGCGATCCCTGCGAAGAAGCCCGCGATGCCACGCTTCTTCTCGCGGGTGGCGCCGGCCGCGACGACCTCGCCGCGCGGTTCGTCCTGATCCATCCTGAATGTACCTTTCGTGTGTCAGCGTGTGCTGACGCGCAGGGCGGACAGGAATCGAACCTGCAACCTGCGGTTTTGGAGACCGCTGCTCTGCCAATTGAGCTACCGCCCTAGAGACCGGGAGGTCTCGGGGTGTCATCTCCATCCTGCCATCGTTACCCGACCGCAAGGACCGGGGCACGGCGAAAGAATGCAGACAACAACTGCTCGTCAAGCATACGGCATCCGTCGGTCAGCGCCGAACCGGGTCCGCTCCCGTCGTTGTTGTTAGGCTCGGCGGGCGAACGAAAAGGGAGGGGGCGCAGTGAGCGCTGACGTGCAGCAGTTCCAGGTGGACCTGCGCGGCGTCGTCGACCTCCTGAGCCGCCACATCTATTCCAGCCCTCGCGTGTATCTGCGCGAACTGCTCCAGAACGCCCGCGACGCCATCACCGCGCGGCGCGAGGTCGACGGCCAGGGCGGGAGCATCCGCATCACGGCCCTGACGGACGCGGCTGGCGAGTTCGTCCTGCGCGACGACGGCGTCGGCCTGACCGCCGCCGAGGTCGGCGATCTGCTCGCCACCGTGGGCCGCAGCTCGAAGCGCGACATCTTCGATCTCCCCCGCAGCGACTACCTCGGCCAGTTCGGCATCGGCCTGCTCAGCTGCTTCATGGTCGCCGATTCGATCGTGATCCGCTCACGCAGCGTGCGGGGAGGCCCGGCCGTCGAATGGACGGGCAGCGCCGACGGGACCTTCCGGGTCGTCGAGATCGACGACGATCTGCCGTTCGGCACGAGTGTGCACCTCACTCCCCGGTTCGACGCCGACGAGCTGCTGCGCCCCGCAGCCGTGCGCGAGCTGGCCACGACGTTCGCGGAGTTCCTCCCCGTGCGGGTGATCCTCGAGTCGTCGAACGGGGACATCGACATCACCAGGCGGGCGCCGTTCCTCGACCCCGCCGACGACATCGACGGCGCGGTGCAGTACGGTCGCGACCTGCTCGGCGCGAGCCCGCTCGACGCGATCGAGCTGAGCGAGCCGGCGACGGGCACACGAGGACTCGCCTACGTCCTGCCCTACGCTCCCCCGCCGGGCGCCCGACAGGCGACGCGCATGTACCTCGGCAGGATGCTGCTCGGCGAACGGGTCGACGACGTGCTGCCCGAATGGGCCTTCTTCGTGCGCGCCGTGGTCGATTCGACCGGCCTCGCCCCGACGGCGAGCCGAGAGTCGCTGGTCGACGACGCGGCCCTTGAGCGCGTTCGCGAACAGCTCGGCGCCGGCATCCGCCGCTGGGTGCTCGAACTGGGCCTGCGCGAGCCTCACCGGCTGGCGCAGTTCGTGGCGATCCACGAGGTCGGCCTGAAGTCGCTCGTGCGCCACGACGACGAGCTCGCGCAGTTCATCACGCGCTGGCTGACCCTCGAGACCACGCATGGGACGATGAGCATCGGAGACCTCGTCGAGCGATACCCACACGTGCGCTTCGCACAGACGGTCGACGAGTTCCGCCAGGTCGCCGGGATCTCACCCGCCTCAGAGGTGCTGGTCAACGGCGGTTACCTGTACGACGCGGACCTCGTGCGGATACTGCCCGAGCTCTACCCCCACGTGACGATCGAGCTCGTCGACGTCGCCGGGGAGCTCGACCGCCTCGACCCGCCGCCGCTGGACGATCGGGAGGCCGCCCTGGCCCTCGAGGCCCGAGCGGGCGGCGTGCTGACGGCATCCGGCTGCTCGGTCACCGTGCGCTCGATCGACCAGCCCGAACTCGCAGCGCTGTATGTCGCCGACCCCGAGGTGCTGCGCAGGATCGACCGCGGCCGCACGAAGGGCATCACCGGTGCGCTGTGGGGCGGTGTGCTCGACCGCATCGACGCGACCGTCTCGGCCTCCCGCGACGACGATCTCAGCGCGCGCCTGTGCCTGAACTGGTCGAACCGCGTGGTGCGCGCTCTCGTGCGCGTGCAGGACGACGCCGTGTTCGCCCGCACCGTGCAGCTGCTCTACATCCAGGCGCTGCTGGCCGGCCACCACCCCCTCTCCGACTCCGATCGCGCGCTCATGTCGACCGCGCTCTCGGACCTCGTCTCGCTGTCTGCCGGCATCGAAGCGGATTCGATCCCCTTCGACGACGCCCTCTGACCGCTCGCTCCCTGACCGCTCGCTCCGACCGCTCACTCCGACCGCTCGCTCCGTTCGAAGGATCTCCATGACCAGTCCGCAGACGCGCTTCTCCCAGCTCATCGAGGAGATCGACCGCACGCCCTGGGGCCCCGCGGAGCAGGCGCTCGTGGCGGATGCCGTCTCGCTGGCCGTGGAGCTCGGCGACGAGCGGCTGGAGTACGAGGCGCGGATGAGACAGACCGCATCCGCGAACATGAACGGCGCCACCGACGTGATGCTCAATTCCTTCGCGTGGTGCCTGGCCAGACACGACTCCGACCCGCAGCGGTTCCCCGCCGACCTCGATCACGGCGGGGCCGATCTGATGTGGCAGTTCAAGTGGATGGCCTCGTCTCTGCGGTCGTCGCCCGCGTTCTCGACCGAGCAGATCGCCGCGGTCCTCGACGACATGGAGACGCACTATCGAGCGGCGGGCCTCGGCATGAGCGGAGTGCTCACCGCCCGGTTCGAAGACGCCTGGGACGCCGGTCGGCTCGACGACGCCGAGGCTCTGCGTGTGCAGCTGGAGGCCACGCCCCGCGACGATCACAGCCATTGCGACGCCTGCGGACGCAGCCAGTTCGCCGGCTTCTTCGCCGAGACCGATCGGGATGCCGAGGCCATCCGCCTGGTCGAGGAGATGCTCGAAGGCGGCTTCTCGTGCGGCGAAGAGCCCGAGCACGCCCTGTCGCGCGTGCTCGTCCCCTACCTCCGTGCCGGCCGCGTCGATGAGGCGAAGAGCGCACACCTGCGCAGCTACCGGCTCGCGAAGGACAACCCCGACAATCTGCGCATCGTCGCCCACAACATCGTGTTCGCCGCTCTCACCGGCAACGAGGCACGTGCGCTCGCGCAGGTCGAACGTCATATCGGCTGGCTGGCTCATGACGGACTCAACGTCGATGCCCATTTCGCTGCGCTGGCGGCGTTCGCCTTCGCTCTCGATCGCGTCACTGCAGCGGGCCACGGCGATGCCACCGTGCGTGGCGCCGAGTCCCCCGCGCTCACGGCGTTCTTCGGCGAGCACGAGCGGCCATGGGGTGCAGCCGAGCTCGCCGCCGTGGCCTGGGCGTCGGCCGAGCGCATCGGCGCGGACTTCGATCGGCGAGACGGCACCGAGGGCCACGCGCGCAGCATCGCCCGGCTGCGCGCTCTCGCGGACGAGCACTACGACGTGCCGATCAGGTCCGACGCCTTCATCGCCGCACCCGACGCGGCCGCACCGACCGACGCTGACGCCTGGTTCGAACGGGCGATGAACCTCGCGCAGTTCGGCGCGGAGCACGAGACGCTGCAGGCCCTGCCGCACGCGCTGAGCGTCGAAGACCCGTCGAAGCTCGCCCAGCTGCTGTCGATTCGCCTCGGCATCCTGATCGCCCTCGATCGCGTCGACGAGGCCGCCGAACTGCTGCCCGCGCGCATCGCCGCGCTGCGCGGCGCCGGCCTCGACGCGCAGGCCGATCTCGAGCAGCGCCTGGGTCTCGCGACGTTCGGCCTGAACACCGCCGAGGCCGCAGCCGCGCTCGAGGACGAGCTGGCGAACACGGACGCTCTGCCCGCATGGTCGCGCGGAGATCTGGCGATCAGCCGTGCGTCTCTGCACCTGCACGCAGATGAGCCGCGCGCAGCCCTCGACATGGCCGAGATCGCGGCTCGCGCCTTCGTCGAGGCCGGCGACGCGCGTCTCTCGAACACGACGACGCTCGTCGCCATATCGGCCGTGCTGCGCAGGGGCGACATGGAGGCGGCATCCGCTCTGCTCGATCGCTTCCTGGCCCAGGACGATCTCAGCATCGGTCATCGCGCGCAGGCGCTGCAGACGCGCGCCCGGCTGCGCGGCGGCAGCGAGTCCTTCGCGGAGGGCGCTGCGGATGCCGACGAGGCGACCCGACTTCTCGCGGGGCTCGGCGCCACCACGGCCCTGGCCGGTGCGCATCTGCTCGCAGGGGCGCTCTGGGAGGACGCTGGCGACCCGGAGAAGGCCGTCACCCGCTACCGGGTCACCTCGCGGCTCGTCGCGCAGGAGGGCGGCGACCAGGCCGGCGCCGACTTCCGGCTCGCACGGGCGATGCTCGCGGCGGGCGATGCCGAGGTGGCTGCCGAGCTCTTCGGACAGGTGCTCGAGCGTGAGGAGCAGGCCGAGGTGGCAGCCGCCTCGCGAGCGATGACAGCGTCTCATCTCGCTCGCGCTCTCGGCTCGGCCGGCGAGTTCGGACAGGCGGTCGGCGCGTTCGGGTACGCCGCCGAGCTCTTCGGCGAGGCTGAGGAGCATGCCGACCAGGCTGTGTCGCTGATCGAGCGGGCCAAGATCCTCGCCCGGTTCGACGAGCACAGCGAGGCGATCGCGTCGCTCGAATCCGCATCGGAGATCGTCCGCCGGGCCCCCGAGGCGGTCGGCGCCCTCGCTGACGTGCTGCACAATCTCGGCCAGGCCTATGCGGCCGTGCAGGACGACCGGGCCTTCGCCCTCTTCGACGAGGTCGCCGCGCTCGCCCAGCAGCACGAGGCGGCATGGCTGCTCGCCGACGTCACCGACTCGCGGGGCCGGGCGCTCGCCCAGTTCGGTCGCGTCGACGAGGCCGTGGCCGCCGCGCTCACAGCGGCCGATGCGTTCGCGGCCATCGGGGATGCGGGGTCGGCCGGCGGCTCGGAGCTGTTCGCCGCCCGCCTTCTGGTCGGCGACGACCGCGTGGCGGATGCGGTGCCGGTCTACCGCAGCGCCCTCGACCACGCTGACGCGCACCCGCCGCTGCGTCAGGTCTCGGCACTCGAGCTGGGCGACGCGCTCGAGGCGCTCGGACGTCACAGCGAGGCGACCGAGGTGCGGGACCTCCTCGACAGTTAGGCGCGTCGGGCGCTGCACCTCGTCGGGAGGAGATCTCCCCTCCGGGAGGAGAAAAAGCGCAGATCCATCCTCCCGGAGGGATGTCGTCGCCACCCAGGCGGTGGCTCAGAGGAACTGACGCCAGTTCGCCCGCGCGAGGTCGAGCAGCTCGTCGCCCTTGCCTGACATCACCGTGCGGATGGCGTAGAGCGCGAACCCCTTGACCTGCGCGGCCTCGATCGCCGGGGGCATCGACAGCTCCTGCCGCTCGGTCACGACGTCGAGCAGCGCGGGGCCGTCGTGGGCGAGCACGTCGCGCACGGCATCCGGCAGGTCCTCGCTGTTCTCGACCCGTCGGGCGAAGATCCCCATGGCCTCGGCGATGGCCGCGAAGCTCGGGTTGTCGAGGGCGGTGCCGTAGTTGACGAAGCCCGCGGCCTTCATCTCGAGCTCGACGAAGTTCAGCGACGAGTTGTTCACGACGACCGTCTTCACGGGCAGCCTGTTCTGCGTGAGCGTGAGCAGCTCGCCCAGCATCATCGCGAGCCCGCCGTCGCCGGCGAGCGCGATCACCTGGCGCTCGGGGTGCGAGACCTGGGCTCCGATGCCGTGCAGCAGCGCGTTCGCCATCGACCCGTGGGTGAACGAGCCGATCAGACGCCGATTCTCGGTCATCGACAGATAGCGCGCGGCCCAGACCGTGGGCGAGCCGACGTCGGCGGTGAAGATCGCGTCGTCGGCGGCCTGCTCATCGAGCAGCCGGGCGAGGTACTGCGGATGGATGGGTCGACCGGCCTTCGTCGGCGTCGCGAGGTCGTCGAGCTTGGCCCTCGTCTTGCGATAGTGGGCGATCGAGTCGTCGAGGTGGTCGCGATCGCTCTTCTCCGCGAGTCGCGGCAGCAGGGCCGAGACGGTCGCGCCGACGTCGCCGACGAGACCGAGATCGAGCGGATGCCGCCTGCCGAGCTGCGAGCCACGGATGTCGACCTGGATCGTCGTCGCGTGCTCGGGGTAGAACTGCTCATAGGGGAAGTCACTGCCCAGCACCAGCAGCGTGTCGGCCGCCTCCATGGCCCGATAGCCCGACGCGAAGCCGAGCAGACCGGTCATGCCGACATCGAACGGGTTGTCGTACTCGATGAACTCCTTGCCTCGGAGGGCGTGCACGATCGGCGCGCCCAGCCTGTCGGCGAGCGCGATGACCTCGTCGTGGGCCCCCTCGACGCCTGCGCCGGCGAGGATCGTGGTCTTCTTCGAAGCGTTGAGCAGGGTCGCCGCGCGTGCCAGCTCGTCTCCGCTCGGCACGATCACCGGCCGCGAGCGCTCGATGACCACGGCTCGGTCGTCGGCGATCTCCGACAGGGCGACGTCGCCGGGGATCACGAGAACCGCGACCCCGCGCTGCTCGATCGCGGCGCGCATCGCGATCTCGAGAAGGCGCGGCATCTGCTTGGGGTCGGCGACGTACTCGACGTAGACGCTGCACTCGCGGAACAGCTCCTGCGGGTGGGTCTCCTGGAAGTACCCGGTGCCGATCTCGGTGGTGGGGATGTGCGCGGCGATGGCCAGCACCGGCACCCGCGAGCGGTTCGCATCGTAGAGTCCGTTGATCAGATGCAGGTTGCCGGGACCGCACGAGCCGGCGACCACTGCGAGGTCACCCGTGAGTGCGGCATCGGCCGCGGCGGCGAAGGCCGCGGACTCCTCGTGTCGCACATGCACCCAACGGATATCGCCGTCCTTTCGGAGGGCATCCGTGAATCCGTTGAGGGAGTCACCGGGAAGGCCGTAGACACGGTCGATCCCGTTGGCGCGGAGGGTCTTGACGATGTTCGCTGCGACGGTTGCCATGCTTCCAACCTACGCCCGGGTGCCTGTGCGGGCTCCGGCCCGGAGACGACGGAGGGGCGGATGCGTGTCGCATCCGCCCCTCCTCTCGCATGCAGGCCCTCAGCCGATGCGGATCAGCTTCTTGTTGACGAACTCGTCGGCGGCGAGGTGGCCCAGCTCGCGCGAGGTGCCGCTGCGCTTGATGCCGCCGAACGGCAGCTCCGGGCTGTCAGCCAGCACGAGGTTGACGTAGACCATGCCCGCCTCGATGTTGTCGGCGACCCGCTCGGCCTGTTCGGCGTCGGTCGTGAACACGTAGGACCCGAGCCCGAAGGTCGTGTCGTTCGCGAGGGCGACGGCGGCGTCCTCGTCGGCGACGCGGTAGACGACCGCCGCGGGACCGAAGAGCTCCTCACGGTAGACGTCCATCTCGGGCGTCACATCGGCGAGCACGGTCGGCGCGAAGAACGCCCCGTCGCGGGTGCCGCCGGTCAGCAGCGTCGCACCCTGCTCGACGGCCTGGTCGATCTGCTTCTGCAGGTTCTCCGCCGCGGTCTCCGACGAGACCGGGCCGAGCACAGTGTCGTCGAGCATCGGGTCGGTCGCCTGCACCGCTGCCATCGCCGCGGTGAACTTCTCGACGAACGAGTCGTAGAGATCGTCGACGATGATGAACCGCTTCGCGCCGTTGCACGCCTGGCCGTTGTTGTCGAGACGCGCGTCGACGCCCGCCTGCACGGTCGCGTCGAGGTCATCGGTCGAGAGCACGATGAACGGGTCGGATCCGCCGAGCTCCAGCGCGACCTTCTTGAGGTTGCGTCCGGCGATCTCGGCGACGGCTGCGCCGGCACGCTCCGAGCCCGTGAGCGAGACTCCCTGCACGCGCGGGTCGGCGATCATGTCGGCGATCTGCTCGTTCGTCGCGAGGACGTTCTGGTACGCCCCCTTCGGGAATCCGGCGTCGTGGTAGATCGCCTCGATCGCCGTCGACGACTCCGGGCACTGCGGAGCGGGCTTCAACAGGATCGTGTTGCCGACGATCAGGTTCGGTGCCGCGAAGCGCACGATCTGGTAGGCCGGGAAGTTCCACGGCATGATGCCGACGAGCGGCCCGAGCGACGACCGGCGCACGATCGCCGACCCCTCTCCGAGGATGGCGATCGGCTGGTCGGCCATGATCGCCTCGGCCTGGTCGGCGTAGTACTCGGCGATGTCGGCGGCGAAGTCGACCTCGCCCAGCGCGGCCTCGCGCGGCTTGCCCATCTCGCGCACGAAGACGTCGGCGAGCTCCTCGCGACGCTCACGGTGCAGCTCGGCCGCGCGGCGGAGCAGCGCTGCGCGCTCGGCCACGGTCGACGAGCGCGACCACTCGCGGTGCGCCTCGTCGGCGGCGGCGACCGCCTCCTCGATCTGCTCATCCGTGAACGTGTCGAAGGACGCCAGCGTCTCTCCGGTGGCGGGGTTGATGACGGCGTAATCGGTCATGTTCTCTCCTCCTCTGGCCGGTCGGTCAGGAGACCGGGATCAGCGTGTACTTGGTGGACAGGTACTCGTGGATGCCTTCGAGCCCGCCCTCGCGACCGACGCCGGACTGCTTGACGCCGCCGAAGGGGGCCGCGGCGTTCGACACCACGCCCACGTTGAGACCCATCATGCCGGTCTCGAGCCGGTCGATCATCCGCTGGCCGCGCTGCAGGTTCTCGGTGAAGACATACGAGACCAGTCCGTACTCGGTGTCGTTCGCGAGACGCACGGCCTCGTCCTCGGTGTCGAAGGTCGCGATCGCGAGCACCGGGCCGAAGATCTCCTCGCGGAGGATCGCCGAGCCCGCGACCACGTCGGTGAGCACGGTGGGCTCGTAGAACGTGCCGGTGCCCTCGACCGCCTTGCCACCCGCGAGCAGCGTCGCGCCGCGCTCGACCGCATCGTCGACGAGCTCTCCGGCCTTCGCGACCGCGTCCTCGTCGATCAGCGGGCCGATCGCCACGCCCTCCTCGGTGCCGCGCCCGATCTTCATCGCGTTGACGCGCTCGGTGACCTTGCGGCCGAACTCCTCGGCGACGTCCTTGTGGACGATGAAGCGGTTGGCTGCGGTGCAGGCCTGACCGATGTTGCGGAACTTCGCGGCCAGCGCGCCGTCGACCGCCTTGTCGAGGTCGGCATCGTCGAAGACGACGAACGGCGCGTTGCCGCCGAGCTCCATCGACACGCGCAACACGCCCTCGGCGGCCTGGGCGATGAGCTTGCGGCCGACCTCGGTCGAGCCCGTGAACGACAGCTTGCGCAGGCGGGGGTCGGCGATGATGGGGGCCGACAGTGCCGACGACTTCGAGGTCTGCACGACATTCACGACACCCTTCGGCAGGCCGGCCTTCTCGAGCAGCGACGTGAAGAAGATGGTCGTGAGGGGCGTGAGTGCCGGGGGCTTGATCACGACGGTGCACCCGGCGGCCAGCGCGGGGGCGATCTTGCGCGTGGCCATCGCGAACGGGAAGTTCCACGGCGTCACGAAGAACGACGGACCGACGGGGCGCTGCGAGACGACCATGTGGCCGGTGCCCTCGGGGTTGATGCCATAGCGGCCGCTGATGCGCACCGCCTCCTCACTGAACCAGCGGAGGAACTCGCCACCGTACCCGACCTCGCCGCGTGCCTCGGCGAGCGGCTTGCCCATCTCGAGGGTCATCAGCAGCGCGAGGTCCTCCTTGTGCTCCTGCACGAGGTCGAACGCGCGGCGCAGGATGTCGCTGCGGGTGCGCGGCGCGGTCGCAGCCCACGCGTCCTGCGCGGCGACGGCCGCATCCAGCGCACGGATGCCGTCGCCCGGGGTCGCGTCGGCGATCGTGCGGATGACCGCACCCGTCGCGGGGTCCTTGACGTCGAAGGTGCCCCCGGTCTCGCCGTCGATCCACTCTCCCCCGATGAAGAGGCCGGTGGGGATGCTGTCGAGCAGCGCCTGCTCAGTCTGAGTGCTCATGGATTCTCTTTCTGTGGGAGGTGGGATGCGGGTGTCGCGGGCTTCGTCAGCGTCTGCGGGTGCTCGCGGGAGCATCCATGCTGAGCGTCTCGCCGCGGAAGAACGCCGGCCGCTTGATGAACTGCCAGATCATGATCACGAGACCGACGCCGATGATGCCGACGCCGAGCACGAACACGAGACCGAGGCCGCCGATGCTCGAACCGCTGCCGTAGGCCGGATCCATCGAGTCGATGAGCGTCGTCACGAACAGCACGGCGAGGATCGCCCCGCCGACGAGCGGGAACAGGAAGGTGAAGAAGAAGCTCCTGGTCGAGTCGAACCACTGCTTGCGGAAGTACCAGACGCACGCGAAAGCGGTGAGGCCGTAGTAGAAGCAGATCATCATGCCCAGCGACAGGATGGTGTCGGTGAGGACGTTCTCACTGACGAGGCGCATCACGGCGTAGAACACGGATGCGACCACGGCCGAGACGATCGTGGAGTATCCCGGGGTGAAGAACCGCGGGCTGACTCGGGCGAACTTCTTCGGCAGGGCGCCGTAGTGCCCCATCGCGAGCAGCGTGCGTGCCGGACCGACCGCGGTGGACTGCAGCGACGCCGCCGAGCTCGAGAGCACGGCGAGGGAGACGAGGAACGCGAGCGGCCCCAGGATCGGGTCGGACAGCGCGAAGAACACATTGGCCGAGATGTCCTCGTTGGCGAGGCCGTACTCTCCCGTTCCGATGCCGGCGAACATGATCAGGCCGATCGCGAGCAGCAGGTACAGCGCCACGACGACCACGACCGTTGCCATAGCGGCGCGCCCCGGCGTCTTGGCCGGGTCCTTCGTCTCCTCGTTCATGGTGAGCACGACGTCCCAGCCCCAGAAGATGAAGATCGACAGCGAGAGACCGGCGGCGAAGGCGCTGAACGACGGCACCTCGAACGGGTTGAACCACGACCACGAGAACGCGGTGGGCTCGGGTGCGTCGCCCGAGACGGCCTTGACGATCGCGACCGTGGCGAACAGCACGAGGACGAGCACCTGGAAGCCGACGAGGATGTACTGGAACTTCTGCGTCGTCTGCATGTCGCGATACGACACGAGCGTCGCGCCGAGCATGAAGAGCAGGCAGACGACCACGTTGATGATCGGGTTGAACGCCAGGTCGGCGATCTCGGGGTTGCCGCTGAGCTGGGCGATGAGCAGGAAGAGGAACTCGACGGCGATGCCGGCGAGGTTCGACAGCACGATGACCGTGGCGGCGATCAGACCCCAGCCCGTCATCCAGCCGATCCACGGCCCGAATGCCCGCACTCCCCATGTGAAGGAGGTGCCGGAATCCGGCATCATGCGGTTGAGCTCGCGGTAGCCGAACGCGGTCAGGAGCATCGGGATGAAGCCGACGAGCATGATCGCGGGCACCTGGGTTCCGACGACGGCGACCGTCGGACCGAGCGACGCGGTGAGGGTGTAGGCGGGCGCGATCGTCGAGACGCCGATGACGACGGCTCCGAGCACTCCGACTGCTCCCGCGCTCAGCCCCTTCTGCGAGATGCCGGTCGTCACACCGGATGCGGGCTCCGTCGCCCGGTTCGTGCTGCTCATCAGCGGACTCCTGCTTCGGCGCGCGTGCGCGGGACGACGATCATGGGAACGGGCAGTTCGTGCAGCATCTTCGCTGCGGTCGAGCCCAGGAACAGGCGGCGCGGCTGCGCCAGACGGCTCGAGCCGACCAGCACGACCTCGCCGGGGAGCCACGAGAGGTTCGCGACGGCATCCTCGACGGTGTCGCCCGGGGCCTGTTCGACCTCGGCCTGCAGCTCGTCGGGGAGCAGGCTTTTGGCCACCTCGAGCACGTCGTTCGCGTGCGCGTCTCCGACCACCCGGATCGCGCCGGTGTCGAGACCGGGCGGCACGTCGAACGGCACGAGCGAGACCAGGCGCAGCCCGACGCGCGACTCGGTCGCGATCGCGGCGGCCTCGTCGAGGAGGTTGTCGGCGCCGGCGCGGTTGCCGACCGCGGCCGTCACCCGGGGAAGCACGTGGTCGTCCTGCTCGGCCGTGCCGGCGGGGGCCAGCGCGACGGGGATCGTCGACGAGTGCAGCAGCTCCGAGGCGACGCTTCCGAGGCGGTGGCGGCCGAAGATGCTGCCGCCGGCGGTGCCGATGACGATCAACCTCGCGTCGAACTCCTCGCCCGCGGCGATCAGCCCCTCGGCGAAGGACTCCGCGAACCGCACATGGCCGATGCGCGTGAGCTCCTGCGGCAGGCGGACGACGGCATCCTCGAGCCATTCCTTCGCCTGGCGACGGATGTGGTCCTCATAGGCGCGTTCGGGGGGAACCGCTGCGCTGCGGGTGCCCTCCGAGGGCAGCACGATCACCAGGTGCAGCACGGCGCCGAGGCTGCGGGCGAGCCGGGCGCCGAGCGCCGCGGCATCCGCTCCCGCATCCGTCGCCGTGTAGCCGACGACGACCGCCCCGGTCATCAGCCGACCTCGGCGGTGTCGCCGGCGGCGCGGGCGGCGTCGACGATGTTCGAGGCCGCGAGGTGCCCCATGCGGATCGCGCCGTCGACGTGCTGATAGCCGGCGCCCGCCATGTCGCTGCACGCGAAGTGGATGGGTCCGACCGCAGAGCGGAGGTCGGCACCGTAGCGGTGCAGTCCGCCCATGTCGAAGCTCGCCGCGTACGCGCCGCGGGTCCACTCCTCGGTGCCCCAGTCGCTCTCGTAGTAGACGATCGGGTTCTTCGCCTCTTCGCCGTAGTAGTGCGAGAGGGACTCGAGGATGCGCTCCTTGCGCTCCTCGGCCGACAGCTCGAACAGGTCATCGGCGTTCTGGTCGCTGACGAAGCCCACCAGGGTGCCGCGCTCATCGCCGTGGTTGGTGTTGTCATACGCCTCGTGCGACAGCTCGTAGGGGCTGAACGCGGTGCCGCTCAGGCCCTGCTCACGCCAGAACGGACGGTCGTAGACGGCGTGCACCTTGATCACGAAACCCATGGAGATGTGCTGGTGCATCTGGTGCTGACGACGCGGCAGCGGAGGCGCGAAGGCGATGCGGCTGTAGAGCACCGGAGCATGCGCGAGGATCGCGAAGCGCGCGCGCACGGTGGTGTCGTCGGTCGTGGCGGTCACGCCCTCGGCGCCCCATTCGAGCGACCGAACCGGCTGGTTCAGCAGCACGTCGTCGCCCAGTCTCTCGGCGAGCAGCAGCGGCACCTGCTGGAGACCGCCCACGACGCGCTTGTCGAGGATGAAGTCGGCGTCGACGAGGTTCGAGTACGACCCGGCGGATGCCGCCATGAGCAGCGACTGCAGCAGAGAGAACGAGTGCGTGGGCTTGGTGAGCATCGCGGAACCGGTCGCGAAGGCGAGGTTGCGCACGGCTTCGTCATCGTCGGTCTGCACGCGCAGCCAGGCGTCCCACGTGATCGAGTCCCACTCCTTCGCGAGAGGGTGCTCCCACGGGCGGTCGGGATCGATCTCGGCGACCATGGCGTCGAGGCGCTCGGTGATCTCGGCGATGACGGCCTCGGTCGCCTCCGACACCGGGAACATCTCACCCGTGAAGCGGTGCGTCCGGCCGTCGGGGCCGACGTAGACGCTGTCGCCCTCGCGGTAGCGGCTGTAGGTCTCGAGCCCCAGCTCCTCGATCGTGTCCTTCAGAGCATCCTGATCGGGCGAGACCCACTGGCCACCGATCTCGAGCATGGCGCCGTCGATGACGTCGGTCCACAGCCGTCCGCCCACGCGGTCACGTGCTTCGAGTACGGCGACCGACAGGCCGGCCTTGCGCAGGTCGTTCGCCGCCGTGAGCCCTGCGGCTCCGGCCCCGACGATCAGCACGTCGCGAGTGATCTCAGCCATCTGGTTCTCCTTCATTGGAAAGCGTTGTGCCGGCCGCGACTCGAAATCCCCCGATCCTCGTCGCGGCCGGACGTGTGGTGGCGATCGCGGACGGACCGCGAGCGCTGATCCGTCAGCCCGCGGCGGCGGCGAGCGCGGCCGCGACGACGTCGAGGCCCTCGTTCAGGAGGTCGTCGCCGATCGAGAGCGGAGGGAGGAAGCGGATGACGTTGCCGTAGGTGCCGCACGTCAGCACGATGACGCCCTGCGCGACGCAGGCCTTCGCGACGGCCGCCGTGAGAGCGGCGTCGGGCGCGTCGGTCTCGGGGTCGACGAACTCTGCCGCGATCATCGCGCCGTGGCCGCGGATGTCGCCGATGCGGGCATCCTTCTCCTGCATGGTGCCGAGACGCGTCGTGAGGATCTCGCCGATCTCACGGGCGCGCTCGATCACGCCGTCGTTCTCGAACACGTCGATCGCGGCGAGCGCCGCGGCGCAGGCGATCGGGTTTCCGCCGTAGGTTCCGCCGAGGCCGCCCGAGTGCGAGGCGTCCATGATCTCCGAGCGACCGGTGACGGCGGCGAGCGGCAGACCGCCCGCGATGCCCTTGGCGGTCGTGATGAGGTCGGGCTCGATGCCGAAGATCTCACTGGCGAACATGTGGCCGGTGCGGGCGAATCCGGTCTGCACCTCGTCGGCGATGAAGACTACGCCGTTCTCGCGGCACCATGCGGCGATGGCCGGAAGGAAGCCCTCGGCGGGAACGATGAAGCCGCCCTCACCCTGGATGGGCTCGATGATGACGGCGGCCAGGTTGTCGGCACCGATCTGCTTCTCGAGCTGCAGGATGACGCGGGATGCCGCCTCGGGTCCGGCGAGTCCGTCGCGGAAGGGGTACGACATCGGCGCGCGGTACACCTCGGGGGCGAACGGGCCGAAGCCGCTCTTGTAGGGCATCGACTTGGCCGTCAGCGCCATGGTGAGGTTGGTGCGGCCGTGGTAGCCGTGGTCGAAGGCGACGACGGCCTGGCGACCGGTGTGCTTGCGGGCGATCTTGATCGCATTCTCGACCGCCTCGGCGCCCGAGTTGAACAGGGCGCTCTTCTTGGCGAAGTCTCCCGGGGTGAGGCGGTTGAGCGCTTCGGCCACGTCGATGTACGACTCGTAGGGCGAGATCATGAAGCAGGTGTGGGTGAACTGCGCGGCCTGCGCGGCGACGGCTGCCGCGACCTTCGGGTGCGCGTTGCCGACGGTCGTGACCGCGATGCCCGAGCCGAGGTCGATCAGCGAGTTGCCGTCGGCATCCACGACCACTCCTCCGCCGGCGGCGACGGCGGCGACGGGAACCGTGTGCCCCACGCCGGCGGCGACGGCATCGGCCTTGCGTGCGAGGATCTCGGCCGAGCGGGGGCCGGGAAGGTCGGTCACGAGACGACGCTCCTGGGGGAGGTCGGGTCCGCCGAGGGGGACTGCAACAGCTGCGGTGTCGAGGAGAGCCATGTCCGTGAGCGTACGACCGCATCAGCCGGCGATGCATTCGCCCAGCTGTACAATCTGAGAGAGATCATCGCCCGAACGTACAAACGCTGATCGGGATGCGGAGGTGAAGCGGGGCATGGACGACACCGAACGGCCCACGCTGCGCGCCCTGTTCCGGCGCCGCGATCTCGGGCTCGTCTTGATCTCGGATGCGGAGGGGCTTCCGGACGGCGCCCTCGATCGCCCGCTGCGATGGGTGCACAGCTCCGACCTCGCCGACCCCACGCCGTTCCTCGCGGAGGACCTCGCTCTGCTGACGACGGGCACCCAGCTCGACGCCGGCACCGACATCGACGTCTACGTGGGACGGCTCGCGGATCGCGGGGTGCTCGGACTCGGATTCGGCACGGACGTGCACCGCGCAGCGATCCCCGACGAACTGATCGTCGAGTGCGCCCGTCGCGGCATCCCCCTGTTCGAAGTGCCCTATCGCACGCCCTTCATCGCTGTCGCCCGTGCCCACTCCGAGGCCATCGCAGCTCAGGCCTACGCCCGCCGGTCGTGGGCGCTCGACACTCAGCGCGCGCTCGCGCTCGCGGCACTGCGCCCCCGCGGACTCGATGCGACCGTCGCCGAGCTCGGCCGCCGCCTCGACGTCTGGGCGGGGATGTACGACGCCTCCGGCGCCCTGCAGCTGTCGCACCCCCGATCCGCCGTGACCACGGAACGACTGACCGAGCTCGGCGAGCGCGTCACCGAGATCCTCACCCGCGGACTCGAGGCCGGGCAGTCGCTCACGATCGACGACCAGACCTTCACGCTCTTCACGGTCGGACGCGGCGGACACCTGCGCGGAGTGATCGCGCTGGCCGTCGATGCGCTCGACGCCGAAGCCCGCGCGGTCGTGACCTCGGTGATCGCGATGGCCGGACTCGCGCTCGAGCAGAGCGACCAGCTCGCCCGCAGCAAACGCCGGCTGAACGCGCAGCTGCTCAGCTCGCTGCTCGACGACGACCCCTCTCTCGCCCGGAAGGTGCTCGGGTCGATGCCGTCAGCCCCTGTCCTGGTGGCGATCGCTGCCGATGCGCCGACCGGCCCGTTCGCCGACTGGTGGGATCGACGCCGGGCCGAGCACGGCACCGCCAGCTTCCTCGCCGAGTCGTCGGACGGCACCGTGCTGTGCCTGTCGATCGACGACGACGCGCTCCTCGACGAGGTCGCCGCGCGGTTCGGCATCCGGATCGGGGCGTCGAGCTCCGAATCCTATGACGCGTTCTCCCGCGCGCACGCGCAGGCTCTCGCCGCCCTGCGCCAGCAGTCCGGCGCGGGGGTCTTCCACTTCGCGGATGCCGCCGGATCCAGCATCCTCAGTGCGCTGGCCACCGATGAGGCGCGCCTGGTCGCAGAGTCACGGCTCGCGCCCCTCCGCGACCACGACGCCCGGTCGGGCGCCGACCTCGAACGTTCGCTGCGCACCTGGCTCGAGCATGATGCGAAGGCGGATCCCGCGGCAGCGGCGCTCGGCGTGCATCGCCACACGCTGCGGTCCCGCATCTCGCAGGCCGGGGCGCTCCTGGGCAGCGACCTGTCGTCGTTCCCCGCGCGCGCGGAGCTGTGGACGCTGCTGCAGACCGCACGGGACTAGGGGCGGACGACTACTTTCCCGCGCCCTCACCGAGGTTGTCCGAAACGACCTCGAGCGCGTGTGCACGCGCCTGCACGGCGTCCGCTCCCCGCTCTGCGGTGACGGCGGCGGCGAACACCTCGGCGAACACCAGGTAGGCCACCCGCGAGGTGTGCTCGAGTTCATCGCGGAAGCTCACCCCGGTCGGGGCGATCACGAGCGACAGCGTGGCGACCTCGGTCAGCGCTGATGAGGCGAACGACGTGAGCGCGATGACCGACGCGCCCCCGCGGGCGGCGGCGGTGGCGACG
Organism: Microbacterium sp. NPDC089320; assembly: GCF_040684875.1. Lineage (NCBI taxonomy): Bacteria > Bacillati > Actinomycetota > Actinomycetes > Micrococcales > Microbacteriaceae > Microbacterium > Microbacterium sp. NPDC089320. The sequence continues at coordinate 410,127 of NZ_JBFBGY010000001.1, forward strand.
CGCAGACTCGCCTCGTTCGCCCCCGACCCGCTGACGATGAGGCAGACGTCGTCGGGGGTGAGATGGCGCGCGGCGATCTGCTGAGCGATCGCATCGGCGATGAACTCCGCAGCGCGTCCCGAGGCGGTCAGCCGCATCGCCAGGTCACTCGCGATGGGCGACGACAGACCGTTCGCGAGCACGAGCAGACGGCGGGCGGAGGCCGCGCGACGCACCGCCTCCGTCACGGTGTCGGCGTCGAGCAGACTGGCGAGCGCCGGAAGGGATGCTGCGACGCGGTCGATCTCTCCTCGCATTCGCCCGAGTACGCCAGAGCCGTGATCCGTCGGCGCATCCGTCGGCCCGCTGCCCAGTTCTGCGGCGAGGGCGACGCGGAGCTGCGGATACCCGCGATAGCCGAAGCTCTGGCACGCGCGCACGACGGTAGCCCGGCCGACGCCTGCTCGGTGGGCCAGTTCCTGCGCGGTCCATTCGACGACGGCATCCGCCGACTCGACGATCAGCTCGGCGACACGGCGTTCGGCCGGCTGCAGCGTGTTGAGCACAGCGACGATGCGCGCTGTGGGCGGGGCGCTAGACGAGAACACGTGTGCGGGCTCCCTCCATGATCCGGCGACGGATCGCCCCGGAGACGGCATCGATCAGCATCGTGACAGCGACGACCACGATGAGCAGGACACCCACCGTCGACCACTCACGGTACTGGGTATAGGAGGTCAGCATGTCGCCGATTCCGCCCACGCCGATCAGGCCGAGCACGGCTGATGAGCGCACGTTGATCTCGAACCGGTACAACCAGAACGACCAGAAGGCCGGCTCCGCCTGCGGCCAGACACCCCAGCGGAGCACCTGAAGCGTTCCGCCTCCCGCTGCTCGGGCCGCCTCGATCGGTCCGCGCGGCACCGCTTCGACCGCTTCATACCCCCACTTCCCCAGCGTGCCGATGCCGTTGATCGCCAGCGCGAGCGCGCCCGTGAACGGGGTCAGTCCGGTGACCGAGAGGATGACGATCGCGATGATGATCTCGGGAACCGCTCGGATGAGCGAGAACAGACCCCGCAGCAGGGTCCGCAGCCAGGCCGGGCCGAAGCCGCGCGCGGCGATCAGGCTCAGCGGCGTCGCGAGAAGGATGCCGAGGATCGTACCGACCCATGCCATCTCGATGCTGCGCCAGGTCTGCCAGAGCGCCTCCGGCAGCTTCTCCCAGTTCGGGGACCCGAACATCAGGATCGTGTACCGGACGATCTCGGACGGCAGATCGGCGAGCCGCGCCCAGTTGATGTCGATCGACCAGAAGGCCAGCACGACGATGACGGTGACGAGGACCCAGCCCGCCGTGAGCCATGGCCGGCGCGGCTTGTCGGGGATCAGGGCAGCGGGGCGGATCGGAGCGAGCGTCGCGGTCATACGAGCCTCCGACGGATGGCGTCCGAGACGAGGTCGATCACGATGACGACGATGAGGATCTCCAGGATGATGAGCGAGAGCTGGTCGTAACGGTAGAACGTGCGCACGGCGTCGATGAGCAGCCCCATGCCGCCGGCTCCGACGAGGCCGAGCACCGTGGATGCGCGCACGTTCAGCTCGAAGACATAGAGGGTCTGGTTCGCGAAAGCCGGCCATGCGTCAGGAAGCGCCAGCGTGCGGTTGATCTTCGCCTGAGTGGCGCCGACGGCGCGGCCCGCCTCGAGCGGACCCCGGTCGTTGGTGTCGATCGCCTCGGAGACCAGCTTCACGATGATGCCGACGTTGAACAGCAGCAGCGCGAGGATGCCGGGAAGCGCGCCGACGCCGACCATCGCCACGAGGATCGCCGCGTACAGCAGATCGGGGACGCTGCGGATGACGTTGAGGATGCCGCGCACGACGATGCGCGCCGGGGCGCTCGGATTCGTCGCCCTGGCAGCCCAGAAGCTCAGCGGCAGCGAGATCGCGGCGCCGATCGCCGTGGCGATGACCGCCATCTGCAGCGTCTCGATGAGCGGCGGGACGGTTCGCGGAAAGAAGCTCCAGTCGGGCAGGAGGAGCTTGACGATCTTGTCGGCGCCGTTCTGCCAATTGCGGGCGATCGCCGACAGGTCCGCGCCGATCCCGATGCCGGGGAGGCACATGACCACGGTGACGGCGATCACGGCGACGACGATGGCCGGCGCTCTCCACGCTCCGCGCGGTCGGGCGGGGACTTCGAGAGGCGCTGATGTGCGGCCGGTCACTCGTCCAACCGATCGTCCGGCATCAGCGAGCGACCGTAGATGCTCTCGAAGTCGGCATCCGTGGCACTCGTCGCCGGTCCGTCGTACACGATCTCTCCCGCGCGCATGCCGATCATGCGCGCTCCGTACTCGCGAGCGAGGTCGAGCAGATGCAGGTTGACGAGAACGGTTATCCCCAGATCGCGGTTGATGCGGCGGAGGTCGTTCATCACCCCGTGCGCGGTGGGTGGATCGAGGCTGGCGACCGGCTCATCAGCCAGCACGATACGAGGCTCCTGCGCGAGAGCGCGGGCGATCGCGACGCGCTGCTGCTGACCGCCGGAGAGATCGGAGGCTCGCGAGTAGAGCTTGGGCAGGATCCCGACGCGGTCGAGCGCATGGTGTGCCAACTGCCGATCGGATTCCGGATAGGCGCCGAGCAGCGTGCGCCACAACGGCGTGTGGGCCAGGCGGCCGACGAGCACGTTCTGCAGGACGCTCGCGCGACCCGCGAGGTTGAAGCCCTGGAACACCATGCCGATGTCACCGCGGAGTCGTCGCAGTGTCCGAGGCGACGCGCCGCTGACACGATGCTCTCCCACGTCGAGCGTTCCCGCCGTCACCGGCACGAGGCCGTTGATCGTTCGGATCAGCGTCGACTTCCCCGAGCCCGAGAGGCCGACGACGGCGACCATCTCCCCCGCGTCGATCTCGAGGGAGACGCGGTTCAGGCCGATCGTCCCGTTCGGGTATCGCACCGTGACGTCATCGAGGCGGATGGACCACGGCGTGGACGCCGCAGCCGGGGCTGCGGCGTCCACGCGCTGGTGGAGCTGAGGAGACAACTTACTGGAGCCCCAGGGCCTGCGCCGCGCGGGCGACGACGTCGAGCGAGTCGGGGTCGGCCGGGGCGAGCTTGGTGATGGAGTAGATGCTCGTGAGGATCTCCGACCCCCGCTCAGTGTTCGAGAAGTCCTCGAGGGCCGTCGTGATGCGCTCCTGCAGCTCGGACGAGAGGTCGGCCGAGACGGCGACGCCGTCGTTGGGGATCTCCTCGGTCATCGCGAAGACGACGACCTTCTCGCCGACGTCGGGGGTGTCCTTCTGCACGATCGTGCGGGCGTCCCAGAAGCTGAATCCGACCTCGGCGTCGCCGTTGTAGACGGCCAGCACCGAGGCGTCATTCGCCGTCACCGGGATCTGCTCGATGTCGGCGTCCGTGTCCAGGCCCGCCTCCTGCAGCGCGAGCACCGGGTAGATGTAGCCTGCCGGCGAGCCGGGGCCCAGCAGCGCGACCTTCGCGCCCTTCACCTTCTCGATGCTGTCGAGTCCGGCGGGGCCCGTCATGGCGTCGGCGCCGTTGCAGAACAGCATGCCGTCGCGCTCGACCGGCTCGTCCTCGCAGTACTTGTCGGGATTGTTCGTCATGAACTGCGCGGGGTACGTGATGTTGCCGTTGCGCTCGGTCTGCAGCACGACCGAGGCGTCATACATGTCGTTCGCCTGCCAGAGCTGCAGCGAGGGGAGGAAGCCGATCTGCGCCTGCCCGGCGCCCATCGCCTCGACCGCTGCCTGATAGTCCTTCGAGACGACGCCGGTCACCTCGATGCCGAGCTCCTCGGTGAGGTAGTCGGTGAGCGGAGCAGCGGTGTCGACCAGGCCGTCCTGGTCCTGAGAGGGGACGAGAGCGAGGACGAGCGAATCGGGGTCGGCGGCCGGGGCCGACGACCCTTCGGGGGCGGTCGTGCTGCCTGAGCAGCCGGCGAGGGCGACCGTCAGGAGCGCGCCGACGGCGACGATGCCCGCTGCAGAACGGCGGAGGGGGGAGGTGCGCATGGTGATCCTTCGATGTGTGGTGTCAGTGAGGGTGGGAGGAGGTGGGCTCAGGAGCGCAGCCAGGCCTCGAGCTGAGGAATCAGCGTCGAGAAATCGGCGGCGCGGAAGGTGGGGGTCGCGTCAGGATCGGAGAAACCGCCGATCAGCGCGGTGGCGTGGCCGCGAGCGTGCGCGGGAGCGAGATCGTTGTGCCAGATGTCGCCGATGCTCAGCACCCTGACGTTCGCGGGCAGATCGGAGAGCACGCGCTCGAGCCCGGCGGGCTTGCGGGCGCTCGTGATGATCCGGTCGAAGAGTCCGGCGAGGCCGAGCACGTCGAGCGCGTCGGCGATGCGAGTGATCGGGGCGTTGGTGACGAGTACCCGTTCGGCGTCGGATGCCGCGGCAAGGAAGTCCGCCAGTCCCTCCGGCGCGACGACCGGGGCCGCGTCGGTCGCCAGCTGCTCGCGGCTCGCCCGGTAGGCGGAGCTGAGCAGAGCAGCGTCCGCTCCTCGCTCGAGAGCAGAGCGGCGCACGGAGTCGTACCCGTCGAGGGCGCCGTCGGCGGCGGCGAGCGCGACGCGGATGCCGTCGACGAAGCCCTCGGCATCGTCGAGCCCGGCGGCCACGTGAGTGGCATAAGCGAGGACGGGTCCGTCGCCGAGCGCGATGGTGCCGTCGAAGTCGAAGAGGAGGATGGAGTTCACGGAGTTCTTTCTGTGAGGACGCTTCGTCCATCATGCTCATTGATTGTGGACAGAACGACCACGGGGAGTGAACGCCGCGTGAACAATCCGTCCATCCGCATCACGTATGGTGAGCGCCGTGTCCGAACTCGACGAACTCACCGACGCCGCGGCGGTCGCGATGGGCGGCACCGCCGCCGACGCCCGCGCGGCGATCGACGCGCTCCCCTGGTTGGACGAGTCGATCGCGCAAGACCGTGAAGCCGGGCGCTTCCGCACCTGGGGGCGATCGACCATCGTCGACGAGAACACCGCCAGGCACCTCGTGCCCCGCGCGCTCTTCGACGAACTGCATGCGCGGGCAGGCCGTCATGCGGTGTGGCCGATCGGCGATGCGGGGCTGCTGCACTGCTACGGCTACCTGCTCTCGCTCGAGCCCACCCCGTACGGCCTGAAACGCGACCGCTGGATCCATGGAGCACTGGCTGAGGCATGCGGCCTGTCGTCGGATGCGTTCACACCGTGGCGCGGCGGGGAAACCCTGCTCGCGCGGGCGACCACAGCGGCATCCGCGCTCATGCGCTCTCCCGCGGCGACCGCGTCGCACCTGCTGGACGGCCGCGAGGCCCGCGTCTCGTTCAGCAGCGCCGAAGGCCCGGCAGCACTCGCCTACGCCGTCGCGTCGACCCCCGGTGCCGCTCCGCTGCTGGTGACGACCTTCCCGGTCGCCGATGCGTCGACGCAGCTCGCGGACTTCATCGCCGATCCTCGGCTGCGCTGGAACGCGGCGTGATTCCGGTCCGATGGATCAACGCGTCACCGGTGAGCGAGGAAGCGCAGTCGCTCCAGACGGCGCTTAATATTGCATTTCTTTGACGCTCGTCATAGTTTTGCAACGCTGGCCGGCCGGCCGCATCCGCTCGACGCACTGGCGCGTCACTGCGAAGGAGACGATGATGTCCACCACCCCAGCCGCGACGACCACGGAGGCGGCCTGGCCGGTCCCTCGGTCCGTCACCGGGATCGTCCTGTTCAGCTGCTGGATGGCGATCCTCGCCGATGGCTACGACATCGGGGTGATCGGCGCCGTGCTGCCGGCCCTCGCCGAGGACGCCGCCTGGTCGCTCTCCCCCGTCGAGCTCGGCGGGCTCGCATCCTGGGCGTTGGTCGGCATGCTGATCGGCGCGCTCTTCATCGGCACGCTGAGCGATCGCGTCGGCCGCAAGCGGATGCTGCTCGTGTCGATGTCGATCTTCACACTGATGCAGCTGGGTGCCGCTCTGGCCCCCACACCCGAGGTCTTCGGACTCTTCCGTTTCCTGGGCGGCCTGGGCATGGGCGGCATCATCCCCGTCGCCGCGGCGCTCACGATCGAGTTCTCTGCGCCTCGGAAGCGCTCGCTGAACTACGGGATCATGTACTCCGGCTACTCGCTGGGCATCGTGGTGTCGGCGATCGTCGCGATCGCCCTCCTCCCCCACCTCGGCTGGCGCTGGGTGATCGCCGTCGGCGCCTTCCCCCTGCTGCTGATTCCCGTGATCGCCACGGTGCTCCCCGAATCCCTCGAGTCGCTCGAGAACCGCGGTCAGCACGACCGGGCGGTCTCCCTCGCGCGCCGCCTGGGCATCGAGCCGTACATGCCGACCGATCGCCCCGCGTCCCCCACGAGCGAACGCCGCCCCTGGCACAGCATCCTGAATCAGCTCTTCTCCCGGCGATCCCTGCGCTCGACGGTGTTCCTGTGGATCTCGCTGTTCGCGGGCCTGCTCCTGGTCTACGGACTGAACTCCTGGCTGCCGTCGATCATGCGCGCCTCCGGCTACGATCTCGGCCCCGCCCTGACGTTCCTGCTCGTGTTCAGCCTCGCGTCGGCGGTCGGCGGTCTCGTGCTCGGTCATCTCGCAGACCGCTTCGGCTCGAAGCCGATCCTCATCATCTTCTACGCCCTGGGCGGCGCCGCCTGCCTGCTGATGATGTTCCCGAACGCGATGTACCTGAACCTCGTCTTCGTGGCCATGTCCGGCGTGGGGTCGATCTCGACGTCGTTGGTGCTCACGGCCTACATCACCGACTACTACCCCGCATCCGTGCGCGCGACTGCGGCGGGCTGGGCGCTGAGCTTCGCCCGGATCGGCGCCATCATGGGTCCGATCATGGGGGGATGGCTGGCCTCGCTCGCGATCGGCGTCGAGTGGAACTTCGTCGCCTTCGCGCTCGTCGCGATCATCGCCGCCGTCGCCGTGGCCCTGGTGCCCCGGAAGCCGGCGCCGCTCACCTGACCGAGCCGGCGTCACCTCACCGCGGCGCGTGCGCCTCGAGGAACTCGTAGACATCGGTCGTGTCGACCCCGGGGAAGGCGCCGGTCGGCAGCGTCGCCAGCAGGGTGCGAGGCGTCTTCACGTTCGGCCAGGAGTTCTCTCGCCACCGGCCTTCGAGCTCTGCCGGCGCCCGGCGGCAGCAGACCTCGACCGAGTGCTTCGAGACTCCACGATGCGGGGTGTCGCGACCGACGAACCACTTGGTGTCGTCGAAGCGCACGCCCACACTGACCGAGTGCAGCCCCTCGCTCGACGCCTCGACGCGGGCGGTGCACCAGTACGTGCCATTGCCCGTATCGGTGTACTGGTAGTAGGGGTTGAATCGGTCGTCCTCGTCGAACACCACGCGGCTGGTCCACCGGCGACAGCACATCTGCCCCTCGATCGATCCGAGCCGGTCGGTGGGGAAGTTCACGTCGTCGTTCTCGTACGCCTTCGTGATCGTCCCCGACTCGTGCACCTTGAGGAAGTGCACGGGGATGCCGAGGTGGCGCGTCGCAAGGTTCGTGAAGCGGTGGGCAGCGGTCTCGTACGAGACCGAATAGGCGTCGCGGAGGTCCTCGATCGAGATCGCCCGTCGCGACTTCGCGTCCTTCAGCGCCGGCACGACGTGGGCCTCCGGAACCAGCAGCGCCCCGGTGAGGTAGTTCGTCTCGACGCGCTGGCGCAGGAACTCGGCGTAGCTGCGCGGCTCGGAGTGGCCCAGGATGCGGCTCGACAGCGCCTGCAGCACAGCGGTGCGCGCGTCGCCCTTCGCCGGCACGCTGCTCGACAGGTACAGTCGCCCGTTCGCGAGATCGGCGACGCTCCGCGTGGTCTGCGGCAGGTCAGGCGCGTAGTGCAGAGTGAACCCGAGGTAGGCGGCGATCTCGGATGCCGTCCGCTGCGTGAGCGGACCGCCCGGGTGTCCGACCGCCGCGAGGATCTCGGCCGCCTTGGTCTCGAGGTCGGCGAAGTGGTTGTCCTGCCTGCGCATGAGGTGACGCAGTTCGACGTTCGCTCGTCGGGCCTCCTCCGGCGTGGCAGCGCGCTCGTCTCCCAGCCGCTCGATCTCGCCGTGCAAGGCGAGCAGCGCCTTGAGCGCGTCCGTGGGCATGCTCTTGGCGATACGGAACGGCTCGATCCCGAGGGCCCGGAACGTCTGCCCCTTCATCGCCCGCTCGAGCGCGATCTCGATCGCGCTGCGCTCGTCGAGCGGCTCGCCCTCGAGCAGCGCGTCGATCGTGACTCCGAGAGCGCGCGCGATCGACTGCAGCTGAGTGAGCTTGGGCTCGCGTTTGCCCGTTTCGATCATCGACATCTGGCTGGGCGCTCGATCGACCGCCGCAGCGAGGTCGTCGAGGGTCATTCCCCGTGCCGTGCGCAGCTGACGGATGCGGCGTCCGATGGTGAGGGCGTCGGCGTCTTCTTCGATCGCTGAGGTGCTCATGCGGCCGATTCTGTCACAGAAACAGAATTTCGGTCGATCTTCACTCGTCGAACGGTGTTCGAGCGGCAAGAAATTCACTCAGAGTGGACACACGCCACCCGGGCTTCATCGCTCGGGCATCCAACGGAGGAGACACCATGACGAACACCGCTCAGAACCCCACCCCTCGTCCCGCAGGTCTGCGCGCCGGCGACCAGGTTCAGACGGCCGCCGAGCTCCGGGAGATCTGGGAGACGGATCCCCGCTGGGACGGCGTCGAGCGCACATACACGGCGGAGGACGTCATCCGCGTCCGCGGCTCGGTTCGCGAAGACGCCACGCTCGCCCATCGCGGAGCCGAGAACCTCTGGAACCTCCTGCACACCGAGGACTACGTGCGGGCGCTCGGCGCGTACACCGGCGGCCAGGCCGTGCAGCAGGTGCGCGCCGGCCTCAAGGCGATCTACCTCTCGGGGTGGCAGGTCGCCGCCGACGGCAACCTCGCCGGTCAGACCTACCCCGACCAGTCGCTCTACCCCGCGAACTCGGTGCCGGCGGTCGTGCGGCGCATCAACAACGCGCTGATCCGCCAGGACCAGCTCGAGCACGCCGAGGGTGAGGTCACCCAGGACTGGCTCGCGCCGATCGTCGCCGACGCCGAGGCCGGCTTCGGCGGACCGCTCAACGCCTACGAGCTCGCACAGTCGCTGATCCAGGCCGGTGCCGCCGCCATCCACTGGGAAGACCAGCTCGCGAGCGAGAAGAAGTGCGGGCACCTGGGCGGCAAGGTGCTGGTGCCCACGCAGCAGCACATCCGCACCCTGAACGCGGCACGTCTCGCCGCCGACGTGGCCGGCGTCCCGACGGTCATCATCGCCCGCACGGATGCTCTCGCCGCCGACCTGCTCACGAGCGATGTCGACGAGCGCGACCAGCAGTTCACCACCGGCGAGCGCACGACCGAGGGCTTCTACCGGATCCGCCCCGGCATCGATTCGGTCATCAGCCGCGGCCTCGCGTTCGCGCCGTACGCGGATCTGCTCTGGGTCGAGACCGGTGAGCCCGACATCGAGCTGGCGCGCGAGTTCGCCGCCGCGATCCATGCGCAGTTCCCGGGCAAGCTGCTCGCCTACAACTGCTCCCCGAGCTTCAACTGGAAGCGCCACCTGTCGGATGCCGAGATCGCGACGTTCCAGCAGGAGCTTGCCGACCTGGGCTACAAGTTCCAGTTCATCACGCTCGCCGGCTTCCACGCCGTGAACCACTCGATGTTCGACCTCGCCCGCGGTTACGCCGAGCGCGCCATGAGCGCGTACGTCGAGCTGCAGGAGGCCGAGTTCGCCGCCGAGGCGAACGGCTACACCGCCACCAAGCACCAGCGCGAGGCGGGCACCGGCTACTTCGACGTCATCTCCACCGCGCTCAACCCCGACAGCGCCACCCTCGCCCTCGCCGGCTCCACTGAAGCCGCGCAGTTCCACTGATCCCCACGCCCCCTCCACACGGCGCTGGCGCGCCGCGCGGAGCCTCCGGGCGCGTGGCCCCTCTTCGTCGACAAGTTCGGCACGAATCAAAGGACCCAATGATCATGACCACTCCCACCGCACCCCCGACCATGCACCCGACCACCGCTCCGATCCAGACGGCGCAGCAGGGCCCCGCGATCACCGTCACCGGCCCTCTGCGCGAGCGATACGAGGAGATCCTCACACCCGCGGCGATCGCCTTCCTCACCGAGCTGCACCACAGATTCGCCTCACGCCGCCACGACCGGCTCGCCGACCGCATGCGTCGCCGGTTCGAGATCGGCAACGGTCATGATCCGCGCTTCCGCGACGACACCGCGCACATCCGTGCGGATGCCGACTGGCGGGTCGCGGGCGCCGGCCCGGGCCTCGAAGACCGTCGCGTCGAGATCACCGGACCGACGGACCCCAAGATGACGATCAACGCGCTCAACTCCGGCGCTCGCGTGTGGCTGGCCGACCAGGAGGACGCCACGAGCCCGACCTGGAAGAACGTCATCGAGGGGCAGCTCTCACTTCGCGACGCCATCCGCGGTGACCTGTCCTTCCGCTCCCCCGAGGGCAAGGAGTACCACGTCACCGCCGAGCGGACACCGACCATCGTGATGCGTCCGCGCGGCTGGCACCTGCCGGAGAAGCACCTGCAGTTCACCGACCGCGCAGGGCGCCGTACCGCGGCATCCGGCTCGCTCGTCGACTTCGGCCTGTACTTCTTCCACAATGCGCAGGAGCTCATCGCGAACGGACGCGGTCCGTACTTCTACATCGCGAAGATCGAATCGAGCGAAGAGGCGAAGCTGTGGGACGACGTGTTCTCCTTCAGCGAGGAGTACATCGGCATCCCGCACGGCACGGTCCGCGCGACCGTGCTGATCGAGACTCTGCCTGCGGCCTTCGAGATGGACGAGATCCTCTACGAACTGCGCGACCACTGTGCGGGGCTGAACGCCGGACGCTGGGACTACATCTTCTCGATCATCAAGAACTACCGCGGGCGTGGTGCACGCTTCGTCCTCCCCGACCGCAGCGAGGTCACGATGACGGTGCCGTTCATGCGGGCGTACACCGAACTGCTCGTGCAGACCTGCCACAAGCGCGGCGCCTACGCGATCGGCGGCATGAGCGCCTTCATCCCGAATCGACGCGACCCCGAGGTCACGACGCGCGCGATCGAGAAGGTCTCCGCCGACAAGAAGCGCGAGGCCGGCGACGGCTTCGACGGCACCTGGGTGGCGCATCCCGATCTGATCCCCACTGCGCTGGCCGAGTTCGACGCCGTGCTCGGCGACGACCCCAACCAGGTGGATCGCCGGCGTCCCGAGGTGATGGTGACTGCGTCGCAGCTGCTCGACCTGCACATCGGGCGTCCGATCACCGCTCAGGGCGTGCGCGACAACGTGTCCGTCGCGATCCGCTATCTCGAGGCGTGGCTGCGGGGTCTCGGTGCCGTGGCCATCGACAACCTGATGGAGGATGCCGCGACAGCGGAGATCAGCCGTTCGCAGGTGTGGCAGTGGATCCACCAGGACCGCTCCACCGAGGACGGCACGGCGATCACCGCCGACTACGTCGAAGGCCTGATCGCCGAGGTGCTCGACGAGGTCGACCGGCACGACGGCGACCGATTCGACGATGCCGCCTCGGTGTTCCGCGACGTGGCCCTGCAGGAGGAGTTCCCGGCCTTCCTGACGCTCGGCGCCTACAGCAGGTTCCTCGTCGAGGACGTCTGACCCGTTCACGGCGGAGCCCCCGGGATGCCATCCACCGGCATCCGGGGGGCTTCCTCGTGCGCGAGGGGGGATGACGCCGGAGCCCGCCGTCGTCCGCAGGCGTACCCTGAGGGCATGAACGACGTGTGGTCCGACATCTCGACCGAGTTCCTTCACCTGTACCCGCGAGGACGCCGACTGATCGCGGTCGCCGGAGCGGATGCCGAGCGCTCGCGTCGAGCCGCCGACGATCTCGCCTCCGCGCTGACGGCCGCAGACCAGCGCGTCGAACGCACGCACAGCACGGATGCCGACGAAGCAGCGCTGCGCGATGAGGTGATCGCGCCGTTCCGCACCGACTCCGATCCGGCGACGGTCCTGATCGTCTCGGGCCCGGCGGCGCTGCTCAGCCCGACGGCGAGGGGTCTGTGGAACTTCATCGTGTGGCAGCTCGCAGGCGACGAAGCCCCGCACTCGATCGCCGGCGCGATCGTCGATGTGACAGACCCGGCGGCACCGACGAGGCGCTTCGCGGACTACTGCGCTCTGCCGTCATCTTTCGGCGCGTAGACGAGGAAGGATTCGCGGGTGCCCCGGTCTCCCCTGACCGAGGCACCCGCACGTCCACCCGCGCCCTGGCGCAGGTGGTCCGTCGTGCCCGACGCTCTCGCGCCTGTCCCCCGAACTTCCGGACGGGCGATTCCGCCGCGTCCGGAAGCCGTGACGGCCGATGCGCCAGGAGCGGAGCTCCGCGACGACCTGCCGTCATGACCCGCCTGGGGACACGGGCAAGCCCAGGTTAGAAGGGCATCCGGCGGTCAGGAAGCGTCGCCGGAGGTTGCGTCACCGGGTGTGCTCGGCCCGGCACTCAGAGCGTCACCTGGCACGAGATTCGCGGTCTCGTGTCACTGTCTGCTCGGCGGGAAGACAGTCGCGGCAGGCAGGTCGGATCCGTCGCCGGCCGGCGTCGGCGTCGGCGCGCATAGTCGTGAGATCAGAATCGGCCGCGCGGCCCCGACCGTGTCAGTCGGACGGCGCGGACTGCTCGTCGCTGAGCAGCATCGCCTCGGCGAGTCGAGGCGGCTGCGTGCGCGCGGCGAGGCGGAAGGCACTCGGGCTGAGCCCGACGTGTCGAGAGAACTGCGCGCGCAGCGCGGAGGCATCGGCGAACCCTGACCGCGCCGCGACGGCGGCGAGGTCCTGCGGTGGCGTCGAGACCAGCTCCTCGCGGGCGGTCACGAGGCGGCGACGCAGCAGTCGGCTCGCGGGACTCTCGTCGGTGCCCTCATAGAGGCGGAAGAGCTGACGGCGGCTCACGTGAAGATCTGCAGCGAGGTCGGCGAGACCGAACGCGGGGTCCCGGTGCCGTCGCTCGATGATGCGACCCGCCTCTGCACGGAACTCGCTCGCCCTGCTGGTCTCGCCGTCACCGGGAAACTGACGGAAGAGTCCTCTCACGAGCGCGATCAGGGCCGCCTCGGTGCCCGCGAGAGCGCCCTGACCCTGGTCGGGGTCCTTCACCCACTCGAACAGCATCCGGCCGAGCGATGCACCGGCAGCGCGCGTCAAGGGAGTGTCGGGGAACATCTCGGCCCCGCGAGCGATGACGTGACGGTACCCGGGGATGGCGGCGACGGGGACGACCACGCCCGTCGTGTCGCTCACGCCCATGTGCTCGACGGCCGACGCTCCCATACTCGACATGAACCCCATCCTGCCGACGTTCATCAGCTGGATCCCTGCGGCGGTGCGCAGTCGCTGACCACCCTGGTTCGAGGTTCCGACGATGACGATGTCCTCGTCGTCGGGAGCACCCTGCTCGTAGACGACGGTGTGCGACGTCTCGAGGGTGCTGTACAACATGGTCGCGCCGATCGACCTGCGCACGAGCGCCGCCTCGAACGCGTCCGGATCAGCAGCCCGCATCGCGCCGAAGTTCGACAGCTGGAGCATGCCGCGGCTGCCGTCCAGACGGATCACCTCGCGCGAGAACCACTCCGGCACCGCGTCGTGCGGCGCATGCTCACCCGAAGGCGCCCACAGCCCGCCGGAGAGCCGCGACAGCCAGGCAGCCAGCTCAGCGTCGTCGATCATCCGCCCCATCAGAACCCCCACCGGAGTCCGCCGCGTGCGCATCGGCTGCTCCGTCCCCGCCCTCACGATAGGCACGCGCGCGAGGTCGTGCAATATACAGCCGCGCCGCCGCCCGGTCGAGCCGAGGGACGGGGGTGCGGCCGCGTTCAGTGGAACGACGCCGCCACCGAGTTGCGGTGATAGTCGAACACGATGCTGGTCCTGGTCGAGGCGACGCTGCTCTGCGCCGAGAGGTGCTCGAGCACGAACTCGCGCATCTCCGAGGAGTCCGCGACGGCGATGTGCAGGAGGAAATCGTCGTCACCGCCGAGGAAGAACACCTGGATCACCTGAGGCAGGCCGCGCACGCGGTCGGCGAACTCGACGATGCTCTCGCGGCGAGCGCTCGGGCGAAGGCTCACCCCGATGATGGCCTGGAGGCCGGCGCCCAGCATCCGCTCGTCGACGCTCGCGTGGAAACCGCTGATGACCCCGCGTTCGACGAGTGCGCGCAGACGCGCGTGCGCGGTCGACGGCGCGACTCCGAGGTGGCCTGCGAGCTCGGCATTCGTCATCCGACCGTCCGCGCTCAACAGCTGGACGATCCTCGCGTCGGTCGCATCCAGCGCAGGCGCCCGAAGGGTGTTCGACGCAGGGGCCTCGGGTGACGTCTCCATGCGAACGATTATGCAGGATCTGGACTGGCGGCGAATGTTCTTCAGACATTCTGTTGAATGATCGACGTTTCTGCGATTCTGAGATGCACACACCCCACCGTCACCTGGAGGATCGATGAAGATCGGCGTGCCGACCGAGGTCAAGAACAACGAGAACCGCACCGCCCTCACCCCCGCGGGTGCCGACCGCCTCGTGCACGAGGGCCACCGCGTGCTCGTGCAGTCCGGCGCCGGAGTCGGGTCGGGCATCTCCGACGAGGCGTATCGGATCGCCGGCGCTGAGATCGTCGAGACCGCCGAGGAGACGTGGGGCGAAGCCGAGCTGCTCATCAAGGTGAAGGAGCCGATCGCCCAGGAATACGGGTTCCTGCGCCCGGACCTCACCCTCTTCACCTACCTCCATCTCGCCGCCGACAGGGCGTTGACCACGGCGCTCGTCGAGGCGGGCACGACCGCCGTCGCCTATGAGACCGTGCAGCTTCCCGACCGTAGTCTGCCTCTGCTCGTGCCGATGAGCGAGATCGCCGGGCGCCTGTCCGTGACGATGGGGTCGTACTCCCTCATGCGATCCGCGGGAGGGCGCGGCGTGCTCATGGGCGGCATCGCGGGCACTCCGCGCGCCAAGACCGTCGTGATCGGCGGCGGGGTCGCGGGCGAGCACGCGGCCGCGAACGCGCTCGGCCTCGGCTCCCAGGTGACCGTCGTCGACATCTCGCTGCCCCGACTCCGAGAGCTCGAGCACCGCTACGGCGGCGCTCTGCAGACGCGGGCATCGAGTCGGTATGACATCGCCGAAGAGCTCGCGACGGCCGACCTGGTCATCGGATCGGTGCTGATCCCCGGCGCCGCCGCGCCGAAGCTCGTGACCGACGACATGGTCGCGACCATGAAGCCCGGCTCGGTGCTGGTCGACATCGCGATCGACCAGGGCGGATGCTTCGAAGGCTCGCGCCCCACGACACACGACGACCCGACGTTCGCCGTGCACGACTCCATCTACTACTGCGTCGCGAACATGCCCGGCGCGGTGCCGGAGACGGCGACGCGCGCCCTGACCAACGCCACGCTGCCCTACGTCTCGGCGATCGCGGGCAAGGGATGGGACCGCGCGGCGGAAGACGATCGTGCGCTCGCCCAGGGCCTCAACGTGCAGGGCGGACGCATCACCCTGGATGCCGTGGCACGCGCGCACGGCATGCACACCGCCTGATCGTCGTCGCACATCGCAGAAGGGGCCGGGATCGAATCCCGGCCCCTTCTGCCTGTCCGATGGGCTGCCCTACGGCTCTTCGTCGAACCGGATGGTGTTGCGCAGCGCGCCGATCCCCGCGATCTCGGTCGTGACCACGTCGCCGTCGCGAAGCCACCGGGGCTCGGTCATCCCCAGCGCGACTCCGCCAGGGGTGCCGGTGAGCACGATGTCCCCCGGGCGCAGCACCGTGATCTGTGACACGTAGGCGACCAGGTCGGCGGCGTCGAACACCAGCTCGGACGTGTCGGAGTCCTGCACCAGCTCGCCGTTCACCGCGCAGGTGATGCGCAATCCGTCGCGCGGGTCCAGTTCGTCGGCGGTGACCACCCACGGACCCACCGGGGTCGTCGCATCGAACGCCTTGCCCTGCAGCCACTGCAGTGTCCGCTGCTGCCAGTCGCGCATCGAGATGTCGTTCGACACCGCGTACCCGAGGATCGCGGCCTCCGCCTGCTCACGGTCGGCTCGATGCACGTCGGCACCGATGACGACGGCGAGCTCCGCCTCCCAGTCGAGCTTGTCGGTGTTGCGCACGACGATGTCGTCTTCAGCGCCCGTCAGGGTGTCCGCGAACTTGGCGAACAGGGTGGGGAACTCCGGCACGGGGCGCCCGGTCTCGACGATGTGATCACGGTAGTTCAAGCCGCAGCAGAACACCTTCGAAGGACGCGGTATCGGGTTCGCCAACTCGTGCCCCCCGAGCTCGACTCTGGCCGGGTGCCGCAGCGCGGCCCGTGCCCGTGTCCGCCAGACCGGTGAACCGATCAGCTCCTGCGCGTCGGCCTCGTCGAGCACCACCCACCCGGCATCGTCACCGACTGCGGCGTGCATACCGTCCGGCCGTCGCACCGTCGCGAGTCTCATCAGCTCTCCTGCGGGTTCGCGACGTGCGCGACGGCCTGGATCTCGATCAGAGCCTCGGGCTGCCACAGCCGCGTGACCCCGATGCCCGCCATCGCCGGGTACTCCGTGCCGGCCAACTCCCGCCACCGGCGTCCGATCTCGCGACCGTTGCGTTGATAGGCGTCGACGTCGGTGAGATAGATGGTGACGTCGACCAGGTCCCGCGGCGTCCCTCCGGCGGCGGCGAGCGTGGTGAGCACGTTCGAGAACGCCTGGACGAACTGCTCGACGATTCCTCCGTCGACGATGTGCCCGTCGGCGTCCATGGCCGTCTGTCCGCCGAGATAGACGAACTCTCCGGCCCGCACGCCATGGGCGAATCCGCTCGGCTTCACGAGCGACTCGGGATTGATGATCTGCCGCGACATGTGCGGTCTCCTTCGTGTCGGTGTGTCTGTCGATGTGCGCGTCGGTCGACGCGGAGTCAGTGCGAGAGAGCGTCGACGGTCGTGGGTGCGGGCACCCAGCGACGGTGGTTCGACTCGGCGACGTCTCGTCGTGGATCTCTGGCGAGCGCGAGGCGGGGGCGCACCGCATCGGTGCGCGACGTCGGCGGCTTGCGCGAGCCTGCACGGAACTGCGGCACCCACTCTGCGCCCGCCCCGCGGTAGCCCTGATCCGCAGCCGCGTGCAGGGTCCACTGCGGGTCCCACAGGTGCGTTCGACCGAGGGCGACGAGGTCGGCGCGCCCGGCGAGCAGGATCGAGTTGACGTCGTCGTAGCTCGAGATGGCACCGACGGCGATCACGCTGACGCCCGCCTCCGCCGCCACCCGGTTGCGGATCGCGTCGGCGAAGGGAGTCTGATAGCTGCGACCGAATCGGGGGCGCTCGTGCTTCGCGACCTGGCCCGACGACACGTCGATCGCCGCGGCGCCGTGGGCGATGAAGGCGCGTGCGATCTCGACGGCATCATCGACCGTGTTCCCCCCGTCGATCCAGTCCTCGGCCGACAGCCGAACCGTCAGCGGCAGCTCTTCCGGCCACGCGGCCCGCATCGCATCGAAGACCTCGAGAGGGTACCTCAGCCGATTCTCGAGCGGGCCGCCGTAGTCGTCGACGCGCTGATTCGACACCGGCGACAGGAATGACGAGATGAGGTATCCGTGTGCGGCATGCAGCTCGGCGAGGTCGAATCCCGCGGCGGCGGCACGACGCGTCGCAGCGACGAACTCGTCGCGGATCGCCGTCATGGTCTCGCGATCGATCTCCAGCGGCACCTGGTTCTCCACCCCGTATGCCAGCGCGGAGGGTGCGACCACGTTCCAGTTGCCCTGCTCGAGCGGCTGGTCGATCCCGTCCCACATGCGCCTGGTCGAGCCCTTGCGCCCGGAGTGACCGATCTGCACCCCGATCATGGCCGAGGAGTTGCCGTGCACGTATCCGACGATCCGCTGCCACGCCCGCATCTGCTCATCGGAATAGAGCCCCGCGCACCCCGGTGTGATCCGCCCCTCCGGCGACACGCACACCATCTCGGTCATGACCAGTCCCGCACCGCCCATCGCCTTGGAGCCGAGGTGCACCAGATGGAGGTCCCCCGGAACGCCCTCGACCGACGAGTACATGTCCATCGGCGACACGACGATGCGGTTCTTCAGCTCGAGTCGACCGATGTGGTGAGGCCGGAACATCGCCGGTTCGGCGTCGTCGCGGCCGGGCAGCGGCGCCCCGCGGACGATCTCCGTCGCGAACTCGGGATCGCGCATCGCCAGGTTCTCCAGCGTGATCCGTCGGCTGCGCGTCAGCAGGTTGAAAGCGAACTGCAGGGGCTCCTGATCGGCATACTGTCCGATGCGCTCGAACCATTCGAGCGATGCCTGTGCCGCGCGCTGGGTGGACGCGACGACAGGACGACGCTCGATCTCATACGCGTCGAGCGCCGCGTCGAGCGACGCATGCTCATGCACACATGCGGCGAGCGCGAGGGCGTCCTCCATGGCGAGCTTCGTGCCGGATCCGATCGAGAAGTGCGCGGTATGCGCCGCGTCTCCGAGGATCACCAGATTCTCATGGTGCCAGCGCTCGTTGCGGACCGTCGTGAAGTTCAGCCATTTGGAGTTGTTGGTGAGCACCTCATGACCGTCGAGCACCTCGGCGAAGATCTCGCGGATCTTCGCGACGGAACGCTCGTCGCTGACGCCGGGAGGGAAGACATCATGCTCGGTCGCATCCAGCCCGGCCGCTCGCCACACGTCCTCGTGCATCTCGATGAGGAAGGTGCTCCGCTCCCGGGAGTAGGGGTACCCGTGCAGCTGCATGACGCCGTGCGGCGTGTCGAGCACGGCGAACGTGAACGCCTCGAACACGCGATCCGTGCCGAGCCACATGTACTTCGAGACGCGTCGATCGAGGTCGGGACCGAACGTCGATGCGAACTGCCCCCGCACGAACGAGTTGATGCCGTCGGCGCCGAGCACGAGGTCGTACTCCTGCATCAGTTCCGCGGCGTCGGGTGCCGGAGTGCGGAAGAGGATCGTGACGCCCAGCTCGAGGCAGCGCTGCTGCAGCAGCTGCAGCAGCTCCTTCCGCCCCATCGCGGCGAATCCCTGGCCGCCGACGGTGTGGGTCTCACCGCCGAAGATGACGTCGATGTCGGTCCAGCGCGCGAACTGCTCGCCCATGCGCTGCGCGATCACCGGGTCGGCGTTCTCGATCCCCCCGAGTGTCTCGTCGCTGAACACGACTCCGAACCCGAACGTGTCGTCCGGGGCGTTTCGCTCCCAGACCGTGATCTCGTGGGTGGGGTCGAGCTGTTTCATGAGAGCGGCGAAGTAGAGCCCCGCGGGGCCTCCGCCGATGACGGCTGCGCGCATGTCAGACTCCTCGGGTTTCTGTGACGGCGACGTCGGCCGAGGCGGCCGCCCGTTCGCGAAGGATGAAGTGCTGCACCTTGCCGCTCGGATTGCGGGGAAGCGCAGGGAGATAGTCGACCCGTCGGGGGCATTTGTACACCGCGAGCCGGGCCTTGACGTGGTCGAGGATGCTCGCCGTGAGCGCGTCCGACGGGATGACCCCCTCGCGCGTCACGACGAACGCGACGACGATCATCCCGCGCTCGGGGTCCTGGCAGCCGACGACAGCGCACTCGAGCACATCCTCGTGGCCGAGGATGACGTCTTCGACCTCCGGAGCCCCGACGTTGTAGCCGGCCGTCACGATCATCGAGTCGTTCCGCGCCTGGAAGGTGAAGTAGCCGTCCTCGTCCTGCACGAACGTGTCGCCGGTGATGTTCCACCCGTCGTGCACATAGACGCTCTGGCGCTCGTCGTCGAGGTAGCGGCACCCGGTCGGGCCGATCACGCCGAGCCGACCAGGCTCGCCTGCTCCGAGCTCCCGCCCGTCCTCGTCGAGGATGGCCGCTCGATAGCCGGGCACGACCCGGCCGGTCGTGCCGGGACGGATGTCGTCGCCGGATGCCGAGATGAACACGTGCAGCATCTCGGTCGCGCCGATGCCGTTGATCAGTCGGAGTCCGCTGGCGGCCTCGACCGCCTCGAAGGTGGAGATGGTGAGGTGCTCCCCCGCCGCGATGCCGATGCGCAGCCGCCGCAGCTCGCCCGCGAGGCCCTCCTTGATGATGCTGCGGTACCCCGTGGGCGCGGTGTAGAGGACGGTTATGCCGAGCGGCTCGATGAGCTTCGCCAGTTCGACAGGAGTCGCCCGCTCGACGAGCACCATCGCACCGCCGGTCCGCAGGGGGAACACGACGTTTCCGCCGAGACCGAACGTGAACGCCAGCGGCGCCGTGCTGGCGCTCACATCGTCGGATGCGAGGTGCAGCACATGTCGGCCGAACGTGTCGGCGTTGGCCAGGATGTCCCGATGGAAGTGCATGGTGATCTTGGGCACCCCGGTGGTGCCGCTGGTCGCGCCGAGGAGCGCGACGTCGTCGGCGGCCGTGTCGACGGCGATGAAGTCACCGCTCTTCGCACCGCACGCGACCACCAGGGAGTCCGGCTCGCCTCCCGCGACGATCACAGCCGGCGCGTCCTCGAGGCCCGCGAACGCCTCCTCCGCGTCGGCGCCGCCCCGATGATCGATGACGGCGACGCTCGGCCGCACCCGCTCGACGATCGGACGCAGCTCCCGGGCACGCCACGCCACCATGGTCGTGACGACGACCATTCCCGCCTTGAGTGCGCCGAGCCAGCAGGCGACTGTCCACGGGCCGTTGAGCATGCGCAGCAGCACCCGGTTGCCCGGCACGAGTCCGTGGTCCTCGACGAGGACCTGAGCGAACTGGTCAGCTCGCCGTCGGAGCTCGTCATAGCTCCACGACGTTCCATCGGCGAGCAGGATCGCGGGTCGGTCGGGACCGAAGCGGTCGATCGTGCGATCGAGCAGTTCGACGGCGGCGTTCAGCCGCTCGGGGTATCGGACGTCCGGGATGGTGAACTCCAGGGTCGGCCACAGGTCGGTCGGCGGCAGCGCGTCACGCGTGAACGTGTCGACGTGCGCGGTGGGGGAAAGCGTCATTGCTGGTCCCTTCAGGGGCGAGGTCGTGAAGTGGTCAGAGCGGACGACCCGGGCGGATCATCCCCTCCTGTGCGACGGTGGCGACGAGTCGGCCGTCGCGGGTGAAGAAGCGTCCGAGTCCGAGACCGCGGCCGTCGGAGATCGCCGCGCTCTCCTGCGCATAGAGCAGCCAGTCGTCTGCGCGAGCGGGCGTGTGGAACCACATGGCGTGATCCAGGCTCGCCGTGGCCAGTCCCTCGGAGCGCCACGGAAGACCGAGTACACGCAGCACGGGTTCGAGGATCGTGTAGTCGCAGACATAGGCGATCGCCAGCTGGTGCGTGCGCGGGTCTTCGTCGAGCCGATCGAACGCGCGCACCCAGACCGCCTGGTGGGCGGTGCGCTCCCCCTCGACCTCGACGTAGACGGGGCCCGGCACATGACGCATGTCGAAGCTGCGTCCGTGCGACCAGTACTCGATGTCGTCGCCCGAGAGTCCGGAGAGCACCTCGGCCGAGGAGCGCAGCAGCTCAGGCATCGGCGCATCCGGCATGAGCGGCCCGTGCTCCGGGAACGACTCAGGGACGTGGAACGACGTGGTCGCCATGAACGCGAGTCGGCCGTGCTGATGCCCGCGAACATGCCGCGTCGAGAATCCTCGTCCGTCGCGGATGATCTCGACCTCGTAGTGCACCGGCTCCGCGGTGTCGACGCCGCGCAGGAACGAGCTGTGCACCGAATGGAGGGTCCGATCCCCGTCGACCGTGCGGAGGGCCGCTGCGACGCTCTGCGCCACGAGGTCTCCGCCATAGGCCTTGGGCCACGGCACCGGTTGCGGCTGGGCCTCGAACGCCCGCTCGGCGTGAGCCGACTCCACCTCGACCAGACTCATCGCCCTGTGGAAGGCGGCAGACGTGCTCATAGGCGGCGGAAGCCCTCGAGCGTCGAATCGTCGACGTCGGCGAGGTTCACGACGATGTTGTCGGGTGTGCGCGTCGTGAGCCACACCAGCTCTTCGGTCACCGACATGTTCGCCTCGACGTGCGGCATGAACGGCGGCACGAAGACCCAGTCGCCTGCCGTCATGTCGAGGTGCTCCCGGTATCCCTCGCCGAAGTAGATGCGCGCCCGTCCGCGCAGGACGTATCCGCCCGTCTCAGCTTCGCCGTGGTGATGCGGCAGCGATCGGTAGCCCGGGTCGTTCGACACCTGACCGAACCAGATCCTCGTGGCCTCGGTGTGCTGGGGCCCGACGCCGGAGACCCGGATGCAGCCGCCCGACGACATCGTCTGCGTGTCTTCTTCGCCGCTGCGGGTCACCTGGGGGATGCGCTCCCAGTGCAGTTCGTGCTCGGTCATGCAAGCTCCTTCGCTCGGTGTCGAAGAAGTGTCACATACGTGACGACCGTCACGCAAGCGCTACAGCGATATGAAGCGTCAGGTCATGACGGAGTCGACGAAGCGCTCGGCGGCAGGCCCGAGCGCGGCGTGCAGATCATCGAAGACACGCGCCGCTTCGACGCCCACCCACCCCTCGGGAAGGAGAGCCAGCGGCAGCCCGGGGTCGAGGTACACGAGGCGCCGCCACTGGGTGATCGCGCGGACGTGCACGGCGAAGGCGAGCCGCTCATCGGTCTCGCCGCTCATGCCGCGGAACGTGTCGATGAACCCGCGGTACAGCGGCTCCATCGCCGCAAGGTCCCACCACTCTCGCACGGCATCCTCGAGCGGGCCGCTCGAGAGACGCGAGCCGAGGAACAGCTCCACGTAGCCGTCCAGCCCCGAGCCGGCGAGAGCGGTCTCGGCCTCCTCCGCGATCAACCCCGGCGCGATCCAGAGACCACCCGTCACCTGTCCGAAACCCAGCCGCTGCAGGAGCTTGCGCAGTTGATGGCGCAGCGGACGCTCGCTCTCGGGAACGCTGAACGAGGCGAGCACCCACTGATCATCCGACTCCGCGCGTCGAGACTCGAAGATGCGACGGTCACCGGCCGCGAACACGTCCTCCAGGGATGACGACAGACGGTAGGCGCCTCCGCCCTCGCTGACGAGGATGCCGCGCTGCTTCAACCGCGAGACGGAGGAACGCACGACGCCCGCGTCGACGCCGAGCGCCGACATCATCTCGATCAGCGCCGCGATGCGGATCTCGCCTCGGTGCGCGCGAACATGGCGACCGAACACCGTGACGATGAGATGCTGCGGACGGACGGCCGCCTCGGGGATCAGATCGTCCGTGTCCACCGCATCCTCATCCGCCGTCATGTGACCTCAGCGTAGCGGGCACCCGACGCGTCCGAGCGGAGGCGGGTCACGTCGGCATCGCACCGATCGCATGCTCGAAGATCAGCTGCGTCTGCGACTGCCCGAGATCGGGATGCGAACCGATGTGCACCCTGATGAACTCGCGCAGGGCGGGCACGTCGGCCATCGCCACGTGGATCAGGATGTCGCGATCGCCACCGAGGAGGAACACCTGCTGCACGCCGGGGATCGCCTGCATGACGGGTACGAGCTCGGTGACCTGGCTGCGCGCGTGATTGAGCACGGCGACCGAGATCAGCGCGCTGATCGCCGCCCCTGCGGCTCGCGGATCGACGTCCGCGCGGTAGCCGCGGATCACTCCCGCGTCCTCCAGCATGCGCACCCGCCCGTGACAGGTCGACGGCGCGATACCGGCCCGGCACGCGAGCTCCTTGTTCGACAGCCGTCCGTCGTGGGCCAGCTCTCGGAGGATCGTCCGGTCGGCATCGGTCAGCGCGAGGGTCATGGTTCTCCTGTCATCGGCTCAGTGCTCGAATCCTGTTCGACATAGCGGGCCTATCTCGAATCATCTTCATGACTGTGCCATTGCCGCCGAATCCTTGCAATACTCGCGACGCGCTCCGGACGAGCATCCTCGCCGCAGCGCCTTCCGACCCGCATGCACAGACGCCGAAGGACGACCATGGCTGAATTCTCCGACATCCAGACCCGAGAGATCGGCCTGCAGAAATCACTCACCGCGCGGCAGCTGGGCATGATCGCTCTCGGCGGGGCGATCGGCACCGGCCTGTTCCTGGGCAGCAGATTCGCGATCGGCTTCGCCGGCCCCAGCGTGGTCCTGAGCTATCTAATCGGCGGAATGATCGCGCTGCTCCTCATGGGAGGCCTCGCCGAGATGACCGTGCAGCACCCGACTTCCGGGTCGTTCGGCGCCTACGCCGAGCACTACATCGGACCGCTGGCCGGCTTCCTGGTCAGGTACATGTACTGGGGCTGCATCGTGCTCGCTGTGGGCACGGAGGTGACGGCGGTGGGCGAGTACATGCAGCTGTGGTTCCCCGAGGCTCCTGCGTGGATATGGGTCGTGCTGTTCGGTGGAGCACTGATCGTCGTGAACGCGATGAACGTCAAGAGCTTCGGCACGCTCGAGTACTGGTTCTCGGCCATCAAGGTGTTCGCGATCATCGCGTTCATCGTGGTCGCCGGCTGGTTGGTGTTCTTCTCCGGAGATCAGAGGCGCGGAGTGCACAACTGGGGAGCGGAGGGCGGGTTCATGCCGAACGGCCTGAGCGGCATGTGGTTCGCCGTGATCGTCTCGATCTTCAGCTATCTCAGCGTCGAGATGATCGCCGTCGCGGCCGGCGAGGCCGCCGAGCCCGAGAAGGCGGTCAAGAAGGCGTTCAGGGCGACCGCGTTCCGACTGCTGGTCTTCTACATCCTCACGCTCTCCCTGATCGTCTCCATCGCGCCGGTCTCAGAGATCCTCTCCGGATCGAGCCCCTTCGTGACCGTGATGCAGGGCATCGGCATCCCCTTCGCCGACTCCGTGCTGAACTTCGTGGTGATCATCGCCGCGCTGTCGGCCATGAACAGCCAGCTGTACGTCTCGACACGGATGATGTTCTCGCTGTCGCGCGCCGGTGACGCGCCCCGGATCTTCGGCGCGGTTGCAAAGAACGGTGCGCCGGTCAACGCACTCCTCCTCTCGACCGGCGGCATCGCCGTCGCGACCGTGATCTACGTGCTCGCCCCGGCCGATGCGTTCACGATGATGTTCGCGATCTCGATGTTCGGAGCGCTGTTCACGTGGTTCATGATCTTCGTGACGCACATCGCGTTCCGTCGTCATCTCGCCGTTCGGGGCGAGAAGCCGAAGTACTCGGTCCGGGGCGCTCGCCCCGGAGCAGTCATCGGCGCGGTCCTCATGTTCGCGATCGCGATCTCGACCGCGCTCACCGAGGAGTTCCGCGCGACGCTGCCGTTCGGCGTTCCGTGCCTCGCCCTGGCGATCGGGGCGTTCTTCCTCGTGCAGCGACGGCGGCGCGCCACGGCAGCACCCCTGGCGGCAGCGCCGTCCGCGACGACGAAAGAACCGTGATTCTTGTCGACCATCCATCCGTCATCGCACGGGGCGAGCCGAGTACGCTCGTAGTCGTGACCGAACGCGCTCCTCTCTCTCGCAAGCTCTCCGCCATCGCCGAATCCGCGACCCTCAAGGTCGATGCCAAGGCCAAGGCGCTCAAGGCCGAAGGCAAGCCCGTCATCTCGTATGCCGCCGGCGAGCCCGACTTCGCGACCCCGCAGTTCATCGTCGACGCCGCGGCCGAGGCCCTCGCCGATCCGGCGAGCTACCGGTACACGCCGGCACCGGGCCTTCCGGCGCTGCGCGAGGCGATCGCCGCGAAGACGCTGCGCGACTCGGGCCTCGAGGTCTCGCCCTCGCAGGTCATCGTCACCAACGGCGGCAAGCAGTCGGTGTACCAGGCCTTCCAGGCAGTGGTGAACCCGGGCGACGAGGTGCTGCTGCCCGCGCCGTACTGGACGACCTACCCCGAGGCCATCCGTCTGGCCGACGGCACTCCGGTCGAGGTCTTCGCCGGTGCAGACCAGGACTACAAGGTCACGGTCGAGCAGCTCGAGGCCGCGCGCACCGAGCGCACCACCGTGCTCGTGTTCGTCTCGCCGTCGAACCCGACCGGATCCGTGTACACGGCCGAAGAGACCACGGCCATCGGCGAGTGGGCGCTCGAGCACGGCATCTGGGTGATCTCGGACGAGATCTACCAGAACCTCACCTATGAGGGCGTCAAGGCCACGTCGATCGTCGAGGCGGTGCCCGATCTCGCCGGCCAGACCATCCTCGTCAACGGTGTCGCGAAGACCTACGCCATGACCGGATGGCGTGTGGGCTGGATGGTCGGCCCCGCGGACGCCATCAAGATCGCCGGCAACCTGCAGTCGCACCTGTCGAGCAACGTCAACAACGTCGCGCAGAAGGCCGCGATCGCCGCTCTCAACGGCCCCCAGACCGAAGCCGAGCAGTTCCGCGAGGCATTCGACCGCCGTCGCCGCCTCATCGTGTCGGAGCTGTCGAAGATCGACGGACTCGTGGTGCCGAACCCGCTCGGCGCGTTCTATGTGTACCCCGATGTGCAGGGCCTGCTCGGTCGAACGTGGGGCGGCACGACACCGACCACGTCGCTCGAGCTGGCCGACCTCATCCTCGAGCAGGCCGAGGTGGCCGTCGTTCCGGGCGAGGCCTTCGGCCCCTCCGGGTACATCCGCATGTCCTATGCGCTCGGCGACGATCAGCTCCTCGAGGGCGTGCAGCGGCTGCAGCGACTGTTCGCCTGACGCCCGCCGGCTGGTCGGCTCACACCTCGTCGTGGAAGCCGATCAGCCAGCGGATGCCGTAGCGGTCGGTGACGGTGCCGTCGTAGTCGCCCCACGGGCGCTTCTGCAGGGCGTCGATCACTCGACCCTGCTCGGCGAGCCGATCGAACCAGCTCGTCAGCGTCGATGCGTCGGCGGTGCCGAGCAGAGAGAGGAACATCCCGCTCATCTGCACGGCGTCGTCGTCGGCACCGGCATCCGCCCCTGCCAGTTCGACGGGCCCCGTGAGCTGTCCATGCGCGATCGCATCAGCCGGCCCGTCTGCCCGGCCGGCGGCTGCGTAGTCGACCAGCTGGAGCTCGCCTCCGAAGACACCGCGATAGTGCTCCAGCGCTTCGGCCGCGTTTCCGGGAAACAGCAGGTACGGGATCAGTCCGCTCATGCCGCGAGTGTACGGGGAACGCGTGAGGTTGTCAGGCGGGCACCGCGCCGCGGCTCAGCCCGCTGTCGTCAGAGTTCGACGCCGAGAAGCACGGGCTCCGGCTGCAGCACGAGACCGAACTCCGCATGGACGCGGCTCTGGATGAAGCGCGCGAGCTCCGAGACCTCGGCCGCCGTCGCGCCGCCGCGGTTGGTGAGCGCCAGTGCGTGCTTGGTCGAGACCGACGCCCGCGACCGCGGGAGCTTGAACCCCTTGCGGATGCCGGCCTGCTCGATCAGCCACGCGGCGCTCACCTTGACGTCGGGCGCCTCCGCCTTCGCGGGAGGAACGTAGCCGTCGTACGAGGCGAGCGGGATCACCGTGACCGCATCGAGATCGGGCGTCACCGGCCAGCGGGGGCACTCGGGCGGCAGAGCGCGCGCCGCGACCTCCGACACGATCGCGTTCTGGAAGAACGAGCCGACCCCGTGGGTGTCGGGATCGTTCTCGTCGAGCAGCATCCCCTTGGAGGCGCGCGTGGCGAGGATGCGCTCGCGCACCCAGGTCAGCGGCACAGGGGCGTCGGAGTCCAGAGCGAGAGCCCTGCGCAGCTGCTCGCCGCGCACCTCGCGCTCGTCGGCGACGAGAAGATCGACCGTGACCGAGAGGATCACCGCACGGCGCTGCGGCACGCTGCCGTAGTGGTGCTTGAGCACGGAGGTGCGGAACCCGAGCCCGAGTTCGGATGCCGGCACCACCGACACCTCGCCCGTGGCCTCATCGATCAGCTCGACCTCGACCAGGGTCTCCTGGATCTCCTGCCCGTACGCCCCGATGTTCTGCACGGGAGACGCGCCGACGGTGCCCGGGATGCCGCTCATGGCCTCGAGACCGGCGTATCCGTGCTCGACCGCGTAGGCGACGAGGTCGTCCCAGCTGTGCCCCGCCTGGGCGCGGAGCCGGATGCGTCCGGCGTGCGGAGAGGGGAGCTCTTCGATGCCGCGGGTGAGGACGCGGATGACGGTTCCTTCGAAGGAGGCGTCGCCGATGAACAGGTTGGATCCGCCGCCGAGGACGAACCACTCCTCGCCGCGCGACCACACGTCGGTGAGCGCGTCGATGAGCTCCGCGGTGGTCGACGCCTCGAGCATCCGCTCGGGGGCACCACCCGTGCGCAGAGTCGTGAGTGCGGCGAGTCTGAGCGGCTCGACCTCGTGCACGGCGCCGCCCATCAGGAGACGACGCGCAACTGCGCCTTGACGAGGACCGTCGTCTCGCCGAACGTGACCTTGAGATCGATCCGCGTCGACTCGTCGTCGACCGCGCCGACGGTCGCCACGACGTGCAGGTCGGCCCCGTCCGTCGGGTGGACCACGACCGGCTTGGTGAAGCGCACGCCGTAGTCGACGATGCGCGTCGACGGTTCGAGCGCGGCCACGACCACCGAGGACGCGATGCCCATGGTGAGCATGCCGTGCGCGAGCACTCCCGGCAGGCCCACCTCGGCGGCGATGTCATCCCGGTAGTGGATCGGGTTGAAGTCGCCCGATGCTCCGGCGTAGCGAACCAGCGATTCGCGCGTGAGATGGACGGTGCGCTCTGCGACGACGTCTCCGACAGCGAACGGCATCACTCGGCTCCCTCTTCTGCGCCGACCAGCAGCACGCTGGTGGCTGTCACGACGTGCTCGCCGGCGGCATCCGTGATCTCGGCAGCGCTGGTGATCATGGCGTTGCCGCCCATCATGCGGATTCCGGTCACCCGCAGCTGTCCCGTGAGCTCATCCCCCGCGACGATCGGGCGCGAGTAGGCGAACTTCTGCTCGGCGTGGATGGTGCGCGCCAGGACGATGCCCGAATCGGGCTCGGCGAGAAGCTGCTGGAGGGTGTGGTCCTGAATGACCATCGCGAACGTCGGGGGCGCCACGACGTCGGCGAAGCCGGCTGCGCGAGCCGCCTCGACGTCGGTGTGCTGCGGTGCGTCTGCGAAGACGGCACGCGCGAACTCGCGCACCTTCTCACGGCCGACGAGGTAGGGGGGCGTCGGCGGGAACTCCCGGCCGACCAGATCTTGGTTGACTGCCACCCTTCGATCCTACGTTCTCGGTCGCGGGGCTCGGTGCCTGCCGGCCGGAACTAAGGCCCCTCAGTCCTTCTTCTTGCGACCCTTGACCGCCTTCATCGCCATCTGCACGGCGATGACGACGAGGTATGCCGCGAACAGCATGTTCCCCACCAGCGGATCGATCAGCGTGGCCAGCCATGCGCCCAGAGCCGTGGTCGTGCAGGCCGACACACCGACGATCGCCGCAGCGACCAGATCGACGTTGCGGTTGCGGAGATTCCCGATCGTGCCCGAGATCGCGGTCGGGATCATCATGAGCAGCGACGTGCCCTTGGCGACGAGGTCGCTCGTGCCGAACGCGAGCATCAGCACGGGCACCACGATCACTCCCCCGCCGACGCCGATGAGCCCCGCGAGGATGCCGGTGCCGATGCCGACGATGACGAGCGCGAGCCCGTTGAGCAGCTGCAGCTCGAACTCCGCGTCGCGAGAGGGGACCACCAGGAACAGGCTGACGATCACGATCACGAGGAAGCCGACGAAGAACCAGCGCAGCACCGTCTGAGAGATCCTGGGCAGCAGACGGGTGCCGATCTGCGCTCCCACCACGGCGCCTGCCGCGAGGATGAGGGCGGGGATCCACGCCACCGATCCGCCGATCGCGTAGGAGATCACGCCCACGGTCGCCGTCGGGACGATCGCCGCGAGCGATGTGCCGGCGCCGAGACGCTGATTGAAATGCAGGAACAGCACGAGCAGAGGAACGATGACCGTGCCGCCGCCGACTCCGAAGAGCCCGGAGAGAAGGCCGGCGATCAGGCCGATCCCGGTGAATGCCGTGTAGGCGCGAGGCCCTCTGCTCAGGGTCTCTGCATCACTCACCGGATCAGCCTACTCCCGGGCATCGCGCCCCGCTGACGGGTTGCACCCGCACCCTGGGACTCGGTGCCCTGCTGTGCGACACTGGATCGCATCAGACGGCGTCGTCGATGACCCGGATCGGAGGAGATCTCATGGTGCGCAGCTCTTATCCCGATGTCGAGATCCCGGCGATCTCGATCCATCAGTTCCTGTTCGGTGACGTCGAGGAGCACCGCCTCGACGCCATCGCGCTCATCGACGGCGTCAGCGGTGCCGCCACGACCTACCGTCAGCTGATCGCGCAGATCGATCTCTTCGCCGGTGCTCTCGCGGCGCGTGGCGTGGGCGTCGGAACCACGGTGGGCGTCCTGTGCCCCAACATCCCCGCGTTCGCGACGGTCTTCCACGGCATCCTGCGCGCAGGGGCGACGGCGACGACGATCAACTCGCTGTACACCGCCGAGGAGATCGCGAATCAGCTGACCGACGCCGAGGCCGCATGGCTGATCACGGTCTCGCCCCTGCTCCCCGGCGCGAAGGCTGCCGCGGCGGCGGTCGGGCTCGACGACGACCATGTGATCGTGCTCGACGGGGCCGAGGGACACCCCTCGCTGCCGGCCCTGCTCGGCGAGGGCCACCCCGCCCCCGAGGTGACCTTCGATCCGGCGACGCATCTCGCGGTGCTCCCCTACTCCTCGGGCACGACCGGCCGACCCAAGGGCGTCATGCTCACCCACCGCAACCTGATCGCGAACGTCAGCCAGTGCCGCTCCACGATCTCGCTCGGGGACGACGACCGCGTGCTCGCCGTCCTGCCGTTCTTCCACATCTACGGGATGACGGTGCTGCTGAACTTCGCACTGCGGCAGCGCGCGGCACTTGTCACCATGCCGAAGTTCGACCTCGCTGAGTTCCTGCGGGTCGTGCAGGAGCATCGCACGAGCTGGGTCTTCATCGCACCGCCGATCGCCGTCGCGCTCGCGAAGCATCCGCTGGTCGATCAGTTCGACACCTCGGCGATCAAGGTCATCTTCTCGGGGGCCGCTCCGCTCGACGGCGCGCTCGCATCCGCGGTGGCCGCCCGGCTGGGGTGCACGGTCTGCCAGGGCTACGGCATGACCGAGACGAGCCCGGTCACCCATGCGATCCCCTACGACCGTCCCGACATCGATCGGTCATCGGTCGGGCTGCTGCTCGCCGACACCGAAGCGAGGCTCGTCGCGGAGGACGGCTCCGATGTCACGGCGCCGCCCGAGGGTGCGAGCGAACCGGGCGAACTGCTGATCCGCGGTCCGCAGGTGATGGCCGGCTACCTGAACCGGCCCGAGGCGACCGAAGAGATGCTCGACAGCGATGGATGGCTCCACACCGGGGACGTCGCGACGGTGACGCACGACGGCATCTTCCGCATCGTCGATCGGCTCAAGGAACTCATCAAGTACAAGGGCTATCAGGTCGCACCGGCCGTGCTCGAGGCGGTGCTGCTCGAGCACCCGGGCATCGCCGATGCGGCCGTGATCGGTGTGCTCGACGATGACGGACAGGAGGTGCCCAAGGCGTTCGTGGTCGCGCAGCAGGGCGCCGAGCTCGACGCGGATGCCGTGATGGCGCACGTCGCCGCACATGTCGCGCCTCACGAGAAGGTGAGGCAGGTGGAGTTCGTCGACGCCATCCCCAAGTCGGCATCCGGCAAGATCCTGCGCAAGGATCTGCGCGCACGCTGACGACCGCTCCCGAGAACGAAGAAGCCCGCCGTCCCTTGCGGGGCGGCGGGCTTCTTCGAGTGAGCGAGGTGCTTACTCGGACTTCTTCTCGACGGCGTCCTCGGCGGCAGCCTCGGCTGCCTCACCCTCGGCCTGCGACTCAGCGCCTGCCTCGACGGTCTCGTCTGCAGGAGCCTCCTCAGCGGGGGCCTCCTCGACGACCTCGGCCGGCTTGTCAGCCTTGGCAGCCTTCTTGGTGGACTTCGCCTTGGGGGTGACGGGCTCGAGAACGAGCTCGATCACGGCCATGGGCGCGTTGTCACCCTTGCGGTTGCCGACCTTCGTGATGCGGGTGTAGCCACCCTCACGGTCTGCGACGAGCGGTGCGATCTCGGTGAAGAGCGTGTGCACGACGTTCTTGTCGCCGATAACCGAGAGAACGCGACGACGAGCGTGCAGGTCTCCGCGCTTGGCGAAGGTGATCAGGCGCTCGGCGAGCGGACGCAGGCGCTTGGCCTTGGTCTCGGTCGTCTTGATCGACTTGTGGGTGTAGAGAGCCGCTGCGAGGTTGGCAAGCAGCAGGCGCTCGTGGGCGGGGCCGCCTCCGAGGCGGGGACCCTTGGTGGGCTTGGGCATATCTAGCTCCTGGTCAGGAAAGGTCGGGTCAGCTGGCCTCTGCCAGATGACAATCCGGGTGGGTCAGAAGGACTCGTCTTCGCTGCCGCCGTAGAAGTGGGCGCCGTCGAAACCGGGCACCGAATCCTTGAGCGACAGACCGAGCGAGATGAGCTTGTCGCGCACCTCGTCGACCGACTTCTGGCCGAAATTGCGGATGTTCATGAGCTGCGTCTCCGACAGGGCGACGAGCTCGGAAACAGTGTTGATGCCCTCGCGCTTCAGGCAGTTGTACGAGCGCACGGAGAGGTCGAGGTCCTCGATCGGCATCGACAGCTCGCTGGAGTTCACTGCCTCCACCGGCGCCGGGCCGATCTCGATGCCCTCAGCCTCGACGTTCAGCTCGCGGGCGAGACCGAACAGCTCGGTGAGCGTCTTCGCAGCCGAAGCGACCGCGTCGCGGGGGCTGATGGCCGACTTGGTCTCGACGTCGAGGACGAGCTTGTCGAAGTCGGTGCGCTCACCGGCACGGGTGGCGTCGACGCGGTAGCTGACCTTGAGCACCGGCGAGTAGATCGAGTCGATCGGAATCTGACCGGCCTCGGCGTACTCGTTGCGGTTCTGCGTCGCCGAGACGTAGCCGCGGCCACGCTCGATCGTGAGCTCGAGCTCGAACTTCGCGGTCTCGTTGAGCGTCGCGATGACGAGCTCGGGGTTCTGGACCTCGACACCGGCCGGAGCCGAGATGTCAGCGGCGGTCACTTCGCCCGAACCGGTCTTGCGCAGGTACGCGGTGATGGGCTCGTCGCGCTCCGACGAGACCACGAGCTGCTTGATGTTGAGGATGATCTCGGTGACATCCTCCTTCACGCCGGGGATCGTGCTGAACTCGTGCAGCACGCCGTCGATGCGAACGCTGGTGACCGCGGCGCCGGGGATCGACGACAGCAGGCTGCGACGAAGCGCGTTGCCGATCGTGTATCCGAAGCCGGGCTCCAGAGGCTCGATGATGAACCGGCTACGGTTCTCGACGATCTTTTCCTCGGTCAGTGTGGGACGCTGTGCAATAAGCACTCTGTGTTCCTTTCGATCACATGCCCGCTATATGACATGTGGTGGGGTGAGGTCTTGAGTTTTGGGAGTCGTTGCCCGCGCTGGCGGGCGTCGAGCCGCTCGGACCCGAAGGGCCGAGCGGCTCAACAAGCCGGATCAGACGCGGCGGCGCTTCGGCGGACGGCAGCCGTTGTGCGCCTGCGGCGTGACGTCCTGGATCGAGCCGACCTCGAGGCCGGCGGCCGTCAGCGAACGGATCGCGGTCTCGCGACCCGAACCCGGTCCCTTGACGAAGACGTCGACCTTCTTGACGCCGTGCTCCTGCGCCTGGCGGGCGGCCGACTCGGCAGCCATTCCTGCGGCGTAGGGCGTCGACTTGCGCGAGCCCTTGAAGCCCACGCCACCCGACGATGCCCAGCTGATGACAGCGCCGGACGGGTCGGTGATCGAGACGATCGTGTTGTTGAACGTCGACTTGATGTGGGCGTGGCCCAGCGCGATGTTCTTCTTTTCCTTGCGGCGCGGCTTGCGCGCGGCGGCCTTGGGTGCAGCCATGAAAGTGTTCTCCTAGTCCCTGGGGCCGCGCTTAGCGGGCCTTCTTCTTGCCGGCGACGGTGCGCTTCGGGCCCTTGCGGGTACGGGCGTTGGTCTTGGTGCGCTGACCACGGACCGGGAGGCCACGACGGTGGCGGATGCCCTCGTAGGAGCCGATCTCGACCTTGCGGCGGATATCTGCGGCGACCTCGCGGCGCAGGTCACCCTCCACCTTGTAGTTGCCTTCGATGTAGTCGCGGAGGGCGATCAGCTGGTCGTCGCTGAGGTCCTTCACGCGGATGCTCTCGTCGATCTCCGTAGCCTTGAGGATCTCGACCGAGCGGGTACGGCCGACGCCGTAGATGTAGGTAAGGGCGATCACCACGCGCTTATCGCGCGGGATGTCAACGCCGGCAAGACGTGCCATGCGGTTCTCCTGAGTGTTGTGGAGGTGTGGAGCAGGATCGGTGCTCGGGCCTCCGCCCCGAGGTGTCCCCCACTCGCGTGGGTTCTGATCCTGCCGTTGTGTGTATTGAGTTGTGAGTCTGATCCGAAGAGTCCGCCGGCGGGCCGGCGGGCGCTCAGCCCTGGCGCTGCTTGTGGCGCGGGTTGCTCTTGCAGATCACCATGACGCGGCCGTGGCGGCGGATCACCTTGCAGTGATCGCAGATGGGCTTGACGCTGGGGTTGACCTTCATGATGTTTCCTGTTCGCTGTCTTCACCGGGCAGGCAGAGTGCCTGGGGTGTTACTTCTCGACCGATCAGCGGTAGCGGTAGACGATTCGTCCGCGGGTCAGGTCGTAGGGGCTGAGCTCCACGACCACACGGTCTTCGGGGATGATGCGGATGTAGTTCTGCCGCATCTTGCCGGAGATCGTTGCAAGGACCTTGTGTCCGTTGGAGAGCTCAACGCGGAACATCGCGTTGGGCAGAGCCTCGGAGATCACGCCCTCGATCTCGATGACACCGTCTTTCTTAGCCATAGCCTCGCTGACGCTTCTGCAGACCGGTCGATCTGCGGTGGGTGATTGGATTACGATGCCTCTGCCGATTCAGACACGCCGAATCAAGGCGCAAGGCACCAAAGATCTATGTTATCCGACAACGAGAGTTCCGGCAACCTGAGCAGGATGCTGGAACTCTCGTGGCGCGAATCGCGATCGCGAGGTCGTCAGCTGATCAGATCGGTGAACTTCTTGAAATCAGCCTGGTTCTGAAGATCCAGGCGCGTTCCGTTCACCTCGACCGTCGGGGTGCCGGAGATCTCGTGCGCCTGCGCCTGGGCCTTGCCGAACTTCCGGTAGGTCTCGTCCGTGATGCAGGAGACCGCGTCGTCCGCCCCGACCTCCGTGGCGAAGCCGGCGAGCTGCTCATTGGTCAGGCCCGACGAGTTCTCGGCGGGCTGGTTGTCGAACAGTGCCTTGGCGAAGTCGAGGTAGAGCTCCGGGTTGGACTCCGCGACGCATACGGCCGCGCCCGCCGAGCGGGAGGAGTACTCGGTGCCCTGCGAGAAACGGTCGAGGATAGCGATGGGGTGGTAGGACAGCGTGATGCGGCCGTCCGCAGCAGCGGTCTCGAGCGCCTCACCGTACTGCTCTTCGAAGCTCTTGCATACCGGGCACTGGAAGTCGACGAAGATCGACACCTCGTCCTCGCCATCGCCGAACGAGATCGCGCCCGTCTCCGAGTTGAACGAATCGTTCGCCTTCGGCGTCGCACCGGGGTCGGTCGCCTGGTTGTTGAGAGACACGACCACGAAGGCCAGTACGGCCAGCACGACCACCACTGCCGCCGAGACGCCGATCACGAACCAGTTGGTGTTGCTCTTCGCGGCTGCCATTGCTTTCCGTTTCTGTCGAGGCCCGCCCGTCGCGGGCCCGGCGTGAAGTCTGCAGGTGCATGCGCACCCATATACCCATTGTGCCCGGAGAAACCTATG
Organism: Microbacterium sp. NPDC089320; assembly: GCF_040684875.1. Lineage (NCBI taxonomy): Bacteria > Bacillati > Actinomycetota > Actinomycetes > Micrococcales > Microbacteriaceae > Microbacterium > Microbacterium sp. NPDC089320. Next base: position 445,932 of record NZ_JBFBGY010000001.1, read on the forward strand.
TGCGCGTTGTGACGATGCTCTGCGTTGCGGCGGAAGCGCTCGCAGCCCCCCGTCGGGCCGGACGTCAGGCGATCGGGGTCGGAATCACGCCGAAGGTCGCGAGGCCGGCCGCTCCCCCGTCAGGCGCGGTGAGCACCCAGATGCCGTCTGCGTGCACGGCGACGCTGTGCTCCCAGTGCGAGCCGTCCGTGCCGTCGACCGTCGAGACGGTCCAGTCGTCATCCTCGACGAACGTCTCGTCGCTGCCGGCCGTGACCATCGGCTCGATCGCGAGCACGAGTCCGGGCTTGATCTCAGCCCCGGGATCGGGAGTGCGGTAGTTGAAGACGCTCGGCGCCTCGTGCATCTTGCGGCCGATGCCGTGGCCGACGTATTCGCGGAGGATCCCGTAGGTCTCACCGGAGACCGCCGAGGAACCCTGCGCCTCGATGTAGCCCTGGATCGCCGCGCCGATGTCACCGAGGTGAGAGCCGGACGCCATGGCGGCGATGCCCGCCCACATCGAGCCCTCGGTCACCCGGGAGAGCTCCTCGCGCTGCGCGACGACCTCCGGGCGGGTGTCGTCAGGAACGACGACGGTGATGGCGCTGTCGCCGTTCCAGCCCTGGTACTGCGCGCCGCAGTCGACCGAGACGATGTCCCCGGCCTGCAGCACACGTGCGCCGGGGATGCCGTGCACGACCTCCTCGTTGACCGAGATGCACGTCGTGTGCCGGTAGCCACGCACCAGCTGGAAGTTCGACTCCGCGCCACGCGAGAGGATCACGCGGTTCGCCTCGGCGTCGAGCTCGAGCGTCGTGACCCCGGGTCGGATCATCGGACGCACAGCGTCGAGCGCAGCGGCCGTGATGAGACCGGGCTCCACCATCGCGCGCAGCTGCGCCGGGCTCTTGTAGATCGACTTGCGGAACATCGTGCGGTGATCAGGCAGCGAGACGCAGACCGCGAGCGGTCAGCGCCGCGAAGACGCGCTCGGTGATCTCATCGAGACTGCCGACGCCGTCGATACGGTCCACGATGCCTCGCGGGCCGTACACCTCGAGGATCGGAGCCGTCTCATGCTCGTAGATGTCGAGGCGATGGGCGATGGCCTCGTCGGTGTCATCCGATCGCCCCTGCTCCGCCGCGCGCAGCTTCAGACGCTCGATGCTCTCTTCGCGCGGGACGTCGAGCAGGATGACCGCGTCGAGCGACTCGCCGCGGGCGCCGAGGAACGCATCCAGGTGCTCGACCTGAGCGGCGTTACGGGGATATCCGTCGAGCAGGAAGCCCTTCGCGGCATCGTCCTGCGACAGGCGGTCGCGGACGATCTCGCTGGTGAGCTCGTCGGGAACCAGGTCACCCTTGTCGAGGATGGCCGTGACCTGCTGACCCAGGGCCGTGCCCTCCTTGATGTTCGCGCGGAACATGTCGCCTGTGGAGACCACGGGAATGCCGTAGGACTCGGCGATGCGGACGCCCTGTGTGCCCTTGCCCGATCCCTGCGGACCGACGATGAGGAGACGAGCTGATCGAGTCATCGGAGGAGCCCTTCGTAGTGTCGCTGCTGCAGCTGTGCATCGATCTGCTTGACCGTCTCGAGACCGACACCCACGATGATGAGGATCGAGGCGCCGCCGAACGGGAAGTTCTGGTTGGCGCCGACCGTGGCGAGAGCGATCAGCGGGATCAGCGCGATCAGACCGAGGTAGATCGACCCCGGCAGCGTGATGCGCGTGAGCACGTAGTCGAGGTACTCGGCAGTGGGACGGCCGGCGCGGATGCCGGGGATGAACCCGCCGTACTTCTTCATGTTGTCGGCGACCTCGACCGGGTTGAAGGTGATCGCGACGTAGAAGTAGGTGAACCCGATGATCAGCAGGAAGTACACAGCCATGTAGATGGGGCTGTTGCCGGTCGTGAAGTTCGCGCTGATCCAGGTGACCCACGCGGCCGGCTCGGAGCCGTCCTGCGGGGTGTTGAACTGAGCGATCAGCGCCGGGATGTACAGCAGCGACGAGGCGAAGATCACGGGGATCACACCCGCCATGTTGACCTTGATCGGGATGTACGTGTTCGTGCCGCCGTAGGTGCGGCGACCGACCATGCGCTTGGCGTACTGCACCGGGATACGGCGCTGGGACTGCTCGACGAAGACGACGAGACCCATGACGATGATTCCGACCAGGAGCACCAGCAGGAAGACCTCGAAGCCCTTGCTCTCCCAGATGAGCCACATGGCGCCGGGGAAGGTGGCGGCGATCGAGGTGAAGATGAGCAGCGACATGCCGTTGCCGATGCCGCGCTCGGTGACGAGCTCGGCGAACCACATGATGAGGCCTGTGCCTGCGGTCATCGCCATGATGATGAGCAGCTGCGCCCACCACACGTCGTTGGTGAGGAGGTTCTGGCACGCGGCGATGTCGGTCGTGCCGAACAGCTGCCCGCTGCGGGCGACCGTGACGAGCGTAGTCGACTGCAGCAGCGCGAGCGCGATCGTGAGGTAACGCGTGTACTGGGTCAGACGGGCCTGGCCGGCCTGACCCTCCTTGTGCAATGCCTCGAAGTGAGGGATGACCACGCGCAGGAGCTGGGTGATGATCGTCGCCGTGATGTACGGCATCACACCGAGGGCGAAGATCGAGAGCTGGAGGAGCGCGCCACCTGAGAAGAGGTTGACGAGTCCGAGGAGTCCCTCCGTCCCGGAGTTCAGCGCGAGGCACTCCTCGACGTTCGGGAAGTTCACGAACGGAGCGGGCACATTCGAGCCGAGCCGGTAGATGGCGACGATGGCGAGGGTGAAACCGATCTTCCGACGCAGGTCGGGCGTGCGGAAGATCCGCGCGATGGCGCTAAACAAGGACGTCCTCCTGAAAGGTTGCCGATCCCACAAGGACGGCTGAAAGAACAGGCTAACCCATAAGAGGGGCCGGAGAATCTCCGACCCCTCTCATGAAGTGGTTACTTGACGGATCCGCCAGCCGCCACGATCTTCTGCTCGGCGGAACCCGAGACCTTGTCGACCGCGACGGTGAGCTTCACGGCGATGTCGCCGTTTCCGAGAACCTTGACCTTCTCGTTCTTGCGAACGGCACCCTTGGCGACCAGGTCGCTGATGGTGACGTCGCCACCCTGGGGGTACAGCTCCGCGAGCTTCTCCAGGTTCACGACCTGGTACTCGACGCGGAACGGGTTCTTGAACCCGCGCAGCTTCGGGGTGCGCATGTGCAGAGGCATCTGCCCACCCTCGAAGCCGACGCGAACGGTGTTGCGAGCCTTCGTGCCCTTGGTACCGCGACCCGCGGTCTTGCCCTTGGAGCCCTCACCGCGACCGACACGGGTCTTCGCGGTGTTGGCGCCGGGGACCGGACGCAGGTGGTGTACCTTCAGCACGCCGGGGCGGGATGCCGGAGCATCCTTCTTCGGCGCTGCCTTCTTGGCGGCCGGCTTGGCGGCCTCGGCCGAGGCCGCGGATGCCTTCGCCGGAGCCTTCTTGGCAGCGGGCTTCTTCTCGGCTGCGGCCTTGGGAGCGGCAGCCTTCTTCGAGGACTTCTCAGCCTCGACGGCTTCGTTCTTCTCAGCCATTAGTCGATCTCCTCAACCTTGACGAGGTGGGCGACGGTCTTGACGTAGCCGCGCGTCTGCGCGTCGTCGGGGCGAACGGTGCTGTCACCGATGCGCTTCAGACCGAGGCTGCGCAGCGTGTCACGCTGGTTCTGCTTCTCGCTCACCTTGGACTTGACCTGCGTGACCTTCAGGCGCGCAGCCATCAGGCACCTACCTTCTGTGCGGCGATGGCGTCAGCCTCCGCACGGACGAGACGCGCGGGTGCGACCTGGTCGAACTCGAGGCCACGACGTGCGGCGACCGCACGGGGCTCCTCGAGCTGCTTCAGAGCCGTCACCGTCGCGTGCACGATGTTGATCGTGTTCGACGAGCCGAGCGACTTCGACAGCACGTCGTGGATACCGGCGCACTCGAGCACGGCGCGGACCGGACCACCGGCGATGACACCGGTACCGGCAGCAGCGGGACGGAGCAGGACGACGCCTGCTGCAGCCTCACCCTGCACGGGGTGCGGGATGGTGCTTCCGACGCGCGGAACGCGGAAGAAGTTGCGCTTGGCCTCTTCGACACCCTTCGAGATCGCCAGAGGGACCTCGCGGGCCTTGCCGTAGCCGACGCCCACCAGACCGTTGCCGTCACCGACGACCACGAGAGCGGTGAAGCTGAAGCGACGACCACCCTTCACGACCTTCGAGACGCGGTTGATGGTGACCACGCGCTCGAGGAACTGGTTGTCCCCGCGGTCGCGCGAGTTGCGGTCACGGCCACCCTGGTTGCGGTCACCACGGCCACCGCCGCGGCGGTTGTCGCGCTGAGACGGCTCTGCCTGCGTGGTGCCGGCAGCAGTCTCGGAAGTGGCAACTGCCGCTTCGGTCACTTCGTTCTCCTTGTTGTCACTCACAGTGCCAGACCCCCTTCGCGGGCGCCGTCGGCGATGGCGGCGACACGACCTGCGTAGCGGTTTCCGCCACGGTCGAACACTGCCTCGGAAACGCCGGCAGACTTCGCACGCTCAGCGAGAAGCTCGCCGACCTTGCGGGCCTTGGCGGTCTTGTCACCCTCGAGCGAGCGCAGGTCGGTCTCGAGCGTCGATGCCGACGCGACGGTGTGACCCTTGCTGTCGTCGACAAGCTGCACGAAGACGTGGCGAGCCGAGCGGTTGACGACGAGGCGCGGACGCGCCTCGGTGCCGACGACCTTCTTGCGAAGGCGGGCATGACGACGCGCGCGGGCGTCAGACTTTGACTTGAGAGCCATGGTTACTTACCACTCTTTCCGGCCTTGCGACGCACGACCTCGCCGGCGTAGCGCACGCCCTTGCCCTTGTACGGCTCGGGCTTGCGGATCTTGCGGATGTTCGCAGCTGCCTCGCCGACAGCCTGCTTGTCGATACCACTGACGGTGAGCTTGTTGTTGCCCTCGACCGTGAGCGTGATACCGGCGGGCGGGTCGATGAGGACCGGGTGCGAGAAGCCGAGGGCGAACTCGACCGAGCTGCCCTTCTGAGCCACGCGGTATCCGGTTCCGACGACCTCGAGACCCTTGGTGTATCCCTGGGTCACGCCGATGATGTTGTTGCTGATGAGCGTGCGGGTCAGGCCGTGAAGCGACCGCGACTCGCGCTCGTCGTCGGGACGAGTGACGAGAACCTGGTTCTCCTCGACCGCGACCTCGATGGGCTTTGCGACCGTCAGGGTGAGCTCACCCTTGGGGCCCTTCACCGCGACCTCACGGCCGTCGACCGAGATGGTCACGCCCGCGGGAACGTCGATGGGAAGTCGTCCAATACGCGACATTTTCGATTACCACACGTAGGCGAGAACTTCTCCGCCCACGCCCTTCTGCTCTGCCTGACGGTCGGTGAGAAGACCGGAGGAGGTGGACAGGATGGCCACGCCGAGTCCGCCGAGGACCCTGGGCAGCTCGGTGGACTTCGCGTACACGCGGAGGCCGGGCTTCGACACGCGCTTGATGCCCGCGATCGAGCGCTCACGGTTGGGGCCGTACTTCAGCTGCAGGGTGAGGTTCGTGCCGACGCGAGCGTCAGTCGTCTCCCATCCCGCGATGTAGCCCTCCTGCTGGAGGATCTCGGCGATGTGCGTCTTGAGCTTGCTCGACGGCAGGGTCACGGAGTCGTGATGCGCCGAGTTCGCGTTGCGCAGACGGGTCAGCAGATCTGCGACCGGGTCTGTCATTGTCATTGTTGTTTTCCTTTGTTCATGAGGTTCCGGCTGCCGTTACACGACAGACGGCCTGCGATGACACGCAATCTTCAATTGTACGGGATCGGGCGGGGCGCTGTGTGCGCCCCGCCCGACACCGATTACGCCTGGGCGTCTTCCGAACGGAAGGGGAACCCGAGGTGACGCAGAAGCGCGCGACCTTCGTCGTCCGTCTTCGCGGTGGTGACGACGGTGATGTCGAAACCGCGAACCCGGTCGATCTTGTCCTGATCGATCTCGTGGAACACGCTCTGCTCCTGGAGACCGAAGGTGTAGTTGCCGTTTCCGTCGAACTGCTTGCCCGAGAGGCCGCGGAAGTCGCGGATGCGGGGCAGAGCCAGCGAGACGAGACGGTCCAGGAACTCCCACGCACGGTCACCGCGGAGGGTGACGTGTGCGCCGATGGCCTGGCCCTCACGCAGCTTGAACTGCGCGATCGACTTGCGAGCCTTCGTGACGAGCGGCTTCTGACCGGTGATCTTGGTGAGATCGTCGATCGCGCCGTCGATCACCTTGCTGTCACGGGCCGCTTCACCGACACCGGTGTTCACGACGACCTTGACCAGACCGGGGATCTGCATCACGTTGGTGTAGCCGAACTCATCCTGCAGCTTCTGCTGGATCTCGGCCTTGTACTTCGCCTTCAGGCGGGGCTGGATCTTGCCAGCCACCGCAGCGTCGGTGGTTGCCATCAGAGGTCCTTACCTGACTTCTTCGCGTACCGCACACGGACGGTGCGCTTGACGCCGTCCTTGGTCTGCTCCTCGACGCGGTGGCCGACCTTGGTCGGCTTCTTGGTCGAGGGGTCGACGAGTGCGACGTTCGAGATGTGGATGGAGGCCTCGACAGTCTCGAGGCCGCCCGTCTTGGTGCCACGCTGCGTCTGGCCGACGCGCGTGTGCTTGGTGACGTAGTTCACGCCTTCGACGATGACGCGGTTCTTGTCGGACAGGATCTCGAGGACCTTGCCCTGCTTGCCGCGGTCGCCGCCACGCTCCTGCGTGGCTCCGGTGATGACCTGAACCAGGTCACCCTTCTTGATCTTCGCCATGACTTAAATAACCTCCGGCGCCAGCGAGACGATCTTCATGAACTTCTTGTCACGAAGCTCGCGACCGACCGGTCCGAAGATACGGGTGCCGCGGGGCTCCCCGTCGTTCTTCAGGATCACGGCGGCGTTCTCGTCGAACTTGATGTACGAGCCGTCGGGACGACGCGTGGACTTGACCGTGCGGACGATGACGGCCTTGACCACATCGCCCTTCTTGACGTTGCCGCCCGGGATCGCGTCCTTGACGGTCGCGACGATGGTGTCACCGAGTCCGGCGTAACGACGACGCGAGCCGCCGAGAACACGGATGGTGAGCAGCTCCTTCGCGCCGGTGTTGTCGGCGACCTTGAGGCGGGATTCCTGCTGGATCACTTGGCCTTCTCCAGAATCTCCACCAGACGCCAGCGCTTCGTGGCGCTGAGCGGGCGGGTCTCGTTGATCAGGACGAGGTCGCCGATGCCGGCGGAGTTCGCCTCATCGTGCGCCTTGACCTTCGAGGTGCGGCGGATGACCTTGCCGTAAAGCGGGTGCTTCACGCGGTCCTCGACCTCGACCACGATGGTCTTGTCCATCTTGTCGCTGATGACGTAGCCACGACGCGACTTGCGGTAGCCACGGGCATCCGCATCGCGAACATCGTGTGCTGCGTGCTCAGCCTCGACGGCAGCTTCCTTCTTGGTGGCCATCACTCAGCCTCTTCCTTCACGGCGTCGTCAGCGGAATCCGCCTTCTTCGCCTTCGACTTGGTCGCCTTCTTGGCCGGAGCCTCGACGGGAGCGGGCGTCGCACGGATGCCCAGCTCACGCTCGCGGATCACGGTGTACAGGCGCGCGATGTCGCGCTTGACGGCGCGAATGCGGCCGTGGCTCTCCAGCTGGCCGGTGGCCGACTGGAAACGGAGGTTGAACAGCTCCTCCTTGGCCTTACGCAGCTCCTCTACGAGGCGCTGGTCTTCGAACGTGTCGAGCTCCGCCGGGGCGAGCTCCTTGGTGCCGATCGCCATTACGCGTCGCCCTCCTCGCGCTTGATGATGCGTGCCTTGAGCGGCAGCTTGTGAATTGCTCGGGTCAGTGCCTCGCGAGCGAGTTCCTCGCTCACACCGGAGACCTCGAAGAGGACGCGACCCGGCTTGACGTTGGCAACCCACCACTCGGGCGAACCCTTACCGGAACCCATGCGGGTCTCGGCAGGCTTCTTGGTGAGCGGACGGTCGGGGTAGATGTTGATCCACACCTTTCCGCCACGCTTGATGTGACGCGTGACCGCGATACGAGCGGACTCGATCTGGCGGTTCGTGACATACGCAGGCGTGAGCGCCTGGATGCCGAACTCGCCGAAGGAGACCTTCGTGCCACCAGTGGCCTGGCCGCTACGGCCGGGGTGGTGCTGCTTGCGGAACTTGACCTTGCGGGGAATAAGCATCAGGCAGACGCTCCTTCTGCGACAGGGGCCTCGTTGCGCGGCGCGCGGCGGCGGTCGCCACCACGGTCGTCACGACGGGCCTTCGGGGCGTTGGCCTGCTCGCGGGCAAGCTCCTTCGCGGTGAGGTCACCCTTGTAGATCCAGACCTTCACGCCGATGCGGCCGAAGGTGGTCTTGGCCTCGTAGAAGCCGTAGTCGATGTTCGCGCGCAGCGTGTGCAGCGGCACACGACCCTCGCGGTAGAACTCCGAACGGCTCATCTCGGCGCCGCCGAGGCGGCCGGAGACCTGGATGCGGATTCCCTTGGCGCCAGCGCGCTGCGCGCCCTGGAGGCCCTTGCGCATCGCACGACGGAACGCCACGCGAGCAGAGAGCTGCTCGGCGATGCCCTGTGCGACGAGCTGAGCGTCAGCCTCGGGGTTCTTGACCTCGAGGATGTTCAGCTGGATCTGCTTGCCCGAGAGCTTCTCGAGGTCGCCGCGGATGCGCTCGGCCTCCGCGCCACGACGACCGATCACGATGCCCGGACGGGCGGTGTGGATGTCGACGCGGACGCGGTCACGGGTGCGCTCGATCTCGATGTTCGAGACACCGGCGCGGTCGAGCTGCGTCTTCAGCAGGTTACGGATCTTGATGTCCTCGGCGACGTAGTCGGCGTAACGCTGACCCGGCTTCGTCGAGTCCGAGAACCAACGCGACACGTGGTCCGTGGTGATGCCGAGGCGGAAGCCGTACGGGTTTACTTTCTGTCCCATTACTTGCTCGCCTTCTTGTTGCTGTCGCCTGCGGCAGCCGGAGCCGCCTCAGGCGTCGAGAGCACGACCGTGATGTGGCTCGTGCGCTTCTTGATCTGGAAAGCGCGACCCTGTGCACGAGGCTGGAAACGCTTGAGCGTCGTCCCCTCGTCTACGTAGGCGTTAGCCACGTACAGGTCCTGCTCGTCGAGGTACTCGCCGTCGCGATCCGCCTTGACCTGCGCGTTGGCCATGGCCGACGCGACAAGCTTGTAGATCGGCTCACTGGCGCTCTGCTGTGCGAACTTCAGGATCGCCAGAGCCTCCTGGGCCTGCTTGCCCTTGATGAGCGCGACGACACGACGAGCCTTCTGAGGGGTCACGCGGATGTGTCGCACGCGTGCGATGGACTCCACCATTTCTCTCTCCTCTATCGCCCCCGCGTCAGCGGCGGCGGCCCTTCTTGTCGTCCTTCTCGTGGCCGCGGAAGGTGCGGGTGGGCGCGAACTCGCCCAGTTTGTGGCCGACCATGGTCTCGGACACAAACACGGGGATGTGCTTGCGACCGTCGTGGACCGCGATCGTGTGACCCAGCATCGCCGGGATGATCATGGACCGGCGAGACCAGGTCTTGATGACGTTCTTGGTGCCGGCTTCGTTCTGCACGACCACCTTGCGAAGCAGGTGATCGTCGACGAAGGGGCCCTTCTTAAGACTGCGAGGCATCTTCTCTTACTCCTACTTACGCTTCTTGCCGGCGTTACGACGACGCACGATGTACTTGTCGCTTTCCTTGTTGGCGTGACGGGTGCGACCCTCAGCCTGGCCCCACGGGGAGACGGGGTGACGTCCACCGGACGTCTTGCCCTCTCCACCACCGTGCGGGTGGTCGACCGGGTTCATCGCGACACCACGGACGGTCGGGCGAACGCCCTTCCAGCGCATGCGGCCGGCCTTGCCCCAGTTGATGTTCGACTGCTCGGCGTTGCCGACCTCGCCGATGGTCGCGCGGCAGCGCGCATCGACGTTGCGGATCTCGCCCGAGGGCAGACGCAGCTGAGCGAAGTTGCCGTCCTTGGCGACGAGACGGACGGATGCACCGGCCGAACGTGCCATCTTGGCGCCGCCACCGGGACGGAGCTCGATCGCGTGGATGACGGTACCCGTCGGGATGTTCTTCAGCGGGAGGTTGTTGCCCGGCTTGATGTCGGCACCAGCACCCGACTCGACGACGTCGCCCTGCTTGAGCTTCGCCGGCGCGAGGATGTAGCGCTTCTCGCCGTCGAAGTAGTGCAGCAGCGCGATGCGAGCCGTGCGGTTGGGGTCGTACTCGATGTGAGCGACCTTGGCGTCCACGCCGTCCTTGTCATTGCGACGGAAGTCGATGACGCGGTACTGGCGCTTGTGGCCACCACCGATGTGACGGGTCGTGATGCGGCCCTGGTTGTTGCGACCACCGGTCTTCGAGAGCGGGCGCAGCAGCGACTTCTCCGGCGTCGATCGGGTGATCTCGGCGAAGTCAGCCACCGACGAGCCGCGACGGCCCGGGGTCGTGGGCTTGTACTTGCGAATAGCCATTATTGTCCTTATCCCCCGGGTCAGCCGATTGCCGTGAAGATGTCGATGGTGCCCGACTTCAGGGTCACGATGGCGCGCTTGGTGTCCTTGCGCTTGCCGGTGCCGAAGCGGGTGCGACGAGCCTTGCCGACGCGGTTGAGGGTGTTGACCCCTGCGACCTTGACGCCGAAGATCTTCTCGATGGCGAGCTTGATCTCGGTCTTCGAAGCGCGCGGGTCCACGAGGAAGGTGTACTTACCCTCGTCGATGAGACCGTAGCTCTTCTCGGACACGACCGGCTTCAGGATGATGTCGCGCGGGTCCTTGTTCAGGGCCGTCTGGAGAACAGATGCCTGCTCGCTCATGCGGAGACCTCCTGGTTGGCGCCGGACTTCGAGGCGATGAAGCCCTCGAGCGCGGCCTGGGTGAAGACGATGTCGTCGGAGACGAGCACGTCGTAGGCGTTGAGCTGGTCGTACGTCAGCACGTGAACGTTGCTGAGGTTGCGGATGCTCTTGAGCGCGAGCTCGTCGCCACGCTCGGTGACCACGAGGACGTTCTTCGATGTGGCGACCTGGGCGAGGAAGCCCGCGGCGGCCTTGGTCGACGGCGCGCCGTCGGTGCCGAAGGTGTCGATCGCGTGCAGACGGTCACCGCGGAAGCGGTCGCTGAGCGCACCCAGGAGGGCGGCGGCGATCATCTTCTTGGGGGTGCGCTGCGAGTAGTCGCGCGGCTTGGGGCCGTGCACGATTCCACCACCGGTCATGTGCGGCGCGCGGATCGAGCCCTGACGGGCGTTACCCGTGCCCTTCTGCTTGAAGGGCTTGCGGCCTGCACCCGAGACCTCACCGCGACGCTTGGTCGAGTGGGTTCCCTGGCGAGCCGCCGCGAGCTGCGCGACGACGACCTGGTGGATGAGCGGGATGTTCGTCTTGGCGTCGAACAGTTCGGCGGGAAGCTCGATGGAGCCTGCCTTCTTGCCGTCTGCCTTGAGGACGTCAAGCGCGAGAGTGGAGTCAGCCATGATCAGGCACCCTTCACTGCGTTGCGGACGTAGACGATACGGCCACGAGCACCGGGGACGGCGCCCTTGACGAGCAGCAGACCCTTCTCGATGTCGATGGCGTGCACCGTGAGGTTGAGGACGGTCACGCGCTCGCCACCCATGCGGCCGGCCATGCGCATTCCCTTGAAGACGCGGCTCGGGGTCGACGATGCGCCGATCGAGCCGGGCTTGCGGTGGTTGCGGTGCGCACCGTGCGAAGCCGAGACGCCCTTGAAGTTGTGACGCTTCATGACACCGGCGAAGCCCTTGCCCTTGCTCGTGCCGACGACGTCGACGAGCTGGCCGGCTTCGAAGGTGCCGTCGACCGTGAGCTCCTGGCCCAGCGAGTAGTCAGCGGCATCCGCGGTGCGGATCTCGGTGACGTGACGACGCGGCGTGACGCCTGCGGCCTCGAAGTGCGCGGTCAGCGGCTTGTTCACCTTGCGCGGGTCGATCTGGCCGTAGGCGATCTGAACGGCGTTGTAGCCGTCCTTCTCGGGGGTACGGATCTGCGTGACCACGTTCGAGGCGAGCTCGATGACGGTGACGGGAACGAGCTTGCCGCTCTCGTTCCAGACCTGGGTCATGCCGAGCTTGGTGCCGAGCATGCCCTTGGAAATCTTGGAGTTGATGTCAACCATGTCCGACCTCAGAGCTTGATCTCGATGTTGACATCGGCAGGCAGGTCGAGACGCATCAGCGAGTCGACGGCCTTGGGCGTCGGGTCGACGATGTCGATCAGACGCTTGTGGGTGCGCATCTCGAAGTGCTCGCGGCTGTCCTTGTACTTGTGGGGCGACCGGATGACGCACACGACGTTCTTCTCGGTCGGAAGGGGCACGGGACCGACGACCGTAGCGCCCGCACGGGTCACTGTGTCGACGATCTTGCGTGCGGACGTGTCGATGACCTCGTGGTCATACGACTTCAGGCGAATGCGGATCTTCTGTCCCGCCATTGTCTGCTCTCTCTCTTTAAGCGTCTTACCGACCTGGGCCGGGTGACCCAGGGGCATTGGACGCACGTCGGCGCTGTTCGCGCCTCGGCACTCGAACGGCTCTCGCGAGTCGATCTGCTGCACCACTGTTCTGCTGTCATGCCGCACGCCTCTCAGCGAGCGGATGTCCGACCTCCGCCGCGCACGGCGAAACCCTCGTGATGAAGATGTCGGGATCGTTCTGCCACCCGCGGCCTAGGTCCCTGCGCGTCTGCGCCGCCTATGCACTGTCGTGGTGGTGATCCGGCTGACGCTGAGCGCGCCGGAATGTCGAACCTGTCTATTCTGCCACGGCCGATTTCACTTGCGCAAACCCGGGCGTGTCGCATTCACTGAGCATCCGCTGAGTGGGCACCCCAGCCGTCGGATCGGCGCCTCTGATCGACGCCGCCGACGACCCCTCAGCGCGCTGAGGAGAGCGGGGCGAGGCATCCCCATGCCTCGCCCCGCTTGGGGAGGGCGTTCAGTGCGAGGGGGCACACCGAACGCGAGGACTCCGGCGTGAAGGGACGCCGGGATCCTCGACCGAGGGCGCGGCGAAGCGACCGCCGCGCGGGCGGGATGACGTCTGAGCGCACAGAGTGCGCGCGTCGCACGATGATCCCCAAAATCGTTATCCCCAGTTTGACGCGGCGAACCGCGTGAATTCGGGAGGTCGAACCCCTTCGACGTCCCTGATCGCAAGTTCCCCGGGCGATCGACACCCATTCTACGCGGACGCCGCCGCGAAACGCGATACCGACGAGCGGAATACTTCGTGGCGGATGCAGAAGAGCGGCGACTCCCCCGATGGAGGAGTCGCCGCTGCGGACGTCAGTCGCGCGATCTCACTCGTTGCCGACGGCCTTGTCGGCGCTGTCGCGGATCTCGTCGATCTTGTCAGCGGCCCCGGGCGCGAGCTTCTTGGCGAAGTCGGCGACGCCGTCGAGCACCTTGTCGCTGATGTCCTCGGCCTGCTCGCTCTTCACTGCCTCGGCGATCTTGTCCTTGTTCTGCTCGTACAGATCCTTGCCCTTGTTGACGGTGTCATCGATACCCATGCAGTCCCCCTTGTGTGCGATCAGTGCGTCGGGTCCCCGACGCACGTTCATTCTGCACGCAACGGGTCGCGGGCGGAAGGCGCACGGGAGTCGACATCATCGGGGCACTCCTGCCGCGGCTGCGACGCCCCCCTCAAGCGGAAGACGTCTAGCTACGACTGCCAGTAGTTCTTCTTGAAGACGACCTGCGTCACCCTGACGCCTGCGTTGAGGGTGCGGATCTGCGCGGTGAGGCGAATGGGACCCGACAAAAAGTAAGGTAACGAGTACTGGCCGTAGGTCCATGAATTATCGGCTGTCGCCGCAGTCGCGGGGACCTCGATCGCAGGCTGAGGCGAAGTCGCGACCACGACGCCGCTCGAGTTTAGACTCTCAGCCACAGCTCGGAGCTGGAAGCCCTTCGTGACTCCAACGGCGCCGATGTAGAGCGCGATGTCACCTGTCTCTTTGATCGCCGAGCTGCTTTCCGCAAGGAAGAATTCTCCTGCGGTGACGGGAATTCGAGACCAGACGCCCTCACGCACAACGGTGTTCCAAGAGTATGTCGTCGACTTGTGTAAGGGCACGGGATCCTCCGGTGGGGGCGGGTAAGGGCCGGGGTCGACATAGTTCTCAAAGTCGACCGAGTTGGTGAATCCCAGCTGGACAGGCGTGCCGCCGATCCAGAGGGAGACGTGGACGTGAGGGCCGTAGCCGGTCTCGCTGCCGAACCCTGAGGCACCCGAGTAGGCGATGACCTGACCCCGCGAGACGCGCGCGCCCAAAGGCACCAGACTCGACTGCAGGTGCAGATAGCGGATGTAGTTGCCGTCGTCCGCTCGAAGCGCCAGATAGCGTCCGGTCGCCGTCGTCGTCGAATCCTTCCGATCGACGATGACCCCGTTGGCAGCCGCTCGGATCTCCGTGCCGGTGGTCACCGCGTAGTCAGTGCCCGGCTCACCCGATGGCGGATTCCGGTTCTTGTGCCCCTGCCAGGAGCTCGAGATGCGAACATCGCCGCAGGGCCGGAGGTACGTGCCGGCCGCGGTCGCGCTGAGCCCCCGGGAGAACAGATCCCACCCGATGGCCGACGCACCGATCGCCGTGCCCGCAGCCATCAGCATCACGCGTCGCGAGAAGATCGGTTGTGTTGGCGGGCTGGTCGAGGGCTCGGCATCCCCCGCGTCGCACACTAGCGATCGCCGCCTTCGTTCTCGCCGCGGATCAGGTTCTCGATCTGCTCTTCAGGGAGCGGCTCGAGGGATGCCGACGACATGCCGAGCTCAGGCGCGGCGGGCGAGCCGCCGATCGTGCACTGGGCCTGTGCGTCGAGCCCGGCAGCCTGCGCCGGAACCAGCACGAGCCATTCGGGCGACACCAGTCGCTGCTCGATGCGCGTGCCCTCGACCGTGAACGCGACGTCGGCAGGAAAGGCCGAGAGGGTCGCGTCTATACAGATCTGCGCCAGCTCTGCAGCGGCGAACCCGCCGAAGCCGTCGGTCGGGGTCGCGGTCGGCTCGGGGCTCGTCGGCGGTTCAGCGGGCTCGCTGGTGGCAGACGGCGTGGCGTCGGGCACCGCCGTGGCGGTGGAGGTGGGCGCCGGGCTCGACGCGCCCGGCAGCGCGGCACATCCCGAGGCACCGCCGACCAGGATGACAGCCAGAGCACTCGCGGCGACACGCCAGGCATGGGGGGATCTCATGATTCTGAATGTACCGAGGGATAGGGCCGAGCCCGGGGATACGACTCGGACTGTCGCGGCGAATGTCGTCGAAGCGACGTCAGTGCGCCGTGGCGCCGGGGGCGACCACAGTGCGGACCGTGCGGAACAGGATGATGAGGTCCTGCATGAGCGACCAGTTCTCGACGTAGTACAGGTCGAGGCGGATGGTCTCCTCCCACGACAGCGACGAGCGTCCGCTCACCTGCCACAGCCCGCTCATGCCGGGTTTGACAAGAAGCCGACGATGAGCGAAGTCATCGTAGAGCTCCACCTCGGACGCGCGCTGAGGCCGGGGGCCCACGAGGCTCATGTGCCCGAGGAACACATTGACCAGCTGGGGCAGCTCGTCGATGGAGTGTCTGCGGAAGAAACGTCCGACTCTGGTGATGCGCGGGTCATCGTTGATCTTGAACAGCGGCGTCCTCGCGTCGCCCTGCAGATCGAGCAGGGTCGCCAGCTGGTCGTCCGCGTCGGCCACCATCGACCGGAACTTCAGCATGCCGAAGGTGCGACCTCCCCGGCCGATCCGCTCCTGGTGGAAGAAGATGCTCCCGGGGCCGTCGATGCGGATCGCGATGGCCGCGATGAGGAAGACCGGCGACAGGACGACGAGCAGCAGCGAGGATCCGACGATGTCGAAGGCGCGCTTGAGGAACCGCTTCGCGCCTTCCATGCGGGGGAAGTCGACGTGCACGAGGGGCAGACCGGCGACGGGCGTCGCATGCATGCGTGGCCCGGCGATGTCGGTCAGCACGGGCGCCATGATGAGTTGGATGTCGCGGTCGGACACCGAGTACCCGAGGCGACGCATCGTGAGAGGGTCGAGATCGTCGGAACCGACGATGATCAGGGCGTCGAAGCGCACCTCGTCGAGCACTTTCTCGACGTTGGCGATGTCACCGAGCACCTCGAAGCCCGAGATGTCGTCAGCGGAGGTGCGCTCGGTGATCACGCCGACGATCTCGTACCCGCTGCTCTTGGCGCGTCGGATCTCCCCAGCGACGAGGGCAGCCTTGGACGGCTCTCCGATCACCACCGCCCTGTGCAAGTAGTGCCCCGTCTTCTGCCGCCCGCGCAGCCACTGGCGGCACATCCACCTCGACAGGAGGAGCAGCACGAGACCGAGGGGGAACACGACCGCGATGAGCGCCCGCGACAGCTCCATCCCGAGGAAGAACGCGATGGCCACCGTGACGGCGAAGGCACCCACCGACGCATTGACGATGCGACGGTACTCGTCGGCTCCGTGACCGACCGTGTGGCGATCACGGGAATCGGCGACATCGAGCGCGATCAGCCAGAGGATGCCTATCGCCGCCACCACCAGCAGATACGACACTCGCGGCCCCCCGGGCCAAGAGACGCCCGTCAAGAGTCCGGGGAGCACGATAATCGCGGAGATGATCAGCGCGAGCAGCACGACGATGAGGTCGTTGTAGAAGAGCCGACTCGCGTAGAGCCGGGTCCAGGCTGCCCGCCGCGGCTTCTTCATGCGGACCGAGGCAGTGCTGCTGGTCGCCGGCACAGGGCCGGAGACACCGCGGTCGAGTTGATCGACGACGACCCTCACCCCCCTGGACTGCGCTGACGTCAGACCCGAGCAAGTATATCGGTCTGCGTGCGCTCCGCGACGGAGACCGGATCAGCCTGCACAGCCGTCGGCGACAACGGGCTTCTCGCCCCGGACCATCGGATTGGTCTGCACCTTGAGCGGCCCGTAATCGCCGTCCGGCCCGACGAACGTCGCTGCGACATCGACCGAGTCACCCGGGTCGAACCATGCCTCGAACGCGACGACGGGTCGACCGAGATCGTCGATGTCGCGATGCATCACCGTCACCTCGTCGCCGTTCACAGTCGCGTCCGCCAGCGTCGTCCCCGGAGGGCCGTAGATGTAGATCCAGTCCCGGAAGCGGGCACCGAAGGTCATGCTCTGCACATAGCGGGGCAGCGCCTCAGCCTGCCGCTGCGTCAGGGGCAGCGTGAGAGAGGCGGTGGCCGTGAACGTCGCGGTATCCGCTTCGCAGGTCGCCGTGGCCGTCGTCGCGGTCTCGGTGAAGTAGTCGATCTTCGAGCCGTTGCTGTTGTTGAAGTAGATGCCCACAGTGGTCGTGTCGGAGTTCTCCGTCGGAAGCACGCCGCTGATCCGAGCGCCCTCGATTGCGTCGGCGACCTGCTCGTCGTCGCTCCAGGCGAGAACGCTGCCCTGCGAGGCGCTCTCGTTGATCGCCCACAGCATGTCCTTCAGATCGAAGTCGCCGGTGGCGACTGCGTCGAAGACCGCGGCGGCGGTGTCGGCGAAGAATCCGTCGACGAGGTCCGGTTCCTTGTAGGAGTCCCAGCGGCCGTAGACCTCACTGAGCAGCAGTGAGACGGCGTTGTCCTCCGCGAGCATCTCGCCCGAAGCGAGCTCGATCGGACCGGTCGCCTTGAGGATCCGCGACAGGGCGAGCGGGTCGATCGACACCACTCCTGCGATCTCGTCGTCGGCGATGTCGCGCTGCCACCAGGCGCGCATGATCTTGGCCGCCGTCGGAAAGTCAGGGCGACTCATGCTCGTGTTGATGTGGTCGACCAGGTAACTCGTGTAGAGGTCGGTGGCGCTCTGCGGCACATCGACGTCGACGGCGACGCCGTTCTGATAGTTGCCGCTGTCGCCTTGCGCGCCGATCGAGATCGCTCCCTGATCCACGCGAACGAGCGTCTGCGCAGCAGCGCTGCCACCGAGGGCGAGGGTCTCGGCGTTGTTCTGGAAGACGAGGAGGTAGTTGCGCTCGCCGTCACCCCCGAGCATGTCGGGGAGGACGGCGATCATCGGTGCGGCCGCGGACATCACCTCGTCGACGTCGTCGACTCCGTTACGCACCACGGACACGAGGAAGGGCGATTTCGAGACGGAGTCCAGCCCTTCGGCGAGTTCGGTGATGTGCTGCGCCTGGTCGTCGGTCGCATGGAGGAGACGCTCAGTGATCGATCCGGTCGAGTCTTCATCCCCCATCACGGGCAGCGCGACACCGTTGACGAGCGCGTCGAGCGATTGAGAGGCGAGACGCACCCCCTTGAGGTTGTCGCCCGCGGCCGGAATCCACTCCATGAGCCACCACACCGGATCGGATGCCGCGGCGCCCGCGCTGGCTGCGCTCTCGGAGAGTTCCGGAAGCACGGTGTCGACGTCGGCATCCCCGTCCTGGATCTGCCCGATGAGCTCCTGACTCCTGATGAGTCCGTCCTTCACGGTGATCGCGCGGAGTCCGACCCAGCAGACCGCGAGAAGGAACGCGATGACGACCAGAGCGACGATCACCCAGACGCGGCGTCGCCGAGTGCGGCGTCCGGACTCCGGTTCATCGATGCGCTGCGCATCCTGACGAGCTGCGCTCATGAACGGTATGCCTTTCGTGCGGAAGAGATCGTGTGAATTGTACCCGCGGCCCCTGAGTCCGCCGGGGCGCCCATCACTTCGCCTCCGCGGAGATGAAGACCGGGGAGGCTCCGAGAGTCAGCGTGACCTCGCCGTCTTCGGGCTCGACCGAGCGGGTTAGACCGGTCATGTCGGTGACGGTCAGCGGCACGTCCGACGCGAATGTGCGCTCGACGTCGCCCTGCGCCGCCCAGGCGATGCGGGTCTCGTCGTCTCCGGATCCGAAGACCTCGACCGTGGTCGAATCGTCGGACTCGTCGGTGGTGAATGCCTTGTCACGCAGCTGAGTGATCATCAGCGCCTGAGCGAAACCACCGGCCTTCGGCGCCAGAGCCACGACGTTCTCGCGGGGCGCGTTCTCGTAGAGTCCGAAGTTCGCCTCACCCGCCGCAGGATCGGGCGTGTCATTGACCAGGTCGTACCAGAAGTACTTCTCGACCCCGTTCGCGAAGGCCAGCGCCTGATTGCGGACCATCATCTGCCCCTGCTCGAGCGCCGAGACGCCGTCGTAGTGCGTGGGGAAGCCCATCTCCGTGACCCACACCGGCCGGGTCTCCCCCGCCACCTCCTGCATGTCGGCGTAGGACTGCTGCACCGTGCCGGCGATCAGATCGGCATCGCGGTCGATCCACGACTCGTACGGGTGGTAGCTCGCAGCATCCGTCACGGCCATCCCGCCCGCCTGCCAGAACCCGCGGAACCACTCGCTGTCGTAGAGTGCCGTGGATCCCGTGACGATCGGGAGGTCGGGGTACGCGGTGCTGACGTGGTCGCGAACGGACTGCGCGATCGGCACGTAGCACGCGGGCGCAGGCCCGCAGGCCGTGTCGTTCTCGCGGTGGTTGAATTCGTTGAGCACCTCGAGCCCGACGAGGTCGAACCTGTCTGCAACGGCCTTCGCATAGGCGCCGTACGCCTGGATCGCGGCCTCGTTGCCCGGCGCCTTCCTGGCGCCGTAGAGCCGGTTGCCGTATACGACGAGGCCCAGCAGCTTGACGTCGTTCGCGTGCATGCGCTCGAACTCGCGCACGTAGTTCTCGTCCCAGACGTACTGGCCCGCGACCTTCTCGTTCCGCTCCCACGAGATGTCATTGCGCACTTCGGCGAAGCCGAGCGCGGCCGCGAGAGTACCGGTGCCGATGAAGGGATCCTTCTCGACATGTGCGCCCACTCCGAAACGGCCGTCCTGCGCCACAGAGATGCCCTCGGCGTCGATCACGGCGACGTCGGTCTGGATCTGGCGTCCCGAGGAGTCAGTCACGGCAACCGTGTAGTGGCCCTGCGGCACCCCGGTCAGCGGCAGCGCCGACAGCGGTCCGCTCGACGAGGACTCGCCGGTGATCGGATCGCCGCCGGCCGTCGAGGTCGCGCTCCACTGCACGGCCCCCTCGGGCAGCGAGACGGCGAGCAGAGCGGACCGGCCGGTCATGACGAGCGAGTCGTTCACGATGCCGGCAGGGGTCTGTACCGCCTCGAAGGAGCCGTTCGGCACGAGGTTCTCTCCGCCGTCCGCGGTGATCGACACGTCGTCCATGCCGAATCCGCGCACGGCACCCGAGAGCACGACATCGAACGAGGACGCGGCGGCCTGATCGGCGGCGGTCGTGAACGGGAACTCGATCGCCTGCCAGTCCGCATCGAGCTCGGGCAGCGTGAAGGTCTGACCGGCTACGGTGAGGCGCACACCGCTCTCGACCTCCTCTTCGGCGAGCACTCGCGCAGAGATGCTGAGCGTGTAGTCGGTGGCCGGCGCGAGAGCGACGGGAGCGGATGCGGCGACGATGTCTGCATCGTCCGCCGGCGCATCCACACGCAGGGACACAGACCCCTGCGCGGCGTCTCCGACTTCGGGCAGGACCGTACCGACCGTTCCGCGGCCCGCGAGCGTCCACCCGTCGATCGTCGCCCGCGCGACGTTCGTGACGGGGACCTCGGCCGGCGCCTCCGTGACGATCGGCGTCGGAGTGGCCTCGGGCGACGACGATGCTTCCGGCTCAGGCTGCTGCCCGGCGATGACCATCGCCGTCGCGGCTCCCCCACCGACGAGGAGCGCGGCGACCGCGCTCGCGATGATGATCGTCTTCTTCGTCGCGCGCTGAGCCATCATGTGTTCCCCCCGGGTGTCCGATCCCAACATATCGGGTCGAGTCGAGACCAACCTGACAGCCCGTCGAGGCCGCGTGCACAGAAGTTCCCTAGACTCGACGCATGCGTGCCGAGGCTTCGTCGAGACTCCGTGCCTCCGCGCCCGCCGGGTCGAGGTCGGCGCAGTGAGCGGCGCCCTCGTGCACGAATGGCTCGCGCCGAGAGGCGGCTCCGAGAACGTCTTCGAGGCACTCAACACGGTGTTCCCGGACGCCGCACGCTATTGCCTGTGGAACGACAGCGAGGGCAGATTCGTCGTCGACGGTGAGACGTGGCTCGCGCGCACGCCGCTGCGCGGACACAAGGCCGCAGCCGTCCCGCTGATGCCTCTCGCCTGGCGGACTCTTCCTCGCGTGGATGCCGACTGGGTCCTCACGAGCACGCACCTCTTCGCGCACCATGCGAGGTTCGCGGGCTCTGCGCGGGATGCGCCGAAGCTCGTATACGCGCACACTCCCGCTCGGTACATCTGGAATCCCGAGCTCGACCTGCGCGGCGACACGCTCGCCGCCAGGGCGGCGGCGAAGATGCTGAAGGGAATCGATCGCAGGCGCGCCCAGGAGCCTGTGGCGATCGCCGCCAACAGCGTGTTCGTGCAGCAGCGCATCGCCCAGGCATGGCATCGCGAGAGCACGGTGATCCACCCGCCCGTCGACGTGACCGGCTTCACCCGTCCGCCCGCGCCGGACGAGCGGGACGACGCCGTGTTGGCCGCCCTGCCCGAGACCTTCCTGCTCGGCTTCTCACGGTTCATCCCCTACAAGCGGTTGGACCTCGTGATCGAAGCCGGCATCGCCGCCGACGTGCCTGTGGTGCTGGCGGGCTCCGGACCGGATGAGGCTCGCCTGCGCGCGATCGCCGAAGAGCGCGCGCCGGGTCGTGTGTTCTTCGTCGCCGCGCCCGGCGCGGAGCTCTATCGCGCACTTCTGCACCGTTGCATCGCCCTCGTGTTCCCGGCGGTGGAGGACTTCGGCATCGTCCCTGTCGAGGCCATGGCAGCAGGCAAGCCGGTGATCGCCTCCGCTGTGGGCGGCACCGCAGAGACCATCGTCGACGGCCGCACGGGCACGTTCGTCGAGCACTGGTCACGCGACGAACTGCGCCGAGCTGTCGATGCGGCCGCGCGCGTCTCCTCCGAGGCATGCAGAAGGCAGGCGGACAACTTCTCCGAGGCCGTGTTCGCCGAACGCATCACCTCGTGGGTGGCGGATTCCCTCGACGACGCCCGCACGACCGAGACGAGGAGCGCGTGACACTTCTCGTCGACGACCGCTACCGCGGAGCGCACGGAATCGGTCGATACGCCGCGGAGGTCCTCCCTCGCCTAGCCCTGCCCTGGGAGTCTCTCGACCTCGGCGGGAGCCCGTTCTCGGCGGTGGACGCATTCCGCCCGGTCGGCCCCGCGTCTGCCGCACATGCGCTCGTGTACTCCCCCGGCTACGGCGCGCTCGTGCGCGCTCGGAGGCAGCTGCTCACGCTTCACGACCTCATCCAGCTCAGCGGGCCAGGGCTCGGACGCTGGAAGTTCGCGGCCTACTACGCCGGTCCCGTCAGGAACGTCGTGCGCCGAGCCGGTGTCGTGCTCACGGTCTCCGAGACGTCGGCGCGAGTCCTGCGCTCATGGGTGCGCGATGACGCGGTCGAGATCGTCAATGCCGGGAACGGCTGTTCGGAGGCCTTCCAGACGCGACCCGACACGATGCAGCGATCCGATCCCTACGTCCTCTACGTCGGCAACGGCCGTCGCCACAAGAACCTCGACACCGTGCTCGACGCCCTGGCCGTGGCATCTGACGTCCGTATGGTCGCCGTCGTTCCCGCGCAGGAGATCGCCGACCTGCAGAGCAGGGCGACGCATCGCGGCGTCGACGCCAGGGTTCGCTGGGTGAGCGGCGTCGACGACGACGACCTCGCCGACCTCTACCGAGGCGCCTCGGCGACCGTGATGCCTTCGACGCTCGAAGGGTTCGGGCTGCCCGCTCTGGAATCGATCCGCTGCGGCGTTCCGGTCGTGTACTGGTCGGGGTGCGACGCGGTGGCGGAGATCGTGGGCGACCGTGGTCAGGCGGTGTCCTCCGCCGACGACGCTCGGGAGTGGGCGCACGCCCTGACTGAGGCGGTGACCGCGGGACGACGGGTCGAACCCCCGGAGGGCTATGACTGGGGACGCACCGCCGAGGTCGTCTCGACGACGATCACCCGATTCCTCGACTGATCACGCCGCGCGAGGCGAGAGCGTCAGAAGGAAGTCCTGCAGCGAATCGGTCTTCCGCTCCCACGACGCGGCCGATGCCGCTAGCCCACCGGCGCGATTGGGCGAAGGATGCGCGAGCGCGCGATCGAGCGCAGCATCCGCGTCCGCGTCGTCGGCGTAGACCTCGACGCCCAGCTCGGACGATGCGCGGATGCCGGGCGTTTCCCGCGCCACGACGGCGAGCTCGGCTGCCAGATACTCGTAGAGCTTCATCGGGCTGCGGCCCGCATTGAGCGGGTTGTCGGAGAGCGGCAGCAGACCGACGCGCGCCGTGTGCAGCAGTGCAGGGACCTCCGCGTAGGGAAGCGAGCCGACGAGCAGCACGTTCGAGGGCATCGGCCGCGGCGGATGTGCATCAGGGCCGGCGACGACGAACTCGACGCCGGGTCGAGCACGCGCCCACCCCGCCACGCGCTCCCAATCGAACCTGTCATCGAGAGCGCCGACGTAGACGCAGCGGTCGGTGCGAGACCCCTCGGCCGTGCTCGGCGGGGCGAAATGCGCGGCCTCGGCCCCGTTCTCGAGCACCAGCGCCGGGATGTGGAGCTCGCCGAGCCCGCGCAGGACTTCGTCGGATGTGGCGACGACGGCGTCGACCTCATCGAGGATGCGCCGCTGCAGCGCGTGTTTCAGCCCGCCGGGGTAGAGATCGGTGGGGCGGTAGATCACCCGATCCGCGAGCGAGCGCACGGACGAATCCCAGAGCAGCGGCTGATCGATGAGCACGACATCGAATGCGGGGTCGATTCCTTCGCGTTTCAGCATCCGAGCCACGCTGGGCGCACCGACGGGCGCGGGCAGGATCGGGCGTGGAACGAGCTGCAGCACTCCATCGTCGTCTCGGCGGGCGTGACGCGGCACACGCGCCAGGTGCTGCCGACCGACGCGTCCGGTCAGCCGATGCATGAGGGAGATCGGAGTGCTCACGTGCACGACGTCGGCTCCGCGGTCTGCGAGCACCCGGGCATAGTGGTGACTTCCGACCCGGAATGCGCCGAAAGGATGACTGTGCGAGAGGAAGAGGATCCGCTCGGGCCGAGTGCTGTCTCGCGAAGCCGCAGGGGTCATTCTCGCACCCGGCGAACACCGTCGCGGATCTGCTGCTGGACGTCGTCGAGAGCCGCCGCCGCGAGGCGCACGCGTTCCGAGACCTCTGCCGCACGTTCCGGAGTCGGGAGCAGCACCTCGCGCATGCGCGTCGGGTCGCTCGCGGATGAGTCGACCGAGAGGTCGTGCACACCGATCGCTGCGAAAGCCTTCGTGATCTTCTCGGTCGGGGCCGGCACGAGTTCGACGGGGATCGCCCCGCTCAACGCGGCGAGCACGAGCACGTGCATGCGATCGCTGACGACGACCTTCGCGGCGTCGTATCGCTGTCGGAGGCGTTCCTCCTGGAGGACCGGATCGGTGTCGCCCCAGCCCTCGAACTCGCCGCCGAGCAGCCGGGCGAGCTCGCCTGCTCTGCTCTCGTCCTCACGCACCTGGACGACCGTGCGGAGCGAGAGGCCGGCGAGGTCGGCAGCCTCACGCACCGCAGCCACCCAGGCGGCATCCGGCAGTGCGCGCGTGCCACGCAGGCTCACCAGCAGTTCTGAGCGCTCAGCCCACGGAAGCCCGGGACGTATCCCGGCCGAGAACCCGATGTCGGGTGCGAGCGTGCCGCATCGCGCGACCGCGAGCGTCGATTCGTCGCGCCACAGCGTCACCTGCGAGCGGCGGGCTGCGGCTCGGTGGATGGCGAGAGCCGGCTCTGACGGCGCGCGGATGCCCCGCGGCGGCCGGATGACGACGCCTCCCTTCAGACGGACGATGATCGTCTCGGCCAGGAACACGAGTTCTCTGAGCTCGTTCCCCCGATCGAGCGGGATCTCGCCCGCTTCCAAGACCAGCACCGGACGGCGCGGGGCGAAGAGGAGAAGACGGAGCCAGCGCGGCACGGACTTCTTCGAGCGCAGGACGATGGCGTCTGCCGGCAGATCCAGCTGTCTCAGCCAGACATCGGGAGCGTCTCCCACGTAAGCGACCAGCTGATCGCTCGTTCCCGACGCCCATCCCAGCGTCTCGCGGCGGATCAGCGCATCGCCGATGTTGCCGGCGGGACCCGTGAGGGACACGAAGGTCCGGGTTCTCCGGGGCGCTCTGGACGAGGGAGGAACCAGACGGCGCATGAGGTAAATCTAGTCGCTTCGATGGGGCGGACGATCAGGGCGTCGTCGTTCCCGTTTCCGGATCCACGACGGGAGGCTCGATGACGACGGGTGGTGTGGTCTCCCCGGGAATCGGCTCGGTCGGGGGCACGCTCGGCTCCACGGGCTCGACCGGCACGACCGGTTCGGTCGGGGTACTCGGCTCCGGCGCGGGGGCCTGCGACGGGCGCCGGATCGGAGTGGTGTCCTCCTCGGGCTCTTCCGGCAGTACGCGCGTGACCGTGACGGCCGCGCTGACTCGCACTCCGGCCTCATTCGCCGCCGTGACCGTATAGACGACGGCTTCGGACGCGCAGGAGAAGGGCACTGCTCGGTCGGTGAGATTTCCCGGAAGAGCCGCCGCGATCGGGAGCTCGAGGGCATCCACCTGCGCGTCACCGGACCCGATCGCGACGCTCTCCGCGTCGTCGATCTGCCAGCTCAGCAGCACCTGGGCGTCCTCAGCTTCCTCCGAGGCGCATTCGATCGTCGCAGTGTTCGCCGTGAAGCTCTTGATCACCGGATCGGCAGTCGCTGTGGGCGGCGCAGATGTCGGGCGCGCCGATGGCTCAGCCTCGATGGGCGCGGCGACACTGCTCAATGTGCCGATGATAGCTCCGGCGGCGACCGCGAGAAGCACTGCGACGCCGGAGAGCACCATCAGCAGCACACTGCGCTTCCTCGTGCGCTTCTCTGCACGACGATGGCGCTCGCGACGGGCACGCGCGCGTGGCTCGCCTGCACCGGAGGAGAGTGTCGCGGCAACCGGAACCGCACTCGTCGAATGACTGTCTATCTGCTGATCGACGGATGAGGCGTCGAAGCCGACCGCGATCGGTGCGTTCTTCGTCGAAGGCTGCGGCGCAGACGCTGCACCCACAGCATTCGCTCCCGGATTCTTCGTCCATGCGATGTACTCGGCGATGACATCGTCGGCGGGGCCGTCGGCGATGAGCTCCCCCTTGTGCACCCAGAGAACGCGCTCGCAGGTCTCCTTTAGTGAGCCGACCGAGTGGCTAACGATCATCACGAGCCCCGCGCTCTCGCGCAGCTCGTTGATGCGCTTCTCGCTCTTGGTCCGGAATCGTCGGTCTCCCACGGCGAGCGCCTCGTCGATCAGGAGAATCGAGTGCGCCTTCGCGGAAGCGATCGCAAACCGCAGCCGCGCCGCCATGCCCGAGGAGTATGTGCGCATCGGGTGATAGATGAAATCGTTGAGCTCCGCGAAATCAGCGATCTCATCGACGTGTTCGGCCGCTTCTTCCGGCGTGAAGCCCATCGCCAGGAGCCCGAGGCGGATGTTGTTCTCGCCCGAGAGCTCGGGCACGAGTGCCGCGTTCACACCGAGAAGCACCGGACGCTCTCGAGCGAAAATCCGTCCCCCGGACGGCGGGATGAGGCCGGTCATGGCGCGAAAGAGCGTCGACTTACCCGAACCGTTGTGTCCGACGACGCCGATCGATTCACCCTCTGTGGCCGTGAAACTCACCCCGCGCAGCGCAGGGACAGTCTGGAGGTCACGGCCGCCCCTGATGGTGCGCAGGCTCGTCAGCGATTCGCGAGCGGTCATGCGCTTGCCCGACGCGTATACGCGGTAGTTGATGTGCACGTCGTCGGCGACGATCATCGCTCGGGGTGCATGATCGACAGCGGCCGGCCGCTGGTCGGGAAGCAAGAGGTCAGTCACTGAGGCCGTACCTCGGCTCGGCCTGCCAGAAATACACCACGCCGACGACGATCATCCCGAACGCCCAGATCGGTGCCGCGATCCAGGCGAGCAGCGGGGCTGAATAGCCGTCGAGAAGCACATCGCGTGCGATCGCGATGAAGTCGTAGATCGGGTTGAGGTGCACGATGGTCAGCAGCGTCGGATAATCGGCGAGCGCGCCGTCGACGTCGAAGAAAATCCCGCTGGCATAAAAGAGCACACGGGTCACGATGGGGATCAACTGCTGGACATCTCTCGTGCGCACGGAAATGCGAGCGACGATGAGGGCGACCCCGAGGTTGAACACGCCCATCACCGCGAAAATTGGGACGATGAGCAACCAGGACCACGAAATCGGTTCGCCGAAGATCAGCAACAGGATGCCAAGGAGGAGAACGACCGGAATCATCCTCATCGCCTGCTCCGCGATCACGGAGATGGGCAGGAGGATGCGGGGGAAGCCGAAGCTCTGCACGAGCTTGGAGTTGCTCGTAATCGCCTTCGAGCCGTTGCCGAAGCAGCCGGTGAAGAACTCGAAGACGAACACCCCGACGATGAGGAACTGCACGAAGTTCTCGGGTCGCGCGGCACCCGAGAGGATGAAGTGGAAAATCACCCCATAGGTGATCGCGAGCGACAGTGGCTTCAGAACGATCCAGAGGACGCCGAGCCGATTCGGCAGCAGCCCGGAAATCAGACGGCTACCTGCGAGCCGGACCGCGAAGGCGCGAAGTCGCCATGTCTCAGCGAGATAGCCGCTCAGCCGAGGACGGGTTCCCACCTCGGTCAGACCGGCAACCGCGGGCGCAGCGATCGCTCCCATTCGGATTCCTCTACCTCTCTCTACCCTGACGCGCGCTGTCCGATAACCAGGGCAACATATCGGAACATGCTACCCCAGCCACTATCCGAGGTCTGAGCGACGCTCAGTCGCGGCCGTAGATGTCGCGCGTGTAGATCTTGTGGGCGACGTCGTCGAGCGCCTCCGTCGAGCGGTTGGCGATGATGACGTCGGCCCGTGCCTTGAACTCATCGAGATCTCGGACGACCTCCGAGTGGAAGAACTCGTCTTCCTCGAGCGACGGCTCGTACACGACGACCTCGACGCCCTTCGCCTTGATGCGCTTCATGATGCCCTGGATCGACGAGGCGCGGAAGTTGTCCGACCCTGACTTCATGACGAGCCGGTAGACGCCGACGGTCTTCGGCTCTCGAGCGAGGATGTCGGTGGCCACGAAGTCCTTGCGGGTGCTGTTCGCATCGACGATCGCCGCGATGAGGTTCTGCGGCACCTTCGAGTAGTTGGCCAGCAGCTGCTTGGTGTCCTTCGGCAGGCAGTACCCGCCGTAGCCGAAGGAGGGGTTGTTGTAGTGCGAACCGATGCGCGGGTCGAGTCCGACACCCTCGATGATCTGCTTGGTGTCGAGCCCGTGCACCACCGCGTAGGTGTCGAGCTCGTTGAAGTACGCCACGCGCAACGCCAGGTAGGTGTTGGCGAAGAGCTTGATCGCCTCGGCTTCGGTCGACTCGGTGAGCAGCACGGGCACGTCGGTGGCGATCGCACCTTCGAGCAGAAGCGCGGCGAAGGCCTCTCCGACAGGCCCGCGGTCACCGACGACGATGCGCGACGGATAGAGGTTGTCGTGCAAAGCGCGCCCCTCCCGAAGGAACTCGGGCGAGAAGACGATCGACGCCTGGGGATGAGCTGCCTTCATGCGGGCGGTGAATCCCACCGGGACCGTCGACTTGATCACGATCGCGGCGTTCGGGTTCACGGCGAGCACGGTGTCGATGACGCTCTCGACCGACGAGGTGTCGAAGTAGTTGGTGACCTCGTCATAGTTCGTCGGCGTGGCCACGACGACGAAGTCGGCATCCCGATAGGCCTCTTCGGCGTCGATCGTCGCCGTGAGGTCGAGCTCGTGCGTGGCGAGGTAGTCCTCGAGCTCGACGTCGGCGATGGGCGACACTCTGCGACTCAGCAGCTCGACCTTCGCCGGGTCGATGTCGACAGCGAACACCTCATGGTGCTGGGCGAGGATGACGGCGTTGGACAGGCCGACGTATCCGGTCCCGGCGATGGCGATCTTCATGCCCTCAGGCTATCCCGGCCCGCGGATAGACTCGTGCGCGATGACACCGCGCCCTCTGCTCTCCATCGTCATGCCGGTCTCGGATGACGACCCGACTGTCGCGACGGCTCTCGAGGGCGCGCTCGCGCAGAGCCTCGTCGACATCGAGATCATCTGCGTCGACGATGCCTCGACCGACGGCACCGCCGAGGTGCTCGAGCGATTCCGACGACGAGACCCGCGCGTCCGCGTCGTGCGCCACGAACGCAACCTGTCGGCGTTCCAGGCACGGCGCACCGGGGTCCTCGCGGCGAGCGCCGACCACGTGATGTTTCTCGACGGCGACGACGAGCTGGCCCCGGATGCCGCCGCGACCGCCATCGCGAAGGCTGAGGCGACGGATGCGGACATCGTCGGGTTCGGTGTCACGGTGGTCGAGCGCGACGGCCGCACCGGCAGCCCCTACGAGGTGCGCCTGCAGCCGCCGCAGCAATCGCTGATCGGCGACGATGTCCTGCGCGCCCTCTTCCCGGTGGGGAAACCCGCCCAGGGGCAGCTCTGGCGATTCCTCTTCCGCACGAGCGTGCTGCGCGAGGCGTACTCTCTCGTTCCCGAAGACCTCGTCCTGCCGCGCATCAACGATCTGCCGCTTCTGTTCCTCGCGGCGGCGCTCTCCTCGAGCTACGCGGCCGTCCCCGACAAGCTCTACCGCTATCACTTCGGTCGCGGCGGCAGCGGGCACCGCGTCGACACCGTCGAGCGTGCCAAGTTCTACACCGGCGCGATCCGCTCGGTCGATGCGATCGGATCGGCCGTCGATGCCGTCGCCGCTGCTCACGCCGACCCGACCCTCGTCCGCGATGCCTACGCGTCGGTCCGCTCATCGATCATCGGGTATGTGTGCTTCCAGCTCGTCGAGCACAGCGACGACGCCGTGCTCGACGATGCCCTCGCGCATCTGCACACGGTGGCCAGCGCGCACGATGTCGTCCGGGCGGCCGCGCGGTTCTATCCAGCGACCCTCAGGGCCCTGAAGTTCCACGCCGAGTGGCAGGGCCTGCCCGAGAAACCGGTCCGCAGCATCGTGCTCGTCACGTCGACGGTGCGCACCGGAGGCGTCTCGGCCGTGCTCGCCGCGCAGGCGCGCTATCTGCACGAATCGGGTCACCGGGTGATCGTCGTCGCGCGCAACGGCGGGAGCGATGCGAGCGCACTGCCCGCCGGCATCCCGTTCATCGAGCTGACCTCCCGGCAGCTTCCCGCCCAGCTCGCACAGTGGGCGGAGATCTGCCGCACGCATCAGGTCGATGTCATCATCGACCACCAGGTGCTCTACATGGACACCTGGCCCGAGTTCGCGCTCGTCGCGCGAGCCGAGGGCGCCGCGACGATCGGCTGGCTGCATAACTTCGTCGCGCGACCCGTGTACGACGGCAACGGTCGGCTGACGCTCATCGAACGGTGCAGTGCGACCCTCGCTCAGCTCGTGACGCTGTCGCCGCTCGACGTCGCGTACTTCCGGCTGCGCGACATCGAGCACGTGGCCTACCTGCCCAATCCCCCATCGGCCCTCATGCTCGAGCCTCCGACCCGCCCCGGCGCGAAGACGCCCCCGTCGGAGCGACTCGAACTGGTGTGGTGGGGGCGACTCGAGCAGCGGACGAAACAGGTTCGGGAGCTCATCGAGGTCGGTGTGCAGCTGCGTGCGCTCGGTGTGCCGTTCGCACTGAAGATCATCGGCCCCGACTGGGACGACGTCACCGCGAAGAAGCTGAACACGCTCGCACGGCGGCGCGGAGTCGGCGATGCCGTCATCGCTGTGGGCCCGTTGCGAGGGGCCGCCCTGGTCGCCGCGATCGACGGCGCGGATGCCTTCATCTCGACGAGCATCATCGAGGGATACCAGCTCACAATCGCCGAGGCCCAGGCACGCGGGCTGCCGGTGTTCATGTACGAGCTCCCGTGGCTGACGCTCGTGCAGGACAACGAGGGCGTCGTCGCCGTGTGTCAGGGAGACGCGCGCGGCCTCGCAGCGCGGCTCGCCGAGACGCTCGCTGACCCGGAACGCTATGCGCAGCTGTCGCTCGCTTCGTTGGACGCCGCGTCGAGGGCTCGCGACCACGACTTCGCCCAGCTCTACCGCGAGGTGGTCACCGGAACGCTCTCGCCGGATTTCTCCCCGTCCCCCACCCTCGACGACGCCCGCGCGCTGCTCGGCCTGCTGGTGTTCTTCGCAGATCGCGCGGACGGGCGGACGATGTCGCCGACCGATTCACCGACATGGGGCAAGCGCGTGTGGCAGTCCGCAGCGCCGCTCGGCCGCGCGACTCTGCGACGCGTCCCGGGACTGCAGCCGCTCGCTCACCGGGCGAAAGGCTGGCTCGGCGCCCGCTGAGCCGTCCGGAGTCGCAGATCCGCACGGGACGCAATCCTCGCCAGACGACCTGCGGCTTAGGATGGCAACGAGCCAACCGGCGCACATCGAACGTGTGGCCCGCGCATTTTCCTGAGATCTCCGGAGTCTTCCATGCCAACCGCGCCCCGCGTCTCGATTGTGATTCCGCTGTTCGACGACGCTGAGACCGTTGCCGCCGCTCTGGAGAGCTGCCTCGGGCAGACACTCGCAGAGGTCGAGATCATCTGCATCGATGATGCCTCGACAGACGGCACTGGAGACGTGGTCGAGCGATTCCGTGAACGCGACTCGCGCATCCGTCTCCTCCGGCAGCCACGAAACCTCACCGCGTTGCAAGCCCGACGTGTTGGAGTCATCGAAGCGACCGCACCCTATGTGCTCTTCCTGGACGGCGACGACGAGTTGCACCCCGATGCCGCCCAGAAGGCTCTCACGGCTGCGACGAGACACGGCGCGGACATGCTCGGGTTCAGCGCTGAAGTAGTCACACCCGATGGACGGATCGTCGGCGGGTACCAGAAGCGACTCGCCCCGCAGCACACCGCACTCTCCGGATCAGGGGTCCTCAACGGACTGTTCCCGTCGGGCGCGCCCGCGCAGGGGCAACTTTGGCGTTTCCTGTTCCGTACGTCACTCCTTCGCAATGCGTACGAACTGCTACCGACCGACCTCCAGCTCCCCCGGGTGAACGACTTGCCGCTGTTGTTCCTGGTCGCAGCGCTTGCCGACAGCTACGCGTCGATCAATGACCGCCTTTACCGGTACCACTACGGACGAGGTGGCAGTGGTCAGGCAGTCGAGACTCTGGATCAGGTGCACTTCTACGCCGACGCGATTCGATCGATCGACAGCATCCGACCCGCGGTCCATTCGATCGCACGCACCCGCAGCAACCCTGGCCTTCTTCTCGATGCCTACGACTCCGCTCGGATGTCGATCATCGGGCATGTGCTCTCGCATCTTCTGACCCACACGGCTCCGCATCTCACGGGTGACGTGCTCGCGCACTTGAACACCTGCGCTCCCCCGGTTGATCTCGTCTTGGCGGCAGCGCTCTTCCACCCTGAGACGCTTTCGGTGCTGAAGCGCCACAGTGCGCCGATCGAGCTCGGCGACGCCCCGGTCCACAGCGTCATGTTGACGACTCGGTCGCTCAAGACCGGCGGCGTCTCGAATGTCCTGCTCGCGCAAGCCGCGTATCTGCGGCAAGCGGGGTATCGAGTGCTCATCGTCGCTCGGAGATTTGACAGCAACCGCAGCCTCGTGCCGGAGGGCGTCGAATTCGTCGAGATGGTCGGCCGAGGTCTGCCGGAACGGCTCATGGAATGGGCCGCGATCTGCAGGTCGCGATCTGTCGACGTCATCATCGACCATCAGGTGATGTATTCGCGCGACTGGCCAGAATACGCGCTCACGGCCCGAGCCCTGGGCGTCGCAACGATCGGGTGGCTCCATTCTTTCGCAGGGCGGCCCACCTACGACGGCAACGGGACACACGGACTGCTGAAGGAGTGCCTGCCCCTCCTGTCGACCACGGTCACCCTGTCGCTGCTCGACGTCGCGTTCTGGAAGCTACGCGGCGTGGAGCGCACCGTGTATCTGCCGAACCCGCCCTCGCCGCTGATGCTCGAATCACGAGGCGAGGCGATCGCGCGCAGCCTCCCCGACGGGCGAATCGAGCTCATCTGGTGCGGTCGTCTCGACGACCACACCAAGCGCGTCAGCGATCTGATCGAGGTCGCGGAAGAGCTTCGCACGCTTTCCCTCGACTTCCACATCACGGTGATCGGCCCCGACGGAGGCGACCTCACCGCGGACCGGTTCAACGAACGCGCCCGCGTGCGCCATCTCGACGGTTTCATCGAGGCCGTCGGAGAAAAGCGTGGACAGGATCTGATCGACGCGCTCGACGGCGCACACGCTTTCGTCACCACGAGCGTCATAGAGGGCTATCAGCTCACGATCGCCGAAGCCCAGGCTCGGGGTCTGCCTGTGTTCATGTATGAGTTGCCATGGTTGACGGTGGTTCAGGGGAATGACGGAGTGGTTTCGACTCCGCAGGGTGACGCTGCACGCCTCGCTCGACAGATCGCTGAGGTCTTCGGCTGCGCCGAGAGATACGAACGACTCGCCGCTGCATCGCTGGTCGCCGCCGCGCGGGCACGATCTCACGACTTCGCCGACCTGTACGGGCGGCTGATCACAGGCTCCCTGCCGTCTCGGCACTCCCCCCTCCCCACTCTCGAAGAGGCGCAGGCCCTTCTCAACTGGACCATCTTCTACGCGGACCAGCACACCGCGCGAGGTACGGACTCGACGCCGCGCCAGCGCGACGAGGGTCACGCGAGAAGAGGGCGTATTGCAAAAGGTTCCGGGGGGCACGGCTCATCATTCAGGCGACGAGTCTGGGAAACCGCGCAACCGGTCGGGCGCACGCTTCTCCAGGTCGTTCCTGCGTTTCGGCCTCTTGCTCAGCGCGCTAAAGCGATGATGACCGCCGGTCACTGACACCGTTACAGGTCGAGCACCCCCCGGATCCGCGTTGTGAGTGATTGGATCGCAGCACGTGAAGCCTGGACTGCGGCTTCTAGTCCGGTGCGCTCGGAATCGACTCTGTCCGCACGCCCGGCGATGCTGTCGTGGTGCCCCGTGAGTGCACCGAGCCCGGCTACCGCAAGAATACGCTCGATCTTCTGCGGATCGGAAGCAGTCCCGAGCGGATACGCTCCCTCGGTTGCACCCATGATCAGCGCGTGTGCGCGGTCGCTCACGACTGCGAGTGAGCGCGCGTAGACGCCGCGTACATGGCGGTCGAGGTCATCATGCCTGGTACTCGGAGCGCCCAGATAGTGCCCGTTGAGGACCTCCGCCAACTGCACGGCGCGAGGGGCATCGCGGGCGACCTGTGCGACGGTCGCGATTGTGGTACCGGTGCGCTTCGCGAACCCTCGGACGGCGCTGATCCAGGAATCATCCGGCCACGGACGATCGAAACGCAGGGTCACGGCGGTGTACGGCCGATCGCCCTCGGTTCTCCAGGCGGAGGTCGATGATCCCTCTGCGAAAGCCCAGTCGGGCGCAACCCGGCCGAAACCGGCAGCGTCGCGTGAACCGGAGTCTCGCCACGAGACGAGGGCAGCTTCCCGCAAGACGGAGTCAAATCGCACTGTTGCCGCGGTCTCCAAGTCTTTGAGGCCAAGCCCCGCAGCAATGACCAGGCCACCTCGACGAACGACACGCTCCATTTCTCGCGCCCTATCGGGCTGCGGATACGGCTGGTCTGCATGAGGGCTGATCTCCCCCGCATTGACGACGTACACGGGGCGCGGCACGCTCTCCGCAGACAGCAGCCAACCTTTGCGATCTGTGTAGAGTGCGCCATTCGAGAGGTGCGGAAGACCGGAGACGTAGTCCGATGTCTGCCCGAGCAGATGCACGTGAACGCGCGCACCCGCGTGCGTCAGCGCACGGAGAAGTCCCGCACGCAGGGCCGAGTCGCCGAGGTTATCGTCTTGCCCGGACGGCTGAACGAATGCGTCCCTCATCGATAGCCCTCCACACGGCAACCATAGTATGGAGACGTGATCTCGCTCCCCGGTGACGCGCATCCCGCACCGCGGCCCGTCGTGCAAGAGGTGCACCGCCCGACGGCGCCCTTGCTGCGCTACATCGATCAGATCGTCGGCAGCGGGAGCGAGTATGTGGAGTTTCGCTTCTCGCAGGGCGTTCTGACTCGGTTCGACATCGACATACTCCACGTCGCGGACGAGAATCTCGGCCATCTCCTGGGGACACCGGATCTTGATGCGCCCACGTCGCCACTCGCAGCCGCTGCGCTTGTGCGCAATCTGCGAAAGCACGACATTGCCCTGGTCCGCACGCTATCCCGGGCTTCCTCCGAGACACCAGGCGGGCGGTCGGCGCGGTGGACGCGGTCACTTCTCGACAAGGCGACTGAGGCCTTCATCGTATTCGACGAGTCGACACCGACCCCAGACGCAGGAAAGACCACCCTCATCCCGCACGCCCACTACCGCGACCGCTTCATCGGATATCCCCGAGCGGCACTCGTGCGCAATCGAATTCTGTCCATCGCCGCCGCCGAGCTCCCCGCAGCAACGGCGGAGCTGCTGGGGATAACGCGGGCTGCGAATACGGCCGGCCTCGAACTGCGGGTGGTCGGCTCAGCGGCGCCGGCTCTTATGCGCGCGATCGAATCCGAAGCAGCGCGTCATCCGCGGCATCTGTCCGCGCGACTCGAAGCCCTTTCGGACGGCGCACAGGTGCAAGAGATCGATGCCGCGGAACTCACGATCGTTCCCGAGACGCGCAGCATCGAGGACTACCAGACGCTTTTCCTCGTGCTCTCCCTCGATCGCCCGGTTCTCACGCCTGGCACCGAAGCCATGAAACGGCTTGCGCAGGAAGTGGGGCCGGAGTGGCTACACCTCAGCGATGGCCCAGTGACCGCGGATGCACTGGATCTCGCACTCGCGCGTGTTCGGGCGATCCCCGCGGGGGCCCGACCAAACCTGGACGGACGCAGCCTGCAGGCGACCCAGAACGCCTATGGGGTGTTGTTCGAAGACGCGGCGCACCGGCGATCCAACTCCTGAATCTCCTCGCGCTAGGATCGTCGAGATCATTCGCGCGGCCGCGCACCCGCAGCATTCATTCGTCTCCCACTCTCGAGGTAGTACCGGTGTCCAGTTCCCCCCGCGTATCGATCATCATCCCGTTGTTCAACGACGAGGAGTTCGTCGCGGCCGCGCTTCAAAGCTGCATGGCACAGACACTCGCAGACATTGAGGTCATCTGTGTCGATGACGCATCCACCGATGCGACGGTGGAGATCGTCGAGAATATCCGTCGCAGGGATGCGCGGGTCCGCTTGGTCCGTCAGCCCGAGAATCGGTCGGCCTTCCAAGCGCGTCGGATCGGCATCGAGGCCGCGAATGCTCCGTACGTCCTCTTCCTGGACGGCGACGACGAGCTCGCACCACACGCGGCATCTACCGCGCTACGCAAGGCCACATCTACGAAAGCGGATGTTGTCGGCTTCGGCGTGGACATCGTCGCGGCCGATTCGCGCACCCCAAAACGCTTCGAGGCCGCATTGCAGCCGAAGTTCGGCGAGCTGCGCGCCCCCCACATCGTTCCCACACTGTTTCCGGTCGGCGAAGAGGCCAACGGGCATCTTTGGCGATATCTGTTCGCGACATCATTGCTCAGGGGCGCCTACCAGAATCTCGATCCTCACCTGAGCTTCTACCGGGCGAACGACCTGCCAATCACCCTGCTCGCCCTCGCGCAGGCGAAGAAGTATGTGTCCCTCACCGAGCGCCTCTACCGCTACCACTTCCGCCGCGGGACCAGCGGGCACGCGGTCGACGACGTCGAGCGTTTCGCGTTCCTCTTGAGTGGAGTGGAGGCAATCTCCGCCATCGGTGGTCAGATTAGGCGGCTGGCCGAGGAGACGACCGATCCGCAGTCGCTTCTCGGCTGCTACGAATCAGCTCGACTGCACATGATCGCCAATGTGATGCGCAGCTGCATACGGGACACTTACGGGGAGCTGCAGCGCACCTGCCTATCGATGTTGGAGGCTCACGTCGGCAGACTCGACGTCATTCGAGCTGCGGCCGGCTTCTGCATCGAGGCCCTCGAGCTGCTCTCTCTCACCGCACCTGAGCCAGTCGACCGTCCCGCTAAGCGGCGCAGCGTCCTGCTGCATACAGCTCACCTCGACACCGGCGGGTTGCAATCGGTCTTGCTCGAGCAGGCCGCGGCGCTCGCCTCCGCGGGTCATACGGTTACCATCGCGGTTCTGCGGCACACCACACGGCAGCTCCAGCTTCCTCCCGGAGTGTCGGTCGAGCTTGTGACGGGGTCCGCCGTCTCCCGAATCGATCGCTGGCTTGAGATCTGCCGTGATCGCGGAGTCGATGTAGTCATCGACCATCACATTCTCTACAACGAGAACTGGGCCTGGCACGCGCTTGCCGCGCTGACTGCGGACATTCCGACGATCGGGTGGATTCACAACTTTGCCTTGCGGCCCGTGTTCGACGCGAGTCAGAGGACGTCATTTCTCACAAGGCACCTGCGCCTGCTCTGGCGCGTCGTCACGCTATCCCGAGCGGACGTCGCCTTCTGGAAGCTGAGGGGACTGGAGCATGTCGTCTACCTGCCGAACCCGCTGTCGCCTCTTGCGTTGCAAGCGTTGGAGACTCAGTCGGTACGTCAACACACGAGCGGGCGCATCGAACTCGTCTGGTGGGGACGTTTGGATGGCCCGACCAAACAGGTTCTTCATCTCGTGGACACCGCTCGAGAGCTGAAGGCCCGCGATGTCGACTTCAGGTTGAAGATCATCGGGCCGGCATCGAACAACCTGACTCCGGAGGAAGTGCGGGCTGCCGCCATCGAACGAGGAGTCGACGATCTCATCGACCTCGTCAGTGAGCTCGATGCCGGCAATCTGACAGCGGAACTGTCGAACGCCCATCTGCTCGTGAGCACGAGCGCGATTGAGGGTGCACCGCTCACGCTCGTGGAGGCACAGGCTCTCGGCATTCCCATCGTGATGTACGACCTTCCATGGCTCTCCGCGGCGCGCGGGAACGATGGCATGATCAGAACCCCGCCTGGCGACCCGGCAGCGCTGGCCGACGCGATCGCGGCTGTCGCGAGCAGCCCCGAAAGGTACGAAGAGTTGTCGAGCGCATCGCGATCGTTTGCGCGCGCGGCAGCAGCCGTAGACGTCGACGCGCTCACGGTGGCGATAGTGGCAGACCACATTCCTCCGGAGTTCTCGCCCGAGCCCACGTTGGACGATGCTCGTTTGTTGATCGACTGGCTAGTCCGCTTCGCCGAGCGCAACGCGCGCGACGGCGCGCAGGGGAACCCCCGGGAACTCCATTCGTTGCGACGCACGCTAGACCGCACGCGACGAAGGCTCGAACAGATCACGAGGGGTCCTTCGTACCGCGTGGGTCGTGTCGTCACTCACGTGCCGCGCCAGCTCGCGGCGCTCCTCAGTGCGGTGAAGAGCAGGATGTCGAACACATCATGATCTGGAAACGGAAGCGCGCGCTCATTGTCGGCCCGTATCGCGCCCACAACTTCGGCGATGATCTCGTCGGGGGCGGCGGAACATGGGTGACACGTCGGGACCCAAACCTGGCGCGTCACATCTGGATCTCGTCGCGAGAGCTCAGATGAGTGACGCGCTTTCGAAGACGAAGGTGTACGTCATTAGGGCGCGTCTGCCAAAGAGTGTCGCCCTGGCGAGGCGGTCTAGAGGACGACTCCCGAACGATACGTAACGGCTAACTTGTAACGCGTCACGGTTCCGCGCCACTTCTTGACGAGTTCGAAGGACCGCTCGGCGACGGTTCAGTTCGACGGCCTCCCTTGGACCGTCACGCGCTACCCACCGACACAGGAGTTCAATCACTGCTTCCCGGGCAAGATCTCCATTGAGGTCTCGAACGGGATTCGCCGCCGAGCCATGTTCCACGCGAGCTTCGCGAAGCTCGAAGCATACGGAGCTATGATGCGCTGCGAGCGCGATAGGACCAGGAGATCCGCGACGGACTCTATGAGACCCTCGCGGGAGTTGTACGCGCCTGCTTTGGGCAAGGAGACGACGCCTGACACGGCTTCTCTGATGCGTTCCTCCGCACTCCAGACGTCGCACGACAGGTAAAACACCGCATCGGGGCGCTCTTCACGTATCGACAACATCCTAGCAATGAACCATTCCAGGGGTGATTCGGCGAGCGTCTTCTGGTGGGTCAATGTTGGATGCGCTCTGACCTGCACTCCGACAAACTCTTGACCCAGGCGTCCCAGCGGCGCAGCGCTTAGGTCCCGCACCTCCTCAGTCGGACGGAGTTCCGGCAGCATGGTCGACCAGTGCCGACTGCCACCGAACTGCGGGATCGCACCATTCCCGACCACGGAAATTACGGGCTCCCCACGGACCGACTCCAGATCTCCGAAACCACTCTGCGAGAAGAACTCGACCGCCGGTGTCGGTCCTGGCTCGTCAATCGCGGTGCCTCCGGAGTACTCCCAAAGCTCGTCGAAACGGGCGCCAAATCGCTTGCCATCCTGCTCGCCGACCGGCCAGTGATAATAGAAGGTGCGTCCCTCGACATCCGCGATCGACTGAGCGGACAGCACAAGCGGCAACCGATTCCCTAGCCCGCTCCGCATTGGCGACGTTGCGACGAGGGCAGGCGAAACAATCTCATCAACTGTAGGCACCGCCTCATGCTAGCCGCCGTCACGTGCAAATGACCCCCACCTGGCCCAGAAGGCCGGAGGAGCGCAGCCAGCGGCGACAGCAGGGCATGCCCGTGATCTTCGATGATCGTTCGCAGCAACGCGTGGAGGGGATGCCGAGATATTCCTGGCAGGGGCCCCTGTAGGATCGACGGGTGATGGTAGAACCCGAGGAACTGCGCAGCCCGGAAAAGATACTCGTCGTAGGTCACGGTGTAGCTGGGATGGCGATCGCGGAAAACGCTCGTTCAAATGGCGACACTGTGGTGGGGTTTCTCGACGATGAGGTGATCGCTGACGAGATTCTCGGCGTGCTGGCGGATGTCAACCGGGTCGTACGTGAGCAGGTTGTCGACAGCGTGTACTTCGCGATTCCGACGATCGAGGCGAAGCGCCTTCGCGAATTCTTGGTGGGACTCGACGGAACCGATGTGCGATTGTCGATCCTGCCGCGGACCTATAAGACGATCGCTGCTGACTCCGTGAGCATCAATGACCTTACGGATGTAGACGTACTTCAACTCGTCGGACGGGAGCCGGTGAAGCATGATCTGCTTGAGGCACGCGAACTGGTCGCCGGAAAGCGTGCGATCGTGACCGGCGCGGCGGGGTCGATCGGGTCGCGTCTGGTTGAGCATCTACTCGATCTTGGCGCCGAGACGGTAGTCGCGTTCGATTGGTGGGAGAACGGTCTCTTCCGCCTGTCTCACCAGTTTGATGATCCGCGACTGGTTGTAGTCGTAGGCGATGTGAAGAACAGCAAGCGTATTGAAGGCTTGTTCAACGATCACCGTCCCGACCTGGTCTTCCATGCTGCGGCGTACAAGCACGTGCCGATGGCTGAGCAGAACTCGGCCGAGACAATCGCGAACAACGTGTTGGGAGCCGAGGTTGTCCTCTCTGCTGCCATCGCCGCGGGGGCGAGCCACGCCGTCTACGTGTCGACTGACAAGGCGGTGCGCCCCACGAATGTGATGGGCGCGAGCAAACGACTCGGTGAACTGCTGCTCCGGGACCTCGCCGCCGATTCCGGCAACACTAAACTCACTGCCGTGCGGTTTGGGAACGTATTGCAGAGCAACGGTTCAGTCATGGAGACGTTCCGTCGCCAGATTGAAGCGGGTGGTCCCTTGACTGTCACTCACCGCGACGTCACGCGTTACTTCATGACGATCGACGAGGCTGCGCAGTTGATCATCCAGTCCGCGCTCATGGGAACAAATGGCGACATCTGCGTCCTCGACATGGGGGAGCCGGTGCGAATCATGGATCTCGCTGAGAGTCTGGTGAAGGCAACCGCTCCCGGGGTCGAAATCAGAGTGACTCAGCTTCGCCCTGGGGAGAAGCTGTACGAGGAACTCACCTACAACCCGGATTTGGCTACAAGCACAGGGAACAGGAAGGTCTTCATCCTCAAGGTCGAGGAAGAGATGGACGTGTCGGTCGATCGTATTCGCGAAGTCCTCGCCGCGGCTCGCACCAGCGACCTCTCCGATGACGACGCCCGACGCGCTCTGCGCGAGATGGGCTTTGCCATCGCGCCGCTTGTCGAGGTCGCACCCGCGTGAGCGTGCCGGCCGCCTCAACGGTTCTCGTCACCGGCGGCGGTGGTCGACTAGGACGACTTGTCGTGGGGGCACTGCGAAGCCGAGGCACGCGTGCTCTCTCGCTTGCGCGCAAGCAAGTCAGCAATTGCTCGGATGATCTGGTTGCCGACTTGGGCGATCCCGACGCCGTGAACGACGCGGTGCGTGGCGCCGCCATCGATGTCATAGTGCACCTCGCCGCCGTCGTGCACGGCGACGAGGTTGTTGCAGCCAACAGGCGGTTGGATCTCGGGCTGCGTTCGCTCATCCGCGCAGCTGAGCCGTCCGCAATCGTCTTCGCGTCCAGCAGTGCGGTTTACGGTGACCGTCAACGGGAAGCGCTGACAGAAGAATCACCGGCACTGGGCGATTCACCTTATGCAGTTTCGAAGCGCGCAACAGAGGACCTACTGCGTCTTGAGTGCGCTCGACGGGCCAGTCTTTCGGTCACTACCCTGCGCATCTTCAATATCGCGGGTCCCGACTTTCCCGATTCGCTCGTGCACCGATTGATCGCCGCGGATCCCACCCGGCCAGTGAGTCTCCGGCCCCTCGACTCCTTCGTGCGCGACTACATACATCAGGCTGATGTTGTGCGTTCCATACTCGCAGCACATGAGCGAGCACGACCGGGGTACCGGACGCTCAATGTTGGGGCTGGCGTGCCGATCTCCACTCGTCAGCTGCTCCGCTCTCTCGATGTCTCTGATGACAGCTGGATCGAAATCGACGGCCCTGTAAGCTCGAGCTGGGCCGACATTGCTGCAGCGGTCCGATGCCTCGGCGTGAGGCCCGTGGCAGTCCCGTCTCCGGACTGGGCGGGCAACGACCCGGCGGGCGTCAGACAGAGCCTGCGATAGGGTGAGATATCGCTGCCGCGCGAGTCACAATGAGAGGCGCCGCGGGTCAATTCGAGTATGAGAGCCATATGTTGACACTCCCCGCAATATCGATCATCATCCCTACGCACAACGACGAGGAGTGGATCGCCGCGGCTCTCGAGAGTTGCATTCAACAGACCTTCGGATCCCTGGAGGTCATCTGTGTCGACGATGCGTCGACCGACGGTACTCGAGAGATTATCGAGAGGTTTCGTGCCCGGGACTCCCGCGTGCGTCTGCTTGTGCAAGAGGTCAACGGTTCAGCATTTGAAGCTCGCCGACGGGGAGCAGAAGCTGCCTCGGCGCCTTACCTGCTGTATCTGGACAGCGACGACGAACTGGCTCCGCGTACTGCCGAAGCCGCCATCGCGCGCGCAAGAGAATCCGGCGTCGATGTTGTCGGTTTCGGAGTAGAAGTAGTCAACGTGAACGGAGGGCGGATCCCGAGTTTCGCGAAGGACATCCAGCCGCGGCATGCGCGTCTGGCAGAGGCGGATATACTTCCAAACCTCTTCCCACCGGGCAAGCTCGCCCACGGACACATCTGGGGATACCTCTTCCGCACCGAGCTGGTCCGGCACGCGTATGGCCAG
The DNA here is from genome assembly GCF_040684875.1 of Microbacterium sp. NPDC089320. Classification (NCBI taxonomy): domain Bacteria; kingdom Bacillati; phylum Actinomycetota; class Actinomycetes; order Micrococcales; family Microbacteriaceae; genus Microbacterium; species Microbacterium sp. NPDC089320. The sequence continues at coordinate 488,802 of NZ_JBFBGY010000001.1, forward strand.
ATAGCCACAGGACAGTATGTTCCTCGTGCGAATGACTTGCCGATCGCCTTCCTCGCACTCGCGAGTGCAGCAAGCTACGCGTCGATTCCGGAACATCTGTATCGCTATTTCTTCCGACGCGGTGCCAGTGGCCATCCCGTGACCAACACTGCTGATTTCTCTTTCTACCTGGGCGCGGTCAGGTCGATTGAGCTGATTGCGGACGCAGTGTCGCACCTTCCCGCGGGCAGCGATCGCGGGAACGCGGCGCGCGCGAGCTACGACTCTGCGCGGCTGTCGGTAATCGGGAACGTTCTCGCTGCATGCGTTGAGGTCGCGGATCGCGCACTGCAGGCCGACTGCTTGGCGATGATTCGCGATTCGGTGAGCGACACGGATATCGTCCGTGCGACAGTCCGATTCGCCCCCAAGGCGCTAGAGATGCTTGCGCGGAACGTTGACCGTGCCGCGCAGCCGCGCACTCATGTGCGGAGCGTCGTTCTGTCCACAGCGGACCTTCGCACTGGAGGTGTCCAAGGCGTGGTCGTTTCTCAGGCGCAGTCCTTGCTCGACGCCGGAATCGCGGTGACGATCGCGACCCAGCGCGACGAAGAGTCTGTATACGACCTTCCGACTGGGGTGCGAGTCGTTCGCGTCGAGGGGGACTCGCTGGCGGAGCGGGTCGACGCGTGGATCAGTATCTGCCGAGAAGCGCGCGCGGATCTCGTGCTCGACCACCACGTGCTTTACAACCGTGTATGGCCAGCGTTCGCTCTCGCGGCACGTTCAATTGGTGTGCCCACAATTGGTTTCCTGCACAGCTTCGCTCTTCGCCCTGTCAGGGATGACAACGATCTCCTCTCTTTCCTCGTGCGTTATCTTCCCCTGCTCGACACTGTCTCGACGCTGTCATCGACGGATGTCGCGTTCTGGAAGCTCCGAGGAATTCAGCATGTCGTGAGGTTGCCGCACCCCCCCTCGCCGATGCTCCGCGAGCTGGCGCGGACCAGCGAGCCGAAGGCGCCGCCCGTCGGCCCACTCAAGCTTGTGTGGTGGGGACGGCTTCAGCAGTCCACGAAACAGGTCCGATCCCTCATACTCGTCGCAGCCGAGCTCCGACGCATCGGGATCGATTTTGATTTGACCATCATCGGCCCCGACACAACAGATCTCTCCGCTGCGCGTCTGCTCGAAGATGGGGAGAAACTCGGAATCGCTGACGTTCTCACAATGCCGGGCGCCCTTCACGGAGATGAGCTGCGTCGCGCGGTGAGCCAGTCTCACATATACGTGTCGGCGAGCCTGATCGAGGGGTCTCCTCTAACTCTCGTCGAGGCTCAGGCGATGGGACTGCCCGTTGCGATGTTTGACCTGCCCTGGTTGGAAAACCTCGTGCAGAACGACGGAGTACTTGTCGCGAAGCAGGGAGATGTCCGCGATCTAGCCCAACAGATCGCGAGGTTGGCGACGGACCCCGAACTGTACGTGGAAACATCCTCTGCTTCTCTCGAGGCCGCCCGCCGCGCGACCGACTTCGACTTCGCCGAACTCTACGCGATGCTGTTGGAAGGTAGACTTCCGGCATCCTTTTCGCCAGAGCCGACGACTGCGGATGCGCAGCTTCTGCTGGAGTGGACCGCGTTCTATGCCGAGGCGAACTCCGCAAAGCATCATCGTCAGAACGTGGAGCGACTTGCGCTGCGGGACGAGGTCCGGGCTCTGAGGCGGGGATCCGCTCAACGGGAGAACGTGAAGTTGCGCGAACAACTCCAGAGCATGAAATCAAAGTTCTTCGAGCAGCGAGAGCGAACCGCTGAGCTGAAACGTCAGCTGCGCAGACGGTCGGTTCGGCGTCTGCTTCGGGTCGAGGGGCTGAAGAGACGGTCCACAGCGCTGATAAGCGGGACGCGCACGTTAGTCGCGTCGCTGGCCGAGAACAAGGTTCCTCAGCCGGTGACGCCGCGGGAAGCCCGCGCTATCGGACGACGCCCCATTATGAGGGCAGTCAAGCGCGCGAACACCCGTGCCATGCCGGACGTGTCCGTGATCATCCCGGTGTACAACTCGGCACCGTGGCTTGAGGAATGCATTCAGAGTGTGCTCAAGCAAACCGGCGTAAAGCTCGAAGTCATCTGCATCAACGACGGATCGACCGACGATTCTCGCGAGATCCTGGGGACGTTCGCCGACCGCGATCAGCGTGTGCGCATAATCGATCAAGAGAACAGCGGGCAGTCGGTCGGGCGAAACGCAGGACTGGACGCGGCCAAAGGCCGTTACGTAATCTACCTCGACAGCGACGACTACTGGTCGCAGGATTCCCTGGCCGAGTTCGTGCGTCAGGCCGACGCCGAGCGGCTGGACGTACTGCTCGTGGAGGGGCACGCGTTCCGGGACGGCGACATCGCCGATGATGTGTGGAGCCGGTACGAGCGGTACTACCAGCGCTCGAAGGAGTATGGTCCGGTCCGTGATGGCGTAGGACTGATGGTCGAGATGCGACGAACCGGGGACTACCGCGTGCACGTGGGCATGTATCTGGCGCGGACGGAATACGTGCGACGCGAAGGCGTGCGCTTCATCCCCGGTATCGTTCATCAAGACAACCCCTACACGTTCGAACTGATTCTTCGTGCGGATCGAGTTGCTCACCGTCTCGTCGATTTCTACGCACGTCGTCTTCGCCCCGGGTCGACTATCACGACCCTAAAGGCAGCGAGTTCAGCGAAGGGTTATTATCTCGGCTACATCGCGATGAGCCGTCAGCTGGCGAGCCGACCGCTAGCGGCCGACGATGCAGCGACGCTTAGCGATCTCGTCCACAACGTCTTCGTGAGCGGCCGCAAGCAGTTCGTGCAGCTTCCCAATCATCTAGGGGACGAACTCAAGCAGTTGGACCCGAGCCCCGACGCCCAGCTGATCTTCCGGACCTGGAGGAGTTCCAGGTAGAAGATGGACAGTCGCACTGGTCGAGTTGCAAGGCGACCGTCTCGATAGTTTGCGGAGCGCAGGACTTTGACTCCCACCGCCAGGGATTGGAGCCGAGGCAACCGAGCGCGTTCCTCTGACCAGTACTCGAGCAAGTCCCGTCCCTTCATCCGGTCGGCATGTGTCGTCGGCGATGATCAGTGAGATCGGGACGAGGTGACCTGCAAGACACTGAGGGGGCGGGATACCGTGCATGAGTCCGTGTCCAGCGCGTTGGATCGTCTACGAATGTCATCGACATCGGTCGCGGTGTCACGATCCGCCACTGCTCGATAGTCATCAAGGCGGTGGGCGCTCTGGCCGCGTGACCGTTACGCGTCGATCGCGGTGTCCGGGCTGTCGGTCTCTCGACGGTCGAGCATTTTGCAGACACGCAAGGTGGCCGGATCGGGTGACCGAAGGTTCGTACTAAAGAGGCTTGGTGTGGGCCCGTATCAAACGGTTTGAACGATCCCACCGACGCGTCCGTCGGCCCGTGATCCCGTCTCGCGGCGCATCTCGACGAACTTCAGTGACGGAAATCGCCGAGCCTCAATCTGCATACAGCGTCGTTCCCGCGGCTCGCGTAACGCGACCGAGTTGCGGACGGCGGCGACTAGCCGCTCGACCGCAAATCGTGAGTCGAGCGAATTAATGATTGGTGACTTGTCCAATGATGACAGCCAAAGCAGCAACGGGCGCTCAGAAGACCGAGTGGATCCACCAGCCGGGCCGTGGCGGACTGTCGAGCACCCGTAATCTGCCCTCCCGCAAACAGGTCTGGTGTTGAGTAACGCCCGCCTCTACGGCCAGCGCGACATGCGCTCGTCACACGAGGTCGTACAGACGCACCGCGCTGCCGACCGCCAGCCTCGCCCGGCACTTGCCGGACGAGCCTATGGACAGGAACGGAAGCCTGGACGATTCAAGACACCGGGATCCGCACGGTGGGGGCGTCCCCGGTCTCCCAGAAGTCCGCATCCAGCACCCGCGTCACCGGATCGGGCTCCTCCGCCCACGCCGGCGACGATTGAACCGGCTGAGGCGCCCGCGCCGCGGCACGAGCGGCGTTCTGCCGCTGCAGCTCGGCGGCGGCAGCGCGCCGCTCCCAGAGCTCGCGCTCGATCATGGTGCGGTCCCTGGCGTGGATCAGTCCCCGCAGGATGACGGCCAACAGCAGGCCGATGTATCCGCCGAGCGTGTTGGACAGCACGTCGAGGACGGTCGAGACCCGCTCGTCCAGCGCGATGCCCTGCGTGACCTCGATCGCTCCAGAGAAGGCGGGGAGCAGGAAGATCGCGAGCCACCATGCCTTGCGAGAGAGGGCGAGGCCGAGCAGGAATCCGAGCGGCACGAACATCGCGATGTTGGCCGTGAACTCGAGCTTGTCGTAGCCGAACCACTCCGGCACCCCGAGATTGTGCAGTGCGCGGAGTACTCGTCCGGCGATGCTGTCGAACTCGAGCTGCTCGGGCTGCGGCCACATCGTGACGAGCAGCACGAAAGCCGAGTACACGATGAGCAGCAGCGTCGAGATCCACAGACGCGCGTGGCTGCGGGGCGGCGGCGGTCCGACCTGGATCTGCGTCATGGTCGCGTTCCTCTCATGCCCGGGCCGGGCGACGACGCCTGCGGGCAGGCTCGGCCATGCTATCTGCACCGGATGACACCCACCCGGGTACCACAAAGGGGTCGGACCCGAAGGCCCGACCCCTGTGCGAGAAAGCAGATGCTTACTTGATGATCTTCGTGACCGTACCGGCGCCGACGGTGCGTCCACCCTCACGGATGGCGAAGCCGAGGCCCTCCTCCATGGCGATCGGCTGGATCAGCTCGACCGTCACGTCGGTGGTGTCACCAGGCATGACCATCTCGGTGCCCTCGGGCAGCGTGATGACGCCGGTGACGTCGGTGGTGCGGAAGTAGAACTGCGGGCGGTAGTTCGTGTAGAACGGGTTGTGGCGGCCACCCTCGTCCTTCGACAGGATGTACGCGGTGCCCTCGAAGTCGGTGTGCGGCGTGACCGAACCCGGCTTGACGATGACCTGACCGCGCTCGACGTCCTCACGCTTGGTGCCGCGGAGCAGCAGACCACAGTTCTCGCCGGCCCATGCCTCGTCGAGCTGCTTGTGGAACATCTCGATACCGGTCACCGTGGTCTTGACGGTCGGACGGAGTCCGACGATCTCGACCTCGGAGTTGATGGCCAGCGTGCCACGCTCGGCGCGGCCGGTGACGACGGTTCCACGACCGGTGATCGTGAAGACGTCCTCGACGGGCATCAGGAACGGCTTGTCCTTGTCACGCACGGGGTCGGGGACGTTGTTGTCGACGGCCTCCATGAGGTCGAGGATGGACTGCGTCCACTTCTCGTCGCCCTCGAGTGCCTTCAGAGCGGAGACGCGGACGACAGGAGCGTCCTCGGCGAAGCCCTGCGAGGCGAGCAGCTCGGAGACCTCGAGCTCGACGAGCTCCAGGATCTCCTCGTCGTCGACCATGTCCGACTTGTTCAGCGCGACGAGCAGGTACGGAACGCCGACCTGCTTGGCGAGCAGCACGTGCTCACGCGTCTGAGCCATCGGGCCGTCGGTGGCGGCGACCACGAGGATCGCGCCGTCCATCTGAGCAGCACCGGTGATCATGTTCTTGACGTAGTCGGCGTGGCCGGGTGCGTCGACGTGCGCGTAGTGGCGCTTCGGGGTCTCGTACTCGATGTGCGAGATGTTGATGGTGATTCCACGCTGACGCTCTTCCGGCGCCGAGTCGATGGAAGCGAAGTCGCGCTGCACGTTGGTGTCAGACGGGAACTTGTCAGCAAGCACCTTCGAGATCGCTGCGGAGAGCGTGGTCTTGCCGTGGTCAACGTGACCGATGGTTCCGATGTTGACGTGCGGCTTGGTCCGCTCGAACTTGGCCTTAGCCACTGGGTCCTCCTCAGGACGTCATGTAGAGGGTGCCGGGCACTGGATTGCGACCGGTTCTCTACGGGTGTGAATCTCAGTTTAGTAGAGAGGGAATGTGAAGTTGTAGGTGACCTGGGAGCCGGGCCGGAACCCGGCTCCCAAGAAGTTGTTACTCGCCGCCCTGGTGCTTCTGGACGATCTCGTCGGCCACGTTGCGGGGAACCTCAGCGTAGCTGTTGAACTCCATCGAGTAGACGGCGCGGCCCGAGGTCTTCGAGCGCAGGTCGCCGATGTAGCCGAACATCTCGGACAGCGGGACGTGCGCGCGGACGACCTTGACGCCTGCAGCGTCTTCCATCGACTGGATCTGGCCACGACGCGAGTTCAGGTCGCCGATGACGTCGCCCATGTACTCCTCGGGAGTACGCACCTCGACCGCCATGAGCGGCTCGAGCAGCGCGGGGTTCGCCCGACGAAGGGCTTCCTTCATACCCATCGAACCTGCGATCTTGAACGCCATCTCCGAGGAGTCGACGTCGTGAGCAGCACCATCGACGATGGTCGCCTTGACACCCACGATGGGGTATCCGGCGAGCACGCCGACGTTCATCGCGTCCTGGAAGCCGGCATCGATCGAGCCGATGTACTCACGCGGGATGCGACCACCGGTGACCGCGTTGACGAACTCGTACGTCTTTTCGTCGTCGAGGTCGAGCGGCTCGATGTTGAACTGGATCTTCGCGAACTGACCCGATCCACCGGTCTGCTTCTTGTGCGTGTAGTCGTACTTCTCGACGCCCTTGCGGATCGTCTCGCGGTACGCCACCTGCGGCTTGCCGACGTTGGCCTCGACGTTGAACTCGCGCTTCATGCGGTCGACGAGGATGTCGAGGTGCAGCTCGCCCATGCCCTTGATGGTCGTCTGACCGGTCTCGGGGTTGAGCTCCGTGCGGAAGGTCGGGTCCTCCTCAGCGAGCTTCTGGATGGCGACACCCAGCTTCTCCTGGTCGGCCTTGGTCTTCGGCTCGATCGCGACCTCGATGACGGGCTCGGGGAACGTCATCGACTCGAGGACGACCGGCGAGGCCGGGTCGGTCAGGGTGTCACCGGTGGTGGTGTCCTTCAGACCGATTACGGCGTAGATGTTGCCCGCGGTGACCGAGGGGACCGGGATCTCCTTGTTGGCGTGCATCTGGAAGATCTTCCCGATGCGCTCCTTCTTGCCCTTGGTCGAGTTGACGACCTGGGCACCGGAGTCGAGCTGGCCCGAGTAGACGCGCACGTAGGTGAGGCGACCGAAGAACGGGTGGACCGCGACCTTGAACGCGAGAGCCGCGAACGGGTCCTTCGCGTCGGGGTGACGCTCGATGATCGTGTCGTAGTCCTTGGGGTCGTGCGCCTGGATCGAGCCCACGTCGAGCGGGTTCGGCAGGTAGTCGACGACGGCGTCCAGCATCGGCTGCACACCGCGGTTCTTGAACGCGGAACCGCAGAGGACCGGGTAGATCTCGGAAGCCACGGTGAGCTTGCGGATCGCGCCCTTGATCTCGGCGACGGTCAGCTCTTCGCCACCGAAGAACTTCTCGAGCAGAGCGTCGTCGGTCTCGGCGACGGTCTCGAGGAGCTGCTGACGGTACTCGTCGGCCTTGTCCTTGAGGTCGGCCGGGATCTCCTGGATCTCGTAGGAGGCGCCCATCGTGACGTCACCCTTGGAGTCACCGGCCCAGACGAGCGCACGCATCTCGACGAGGTCGATGACACCGATGAAGTCGTTCTCCGCACCGATCGGCAGCTGGATGACCAGCGGCTTGGCGCCGAGGCGGTTGATGATGGTGTCGACGGTGAAGTAGAAGTCCGCGCCGAGCTTGTCCATCTTGTTGACGAAGCAGATGCGGGGGACGTTGTACTTGTCGGCCTGACGCCACACGGTCTCGGACTGGGGCTCGACGCCCTCCTTGCCGTCGAACACGGCGACAGCACCGTCGAGGACGCGGAGCGAGCGCTCCACCTCGACCGTGAAGTCCACGTGACCGGGGGTGTCGATGATGTTGATCTGGTTCTTGTTCCAGTAGCAGGTCACGGCGGCAGACGTGATCGTGATGCCGCGCTCCTTCTCCTGCTCCATCCAGTCGGTGGTCGAGGCACCGTCGTGGGTCTCGCCGAGCTTGTGGTTGACGCCCGTGTAGAACAGGATGCGCTCGGTCGTGGTGGTCTTGCCAGCATCGATGTGAGCCATGATGCCGATGTTCCGAACCTTGTTCAGGTCGGTGAGCACGTCTTGTGCCACAGGAGTGTCCTTATCTTTTGTGCAGTCGTACTGCGAAGAGGGGGGTGCCCGCCCCCGATGTGTGATCGGGGGCGGGCGAAGCTGTTTACCAGCGGTAGTGAGCGAACGCGCGGTTCGACTCGGCCATCTTGTGCGTGTCCTCGCGGCGCTTGACCGCTGCACCGAGACCGTTGGACGCGTCGAGGATCTCGTTCTGGAGACGCTCGGTCATCGTCTTCTCACGACGACCCTTGGCGTAGCTGACGAGCCAGCGCAGTGCGAGGGTGTTCGCACGGTGCGGCTTGACCTCGACCGGAACCTGGTAGGTCGAGCCACCGACGCGGCGGCTCTTGACCTCGAGAGTCGGGCGCACGTTGTCGAGCGCCTTCTTCAGAGTGGCGACGGCGTCCTGACCGTTCTTCGCCTCGACACCACGGAGGGCGTTGTAGACGATCGACTCGGCGAGCGACTTCTTGCCGTCGACCAGGATCTTGTTGACGAGCTGGCTGACGATCGGAGCGCCGTATACCGGGTCGTTGACGACGGGACGCTTGGGGGCGGGACCCTTACGAGGCATTGGACTCAGCCCTTCTTCGCGCCGTAGCGGCTGCGAGCCTGCTTACGGTTCTTGACGGCCTGGGTGTCCAGGGCGCCACGGACGATCTTGTAACGGACACCGGGGAGGTCCTTGACACGGCCTCCACGGACGAGCACCAGCGAGTGCTCCTGGAGGTTGTGGCCCTCACCGGGGATGTAGGCGGTGACCTCGGTGCCGTTGCGGAGCTTCACACGAGCGACCTTGCGCATCGCCGAGTTCGGCTTCTTCGGGGTGGTGGTGTAGACGCGGGTGCAGACCCCGGCCTGCTGCGGGTTCGACTTGAGTGCAGGCGCCTTGGTCTTCGAGACCTTGGGCGAGCGACCCTTGCGAACCAACTGCTGAATGGTTGGCACGTTCTCTCCTCATAATGCTGCACGGTGACAGCGTGATGGGTTTCACATCAGTGACCCACCGGCACGCCGGAATCGACGAGCCTTTGTGGTGGTGGGTATGCCGTGGGGGCGGACCGGCATGGTGCCGACGCCCAGCGCGCACGTCGAGACGTGCACACACCTGATCAAGTGTAATGCCGCGTAACGTGGTGGTCAAATGGTCGCAGCGGTCGGGGCGGCCGCTAGGACTGGTCCGGGTCGAACGGCGAGTCGAGCGAGTCGGTGAGTTCGGCCAGCAGTGCCTCGATCTGCGGCTCGACGTGCTGCGAGATCGCTGCCTGGATGTAGATGCGGTGGCGCAGCAGGATGCCGCAGATCTCGCGGCCGACCATGTTCGCATACTCGTCGGCGAGGGCGACCTCCTGCCGCAGTGCCACCTTAGCCTCGTCGCTCAACGGCGGCAGCGGCGGCAGTTCATCGACCGCCTCGTCCGCCATGCCGGCGATCGTGAAGAGGAACGGCGCACCGGGGATCGGTTCGGGATCGAGCGGCAGCCCGTCGAACTCGGGATCCAGCCCGTCGGCCGGACGGTAGCTGCGCGCGCGGTTCCGGGCGGCCTGCTGGTCGAGCTCGCGCTGCAGCATCGGCAGGTTCCGGGCGGTGTACTCGGCCACGGCGTGGTCGACGATCGTCTTGATCCGCGTAGAGAGGCCGTGCTGCACCCCGTGCGGCGTGTTCGAGCCGATGCCCGCCGCCGACAGGATCGGCGAGCCCAGGCAGCGCCGACAGGGCGCGACGCGACCGCGATGAGTCGCCGGCTCCCAGCGCGGCACCCACAGCAGCCAGGCCGCGACGGCCTGGTCGACCTGCGTCTCCAACGAGCGCTCCACACCTAGAGCGTACGGCGCGCGCGCTGCTACCACCGAGATTTCGGCACGACGGCGGGGCGTCACTCCTGTTCGTCGCGCTCCCAGGGCCACTGCGGATGCTGAGCGCGCGTGCGCCGGAGCGCGATGCCGCCCCAGGCGGCGATCGCCGCGGCGATGAGGAGCACCAGGCTCGCTCCGCCGCGGACGAGATCGCCCGCGACGACCGTCGCCACGATCAGATCCCCGCTCGCGGCGGCGACCGCGATCCACATGACGACCAGGTGCGCGAGTGCGGCAGCCAGCCCGACCGCAGGTGCCGCGAGGAACGACGGATGCGAGCGCCGCAGCGAGCCCCAGAGCGACAGCGCGAATGCCACGACCGCCGCGAGCATCGCGACAGCGCCCGGCACCTGCCCCAGACCCGGGACGGTGATGATGTCACTGTCGGTGGCCACGCTCAGCGCGCCGAGTCCGAACACCGCCAGCGCGAAGAAGCTGATCGTGGCGAGCACCAGCGCCAGGATGACCGAAACCCCCGGGGACGCGGGTCCACGGGGGTTCGGCGATGACATGTTCGTGACTACCTCGAGAGCGTCGGACCGGCCTCGAGCGTGCGCTCGTACTCGCGCTGCGCCTCGGCGTTGAGTTCGGTCTTGCGCGCGCCGCTGCGGGCGACCCAGGCCCCGAACCAGATGGTCAGCTCGCGTCCGAACACGAAGGCCGCGATGGCGAGCGGGTGGAAGAGCTGGGCTCCGATGAGCTCGCTCCCCTCCCGAGCGGTGAGCAGCCAGAAGGGCGCCTCGAAGAGCGCGCCGAGGATGTGTCCCCCGTAGGCGATGAGCCCCACGATGATGCCGAAGACCACCCAGAGCCCCCAGCGTCCGCGGTTGATGAACGCGCCGAGCAGCCAGAAGCCGAAGAAGAACACGACGACCGGAACCCAGTAGCCCCAGGTCATCAGCGGAGCGAGTGCGGCCTCGCCGATGTTCTCCCCCGTGATGTCGCCCGCGACCGCGCGGAGTCCGAGCGTCGCGCCCAGGTAGAGGATGGCGAACGCGATGGTCGCGAGCAGCCCGATCGCGCCGGCGGTCCCCCGGTTTCCCCGCTCACGGGGAGGTTCGGGCGCCTGCACGAAGATCGGCTGCTGCTGCACCGGAGCGATGACCGGCTCGGCAGGGGCCGGTTCGGCGGCGGGCGGCTCGGACGGGACGATCCGGGTCTCGGTGTTGTCGACCGACGAGTACGCGGCTCCGGCGAGAGCGGACTGCTCATGCGCGGCGGGCGGGGTGTACGCGGCGGTCGCGTCGGCATCCGTGTTCCACGACGTCGTCGTGGCGTCTGCGTCGTCGAGGTACTTCGGGTCGTTGAGCTCGGGTGTCGCGAAGGTGCCGGGGTGATCCTTCTCGGCCGCCTCGAATGCGGCGAGATCGGGGTCGACGGCAGGCTGGGCGGGTGTCGGAGCGGACGTCTCGTGCGCGGGGTCCGCGGGCGTGCCGTGCACGCCTGCACCCGCTGCAGCGGCGGCGTCGAGTCCAGCGTTCGCGCTGTCGACGACGTCGTTGACGTCCTTCGGCCGCTCGGGCTGGGGAACCTCGGGGTCACTCATGGGGGTGCGCCTCTCATCGGATGTGTGCATTGCGAGATTACCGCCGCGCGTCCGCACCGCTCGGGAGGCGTGCCGACGTGTCGTCCAGCCCGTGATCGCTAGGGAAGAGTCGCGCGAAGGGTGTCGCCGACGAACGATGTGACGACCGGCACGATCGGCATCGAGAACCAGACGAGAGCGCCGATCACGCCCGCGCAGAGCACTCCGGCCACCCAGCTGATCGCCGGGTTCCGCCCGGCCACACGCGTCATGTCATCACGGTACGACCACCCTGGCGCGAGTCGCGGTCGCAACGCCGTGAACGCTGCGACCACGACCGCTGATGAGTCGATCAGCCCTTCGTGGCGCCCGCGGTCAGTCCGCCGACGATGTACCGCTGCAGGAACAGGAACAGGATCATCACCGGGATGGCCGCCATCACAGCGCCGGCGGAGAAGGCCGACCAGTCGGCGTATCGGGGGTTCGCGACGAGCTTCGTCAGACCCACCACCAGGGTCTGCTGCTCGACGTCGACGAGCATGACGCTCGCGATCACGTACTCGTTGACCGTGCCGATGAACGACAGCAACGCGACGACGGCGAGGATCGGCGCGACCAGCGGAAGGATCATCGTGAAGAAGATGCGCGCGTGCCCGGCGCCGTCGATGCGGGCCGCCTCGTCGAGCTCCATCGGCAGGGTGTTGAAGAACCCGTACATCAGGTAGGTGTTCACCCCGAGCGCGCCTCCGAGGTACACCAGGATCAGGCCCGTGTGCGTATTGAGGCCGATGGCGGGGAACCAGTCCCCCAGGGTCGACATCAGGAGGAAGATCGCGACCACGGCGAGCAGCTGCGGGAACATCTGCACGACGACGATCGTGACGAGGCCGATGCGGCGGCCCGCGAAGCGCATTCGCGAGAAGGCATACGCGGCGAGGGCGCCGATGAACACCGTCACCGCTCCGGTGACCACGGCGATCACGAGAGTGTTCAGGAACCACAGCCCGTAGGGGTTCTGGGGGTCGGTGAGGATGCGCACGTAGCTGTCGAAGCCGAATGCCGAGAACAGCTGGTTCGATCCGGTGAGCGTGCCGTTCGGGTTCAGCGACGCCGAGACGACGTACAGCAGCGGGAACAGCGCGAACGCGCTGACGACGATGGCGACGACATGGCGCCATCCTGTGTCGGCGAACCATGCACCGACGCTCCGGCGACGGGGGGCGAGGTTCTGCTCGACGGCGGCAGGGCGGGCGGCGGTGCGCGTGTCCGTGATGCTCATGTCAGTTCAGCTCCTCGAGGGCCTTGGTCTTGCGGAAGCTGATGATCGAGATCGTCGCGACCACGATGAAGATCAGGATCGTGAACGCGGAGGCGAGACCGTAGTCACGGGACTGCCCCGTGAACGCCACCTTGTAGACCATCGAGATCAGGATGTCGGTGTGCCCGACCGGGATGCTGACGTCGTCGAACCGCGGCCCGCCCTTGGTCAGCATGTAGATCAGGTTGAAGTTGTTGAAGTTGAACGCGAACGACGAGATCAGCAGCGGCGCGACAGTGACGAGCAGCAGGGGAAGCTTGATGCGACGGAACACCTGCCACGGGTTGGCACCGTCCATCACCGCGGCCTCGTTGACGTCTTCGGGGATCCCCTGGAGGGCGCCCATGCAGACGAGGAACATGTAGGGGAAGCCGAGCCAGAGGTTCACCAGCAGCACCGAGACCTTCGCGAGGTTCGGATCGGTGAGCCATGGGATGTCCGCTCCCCCGAAGATCACCTGGTTGATGAAGCCGAAGCTCTCGTTCATCATTCCGGCCCAGACGAGCGCGGAGAGGAACGCCGGGAAGGCGTACGGGAGGATCAGGATGATCCGGTAGCCGTTGCGGAACCGCATCCGCGTGTTGTTGAAGACCAGCGCGAGGAGCAGCCCGAGGAAGAATGTCGTGGCGACGGAGAGCACCGCGAACACGAACGTCCAGATCGTGACCGAGATGAGCGGTCCGCGGATGGAGTCGTCGGTCACGGCGCGCACGAAGTTGTCGAATCCGACGGTGGTCTGCCAGCCGGGAAGCAGTTCGTCGCCGTTCTCGGCGATGAACGACCCCTCGCCGGTGTCGGAGTACACGACTCCGGTCGTCGTGTCGGTGATGGTGTCGGCATCCGCGTCGTACTCGAGGGTCGAGACGTACAGATATCCGTTCTGTCCGTCGGGGGCGCGCAGGCTCCCGTCGTTGGGGTCGTCGCTGAACGGCACCGAGAGCGACTCGAGCTCTTCGGACAGGGTGAACACCTGCGCCAGCGGCAGCGTGGTCCACCCGTCGACCGACGTGGCCTGACCGCCGTCGAACTCCGCGTCGACCTCCTGCAGAGGCTGCTCGGCCGTGCCGAGCAGGGCGTCGCCGGATTCGGGATCGGTGACCAGGAGCCCATAGGTGCCGAACTGCTCGACGACCGTGACCGGATAGGTCGGGGAGTCCTCGACACGCTCCTGGGCGGAGGCGAGGAGCGAGGAGATCGCCTGGTCCTTGGTGCCGTTGTGGCCGGTGCCGTAGTTCGTGAAGCCGATGTACCCCGTGTACAGCAGCGTGAACACCTGGAAGACGATCAGGAAGATGATGCCGGGCGTGAGGTACTTCGCGGGGATGCGCTTGCGGGAGAAGTAGATGTAGTTGACGAGCACGGTGACGGCGACGACCAGGCCGAGCACCAGCCACTCCTGCTGTCCGAAGAGGACGAATGCGGCATACAGCGCGATGGCATCGACGATCGCCAGCAGCAGGATCTTCAGCAGCATCCAGCCGATCGGCCCGGATGCGGCCTCGGCGATCCCGGCGGCCTGGCGCTGGCGCTTGGTGAGTGGAGCCGTGGGCTCGGCGGTCTGTGTCATCTCGTCCCCGTCGTCGAGCTGCCGGGGCGGACGAGGTCCGCCCCGGCAGGGATGGTGCTGGGTGTCTTACTTGATCGCTGCAGTGACGTCGTCGACGAGCTTCTGCCACGTCGTCGTCGGGTCGGAGCCGTTGATGATCGCGGCCTCGGCCACGCCCCAGAACTCCCAGACCGAACCCATCGCGGGGATCGCGGGCATCGGCACGGCATCCGCGCCGACGGCCTGGAAGCCGGCGATGATCGGGTCGGAGGCTGCGGAGTCGGCGGCGGCCGTCAGTGCGGGAAGGATGTTGCCGGCCTCGAACAGCTCGAGCTGGACCTCTTCGGTGCCGATGTAGTTCACGAGGAAGTCGTTCGCTGCGACCTTGTTCTTCGACTCGGAGCTCACGAAGAAGCCCTTGACGCCGGCGAACGGCGATGCGGTCTCGCCCGTGGGGCTCGGGATCGGGTCGATCGCGACGTTGATGCCCGCCTCGGTCGCCGCTCCGACGTTCCACGGGCCGGTCAGCCAGAAGGCCGCGGTGCCGTCGAGGAACTGCTGCTTGGCGATCTCGCCGTCGATGTCGGTGTTCAGCGTGCCCGCGGCACCCTGCGCGGAGAGCCAGTCCGCGAACGCGAAGCCGCCCTCGCTGCCGAGCTGCAGGTCGGTCGGGTCGTAGCTGCCCGAGTCGTCGGTGCCGAAGACCGGGGCGCCGAACGCCGTCTGGAACGGGTACAGGTGGTACGGGTTGCCCTCGGTGCCCTGCTCGACGACGAAGGTGCCTTTGGAGATCATGTCGTCGAAGCTGGTCGCGGCTGCGGGGACCAGGTCGGCGTTGCGCAGCACCGCGATGTTCTCGACTGCGTAGGGGAGCATGTAGACGGTGCCGTCGTAGGTCGCCGCCTGGAGGGCGACGGGCAGGTAGTCGGCCGACGAGTCGCCCAGCTCGAGCGGGGCGACGACGCCGTTGGTCGAGAGCTCGCCGAGCCAGTCGTGCGCGCCCATGACCACGTCGGGACCCTTGCCGGTCGGCACCTGCTGGATGAAGTCGTCCTTCATGTCGTCGACGGACTTGCCCACGAGCTCGACCTTGACGCCGGTCTTCTCCTCGTAGGAGTCGGCGGCGCTCTGCAGCGCGTCGACGCGCTCGGCGTCGACCCAGACGGTCAGCGAGCCGCCGTTCTCACCCTCGGACGCGTCGCCGCCGTCGGTCGCCGTCGAGCAACCGGCCAGGGAAAGAGTCGAAACGATCGCGATGACGCCGGCGGCGACGATGCCCCTCTTGTTCACCTTCATTGGTGTGTGCCTCTCTGAGTGCTGGTGGCCTGCAAGGACTGCAAGCGCTTACAGTATGCATCGATAACGACGAGAATCGCAATGCAAGGAACCTTCGATACCAAGCTGTGACCGCGGTATGACGGGTGAGGCCTGATGGAAGCGCTTCCAAGTGAGCGTGAAAACGGCCATGTCGATACACTTTGGGTATGGCTGACAGTTCCTTTGACATCGTCTCGAAAGTGGATCACCAGGAGGCCGAGAACGCCCTGAACCAGGCGCGCAAGGAGATCGAGCAGCGCTACGACTTCAAGGGCACGGGCGCCTCCATCGCCTGGAGCGGCGAGCAGATCCTGATCATCGCCGGCACCGAGGAGCGTGCGAACGCCGTTCTCGACGTCTTCCAGTCGAAGCTCATCAAGCGAGGCATCTCGCTCAAGAGCCTCGAGTCGGGCGAGCCCTTCGCCAGCGGCAAGGAGTTCCGCATCGTCTCGACGCTCAAGGACGGCATCTCCTCGGAGAATGCGAAGAAGATCAACAAGATCATCCGCGACGAGGGTCCGAAGGGCGTGAAGAGCCAGATCCAGGGCGACGAGCTTCGCGTGCAGTCGAAGAGCCGAGACGACCTGCAGTCGGTGATCGCGCTGCTCAAGGGCGCGGATCTCGATCTCGACCTGCAGTTCATCAACTACCGCTGACCCCGGACTGGCCCAGGACGCACAGGGGACGGATGCCGCGGCATCCGTCCCCTTCTCTATGCCCGAGATCCCATTCCGGTATATGAGTCGACGTGCCCGAGACTGGATGCAGTCGCGTCCCGATGCGACAGACGATGCGGCGATGCATGACGCGCTGCCGGACCACGGTTCCGCGCTTCGCGGATCGCGGTTCCCGCCTTGTGGGGACTGGGCGCAGATCAGCTCCGTGCACCCCGTCGTCTGTGGTCGGCGAGTGTCCCAAACACTCGCCGACCACAGAATTCACCCGTACTCGATCCTGCGATGACGCGCCGATGACGAGCGTCTGCGCGCTCGTCCGAAACTCGTCTGTGGATTATTGGCATCGCGATCCACTTCGTGATGTAGTGGCCGTCCGGGCACATCATGGGGAGCCCGGATCTGGAAAGCAACTGGGGGCAATCCATGACCAACAACTCGATGACGAGTATTCGAGAAAGCAAGCAGCTCTTGGCCGAGGAGGTGTTCCAGCACATCGGCGCACAGATCGTCGACGGCGTGCTGGAACCGGGATACCGCATCCGCGATGTCGATGTCGCCGAAGAACTGCACGTGTCGCGGACTCCGGTGCGAGAGGCGTTACAGCGCCTCGAGCGTCTCGGTCTCGTGACGATGTACCCGAGCAGATACACCGAGGTCACCGCTGTCACTGCCGAGACCGTCGAGCAGACGCTCGAGTTCGCGGGGTATCAGGCGGGCGTGGCTGCGCGGATGGGCGTGGCCCGAATGAGTCAGCAGGAGCGCGAGAACCTCGCAGCACTGGTCGAAGACATGTTCACGGCGCTCGACGACGACGTCCACATCTCCAACACCCGGTGGGCGGTGTTCTCGTTCCTCAGCGCTCGCAGTCGCAACGCGCAGCACCAGGTGCTGATCAACGACGCGAGCATGGCGCTGTTCCGCAACCTCCGCGGCTGGAGCGTCCCCGAGAACGACCGCATACGCATGCTCCAGGTCTATCGCGACTTCCGCGATGCGGTGCTGCGCGGCGATGCCGACGACGCCGAGCGGCAGGCACGCCTGATGCACTACGTCTGACGGCTCGTCCGATCACCGTCGACGCGCGGCCGTCCATCCTCTGACCCAGCGGTCGAGGCGGTCATAGGCGTCTTCCCTGGCCGCATGTCGCGAGAGGAAGACGTCGTGCAGGGCACCGTCGATGCGCTCGACGGTGACGGACGGCCCGAGCTTCAGCGACGCCCGCGCGATGTCGTCGACGACCAGAACCGAGTCCGCTCTGGTCAGGTCCTCGGACCATCGCGTGGGCGTCGCTGAGCGCGCCGACAGCAGCACGCATACGGGTGCGTCGATCGACAGCCCCGCCGCGACCTTCGCGTGTCCGGTGAGGATCGCATGGAACCATCCCGCGTGCACGGCCATCGTCTGCGCAGGACGCCAGACGAGATTCACCTCGACAGGGTCCTCCGGATCGGCGACCTCCTGCTGCGCGCGGGTGTAGAAGCCGAGGTCGACCTGCGGGGCGACGTCGCGAGGCGCCCACCTGGCCTGCAGCTCGGCGACCGGAGCGATGAGGGGGCGGGCGGAGGCGACTTGGAACTCGAGCCAGGGACTGTTCAGAATCACCGCATGCGCGGTGTCAGGGTGCCGCGACGCCCACAGGCTCAGGGTCAGTCCGCCGGTCGAATGACCGAGCAGCACGAGCCGTCGGGCGGATGCCGAGCCTGCACTGCCCCGCCCCATCGCCGAGAGCGCGGCGGCGATGTCCTCGTCATACGCGACGAGGTCGGTGATGTAGCCCGGCGTCTGTCCGTCACGGAGACTCCGGCCGTACTTGCGCAGGTCGAGTGCGAAGAAGCGGGCACCCCGGGCGGTCCAGAAGCGCGCGAGTCGCTTCTGGAAGAAGTAGTCCGACCAGCCGTGCACGTACAGCACGTCGACGTCGGCGAGCGGAGCGCTCTGCCCGCGCAGGCGGTCCCACCATGGCCGCTCGCGCGGCAGCGCGCGCACGAGCGTGGCGACGAGCGGCCCCTCGTCATCCTCGCCGAGTTCGAGCGTGAGCTGCTCGAACTCGTCGCCGAGGATGTCCGGTATCCACTCAGGCATGCCGCCAGGCTATCGAACCGGTGCCCACCGGGGGGATGCCGTTCTGGGCGCGACGGGTGCTGGCTCCGATCCCGCGTCGGTCACTCTCCGCGGGAGACGCGCACCATCTCGTCGCGAGGCACGACCTTGACGCGGGCGCGCTCGTGCGGCGCCCCGAGGGCGATCTCGTGCTCGTCGAGTCGGTGCCAGCCGTCGAGATCGGTCCACTTCACGCCGCGCTCGAGAAGCAGGGCGGGGATCGCCTCTTCGGACGGGTCCTCCGGGTGCCACCACGACCCCTGGTCGTTGATGATGTGCCGCACGGTCTCCATGGCATCCGACTTGGTGTGGCCGATGAGGCCCACCGGCCCGCGCTTGATCCACCCCGTCGCGTAGATGCCGGGCATCTGCTGGTTCGAGTCCTTGGCGAGGACCTGGCCCTCGCGGTTGGGGATGACGCCGTGCTTCTTGTCGAAGGGAACACCCGGAAGAGGCGAGCCGAAGTAGCCGATGGCGCGGTAGAGCGCCTGCAGGGGCACCTCGCGCATCTCGCCCGTGCCGACGGCGCCGCCCTGTCCGTCGGGCTTCGTGCGCTCGTAGACGAGTGCCGCGACGCGACCCGCATCGTCCTTGCGGACCTCCACCGGACGCGCCCAGAAGTGCAGGTGCAGACGACGCGAGGCCGTGCCTCCGGCGTTGTTCGCCGAGTCGCGCTTGCGCCATGACTGCAGGATGCGGTCGATGACCATGACCTGCTTGTTGCTGGCCACGGCATCCTTCGACGCCTCGTCGTAATCGAAGTCCTCGTCGTAGACGACCATGTCGACGTCGCGCAGCTCGCCGAGCTCACGCAGCTCGAGGGGGGTGAACTTGACCTGAGCGGGACCCCGCCGACCGAACACGTGCACGTCGGTGACGGCGCTCGCCTTCAGGCCCTCGTAGACGTTCTCGGGAACCTCGGTGACGAGCAGGTCCTCGGCGTGCTTCGCCAGCATGCGGGCGACGTCGAGAGCGACATTGCCGTTGCCCAGCACGCCGACGGATGCCGCATCGAGCGGCCACTCGCGCGGCACGTCGGGGTGCCCGTCGAACCAGCTCACGTAGTCGGCCGCGCCGTAGGCGCCCACCGCGTCGATGCCCGGGATGTCGAGCGTCGTGTCCCGGATCGCGCCCGTGGCGAAGATGACCGCGTTGTAGTGCTTCTTCAGGTCCTCGAGGGTGATGTCCTCGCCGAATCGCACATTGCCGAACAGGCGGATGTCGCCGCGGTCGAGCACATCGCGCAGCGCGGTGATGATGCCCTTGATGCGGGGGTGGTCTGGCGCGACACCGTAGCGGACCAGGCCGTAGGGCGCCGGGAGCTGCTCGAAGAGATCGATGGAGACGTCGAACTTGCGCTCGGCCTTCAGCAGGATGTCGGCCGCGTAGATGCCCGCGGGGCCCGCTCCGACGATGGCCAGTCTGAGCTTGGTCATTAGGGGTCCTTTCGTATGCCGTCACGCCCGGCGCACGCGGCCGAAGCCGCGACACGGTCAGCTGGAGCGCTCGACGAGGGTCTCTGCGAAGCGGGTGAGGGCTTCACGCACGGTGCCACGCGGCAGCGGGGCGAGCGCGTCGATCGCATCCTTCGTCCAGGAATGCGCGAGCGCCAGGGTCTTCTGCGTTCCGACGTGGTCGCGGAGCTCGGTCAACGGCCCGTCGAGGATCGCGGGGTCCGAACCGTCGGCGATCAGCGTCACACCGTCGTCGATGCGCGCGGCGAGGTCGACCGACGCTGCATCGGTCTCGGCCTTCAGCAGCAGGTACGGCATCGTCGGAACCCCGGCGCGCAGGTCGGTGCCCGGCACCTTGCCGGTGTCCTCCGGCTTGGCCGAGAGGTCGATGACGTCGTCGAGCAGCTGGAAGGCGACGCCGATCTTCTCGCCGTACACGCGCAGCGGCTCTTCGTACTCCGACGGAGCGTTGGAGAAGATCACGCCTCCCTGCGTCGCTGCGGCGATGAGAGAGCCGGTCTTGTCAGCCAGCACCTGCAGGTAGAACTCGATGGGATCGTCGTCGGGCTGAGCGCCGATCGTCTCGTGCATCTGCCCGAGGACGAGACGCTCGAAGGTGTCGGCCTGCAGGCGGATGGCCCGCTCGCCCAGGCGTGACATCAGCTGGCTCGCGCGCGAGAACAGGATGTCGCCGGTCAGGATCGCGATGTTGTTGCCCCACACGGTCTGTGCAGCGGGCACGCCCCGGCGGCGATCGGCACCGTCCATGACGTCGTCGTGGTACAGCGAGCCGAGATGGGTGATCTCGAGGGCCTTCGCCACATCGATCACCTGGTCGGTGTTGCCGTCGCCCAGCTGGGCCGCGAGCAGCGTCAGCACGGGCCGGATGCGCTTGCCACCGGCCTCGTAGAGGTAGCGGCTGGCGGCATCGGCCAGCGGGTCGGCCACGCGCACGTCGTCGGCGAGGCCGGTCTCGACGAGCTCGAGCCCGTCTTCGATCGCCTGTGCGATGCGCCGACCGGCGGTGCCGATGAAGACACGGTCGCTGAAACCGAGACGGCTCGCCAGTCGCGAACCCGGGGCTACGCGGCTCGAAGTCACGGTCTCAGCCTACCGTCGTCAGGTGGTCGGGTTCGCGCGTCGCATTCACGCGGGCTTGAACGCCCGGTGCAGCGCGACGATCCCGAACGAGAGATTGCGGTACTCGACCTCGGTCCACCCGGCCTCGCGGATCCACGCGGCCAGCTTCTTCTGGTCGGGCCAGTCGCGGATCGACTCGTTGAGGTAGTCATAGGCCTCGCCGTTGGTTCCGGCGATGCGGGCCACACGGGGAAGGACCTGCGAGTTGTAGAAGCGGTACGCGGCGCGGAAGACCGATCCCGGAGGTGTCGAGAACTCGTTGATCACGAGGCGTCCGCCCGGCTTCGTGACGCGCAGCAGCTCGCGCAGCGCCTTCTTGGGGTCGTTGACGTTGCGCAGCGCGTACGACATGGTGACGGCGTCGAACTCGCCGTCGTCGAACGGCAGATCGGTGGCATCCGCCTGCACGAATGAGAGATTGCGGATGCTGCCGTGACGGCGCTGCCCCTCGGCGAGCATGCCCGGCGAGAAGTCGGCGGCGACGACCTGTGCGCCGCTGCGGGCGAGAGACGCCGAGGACGACGCGGTGCCAGCCCCCAGGTCGAGGATCTTCTCCCCCGGCTTCGGGGCGACGGCCCTGGTCGTCGCCGCGCGCCAGAGCGCGTCATTGCCGACCGTCATCGCCGTGTTCGTGCGGTCGTAGCCCGCGGCGACCTGGTCGAACATGCCGCTGACGCGGGCGGGGTCCTTGCCGAGATCGGCGCGGTTGGCTTCGTTCGAGGTCACACGCCCAGTCTAGGCGCGAGGTGCAGCGCGTCGAGGCGGTCGAGCCAGAGATCCGGCGTCGCGTCGTCGAACGGAGCGATGCGATCGCGCACCCGCTGCTCGAGGTCGAGCGCCAGAGCCTCGAGTCTGGTCATGACCTCGGCGGGATACCCGTAGCGCGCGCTGTGCTCGGCCCACTCGTCGCGGTCGTCGACCCAGGTGCCTCGGGGCCCGTCGACGCGCACGACGTCGAGGTCCATGTCGATGCCGAGCGCCAGCAGCGGGTCGTCCGACCAGCGGACGTCCCATCCGATGTCGATGTAGACCCGCATGCCCTTCGGATGGTCGCGGTTCACGGTCAGGGCGAAGTCGGGCTGCCGCGGCACGAGCGTCACATTGGGCGCTTCGGCGATAAAACCGGCGCCCGGTCGAGCGCTCGTCCAGCCGACCGGCTGGCCGATCCAGTCGCCCCACTCGTCGGCTCCGAGGTACACGCATTCATGGCGCCAGTGCGGCGATCCGTCCCACTTGCGCCACTGGAAGATCATCTCGGTGCCGGGTGCGGGGCGGACGTCGCTCATGCACTCAGCGTAGGCGGGCCCCTCTCATCCCGGTCGCCGGGCGACGAACTAGGCTGGAGGAGTGAGCAGCAGGCTGGTCGTGGAGACCCGAGAGATCGATCCGGTCGAGGATCTCCTGGCCTACGCCGACCCGTCGCGGCCCCTCGCCTGGCTGCGCCGCGGTGACGGCATCGTCGCGGTCGGCGACGGCATCGTCGAGACGATGCGCATCCCCGCCGGCGCCGCGCCCCTCCGATCCGCCGCGATCGCTGAGGCATGGCGAGACCTGACACAGGATGCCGAGATCGACGACGACCTCGAGCTCCCCGGCTCCGGTCTCGTCGCCTTCGGCGCACTCACCTTCGACGAGGACTCCTCGGCCGACAGCATCCTCCTGGTGCCGTCGCTCGTGATCGGTCGACACCACGGGCGCACCTGGCTCACCCGCATCCGCTCTGTGTCGGCCTCCGACCCGCAGCGCCCCGTATCTCATGCACCTGCCGATGTGGCGACGATCGCCTATGGTCCGCATTGGGCCGGCACGGTCGGTCCCGGTGCGCAGAGCCCGCAGGGCTACCAGGACTCGGTGCGTCGAGCACTGGAGCGCATCGCGGCCGGCGAGCTCAGCAAGGTCGTGCTCGCACGCGACCTCACCGGCAGCATCCCCGCCGGTTCCGACCTGCGCCGTCTGGTGCGCGCGCTGTCGACCGGGTACCCCGACACGTGGGCGTTCGCGGTGGACGGGCTGATCGGCGCGAGTCCCGAGACGCTGGTCACCGTGCAGCAGCGCACCGTCACCGCCCGCGTGCTCGCCGGAACCATCGGACGAGGAGCCGACGCGGATGCCGACACGGTCGCATCCGCCCACCTCGCCTCGAGCACCAAGGACCTCGACGAGCACGAGTACGCCGTGCAGAGTGTGCTCGCCTCGCTGCGTCCGCACACGCGTGCACTGGCGGCGAGCGAGCAGCCGTTCCTGCTCAAGCTGCCGAACCTCTTCCACCTGGCGACCGATGTCGAGGGCGAGCTGGCCGACGGCGGCTCATCGCTCGACCTCGTCGGCGCTCTGCACCCGACCGCTGCAGTGGCCGGCACCCCGACGTCCGCGGCGATCGCCACGATCCGCGAGCTCGAGCCGTTCGACCGTGGCCGCTATGCCGGTCCGGTCGGATGGGTCGACGCGGCCGGCAACGGCGAGTGGGCCATCGCGCTGCGCTGCGCGCAGTTCACGCCCGCGCAGGCCACGCCGGCCGAGTCCGACATCGCCGTCACCGCCTATGCGGGCGCCGGCATCGTCGCGGGCTCGGACCCCGAGTCGGAGCTGCTCGAGACGCGGGTGAAGTTCCGTCCGCTGGTCGACGCGCTGGCCTAGGATCGGCGCGGTGCGCGCCGGTCAGCTCGCCGCGAGGCGCTTCTTCTCGGCCTCGACGTCGAAGTCGGGTGCGGGCCACTGCGGGTCGATCCGCTGCAGCGCGTCGAGCAGCAGCTCCTGGACCGCGAGGCGGGCGAACCACTTGTGGTTCGCCGGGATCACATGCCACGGAGCTGCCGCGGTCGAGGTGCGCTCGAACACGATCTGATACGCCGCCATGTAGTCGTCCCACAGCAGGCGCTCGTCGACATCGCCCGGGTTGTACTTCCAGTGCTTGTCGGGCCGCTCGAGTCGCTCCATCAGTCGGGACTTCTGTTCGTCGGGCGAGATGTGCAGCATGACCTTGACGATGCGCGTGCCCGATGCTGCGACCTCGGCCTCGAACTCGTTGATCGCGTCGTACCGGCGTTCGATCTCCTCGGCGGGGGCCAATGACCGCACCCGGCCGATCAGGACGTCTTCATAGTGCGAGCGGTCGAAGACGCCGATGAAGCCGGGCTCGGGAAGACGCGGGGTGACGCGCCACAGGAAGTCGTGCGCGAGCTCCTCGTCGGTCGGGGCCTTGAACGCGGTGAGCGCCACGCCCTGAGGGTCGACGCCGCCGACGACATGACGCACGATGCCGCCCTTGCCGGCGGAGTCCATCGCCTGCAGGATCAGCAGCACCGAGTCCTTCGCCTCGCCGACGCGACTCTCGGCGAAGAGCCGTTCCTGCAGCTTGTTGAGCTCGTCGAGGCCGGCCTCGAGGTCGGCCTTGCCGTCGGCTTTCGCGCCGCTGTACCCGGGAGTGCTCTGGGGATCGACGTGGGAGAGGCGGAATCCCTCCCCGACCTGGAGGGTCTTCGCCCACTCATGCGCTGTCATGCGTTCATCCTGCCACTGCGCCTCCGCGCCGGTGGCGAAGCATCTCAGCGAGCCAGCGGGACCTCGATCAGCTGGCGGCCGCCGGCCGGGGTGGTCAGCGCCTGATCGAGTGCGGTGCGGGTCGTCACGCGCTGGTACTCCCAGCCGTAGGCGAGCGCCAGCTGCTCGAGGCGCACCGCGTGCCGGGTGTAGAACGCACGGTCGAGGTCGGCGCGATCCGCCGTGCCTGCGACCTCCAGGCCGTCGAAGATCGTGCCGCCGCCGTCATTGCCGACGACGACCTGGATGCGAGGCTCGTGCTCGTCCGGCGGCAGGAGCAGTGCCCCGACATCATGCAGGAACGTGAGATCGCCGAGCAGCACGCGCGTGACGCCGGGGGCTCCCCCGGCCTGACTCGCGAGAGCGATGCCGGTGGCAGTGGCGATCGTGCCGTCGATCCCGGCGAGCCCGCGGTTGGCGTGCACCGGGACCTTCTTGCCGCCGAGCACCGCATCGGCCACCCGCACGAGGCGCGACGAGCCGAAGACGAGCCGATCGTGCGGCCAGGTCGCCCGCCACACCGCGTCGGCGAGCAGCTCGCGGTCGAGTGGTCGACGCACCGCCGCGAGCTCGGCCTTCACCGCGTCGCGGCGCGCCGACGGATCGGTCGACGTGAGCCCGTCCTGGTCGGGGGCGCGTTCGGTGAGGTCCACGACGCGGTCGGCGGATGCCGCGAGCCATGCGCCGAGCCACTCGCGGTCGGCCACTCCTGGTTCGACCGAGACGGACGCAGCCGCGGTCGTGCGACCGTTGAGGTCGAGGCTCTCGCCACCGCGGCGCACCGCGATCACCTCGACATCCGCCCGAGAGAGCAGGCGCGCGACCTCGCGGCTGAGGGTGGGGTGCCCGAGCACGACCGCGCGCTCGATGCGGCCGCCCAGGCCCTGGTCGCTCAGCAGCGCACGATAGCCGTGCACGACCTGGCGTCCGAAGCGCGCACCGCTGACGATCTCGGCGATGAGCGGCCAGGACCCGGCGTGTGCGACCTCTTCGGCATCCGGGCCCGCATCGGCTCCGGCGATGACCACCGTGCGGGGTCCTCGCCTGAGCACGGTCGGGGCCGCAGCAGCGGGTCCGGGTGCCTCGCCGGGCACGATGTCGATGATCGGGGTGTCCCCCGACAGAGGCTCGCGCGAGGGCAGATTCAGGTGCACGGGGCCGGCGACGCCGTCGAGGCCGTGCGCGGCCGTCGCTCCCATCGCCACAGCGACGGCATGAGCCGCGAGACCCGACCAGTCACCATCGCCCGGCACCGGGGCATCGATCTGCTCGCGCGCCCAGGAGGCGAACATGCCCGGCTGGATGGTCGCCTGATTGGCTCCCACCCCGCGCAGCTCGGGCGGCCGGTCGGCCGTCAGCAGCAGCAGCGGCACCCCCGAGTGGAAGGCCTCCATCGCCGCGGGAAGTAGGTTCGCGGCTGCGGTCCCCGAGGTGCAGACCACCGCGGCGGGCACGCCCGTCTCACGGGAGAGACCCAGGGCGGTGAAGCCGGCGACCCTCTCGTCGATCCGCACGTGCAGACGCAGGTGCCCCTGATTGGCGGCATGCACGGCGGCGAGCGCGAGCGCCTGGGATCGGGACCCCGGAGAGAGCACGAGATCGCGCACGCCGTGGCCGATCAGGTCGGCGATCAGGGATGCCGCAGCATCCGTCGCCGGCGATGTCGTCACGGACGCGGGTCCGGCGCCGTGCCGCCCGGTGCGGCTCCGTCGTCGGTCTCGTCCTCGAGACGAGCGAGCTCCTCTTCGAGACGACGGATGCGCGCATCCTGCTCGCTCTTGCTGATGCTGCGGAGGAACTGGGGGTCGTCGTCGGGCGCGATGATCGTGATGGCTCCGCCGTTGTCGTTCGCGCGGCGACGGCCGATCGTGAACCAGAGGATGCCCCCGATGACGGGGATGACGATGACGATGGCGATCCAGGCAGCCTTGGACACGCCCCGGTGTCGCGTCGGCGGCTGCACTGCGCAGTCGACGATGCTGTACACCCAGAAGATGGCGGCCAGGAAGCCACCAACGATCAACAGTCTCGCCACCCCTCCAGTGTAGGCGGGTCTGTGCCAGGTGGACCTGCCGGGGCGCTCCGGGCAGGCGCCGATGCCCGATTGTTAGACTGCGCGGACCGTGCGAGCCAGGGATGCGGATCAGAGGAGCCCCCGGGCGAGGAGCGCCTCCTGGTACGCGTCGGCCTTGGCGCTGATCACCTGACGGCAGGCGATCAGCGTCTCGATCTGCGCATCGAGGGAGCGCTCGTGCGCGCGCAGCAACGCGAGACGCTCGGCCTCGTTGCCGCTGCCGGCGCGCACCAGCGCGGCGTATTCACGCAGCACGGCGATGGGTGCACCCGATTCCCGCAGTCGCGCGAGCAGTGCGAGCCACGCGAGCGTGTCGTGGGCGTACACGCGCCGACCGCCGGGGGTACGCGGCACGTCGCGAGGGAAGAGCCCTTCTGCCTCGTACCAGCGCAGCGTGTGCACGCTCACGCCGGCCAGACTGGCGAGCTCACCGATGCTGAACGTGCGCGTCGTGTCGATCACATCCTCCACGGGGACTCCTCCTTGACCTCGAGTGCACTCTAGATCGTACGGTCGGAGCATGACAGATGCACTCCCCCCTCTCGACATGCTCGCCCGCCAGCAGCCCCTCGCCTCGGAGTTCGGCTATCGCTCCACCGCGGCCGAGGTGATCGCCGGGATCGATCTCTCGGGCAAGACCGCGATCGTCTCGGGTGGATACTCGGGGCTCGGACTCGAGACGGTCCGTGCGCTCGCGGATGCCGGAGTGCGAGTGATCGTGCCCGCACGCCGCCTCGACGCGGCCGAGAAGGCGCTGGCCGGGATCGACGCGGTGGACGTCCGCAGCGCCGACCTCGGCGACCTGGAGTCGGTGTCCGCCTTCACCGAGACCGTGCGACGCGACGGACGCCCGATCGATCTCGTGCTCGACGTCGCCGGCATCATGGCCACCCCGTTCGGTCACACGGCGCAGGGCTTCGAGTCGCAGTTCGGCACCAACCACCTCGGCCACTTCGCCCTGGTCGGAGGGGTGGCAGACCTGCTCCCGGAGGGCGCGCGCGTCGTCTCCTACTCCTCGGGCGGGCACTTCCGCTCCCCCGTGCGTTTCGACGACATCCACTTCGAGACCACGCCTTACGACCCGTGGGTCGCATACGGGCAGTCGAAGACGGCGAACGCACTGTTCGCCGTCGGGCTCGCCCGTCGTGGCGCAGAGCGCGGCATCCTCGCCTTCTCGGTGCACCCGGGCGGGATCATGACCGAGCTGCAGCGGCACGTTCCCCGAGAGGAGCTGCTCTCCCGCGGCTGGATCGACGAGGACGGCACCCCGAACCCGCGTTTCAAGACACCTGCGGAGGGAGCCTCGACGGGACTCTGGGCCGCCACGGCTGCCGAGCTGACCGACCGCAGCGGCGCCTACTGCGAGGACTGCTCCATCAAGGGCGTGGTCGCACCCGACCACGCCGACATGACCACCGGCGGCGTGAAGGAATGGGCGATCGATCCCGAGGCCGCCGAGCGGCTGTGGGCGCTCTCAATCACCGCGACGGGAGTCGACGGCTTCGCCTGAACGGCTGGCGGTCGTACGGTGCCTGCCGTCTAGTCGTCGGCGAGACGGAGGATGCGGTCGTCGCCGGACCGGGGGCTTCCACGGCCGTCGGTGTTATTCGTGAGCACCCAGAGTGTGCCGTCCGGTCCTACGACGACATCGCGCAGCCGGCCGAGCTCGCCCACGAACAGCTCGGTGCCGGAGGTCAGGTCATCGAGCGGCACGACGCGCAGTCGCTCGCCGCGCAGATTGGCGATCACGATCTCGGATGCCGTGACTGCGATGCCGCTCGGACTCGCCTGATCGGGCCGCCATTGCTGCACGGGGTCGACGTGCTCTCCGTCGTCGGCCATCCCCTCGACCTCGGGCCAGCCGTAATCGCCGCCGGGCTCGATGATGTTGAGCTCGTCCCAGGTGTCCTGTCCGAACTCGCTCGCATACATCGTGCCCTCGGCATCCCAGGCGATTCCCTGCGGGTTGCGGTGCCCGTAGCTGTAGACCGGCGACTCGTGGAAAGGGTTGTCCGACGGCACCTCGCCCTCAGGAGTGAGGCGCAGGATCTTGCCCGACAAGGCGTCGAGGTCCTGAGCGCTGTCACGGTCTCCTGCGTCGCCCGTCGTGACGTACAGCATCCCGTCCGGCCCGAACGCGATGCGCCCGCCGTTGTGATTCCCCGCGGCGGGAATGCCATCGAGCACGGTGGTCGCGGAGCCGAGCGACAGCGCGCCGGCCTCTCCGACGATCGCCCGCCGCTCGACGCGGTTCTCCCCGTCGGCGGTGAAGTAGGTGTAGAGCTCGCCGTCGTACACCGCGAGCCCGAGCAGACCGCCCTCTCCGCCCGGCGAAGCCCCATCGATCACCCCGACCTCTCGGGCTTCGCCGTCCTCGGCGATCTCGAGCACACGGGCGGTGTCGCGCTCGCTCACCAGCGGGACGTCGTCGTGGAACGCGATCGACCAGGGCGCATCGAGATCCTCGGTGGACGACTCCACCCCCGACATCGGCGTCGAGGCAGGCTGCGCCGCGCAGGCCGAGAGCAGCGCGACGGACGCCGTGACCGTCGCGATGGAGGCGCGCCGACGGGTCGTGGAGGGGCGGGGACGCGCACTCGCTGTCATGTCTCCATCCAACGCGGAATCGATGCCGAACGACAGTGTCGATCCGATGCGCTCGACGATCACCCCATTCCCGGGAACCCGATGCAGGAGCACAATACCGATATGAACGAGGGCCCGCCCCGGGATCGGCCCACGCCCGCGGAGGAACCGGCAGGGCCGAACGATGACGACGCGCCGCCGCGCGTGGGCGCGGAATCGGACGCGATGCTCAGCCGACGCGCGCAGCTCCTCGCCACCGAGCACTGGGGACTCCTCGCCGCACGGAGCACCGCGCAGAGCGAGGTGCTGTCCCGCATCACGATCTTCCTGACCCTGGTCTCCGCCGGACTCGTGACCATCGGACTGCTCGGTCAGGCCTCGGACTTCGGCGGGTGGTTCGGCGGCGCATCGCTCGCGATCCTCGCGTTCCTCGTCGTCATCGGCGTCATGACCCAGGTGCGGGTGATGAACGTGTCGGAGGAGGACATGATGTACGTCGTCGCGATGAACCGCATCCGCGGTGCGTACGTCGATCTGGACCCGGCGGTCGCCGACGTCTTCCTCGCCTCGCCGCACGATGATGAGCCGGGCATGAAGCGCACGTACTCCTTCCTCCGGCCTCGTCGCCTGAGCGTCCTGGTGGGCAGCTCGGTCATGCTCCTCATCGTGGTGAACGCGTGCGTCGCGGGGATGCTGGTCGGCGCGGCCGTCATCGCGGGCGGTGGTGCGTTCGCCTGGGCGATCGCGCTCGGCGTCGTCGCAGGATTGCTTCTCGCCGCCGGCTTCATGACGTTCGGCGGCGTCGGCTACCGGTGGGCCTGGCGCCATCACGAGCCGCGACGTTCCACTCCGGAAGGCGACGCGTGATCGCTACGCTGAGCGCATGACCGAGGCGCGAAACCCCCCATCGCATCCCGTTGCCGCCGTGCTGCGCCGCATCCCGGCCACGATCGCGATGGTCGCCGCGATCCTCGTGGTCGGCGTGATCTGGCAGGGTCTGTGGAGCCCCTTCGAGGAGACCGAGCTCTTCGGCACCGTCGCGTACGGCCTGCCCAACCTCGCGCAGGGCATGTGGTGGACGCCGTTCACCGGCACCTTCTTCGTCAACGCGCCCTGGGTGTACGTGTTCACGATCTCGGGGTTCTGGGGCATGGCATACCTCGAATACCGCCGCGGCACCAGAGTCGCGCTCGCCTACTACTGGGTCGGGCAGCTCTTCGCGATCCTCGCCACCGCGCTCGTGCTCTTCTTCGCGTCGCAGCTGCCGTGGGCGTGGGCTCAGGAGCAGGCCCAGGCGCTCGACGTCGGCGCCTCGGGCGGCACCATGGCGTGCATCGCCGCCGCGATCGGTCTCTTCCGCCCGCCGTGGCGAGTGCGCGGCTGGCTCGTGCTGCTCGGCTTCGTGTTCATCGCCATGCTGTTCTGGGGAAAGGTCGCCGACCTCGAGCACCTGCTCGCGGTTCTGCTGATCCTCGCGGTCGACCGCAGCCTGCGCGTGCAGCGGACCACGGTGCGCGAGCAGCGCCTCATCGCCGTGATCTCGCTCCTGGTCCTCGGGGCGGTCGAGATCATCACGACTCTCGTCGCGACCGACGGACCGTTCGGTCCGACCGACCCCGCGTCCGGAGGGTTCCTCGACCTCGCGCTCGACCTCGTCGTCATCGTCGTGCTGGTGAACGGGCTCCTGCGCGGCCGGCGGTGGGCGTGGGTTCTCGTGATGCTGCTGGGCCTGTTCAACATCCTCGTCGCCGCCCTGGTGCTGATCCTCATCACGGTGTTCTCGCAGGCGCAGGTCGACCTGCGCTGGGACGGCGAGACCGAGCTCGCGCTCGCCAACGGCTTCCTCTGGCTGATCCTGCTCGTCTACCTGATCGCCGTGCGCCGCGCGTTCCGCGCGAGACGCAAGTCGCTCCTCGGCATCCAGCCGGCCCCGACGGTCGACGACGTGAAGACCGCGCTGCGCGCTCATGGCGGCGGCACGCTGTCGTGGATGACGACGTGGGAGGGCAACAGCTACGCGCGCAGCGAGTCGGGGATCGTCGCCTACCAGCGACGGGCCGGTGTGGCGCTCGCGCTCGCGGATCCGATCGGGCCGCCCGCATCACGCGCAGACGCCGTCGCGGAGTTCATCCGCGCTGCAGAGCTCGCGGGGCTCGTGCCGTGCTTCTTCAGCGCAGATGACGCCACCCGGGATGCCGTGCCCGCGGGCTGGCGCAGTCTGGTCGTCGCCGACGACACCATCGTCGACCTCCCGGGTCTGCAGTTCACGGGCAAGCGGTGGAACTCGGTGCGCAGCTCTCTCAATCGGGCAGGGCGCGAGGAGATGACCTTCCGGCTGACGCGACTGGCCGACGAGTCGTGGGGCGTGCGGCAGCAGCTGCGTGCGATCTCCGAGGCATGGGTCGGCGACAAGGACCTGCCCGAGATGCGGTTCACGCTCGGCACGCTGGAGGAGGCGGAGGATCGCGAGGTGCGGCTCGCTCTCGCGATCGCGCCGAACGGCGACGTCGACGGCTTCCTGTCGTGGCTGCCTGTCTATGGCGAAGGCGGCGTCGTGCGCGGATGGACGCTCGACCTCATGCGACGCCGCGACGGGGGCTTCGCGCCGGTCATGGAATACCTGATCGGGTCGTCCGCGGCGCAGTTCGCCGAGGAGGGCGCCGAGATCATGTCGCTCTCGGGCGCTCCGCTCGCGCACGACTATCCGCCGGATGCCGGCATGATCGCCGTTCTCAGCGAACGCCTCGCCGAGGCGCTCGAGCCCGTGTACGGCTTCGGCTCGCTGCACCGCTTCAAGCAGAAGTTCCACCCGCGCTACGAGACCATGTACCTGCTCTTCCGCGACGAGGGCGACCTCGCGGCGATCGGCACGGCGCTCACCCGGGCTTTCCTGCCGGATGCGACGCTGCGGCAGTTCGCGGGAGCAGGGCTGGAGCTGGTGCGGGGCGGCACGGACTGACCTCTCACCCGCCGGGGGCGATGGTGCCGGGCTCGCCGGCGTCCGACCGGCCAGGATGAGGCCATGACCGACGCCCCTGTTCCCGTCACGTTCGCGAATTTCGCCGAGATCGAGACCGCCCGCATGTTCGCCGCGATCGCGGCATCAGCGGGCGGGTCGAACCGGTGGAACCACTATCGAGTGCCCACTCCGATCGACCAGCAGACCGTGATCAGGATGAATCGCGACACGCTGTACAGCGCTGCGATCATCGACGTCTCCGAGGGGGCGACGATCACCGTCCCGGATGCCGGCGACCGCTACGTCTCGGTCATGCTGGTGAATGAGGGCCATTACATCAACCGGGTGCTGCACGAGCCCGGCGTCCATTCACTCTCGGCAGACGACCTCGGCTCGGACTTCGTGCTCGCGGCGACTCGTATCCTCGTGGATTCCGAGGACCCCGACGACGTGGCGGTCGTGAATGCGCTGCAGGACTCCCTCGCACTGACCTCTGCCGGAGGGAGGGAGTTCTCCGTCCCCGTCTTCGACGAAGCGAGCTTCACCGAGACGCGCGAAGCGATCCTGACCCTCGCGAAGGGTCTGGGCGGTCTGGAGCGCGCCTTCGGCAGAGCCGAGGACGTCGACCCCGTGCGCCATCTCCTCGGGACCGCGGCGGGCTGGGGCGGGCTGCCGGAGAGCGAGGCCTTCTACATCAACGTCGACCCTCGCCTGCCGGTCGGCGAGTACACGCTGCGCGTCGGCGACGTACCGGTGGACGGCTTCTGGTCGGTGTCGCTGTACGACGCACAGGGGTACTTCGCTCCGAACGATGCCGGTGAGTACAGCGTCAACAGCGTGACGGGCGTTCGGGATCCGGACGGATCGATCACGGTGCGATTCGGCGGCGACCCCGCCCTGCCCAATGTGCTTCCCCTCACGCAGGGGTGGAACTATCTGGTGCGCCTCTATCGACCGCGACCCGAAGTGCTCGACGGCACGTGGACGTTCCCCTCGCTCGCAGTCGGCTGATCTCTCACCGGACGGGGTCCTGCCACGCGGGCATCACCGGCGCGGCGCGACGCGGGGTTCAGTCGCTCGGTCGCCGGCGGAGCTGTTTGACATCGGTGCGCCGCTGCTTCGCCGCGAGCCGCCGCTCTTTCGACCCCCGGCTCGGCTTCGTCGCGCGGCGCTGCGGCGCCGGCGGGCGCAGCGCCTCGGCGACGACGGCAGCGAGTCGTTCACGAGCAGCGTCGCGGTTGCGCAGCTGGGCACGGTGCTCGGATGCGGTGATCGTCAGCACGCCGTTCACCAGCCGTCCCCTCAGCCGATCGAGGATCCGGTCGCGCTGATGAGAGGTGAGGGCAGTGCTGCCCGCAGCATCCCAGAGCAGCTCCACCCGCGAGTCCGCGGTGTTCACGCTCTGCCCGCCCGGACCCGACGACCGCGAGAAGCGCCACGACAGCTCGGCCTCGGGGATCGTCAGACCCGACGAGACCCGCAGACCGGGGCGGTGAAGACTGGGCATGAGTCCATCATCCCCCGACGGCGGATCCCGCGTCTCAGCGGCGGGCGTCGACGGCAGGGCCGGGGATGCCGATCGAGTGGGCCCCGGCATCCTGCGTCTCGCCCTGCGTCTTCGCGGTGTTCGCGATGTGCGCCCGGGAGACGACGATCAACGCGACGACCATCAGCGCGACGCCGAGCCAGTACGGGGCCGCGTGGCTGACCGTGACGTACAGCGCACCGGCGATCAGGGGCGCCGCGGTGTTCATCGCGGCGTTGAGCGACTGGGTCGCTCCGCCAAGCCAGCCCTGCTCGTCGTCGCCCACCGCGTTCGACATGGCTCCGTCCATCGCCGCCGTCGATGCGCCCTGACCTGCGGCGAGCATCAGCGCGCCGACGATGAACACCCACGGCTGGGCGAAGATCGAGGCGACGACCGCGAGCCCGGCGAGTCCGATCGCCTGCGCGACGATGCCGCTGATGATCACGCCGCGCTCGCCGATGCGAGGAAGCAGGATGCCGAGCAGCACGCCCTGGATCAGGATGTCGATGATGCCGACGCTCGCCGTGAGCAGCCCGATCTGCGTCGGCCCCCACTGGACCGAGTCCAGCGCCAGCACGCTGAAGTTGTTGACGAAGAAGCCGAACGGGAGCGCCAGGAGGCCGAAGCCGATCATCAGACCGCGCAGCTCCTTGCGGCTGAAGGCGTCGGTGAAGACGGCGAACGGCTGGATGTCGCGCACCGAGATGCGCGCGATGCGGTTCTCGGGCGCGAGGCTCTCGGGCAGCAGGAAGATGCTGAGGATCGCGATCACCAGAGCGACGGCGGCGGTGAGGAACACCGGCAGCTGCAGGCTGACGGCCGCCAGGAGGCCGCCGATCGCGGGACCGATCATCATCCCGATGCCCGAGAGGGCGCCGAGCAGACCGAACCGCTGAGCGCGCTTCTCGGGCGGTGTGATGTCGGCGAGGTACGCGAAGAGGGCGGGAAGATCGCCGGCGGTCAGGCCCTGGATGACGCGAGCGAGCACGAGCACCCAGATCGCTCCTCCGATGCCGAACAGGGTCATCGCGAATGCCGCACCGAAGGCGGCGGCGATGATCACCGGTCGTCGACCGAAGCGGTCGGACAGGCGCCCAAGGAAGGGCGCGACCAGGAAGGCGCACAGGCCGTTGATCGCTTCGAGGATGCCGACCCAGATCGCGAGGTCGCCGTCGTGCGACACGTACTGCAGCACGACGAAGGGCAGCACGGGAAGCACGACGGTCATGCCGACGACGGTGAGCATCGTCAGCACGATGAGCATGGTCCAGGCGCGCTTGTCGCTGCGCGCAGGCGATGTGTTTAGTGAAGTCACTCCGAAACTGTATCAATACCAGTTTTGGTGTCAACCCACTTTTGGATCCGGTTCGCGATACGGTGGCTGCATGACGAACGCTGAGCCGATCGGTCGCCGCGAACGCAAGAAGGCCGCCACGCGCAAGAACATCTCCGACGTCGCGACGATGATGTTCCTCGAGCGGGGGTTCGACAACGTCAGCATCCGCGAGGTGGCCGACGCGGCCGACGTCTCGCCCACGACGGTGTTCGCTCATTTCCCGCAGAAGGAGGCGCTGGTCTTCGACGAGGACGACGAGCAGCGCGACCGGCTCGTCTCCGCGGTCCGCGACCGCGCCGACGGCATCACCGTGAACCGCGCGATCCACGACTTCTACGCGGCCGAGGTGCACGCCAACCTCGCCGAGCACGGCGCTGAGGTGTCGCAGGTCTTCTCCCGGTTCCTCAACGAGACCCCGGCCCTGCGCGACTACGCCGCCAAGATGTGGCTCCGCCACGAAGACGCGCTGGCCGACGCGATCGCGGTCGACCTCGGATTGACCGAGCCCACGCATGAGATCCGCGTGTACTCGCGGTTCGTGCTGCAGATGCAGCTGCTCGTCACCGAGAGCGACGACCAGCTCGGCATCCTCGCCGCCGGATTCACGGTGCTCGAGAACGGGTGGGCGCCTGTCGAGGCGCGGATCGTCGCGGATTCGCAGGGCTGACCGCGCGTCGCCGGACGGAGTGGACGCGACGGCGGGAGTCGAACCCGCAACGCCGTCAGATATGAGCTGAGGCCCGGGACCGCCCGGATCGCCGCGATGGCACTGACGCTACCCGGCGCCGACCGGGAAGGCCAGGAACGTTGCGGGGATTGACACAGTGAGTCCGCGCATGACAGGCGACGACGCGCGTCGTCACCTGCCGGCGTCGAACGAGCGGTGTACCGTCGCGACCATGGCAGCCGCAGACGCCCCTCTGACGACCGGGCAGAAGACCCATCGCTATCTGCGTCTGTCGCTGGTCCTGATCGTCTTCGCGCTGATCCTCGGCGTCGCACTGCAGAGCATCGTCGTTTCATGGGAGCCGCTGGTCTTCGGCTGGAACCCGCTGCCGTCGATCAGCCATGCGTTCTACACGCCGGTCCGCGACATCTTCGTCGGCACGCTGATCGCGGCATCCGTCGCCCTCCTCGCCCTTTCCGGACGAAGTCGCGCGACGACCCTTCTCGACGTGTGCGCGGTGTTCGCGCCACTGATCGCGATCGTCCCCGTGGGCATCGCCCAGTCGAGTGCCGGCGACCGGATGTTGTGCCCGACGGTGCAGGAGTGTATCCCCCTCGACGCCGTAGCGAGCGCGAAAGCGGGCATCGCGGTCTACGCCGTGGTGGTCGTGGCGGTCGTCGTCACGATGGCGCTGATCCGCCGCCGCACTCGCACCCCGAATCGCTCGGCGACGCTCGTGTCGCTCATCGCGCTCGTCACCGCCGCCGTGGTCGCGGTGCTCGCCTTCGTTCCGGCGCTCGACGAGGGCTTCCCGTTCAACCTGTGGCCGATCGGCAGCATCCACTTCGCTGTGACCCTGGTGTTCTTCGGCGTGTTCGCGGTGGTCCCGATCCTCTATGCCCGCGGCCCGCTCGACCCTGACGAGACGCCGCCCACACCCCGGCAGCGCATGATCTACCGGTGGATCTCGGGACTGATGATCGCCGACCTGGTGGTGCTCGTGGCGGCGCTCCCCTTCCGTCAGGCCTTCGGGGAGACCCCCGTCGTGCTGGTCGGCGAGGCCATCGCCCTGATCCTGTTCGCCGTGTTCTGGTGCGTGCAGACGTTCCAGCGGTGGGACGACTCGAACCCGCCCTCGATCATCGCGCGCCGAGCGTCACCCGCGTGAGCCGGAAGCGGGTGCGTCGAGCGCCCGCAGCAGCCGCTCCAGCGATTCCCGCAGTTCCGCGCGATGAGGCTCGGGGAAGCTCGTCGTGTACTCGACGCCCTCGGGGATCCACAGCAGTGCATACATGGCCTCCCGCCAGTCCGACCCGCCGAACGGCCACCGGGTGCGGCCTTCCCCCTCGGCCGTCGCCCCCTCGGACCATGGGCCGAACATGGCCTCCATCGTCGTCAGCGGAAGGTCCATCACGGCATCCGCCTCGATCTTCTGCGGAGTCCACGATGCGGCGATCAGCATCCGCTCGTCGATCTCCTCCTCGCTGATCTCGCGGCGGGTGAACAGCACGCGGGTGTGCTCGACCGCGAGGATGCGGTCGACGCGGAAGGTCCGCCAGTCGTCACGATCGAGGTCCCAGCACAGCATGAACCACTTGCGTCCGGAGGGAGCGAGCGCGTGCGGCTCGACCCGTCGGATGCTCTCGGCCCCCGCCCCGTCGACATACCTCAGACGCAGTCGCTCGTGATCGCGGGTCGCCATCGCGATCTCACCCAGCACCGCCGGTGACACGACCGGTCCTTCTCCGATCCGCGGCGGATGCACCGAGGCGGCGAGAGCGTTCACCCGCTGCCGGAGCGCGGACGGCAGCACCTGCTCGAGCTTCGCGAGCGCGGTCAGTGTGACCTCGGGCCCGCCGACGAGCTGCTGCGTCGCCGCGACGCGCAGCCCGATCGCCATCGTGACGGCTTCGTCGTCGGTGAGCAGCAGCGGCGGCACAGCGCTGCCGGCGTCGAGGCGGTATCCACCGGCGGCACCGGGGGTCGACTCGACCCGGTATCCGAGTTCGCGAAGTCGGTCGACATCACGGCGCACGGTGCGCTCGGTCACCCCGAGGCGACCGGCGAGCTCGGCGCCCGGCCAGTGCCGGTGCGTCTGCAGCAGGTTGAGCAGTGCGAGAGCGCGCGAGGTGGTGTCGGACATGACCTCAGATTGCCAGATATCGCGGACAGGATCTGTCCTGGTTGATTCCTACTCTCGAGCCATGTCGAACGAATCCATCATCGAAACCGAAGGCCTGTCCAAGGTCTTCACCGTCAAGAAGACGCCGGTCCATGCGGTCACCGACGTCTCCTTCACCGCGGTTCGCGGCGAACTCGTCGCGTTCCTCGGTCCCAACGGCGCGGGCAAGTCCACGAGCCTGCGGATGCTGACGACGCTGATCCCGCCGACGTCGGGCACTGCCCGGGTGGTCGGCCATGACATCCGCACGGATGCCGCCGGGGTGCGCGCCCGCATCGGCTACGTCGGTCAGCTCACGAGTGGAAGCTTCTCGCAGCGCGTGCGCGACGAGCTGCTGAGTCAGGGCGCGTTCTACGGCATGAGCCGTCGTGCCAGCATCCGCCGGGCCGACGAGCTGATCGAGTCTCTCGACCTCGCATCGTTCGCGACGCGCACGGTGCAGCAGCTCAGCGGAGGGCAGAAGCGACGGCTCGACATCGCACTCGGGCTCATGCACGCCCCGCCGCTGATCTTCCTCGACGAGCCGTCGACCGGCCTCGACCCGCAGAGCCGAGCGAACCTCTGGGAGCACATCCTCGACCTGCGCACCCAGCACGGCACGACGGTGTTCCTCACGACGCACTACCTCGAAGAGGCCGACCGCTATGCCGAGCGCGTGATGGTCATGGACAAGGGGCGGATCATCGCCGACGACGACGCGACATCGCTGAAGGCGACGCTCGCCGGAGATGTGCTCACCTTCGGCTTCGCGAACGAGGCGGATGCGGCGGCTGCGCGCCCCCTGATCACAGGGCTCAGCACGTCCGATGCGGCTCTCGACGGCGATTCGGTGTCGCTGGCCGTCCCCGACGGCGACCAGCTGCTGCCGGTGATCGTCCGAGAGCTGGATGCCGCCGGCATCCTCGTCCGCCGGGCGACCGGTGTGCCTCCCACTCTCGACGACGTGTTCCTCGCCCTCACCGGGCGCACGCTGCGCGAAGCGGGAGAGGGCGGCGCCGGTGAATCCGACATCGACGCGGCGTCCGACAGCGAGGGCGATGCCGCCCCCGGCAGCACCGGCTCGAATGACAAGACAGGAGTCCTCTCATGACCACCACCGGCCTTTCCCACACCGACACCCTCGTGCGCGCGAACCTTCTGCGCGATACGAGGAATGTGCTGACCCGCGAGCTCAAGCCGGTGCTGCGTGATCCGTTCACACTGATCTTCAGCCTGCTGCAGCCGCTCGTCTTCCTGGGCCTGTTCGCGCCGCTGTTGATCGGCGGTTCCGGTCAGCCGGCCGGCGAGACACTGGCCTGGTTCGTGCCCGGGGTTCTCGTGATGATCGTCCTGTTCGGCACCGGAGCGACCGGGTCGAATCTGCAGTACGAGATGATGACGGGCTCGCACGAGCGCACCCTGGTCGCCCCGCTCGCCCGCTCATCGCTGCTCGTGGGTCGAGCGCTCAAGGAGATCGCACCGATCGTCGTGCAGGCTCTCGTGATCGTGCTGATCGCCTGGCCGTTCGGGTTCGCGATCGACATCGCCGGGCTGCTGATCGGACTCGCCCTGCTGGCTGTCTTCGGCGTCGGACTCGGCTCGCTGTCGTACTCGCTCGCCCTCGCCACGAAAGATCGGGAGTGGCTGTTCTGGGGAGTGCAGCAGTCGCTGATCTTCCCGCTGTTGATCCTGTCGGGCATGCTGCTGCCGCTCGACGACGGCCCTGCGTGGATGCGCGCGGTCGCCTCTGTGAATCCGGTCAACTGGGTCGTGCAGGCCGAGCGGGCGCTGTTCGCCGGGAACCTCGGCGACATCACGGTGCTCTGGGGCTGGGTGTCGGCGCTGGCCGTCGCGGTCGTCGGACTCGTCGTGGGGGTTCGCGCCATCCGCCGCAGCAGCTGAGCCGACGGGCGGGCCCTTCCGGTCGCACTTCGTGCCGTGCCGCCGCGCCGGACGCGGCACGAAGTGCGACCGGAGCACCGTCAGTCCGCCCTCAGCGCCGGATCGAGTCGTGGAAGGGGTTCGGCTCGAGCGTGAAGTCGGTCGAGGCATCGGCCCAGGTGCCGCCACCCGCAGACGAGCGTCCCCGGCGCACCGCCCCGAGGAGAGTCGTGGCGGGCACGCCCAGGGCAAGCGCGGCGGTTCCGCGGAGGGTGCGGTCGTTCGACCCGAGCACGCTCGCCCGGTGCCACGCCTCGTGCATCGAGCCACCGCGCGCAGCCGGCACGCGCTTGGCGGGGAGTCCTCCCGCCCGGCGCAGCGCCACGAGCTGCTCGACGTGCTCCCACCAGGTCGACTCCGCCGAGGGGTGGAAGTAGTTGTCGCGCAACCAGACGGGGTGCGGATGCCGGAAGCGCCCGGCGACGACCTCGCCGCGCCCGCCCAGCAGACCGCTGCCCACGAACACCGTGTTCAACAGGCTCTTGCGCACTCCGAACGAGTCGAGGGCGATCACGGGCACACCCTGCGCCACCGCCTCGACCGCGGCGGTGGAGCTGACGGTCACGAGTCCCGCGGCCGTCGACAGCGCCTGGGCCATCGACCCGTACGAGACGACGAGGTTGGCGGGCCGCTTCGCGGGAAGCAGATCGAGATACGCGTCGCGTTCGAGGTGCGTCTCGGACTCCCCCGGACGCGACCGCAGCTTGACCACCACACGACGGTTCGGGTCGGCCTCCGCCGCACGCACGAGCGTCGCGGCGATCTCGGCCCGCTCTTCACGGCCGGTGGGAACGAGCGCCTGGGCTGCGAACACGATGTCGGTCGCCGGCATCCGCACCGCCCGAGGCTCGGACGGCCGCTCAGCGACGAGGGTGCCTGACGGACCTGCCGAATCGGCGGCGAGCACGCGCGCCCGATCCGCCGGCACCATCCGTGATCGCGACCGTGCGAACGGCAGGGTCGCGAGCGCCGTCGGCACCTGCACCCCGATGCGGCGGCCCAGCTCGGCGAACGCTCGCTCCTCGCGATGCGAGTGCACGACGAGCAGATCGGCATGGCGCCGATAATCCAGAGCGCCTCGCTGTGCGGGGATCGCCATGCCCGGAAGGCCCGCGACGACGACCGGACGCACGGCGAGAGCGTCGACGACTCGGCCCAGCAGCCGCACGAAGGGTCCGCGCCCGGCGAGCAGCACGACGTCAGGGCGCTGACCCTCGAGCCAGGCGGCCACCCGCGCGAACGACAGGCGGGTCACGTCGTCGGAGAGCATCCCCGTGCCGGCCAGCGCGCTCCGTTGCTGGTCGACGCTGGCGGTCAGCGGAGTCTGCACCAGCAGCAGGTGCGGACGGATGCCGGGCACGCTGCCGAGCAGCGACGCCGACCACTTCACGAATGAGTCGGCGTCGGCGATCGCGACGACGCGCAGCGAGCCCGATCCGCTCATGCCGGGACGCGGCGCAGCTTGGCCATCGGCGCCCGCTCGCTGTCGAAGACGCGCTTCACGCCGTCGCCGAGGGCCATCTCGATCACGCGGATGTCGCGCACGAGGTGCTCGAGTCCGGTCGGCTCGAGGGATGCCGCGTGGTCCGATCCCCACATCGTGCGGTCGAGCGTGATGTGGCGCTCGACGGCGACGGCCCCGATCGCGACGGCAGCGAGCGAGATCTGCAGTCCGCGCTCATGGCCCGAGTAGCCGACCGGAACGCCGGGGTAGCGGTCGCGCAGGGTGGCGATCGCGCGCAGGTTGGCCTCTTCGGGCTCGAGCGGATACGTCGAGGTCGCGTGCATCAGCACCACCCGGTCGGTTCCGAGTGTCGTGAGCGCGCGGTCGATCTGCTCGATCGTCGACATGCCGGTCGAGAGGATGACGGGCTTGCCGG
The DNA here is from genome assembly GCF_040684875.1 of Microbacterium sp. NPDC089320. Classification (NCBI taxonomy): domain Bacteria; kingdom Bacillati; phylum Actinomycetota; class Actinomycetes; order Micrococcales; family Microbacteriaceae; genus Microbacterium; species Microbacterium sp. NPDC089320. The sequence goes on from NZ_JBFBGY010000001.1 coordinate 530,525, forward strand.
TCTCGCGGAGTGCGACGAGCAGCTCGGTGTCAGTCAGGCTGGCGGAGGCCACCTTATGCGCGACGACGCCCAGGTCTTCGAGGAAGTCGATGCTCGGCACGTCCCACGGCGACGCGAACCAGTCGAGGCCCAGCATCGTGGCATGGTCGCCGATCGCGATGTACTCGTCACGTCCGAACTCGACACGGCGTCGGTAGTCGAGGTAGCTCATGGTGCCCCACGGCGTCTCGCGCGGAACGTCGCGCATGTGCTCGGGGGTGGAGATCTCGGGGGTGCGCTTCTGGAACTTCACGGCGTCGGCTCCGGCTTTCGCCGCGACATCGATCAGACGCTTGGCGAGGTCGACGTCGCCGTTGTGGTTGAGGCCGATCTCCGCGATGACATACGCGGGGTGGCCACCGCCGATCACGCGTGAGCCGATGCTGACAGTCATGGTTCCTCCGGTCTCGAATGGCCTTGTCTCCTGAGTACGCGCCGGGGGTGAACGCGACACGACGGCAGGGTTACCGGCACCGGTCAGGCGGGCAACACCCGTTCGATCAGCTCGCGGACGGCGCCGTGACCGCCCGCCCGCGTCAGCACGACCCTGGCGGCCTCGAGCACCTGCGGATGCGCATCGGCCACCGCCACCGGCCAGCCGACGATGCGCAGAGCCGGCAGGTCGTTCACGTCATTGCCCAGGTATGCGATGTCCGCGAGCTCGATGCCGACCTCCTCCGCCCACCCCCGCAGTGCAGACTCCTTGTCGTCGATGCCGTGCAGCACGGGAACGCGCAGCTTGTCGGCCCGAGCCCGCACCACCGCGTTGACCTCGGTCGAGAGGATCAGCATCGGGATGCCGGCGCGCCGCAGCAGCGACACTCCCATGCCGTCCTCCCGGCTCACCCGCACGCGTTCGATGCCGTCGGCGTCGACGGTCGCCGTGTCGTCGGTGTGCACGCCGTCGAAGTCGGTCACGATCGCCCGCACCGGCACCCGATCGGGGCTCTCGTGCAGGGCCGCGAGCGCGCGGGCGATGCGGAGCTGCTGCTCGTCGTCGATCTCGATCGCCGTCCACTCGGGCACCTCGGCGATGCGGATGCGGCCGAAGAAGCGGTGCTCTGCCTCACGGAATCCGTCGGCGCGGAAGACGTAGAACGCGCCCGTCTCGAGGTGATGGGGCTCGCGATCCTGGCGGCGAGGGCGACGCGCCGCATCGTGGTTGAGGGCGACCGCCTCAGCATCCGCACCCTGCGACCAGAGGAATCCGTAGGTCTCGTGCGCCGCGAACATGCTGTCGGCCCGGCGCTCGCGCACCTCGCGCACGGCGGTCGACAGGGCATCGCGCGGGATGAACGGCGACGTCGCCTGCAGGAAGGCCACCACGTCAGTCCGCTGCCCCTCGGCGTCGAGCTCGTCGAGCGCGTGCAGGATCGCCGACTCCGACGACGCCGTGTCGCCGGAGATCCCCGCCGGTCGCCGCACGACCCTGGCCCCGGCCGCCTCACTCACTGCGGCGATCTCGTCGTCGTCGGTCGAGACCACCACGAGGTCGATGCCGTCGGTCTCGATCGCCGTGCGCACGGCGCGTTCGACGAGGGGCACGCCGCCCACACGGCGCAGGTTCTTGCGCGGCACGCCCTTCGACCCGCCGCGCGCGGGGATGATCGCGACGACCCTGCCGGCATCCGTCCTCTGCTGGTGATCGATCATGCCGCTCGTCCCTTCGCCGTCCATGCCGTTCATGTCCGTCATCTCCCCCTGAGCACACGCCATGCGCGCATGAGCCTGCGTCGTGCGGCGATCACCGTCAGCCGCGCCTGCTCCACCCGGCCGATGCCGCCGACCGGGCGCAGCGTGCGATGCACCACGCTCTGGCGCGGCGCCCCGGGCAGCCGCAGTTCGATCAGCCTCTCCGGCGTGAAATACCGGTCCCGGTCGGACGGGCTCATGCCGGAGAGCAGCTGCTCGGCGCGATCGCGCAGGTGCGCCGCGACGACGGGCTGCATGGCATATCCCACTGCGTCGATCAGCAGCTGCATGCGCTCGGGGTCGCGATACGGGGAGCCCGGCCTCGTCAGCGCATCGACGATCGTCGCGGGTACCCGGTTGCTGTTCTCATACGGAACCAGACGCGAGAGCACCGTGTCGGCACCTACGGCCTCGATCTCTCGTCCGAAGAGGGCCCTAACGGTCGGCAGGGCCGTCGAGAACCCGGCGATGACGGCCGTCGCGTCGATCCGCTCGGCGAGCGTCTCTGCGGCGAGCGCACCCCGGTACTCGCGGAAGTCGATGCCGTGGGTCGCGGCTCGCTCACGCAGGGCATCGCTCAGCCGGGGCGGGGCCGAGGGGTGCGGCTTGAAGACGATGTGCTGCGGCCGTCGCCCGGCCGCCCGGTCGATCATCTGCATCTGCAGCGCCGCCTCCTCGCCCTCGCTGACCAGACCGAGAGCGGAGAGGTACTGACCGAGCACGAGCACGGTCGGCTCTCCGTCGAGTGCGTTCTCGAGCTCGACCGTGTCGTCGACCGCCTCAGCGGTCTCGGCGAGCACCGCCCGGAACAGGTCGGGCGGGATCGCCACCGGTCGGGCGACGGGCGAGCCGGCCAACGGCGTGACCCCCGGCACGACATCGGCGTGCACCACGCGCGAGATCCGGGCGGTGACCGTATGCGGCATCCGCACCCTCATCGGCGCATACGTCATGAGCCCATCGCCGATGACGGAGAGACGCGCATGGGGGAAGAGCAGCATGAGAGTGCGGGCCGGGGCGACCTGGGGGCTCTGCACGAGCACTTCAAGATCGTCGGGATCGAGCCGCCATGCCCTGGTCAGTAGCCGCCTCAGCAGCGGCAGGTCGGCGGCCTCCGGCTTCCATGAGCTCGGATGCAGCGGCCCGAGCAGCGCATCGAGATCCTCGATCCGGTCGAATCGATCGCGCAGGCTCGCGAGCGCCGGGTCGGCGAGGATGCCCACGGACGTCTCGGGCACGCGGGATGACACGAACGGCACGAGGATGCGCTCGCCGTGGTCACCGAGCAGCCCGCCGTCCAGCGCGGCGGCGGCAGTGGCGAGCCCGTAGGCGCTGTGCACGGCGAAGAGCTGCGTCATGCCGCACGCCCGACCGTCCGCAGCAGCGGAGCGAGCACGCGGCGCCGCGGCCCGTCGAGGCGAGACAGCACGGCCGACGTCTCGCCCTCGGGCAGTCGGGCCAGCAGTCCGCGGAGGCCTGCGCGCATCTCGGCGCGGAGCGACGGTGTCATCCGCCTCGCTCGCACGAGGTGCCGCGACGAGAGCGCCATCACGCTCCACACGGCTTTCGGCAGGAATCGGTCTGCCTCGGCATCCGCTTCGACGATGTCGAGCACCTCGCCCATCGCGCGCACGAAATCCAGCTGGCGGCGGTCGCGCACCTGGGTCAGCGATGTCGACACGCCCCTGCGGTAGAGCAGTGCGGGAGCGTCGACCACCGCGAACGACCGGGCGTGCAGATGCAGACGCCAGATCCACGGACGATCCTCGGCCGTGAACAGACCGGGTGTGAAGCCTGCGAGGCCCTCGTCGATCACGCGACGGTGCAGGATCCCGGCCCACGCGAACGGGTAGTCGACCATGGTCGGCTCGTTGTCGGGAAGGATCGCCTCCCGCGGTGACGATGCCGTCTCCCGCCAGGGGTGCGGTGCCGGCACGAGGGTGCGCACACCGTCTTTCACCGTGACGTGATCGGTGCGGAGCACGTCACAGCCCAGCTCGTGCAACCGGCGGACCAGCACCGCGAGCCGCCCCGGCTGCATCCAGTCGTCGCCGTCGACGAAGCAGAACGCGTCGCCCTCGACCAGCTCGAGCCCCTGGTTGCGGGCACTCGCGAGTCCCTTCGGCCGAGCGTTGGCGATGACCTCGGCGTGCGGGAAGCGATCGGCGTATCGGCGCATCAGCACGCCGGTCTCGTCGCGAGAGCCGTCGTCGATCGCGACGAGTTTCAGCGCCGAGGGGTCATCGAACTGCCGTGTCAGCGTCTCGAGCGTCGTGCCGATATAGGCGCCTGCGTCCTTGGCGGGCAGGATGACGGTGACGAGCGGTGTGCGCACAGAACTCCCCGGGTCGACGGTGTCGGAATGCTCGCAGGTGCTTCTTGCCGATCGGCGGCCTGCGGGTGAACACACGGTGACGTGATCTCGGTGCACCACTGCCTGTCCACGGCGGATTAGCCCCACGCCCGACGATCGGCGACGATGGGAGCATGCTCTGGCCGTTCGGAACCACGTGGCGCCCGGTGCGGCAGAAGCGCCGCACCACGGTCGACCTGCGCTGGCTGAGCGCCCGCACCTGGACCCGACGCTGGTACCCGCAGGGCATCGACCTGGGGCTGTGGCATGGGCGGCGGACGCTCGCCGTGAGCTGGTTCCGGCAGCAGCTCGACGGACACCACCTGGCCTCGCGGGTGGCGTTCGTCGACCTCGAACGCTCCCGTCATCTCGACGTGCTGCTCGTCACCGAGGACGACGGCGAGCTCCAGCCCGCCCGGATCCACGCCGGCGGACTCGCCTGGTTCGACGACCGCCTGTTCGTCGCTGCCACGGGCCGCGGCATCTGGGAGTTCGACCTCGCCGACATCCGTCGCGTCCACGGCGCGGACGCGCGACGCCTCGCGGGGCAGAGCGGGCGCGGCCTGCGCGCCACCGCACTCGTCGCCGTGCGCACCCGAGTGCACCCGCTCGACCTCCGCTGCTCGTACCTCGGCCGTGTCTACGACGACGACGGGACCCCGCTGCGACGGGTGCTCATCGGCGAGTACGCGCGCGATGAGAAGGGGCGCATCGCCGAGTTCTCGGTGCCGGACGGCGAGGGCGACGACTTCCGCGAGATCGGCCGCTTCTCCCCCGGCATCGCGCACATGCAGGGCGCCGTCCGCTGGGGCGACCGGCACTTCGTCTCGCAGTCGGACCACATGCGCCCCGGCGTCCTCTGGACAGGAGACCGCGATTCCCTGACGCGCGACCGAGTGCCGCTGCCGGTCGGCTGCGAGGACCTCGCGCTCGATCTCGACGAGAAGCTGCTGTGGTCGCTCGGCGAGCACCCCTGGAAGCGCGTCGTGCGCGGCATCCCGTTCCGAGCGCTCGGCATCGACGGCTGACAGCAGACCCCTCAGGTCACGAACGTAGACTGTGCGGGTGAAGAACCGTGCACCTTTCCTCGTCTACACCGTGCTGCGTCTGCTGGCCTTCCTCGTGCCGCTGGCGATCATGTGGTTCTTCTTCCCGATCTTCCGCGAGTACTGGTGGCTCGCCGCGATCTTCGCCACCCTCATCGGGGTGAGCATCTCGATGCTGTTCCTGCGTCGTCCTCTGACCGACGCCTCGGCCCGGATCGTCGAGCGCCGCGAGGGCAAGAGCTCCGACGCGCAGAAGGATGCGGACGTCGAGGACGACGCGATCGACGGCGCCGAGAGGTCCTGACACCCCGATCGCCGGTTCGATCGGTGGTTCAGCCGGCGAGCGCCCAGTAGAACGCACCGGCGTAGAGCAGTGCGGTCAGCGATGTCAGCGCCAGGGCTGTGACGAGCTCCTTCGCCTGGCGGTAGGTCCAGACGATGAGGATGGCCGGGAGACCTGCGAGCAGTGCGAGCAGACCGATCCACGCGATCGGGTACAGCAGCGCGATGACGGTGAGAATGCCGAAGGGCACGATCACGAACAGCGTGAAGAGCACCTGGGTCGCACGCTTGCCGATCAGAACCGTCAGCGTGCGCTTGCCGACGAGCCGATCCTGATCGATGTCGCGTAGGTTGTTGGCGAGCAGCACCGCACAGGCGAAGAGGCCGGCCGCGATCGCCCCGAGCCACGCCTGCTGAGGCAGTTCGAACGCCTGCACCCACGTCGTGCCGAGCGTCGCGACGAGGCCGAAGAAGATGAAGACGAACACCTCTCCGAGCGCGTTGTAGCCGTAGGGGCGCTTGCCCCCGGTGTAGAACCAGGCGGCGATGATGCAGGCGGCGCCGACGGCCAGCATCCACCACTGCTCGGTGCGGATCACGATCGCGACACCCGTTGCTGCGGCCAGCGCGAAGAAGACCAGGGCGGCGACGAGCACGGTGCGGGGCTTCACCCGACCGGATGCCGTGAGGCGAGCCGGTCCGACGCGCACGGCATCCGTGCCCCGGATGCCGTCGCTGTAGTCGTTCGCGAAGTTCACCCCGATCTGCAGCAGGACGGCGACAGCGAGGCACGCGAGCGCGATCACCCAGTGGAACTCCGGGCCTGTGCTGCGCGCGGCTCCGGTGCCGATGACGACGGGGGCGACGGCGAGCGGCAGAGTGCGCAGGCGGGCGGCGCCGATCCAGTCGCCCACGGTGACGGGGCCCGCGTCGATGACCGTCTGGGTCGCGGGATTGCCGCTCGCCCTCTTCGCGGGATTGCCGCTCACCCGGGTCTGGTTCTTCTTGCGCTTCGAGGATGCTGCCACGGAGGAGATCCTACTGGGGGCGCCGATGGACGCCCCCGGGCCGGGCGTCAGGAGCGGCGGAAGTTCAGATGGATGACGCCGCTCTCGGCCACCTCGGACCGCAGTTCGTAGTCGTTCTCGATGCCGCGCAGTCCATCCCAGATGCGCTCCCCGCTGCCGATCACGAGCGGATTGACGGCGAGATGCAGCCGATCGACCAGGCCCGTGCGCACGAACTGCCGCACGACGTCGATGCCACCGCCGACGCGCACATCCCGGTCACCGGCCGCCGCGGTCGCCCGGGCGAGTGCGTCCTCCGGGGTCGTGTCGACGAAGTGGAAGACCGTTCCGTTGGCGAACTCGATCGGCTCGCGCTGGGAGTGCGTCAGCACGAACACCGGCACCTCGAACGGCGGCTCGTCGCCCCACCATCCGCGCCACTCGGGGTCGTCAGGATTCTGGTGCAGCCCGAACATCCCCGCGCCCATGATCTCGGCGCCGACGCCCTCGAAATACTCCTGGGCGTATCTCTCGTCGACGCCGGTCGTGCCGGCGCCGGACGTGTCGCCGAGCACGCGGCTGCGGAACGTCCACGTCGCGGTGTAGGCGGCGACCAGCCGCGACCAGTCCTCGCCGAACGGATTCTCGGGTGTCTGGTCGGTGGTGGTCGCGAATCCGTCGAGGGAGACGTTGAGGTCGACCCGGACTGCCATGATGCTCTCTCTTCTGCAGGTGACTGGGGATGCGGGTCAGGCGTTCGGATTGGTGTCTTTGCCGTCGAGCCAGAGCGTGTCTGAGGCGTCACCGTGCGCGCCACCCTTGCCGACGTGCTTGTCGCTGATCTTCGGCCCCTTGAGGATCACGTGCACCATGGCCTGGGCATGGCCGTGACCGAGGCTGTACTCCTCTTTGAGCCAGTTGAGCACCACGGTCGACTTCGTGGTCTCGTCGAAACCCTGCTCTTTCGCGAGCTCGACGAACTGGCGCGGGGTGAGGCCGGTCTGGGTCTCGACCTTGTCGAGGTATGCCTGGAAGGACATGGGTGCTCCTGGAGATCAGCGTTGAAGAGGAACCGCACGATCATGATGGCCGATGCCACCGACATCGCGCACCCCCTGCGGCAGGATCGCTACTCCGCGGCGTCGGCGTCGGCGTCGGCGTCGGCGTCGGCCGTGATGATCGGCCGGTGCTCGTAGTAGGTCTGCAGCACGACCGTGGTGCGAGTGCTCACGTTCGCGGCGAGTCTGATGTCGCGCACGAGCTCTTCCAGCGCGCGCGGCGAGGCGACCCGGACGAAGAGCATGTAGCTGGCGTCACCGGCGATCGAATGGCACGCCTCGATCGCGTCGAGGTGCTCGAGAAGCTCGGGCGCGTTGTCGGGCTGCGCCGGGTCGAGCGGGGTGATCTCGATGAACGCGGAGAGCGGGGTGCCGACCAGCTCGGGGTCGAGGATCGCGCGGTATCCGGTGATGATCCCCCGCGTCTCGAGACGACGCAGACGGGACTGCACGGCCGAGACGGAGAGGCCCACGGCGTCCGACAGCTGGGAGAGCGTCGCCCTGCCGTCTCGGGACACCTCGGCCAGGATCGCGCGGTCGACAGAATCATCCATGGATGTAAGATTATCGTCAGGATTCCGTATATGCCGGAATCTTTCCGCCAAACTCTCCGATCGGAGGTCCCGATGTCCATCATTTCCGCTCACAGCACCGCTGTAGACGCCATCGTCGGCGAACCCGAGGTCGTCGAGGACGCATCGACCGCCGAGCAGAGCGCAGCATGGGCGCAGCTCAAGGACGCCGCCATCGCGATCCGCGAGATGCAGGTCAAGGACGGCTCGATCCCGGATGCCGCGCACCACGCCGCCGCGCGCGACCTCGTCGCCGCGATCACCTCCGGCATCCGCGCCCTCGCTCCCGCCTTCCCGCACGACGCCGAGTACCTCGCCGCCTCCGTCGTCGACTTCGACCGGTGGGTCGCCGAGGGCTTCGGAGTCCCCGACTTCCTCGACTCGCTCATGGCCTTCCAGCCGCAGCAGCACCGCGTCGACGGCATCCGGCACCTGGTCGTCTTCCCGATGTACACGCAGAACGGATCGAGCGAGCGGCTCGTCGAGGCCCTGATCGTCGAGACGATCTGGCCCGAGTTCATCGCCGCGCTCGAGGCCGGCGACTACGGCAACAAGCTCTTCGTCTCGCTGCGCCTCGTCGACTTCACGCCGGGTTACGACACCAACTCGGCCGTGCTCTTTCCCGAGACCGTCGCGATGCGCGAGATCCCCTCGTTCACGTGGGGCGCGATCTTCCAGGACCGCGAGGCCGCCCGCTACCGCCGGGTCACCCGCGCCGCCGCCGAGATCACGAATCTCGCGCTCCCGGAACGCGCCGCCGCCCTCCTGGACGACCAGGAGATGGCCGAGAAGACGTTCGTGATGTGGGACATCATCCACGACCGCACGCACATGCGCGGCGACCTGCCGTTCGACCCGTTCATGATCAAGCAGCGGATGCCGTTCTTCCTCTACTCGCTGGAGGAGATGCGCTGCGACATGACGGCGTTCCGCGAGTCCGTGAAGATCGAGCGCGCGTTCGACGCCCGCGTCGACGCCGGCGAGCAGCTCTCCGAGACCGAGAAGGAGCTGCACGAGTACGCGCACCTGGTGCAGTACGCCGTCATCTTCGACCGGATCTTCCGCTTCGCGATCACGGGCACCCGCACGCGCAACTACGACGCGGTCGGCGGACAGCTGCTGTTCGCCTGGCTGCACCAGCGTGGCGTGCTGCACTGGACCGACACCGCTCTCGCATTCGACTGGGAGAACGTGCCGGATGCGGTCGTGGCTCTGGGCGACGCGATCGACGACCTGTACTGGCACTCCATCGACCGCCCGAAGGTGGCTCACTGGCTCGCCGCGTACGAGCTCGTGCGCGGAACGCTCACGCCGCACCCGGCATCGCAGTGGGCCCGCGGCCTGTCGGACGAGATCCTCGCCGGCGCCCCGAAGGGGTACACGGATGCCGTGATGGACGACGAATTCCCCCTGTCGATGTTCTTCGAGACCCTCGAGAAGAAGATGAGGACGGTCATCGAGTCGACCGTCGGCATCCGAGGCACCGACGACTGACTCGCGCATTTCTGGGGTCCGTTCGCGGGGGCGATCGGACGCAGCGTCTGCGGCCATCCCTGCGCGGGGTGGCCGCAGAACTGTTTCTTCACGAGAGTTGAGCACATGAGCGTCACAAATCGCAGAATCGTCCTGGCCGGAGCCACGAGCCCCTCGGGCCTCACCCTCGCGCGTGCACTCGTGGACGCGGGTGCCCGGGTGATCGCGACCGGCCGATCGGCGGAGCGACTGGACTCGCTGCGCGCAGTCGGCGCGCACGTCGAGGTGGCGGATGCGACGTCGCTCGAGTCCATGGCAGACCTCGCATCACGCCTCGACGCGGTCGATGCCGTGATTCCCCTGGTCGGTGGCTGGCGCGGCGGCGGCGGACTCGCCGGACAGACCGACGACGACCTGGACGCCCTCCTGCCGGCATTCCGGGCCGTGCGCGCGACCAGTCGTGCGTTCGACTCCGCCCTGCGGGCATCGGACGCAGGCCGTTTCGCGATCGTCTCGTCGACTGCAGTGGGTCGTCCGCTGGCCGGAGGGGCGAATTACGCGGCGGTGAAGGCGGCGAGCGAGGCCTGGGCACGCGCAGTGGCGCAGGGGTTCGCGAAGGCGGCACGGGATGCCGAGGAGCCGCTGCGCGCGGCATCCGTCGTCTTCCGGGCCAAGGCCCTGGACCCGGACTCGCTCGTCCCGCGAGTGCTCGCCCTGTGGGACGCCGAGGCCGCCGCTCTCAACGACCAGGTCGTCGCGCTCGACTGATCCGCACAGCGCGTCGGGTCAGCGACGCGCCTCGGGCACTTCGGGGGGCGTTCCTCGGAGCGGCGGCGGAGCCTCGACGGTCGACTCCGCCGCAGAGCGTTCGCCTTCGCCTTCGCCTTCGCCAGGATTCTGCTCGGGTGCGTTCGCGTAGAGCTCTGTGAGCTTGCGATACGACTTCGTGAAGAACGCCAGCGTCGCGGCGATCACCATGATGATGCCCGCGAACAGGCAGATCAGGGCGATGCCGCGAGCGTCGCCCTCGCCCAGCAGCCACTCCCACTGCTGCTGTCCCTCGGGCGTCTTCATGTACGGGATGATCAGGAACTCCGCGATCGGAGCGATCAGGAACGCCGTGATCGGAGCGGCCGCCGCTTCCATCGCCGCGGCGACGCCGAAGACACGTCCCTGCCGGTCGTACCGGACCACCTTCTGGATGATCGTCTGCTCGGCCGCCTCGACGGGCGGCACGAGGGCCATGTAGATCCACATGCCGATGACGTAGAGCGGCCACCATTCGCGCAGCATGAAGACGGACCCCAGGACTCCCATCGCGATCACGACCAGCAGCAGGGTGCGCATGGGTTTCGGTCCGAGACCGAACTTCGCCACGAGCCCGCCGCCGATGAGGAACCCGGTCGACGCGAACGCCAGGGCGAACCCCCACATCTGCGCATCGAAGAGAGTCAGGCCGTAGGGATCCATCAACGCCATGTACACGCCGCCGATGAGGTTGTTGAACGTCGAGAAGATGATCAGCGCGAACAGTCCCGGGGCCAGCCGGATCGCCGTCACGCTGCCGCGGAAGTCGAGGGCGCTCTTGGCATCGGGGTCGGGCTGCGGTGCACCCTCGGGGATGCGGATGAAGAGCAGGTGCACGAAGGTGAGCACCATCGCCCCGATCGCGATCGCGAGCGTCCATCCCATGCCCAGGAAGCCGATCGACAGACCGGAGAAGACGCTCGTCACGAGGAACGCGAGTCCCTGCACCGTGCCGACCAGGCCGTTGGCGTTGGCCCGCCGGTCTTCGGGCACGAGCAGCGTGACGGTCGTCGAGAGCGCGATGTTGCGCAGCTGCTCGATCACCCCGCCGAACAGGATGATCGCCGAGAAGAGCCAGAACCACGGCCCGCCGAGGTCGAGCAGCTCGGCCTCGGGCTGCCAGACGTAGAGGACGCCGGCTATCAGGAACGCCACCGCGGAGATGACGCTCGAGAGCAGCATGACCGTGTGCTTGCGGTTGCGATCGACGATCGTGCCGAAGATCATCGCGAAGAAGGCGATGAACAGCATGTACGCGCCGCCGATGACGCCGGTCGCGAGCACGGACTGCGTCTCGATGTAGACCCAGAAGGTCAGCGCGAACCACAGGAAACTCGTCGTCACGTTCGCGATGAGCGTGTTGACGAGGACGTTCGCGAAGGCGGTCTTCGCAGCGGTGCGCTCCATGAGTTCGAGGGTAGGCGGGGGCACGGACATTCGGAAGGCCGGTCGATCGGCCACGGCATCCGCCGCCGACATCCGGCAATAGGCTTGTGCGGTGACTATTCAGCATGATCCCGCGGTCCGTGGCTTCGCCAGCGACAACTATTCCGGTGTCCACCCCGAGGTCCTGACGGCCATCGCCGCGGCGAACGGCGGCCACCAGGTCGCGTACGGCGAGGACGCCTACACCGCACGTCTGCAAGAGGTGTTCCGCACGCACTTCGGCGAGGGCGTCCAGGCGTTCCCCGTGTTCAACGGCACCGGAGCGAACGTCACCGGTCTGCAGTCGATGCTCCCCCGCTGGGGCGCCGTGGTCGCGGCATCCTCTGCGCACATCAACGTCGACGAGGGCGGAGCGCCCGAGAAGATCGGCGGGTTCAAGATCCTCGCCGTGCCGACCGACGACGGCAAGCTCACCCCCGAGCTGGTCGACCGCGAGGCCTGGGGCTGGGGCGACGAGCACCGCGCGCAGCCCCTCGTGGTCTCGATCACCCAGTCGACCGAGCTCGGCACTCTGTACTCCGTCGACGAGATCCGTGCGCTCGCCGACCACGCGCACGAACGAGGAATGACCCTGCACCTCGACGGCGCCCGCATCTCGAACGCGGCCGCCGCGCTCGACCTGCCGCTGCGTGCGTTCACCCGCGACGCCGGCGTCGACGTGCTCAGCTTCGGCGGCACGAAGAACGGCGCCATGCTCGGCGAGGCCATCGTGGTGCTGAACCCCGAGGCGTCGAACGGACTGCAGTACTCGCGCAAGTTCAACATGCAGCTGTCGTCGAAGATGCGCTTCGTCTCGGCGCAGCTGATCGCCCTGCTCGAGGGCGACCTGTGGCTGCGCAACGCCCGGCACGCGAACGCCATGGCACAGCGCCTGCGCGGCGAGATCGAGACGGGCATCTCCGCCGGAGAGATCGCCGGCGTCACGTTCACGCAGCCGACCCAGGCGAACGGCGTCTTCGCACAGCTGCCCGACGGCGTCGCCGACCGGCTGCGCGAGAAGTTCCGCTTCTACGACTGGGATGCCGCGCGCAACGAGGTCCGGTGGATGTGCGGCTTCGACACCGAGGAGTCGGACGTCGACGAGTTCGTCGCCGAGCTCGCGCGTCTCACGACGCGCTGAGCGGATCGACTAGCGCAGCAGGCCGAGGTTCGCGAGCGCCAGCCGGATGAGGGTGCCGCGTCCCCCCTCCATCTCGGCGGCGACCGCGTCGGACGCCGCGGCCTCGGGCGAGAACCACGTGACCTCGAGGGCATCCTGGCGCGGCTCGCACGTGCCGGTGACCGGCACCACGTATGCGAGCGACACGGCGTGCTGACGGTCGTCGTGGTAGGCGCTGACACCCGGGATCGGGAAGTACTCGGCGACCGTGAAGGGCAGCGGCTGGGGCGGCAGCAGCGGGAACGCCATCGGGCCCAGATCGTTCTCGACGTGCCGGAACAGCGCATCGCGGATCGTCTCGCCGAACCGCACGCGACCCGAGACGATGGTGCGGGTCATCTCGCCCATCGGCGTCGAGCGCAGCAGGATGCCGATCTCGGTCACCTGCCCTGAGCCGTCGGTCCTCACCGGGATCGCCTCGACATAGAGCATCGGCAGGTGGCGCCGCGCCTCCGCCAACTCGAAGTCGCTCAACCACCCGGGGTTGGAGTCGCGTGAGGGCTGTGCGGCGCCGAAGCCCTCGATGCCGTCGTCGGGCTCGGGGTCGGGATCAGGTGTGCGGACGGCCATGTCTCCTTTCTACCAGCAGCGCCCTCGCCCTGACACCGACTCGAGGCCACGTCCGGCATACGATCCGACGATCATCGGCCGCGCATGTCGGAGGGCGCTGGCAGGATGGGACCGTGAGCGAAGAACTGATGATCGACGGGCTTCTCACGCGCTGGTCCGCGGACGATCGCGCGGGAATGCCGCTGCTGGTGCTGCTGCACGGCTACGGCGCCGACGAGCATGACCTGTTCGGGCTCGTCCCCTATCTCCCCGACGGCATCGCGGTCGCCTCCGTCGCCGCGCCGCTCGCTCCGCCGTGGCCGATGCCCGGGCGCTCCTGGTACGCCATCGAGGGTCTCGACGGCCGCAGCTCCGCATCCGTCACCGTCGCCGCAGAGGCCTTCCTGCGCTGGCTCGACGATGCCCGAGCCGATGCGCCGACCGTGGCACTCCTCGGGTTCTCGCAAGGCGCCGCCGTCGCGCTCCAGGCCCTGCGCCTCGCTCCGCACAGCGTCGACACCGTGGTGGCCCTGAGCGGTTACGCCGCGCCCGGCGATCTGCCCGCAGACGAAGCGCTGGTGGAGTCCCGCCCGCAGGTCTTCTGGGGCAGAGGCACCAACGACCAGGTGATCCCCGAGGCGCTCATCGCGCATACCGCCGAGTGGCTTCCGGCGCACTCCGAGCTGTCCGGACGCGTCTACACCGGGCTCACGCACAGCATCTCGGAAGAGGAACTCCGAGACGTGCACACATTCCTCACGAAGTGGCTGGAGCGCTCGACCGAGGCGTGACGCGCCCCACACGCCTCCGCGACACGCCCGGGGTTGCGCGCGAGCGACACGCCCGGGTATCGTCGTGGAGTCCTGTCCGCCGTGTCTGGAAGTCCTTTGATCTGATCCGTCGCCTCCGCGCTCATCTTTCCGCGCGCTGACCCGACGATCGCCGACTCCACGGCAGACCACCGCCCGCTGTCCATCGACAGCGACCCGCTCAGACGGGTCCTCGGGCGACCGGTGTCAGTGCACCCTCGCACTCGACAGGAGACACCATGTCCGTCCCCACTCTTCACTCATCGGTCACCCTCGACCGACTCACCTTCACCTGGCCCGACGGCACGTCAGCACTCGACTCGGTCTCCGGATCGTTCGGATCCGGTCGCACCGGCCTCGTCGGTCGCAACGGTGCCGGAAAATCCACGCTGCTGCGGCTGATGGCGGGAGAACTGGTCCCGACGGCCGGACACCTCACCACCACGGGCGAGGTCGCCTACCTGCCCCAGCAGCTCACGCTCGACGTCGACCGTCGGGTCGCCGAGCTCCTCGGCGTCGCCCCCGCGCTCGATGCGGTGCGTGCGATCGGCGCGGGCGATGTCGATCAGGCGCACTTCGACGCGGTCGGCGACGACTGGGACATCGAAGCGCGCGCGGAGATGTCCCTGGCAGACGCCGGGCTCGCTCCGGAGTTCCTCGATCGCAGGGTCGGGGAGCTGTCGGGAGGCGAGGCCGTGCTCGTCGCGATCGCCGGCATCCGCCTGCGACGCGCGCCCATCACCCTGCTCGACGAGCCGACCAACAACCTCGACCGCGACGCCCGCGCGAGACTCGCGGCCATGGTCAGGTCGTGGAAGGGCACGCTCATCGTGGTCAGTCACGACCTGTCACTGCTCGAGCTCATGGACGACACCGCCGAGCTCTACGCCCAGACGCTGAGCGTGTTCGGCGGACCGTATTCGGAATGGCGCGCCTGGTTGGACGCCGAACAGGAGGCGGCGAGGCAGGCCGAGGTCACGGCGAAGCAGGAGTTCCGGAAGGAGAAGCGCCAGCGAATCGATGCCGAGGTCAAGCTCGCCCATCGCGCTCGCACGGCGAAGAAGGCCGAGATCGAGAAGCGGGTGCCGAAGATCATCGCCCACGGCCGCAAGATGGCGGCCGAGGTCTCGGCGGGCCGGCTGCGCACCGAGGTGGGCGCGAAGGAAGATGCCGCCCGAGCAGCCCTCGACGAGGCCGGACGGCGTCTGAGGTCTGATGCATCGATGAAGATCGAGCTGCCGGATCCGCAGGTGTCGCGCAGTCGTCGCATCGCGACGATCGGCGACGGCGAGAGAACGTGGATCATCCAGGGCCCCGACCGGGTCGCGCTGATCGGGCGCAACGGCGCAGGGAAGACCACGCTGCTCGAACGGCTGGTGACAGACGCCGGCCCTGACTCCGGAGCGCGGCTCGTCGCGACGCCTCACACCGACCGCATCGGATACCTGCCGCAGCGGGTCGACGGGCTCGACGACGGCCGGTCGGTGTTCGAGAACATCGCGGATGCCGCGCCGCAGGTGCCCGAGAAGGAGCTGCGCAACCGACTCGCGAGGTTCCTCATCCGAGGGGCCACCGCCGAGCGGCCGGTCGGCGCGCTGTCAGGCGGCGAGCGCTTTCGCGTGGCTCTGGCGACGCTGCTGCTCACCGACCCCGCTCCGCACCTGGTGGTGCTGGATGAGCCGACGAACAACCTCGACATCGACACGGTCGATCAGCTGGTCGACGCGCTGCGTGCCTACCGCGGCGCGGTGCTCGTCGTCAGCCATGACGACGCGTTCCTCGCTCGTCTCGACCTGGGGCTCACGCTCGAGATCGGGGCCGACGGGTCGCTGACGGCGAGGTGATCTCCGTCGCGTCGGCTCCGCTGACCGCGCTCCCGTGGTCCCCGGTGTGCGAGGCCATGCCTACCGCATGGCCTCGCACCGGGACAATGGCGGAGCCGATGTCGGTGGCACAGGCGATGATGGAGGGATGAGCGACGTGCTCGACCGTTTCACCCCTGCCACACAAGATTGGTTCCGGGGTGCGTTTCCCGAACCCACGCCCGCTCAGGCCGGTGCGTGGAATGCGATCTCGGCCGGCAAGCACGCGCTCGTCGTCGCGCCGACAGGGTCGGGCAAGACGCTGTCGGCGTTCCTCTGGGCGATCGACAGCGTGTTCCGGGAGCGCAGCGAGCAGCCGGCACCCTCCACGACGCGCACGAAATCCGCAGACGCCTCGCGCACGCGCATCCTCTACATCTCGCCGCTGAAGGCGCTCGGCGTCGACGTCGAACGCAACCTGCGCTCGCCTCTCATCGGCATCGGCCAGTCGGCGAGGCGGCTCGGCGTCGAGGCCCCCTCCGTGACGGTCGGCGTCCGCTCGGGCGACACGACCTCGAGCGATCGCCGCAAGCTGGTGTCCGATCCGCCCGACATCCTCATCACGACTCCCGAGTCTCTGTATCTGATGCTCACGAGTCGCGCCGGCGAGACCCTGCGCGACGTGCACACGGTCATCATCGACGAGGTGCACGCTGTCGCCGCGACCAAGCGCGGCGCCCACCTCGCGGTGAGCCTCGAGCGTCTCGACGCCCTGCGTCGGATCCACGGCCACGACGAACCCGCGCAGCGCATCGGCCTGTCGGCCACCGTCCGTCCGATCGACGAGGTCGCGCGGTTCCTCGGGGGCGCCGCACCGGTCGAGATCGTCGCCCCGCCGGCGTCCAAGACGTTCGAGCTGGGCGTCGTGGTGCCGATGGACGACATGACCAACCCGCCACCCCCGCCCGGCGCGCCGAAGGATGCCGCTGACGTGGCCGATGCGGACTACACCGAGGTCACCGGCTCCGTGTGGCCGCACGTCGAGGAGGCGATCGTCGATCGCATTCTGCAGAACAAGTCGACCATCGTGTTCTCGAACTCGCGCCGCCTGGCCGAGCGCCTCACCGGCCGACTGAACGAGATCTACTCCGAGCGCATCGGCGTCGCGCTGCCGGAGTCCTCCGTTCCGGCGGCGATGATGGCCCAGGCCGGCGCCACAGCCGGGGCCGACCCGGTGCTCGCCAAAGCGCACCACGGCTCGGTCTCCAAAGAGCAGCGCGCGCAGGTGGAGGAGGAGCTGAAGTCCGGCGTGCTGCGCTGCGTGGTCGCGACCAGCAGTCTCGAGCTCGGCATCGACATGGGTGCGGTCGACCTGGTGATCCAGGTCGAGGCACCGCCGTCGGCGGCCTCCGGTCTGCAGCGCGTCGGGCGGGCAGGTCACCAGGTCGGCGAGATCAGCCGCGCCGCGCTCTTCCCCAAGCACCGGGGCGACGTGCTGCACACCGCGATCGTCACCGAGCGGATGCTGGCGGGCAAGATCGAGGCGATCCAGGTGCCGCGCAATCCGCTCGACATCCTCGCCCAGCAGACGGTCGCCGCCAGCGCGCTCGGGGAGATCAGCGTCGAGGAGTGGTTCGAGACCGTCCGCCGTTCGGCTCCGTTCCAGTCGCTCCCCCGCTCGGCCTACGAGGCGACGCTCGACCTGCTCGCCGGACGCTTCCCCTCCGACGAGTTCGCCGAGCTCCGCCCTCGCCTGGTGTGGGACAGAGACGCCGGCACGCTGACGGGGCGCCCGGGCGCGCAGCGCATCGCCGTCACCAGCGGCGGCACGATCCCCGACCGCGGGCTCTTCGGCGTCTTCGTCGCCGGCGAGGCGACGGGAGCCCGCGTCGGCGAACTCGATGAAGAGATGGTCTACGAGTCGCGCGTGGGCGACGTCTTCACGCTCGGCACGACGAGTTGGCGCATCGCCGAGATCACGCACGACCGGGTCAACGTCATCCCGGCCTACGGTCAGCCAGGCAAGGTGCCGTTCTGGCACGGCGACGGAATCGGACGGCCGTTCGAGCTCGGCGAGGCGCTCGGGAAGTTCTCCCGTGAAGTGTCGGGGGCGACTCCCGAGAAGGCGGCGCAGCGGCTCATCGAGGCCGGGCTCGACGAGCAGGCGCGGATGAACCTCATGGCGCACCTGACCGAGCAGCGCGAGGCCACCGGAACGCTGCCGACCGATCGCACGCTGACGGTCGAGCGCGGGCGCGACGAGGTCGGCGACTGGCGGGTCATCCTCCATTCCCCGTACGGCATGAAGGTGCACGCACCCTGGGCGTTGGCGATCAACGCGCGCATCCGGGAACGACTCGGAGTGGAGGGCTCGGCGGTCGCGAGCGACGACGGCATCATCGTGCGCATTCCGGATGCCGAGGCCGAGCCGCCCGGGGCCGAGCTCTTCGTGTTCGACCCGGATGAGCTCGAGCAGCTCGTCACGCAGGAGGTCGGAGGCTCGGCACTGTTCGCGTCGCGCTTCCGCGAGTGCGCCGCCCGCGCGCTGCTGATGCCGCGCATGAATCCGAACAAGCGCACCCCGCTGTGGCAGCAGCGCCAGCGGTCGGCGCAGCTGCTCGAGGTGGCGCGAAGGCACCCGACCTTCCCCGTGATCCTCGAGACTCTCCGCGAGGTGCTGCAGGACGTATACGATCTCCCCTCGCTCCGCAGGCTGGCCGTGTCGATCGCCGATCGACGCATCCGACTCGTCGAGACCCAGCCGTCTCAGCCCTCGCCGTTCGCGCGCGACCTGCTGTTCGGCTACGTGGGCGCGTTCATGTACGAGGGCGACTCCCCGCTCGCCGAGCGGCGGGCGGCAGCGCTCTCGGTCGACCCCGCGCTGCTCGGCGAGCTTCTGGGCACGGTCGAGCTGCGGGAGCTGCTCGACCCCGAGGTCATCGCCCAGTTCGAGAGAGAGGCCCAGCGACTCGACCCCGAGCGACGAGCGCGAGGCCTCGAGGGCGTCGCCGACCTGCTGCGGATGCTCGGTCCGATGGACGCCGCCGAGATCGACGCACGGCTCGATCCCGAGACCGGTTCGGCATCCGACCACCTCGACGCTCTGATCGCCGCCCGTCGTGCGATCACCGTCACGGTGGCCGGCACCACGCGGGTGGCGGCGATCGAAGACGCAGGTCGACTGCGCGACGCGCTCGGTGCGGCGCTGCCCACGGGCATCCCCGTCGCGTTCCTCGAACCGCTCGCCGATCCCCTCGGCGACCTCGTCGCACGTTACGCCCGCACGCACGGGCCCTTCACGACGGATGCCGTCGCCACGCGCTTCGGTCTCGGCGCCGCCGTCGCGAGGCACACGCTGCAGAGGCTCGAGCACTCCGGCCGGCTGACCAGCGGCTACTTCCTGCCCGAAGCGTCGGGCACCGGAAACGAGACCGAATGGTGCGACACCGAGGTGCTGCGCCGCCTGCGGATGCGGTCGCTCGCCGCGATCAGGGGCAGCGTCGAGCCCGTGTCGCCCGAGGCGTATGCGCGATTCCTGCCCGACTGGCAGCACCTCGGCCGTCCGCTCGAGGGGGTCGACGGCGTGCTCGCCGTGATCGAGCAGTTCGCCGGTGTGCCGGTTCCCGCCAGCGCCTGGGAGTCGCTCGTGCTGCCATCGCGGGTGCGCGACTACTCCCCCGCCCTGCTCGACGAGCTGACGGCCGCGGGCGAGGTGATCTGGTCGGGTCATGGCACGCTCCCGGGCCGCGACGGCTGGGTCTCGCTGCATCCCGCAGACCTCGCGCCCTTCACCCTGCCCGAACCCGACGACGAGATCGCCGCCGACTCCCTCGAGGCGCGGGTGCTCACCGCCCTCGACGCGGGCGGCGCGTACTTCGCCAGCCAGCTGAAGGAGATGACCGGCGCCGACAACGAGCAGTCCGTGCTCGAGGCGCTGTGGGCGCTGACCTGGGCCGGCCGGGTCACCAACGACACGTTCGCCCCGATCCGGTCGCTGCTGGCCGGAGGCTCTCAGGCTCACCGGGTCACGCGACGCGCACCGCGCACGCGCACCTACCGCGGCATGTCGCTGGCGCGCACCGCTCCCCGCCCCACGTCGATCGGCGGGCGCTGGTCGCTGCTCCCCTCCATCGACACGGATGCCGCGCGTCGCGCGACCGTCACCGCCGGGCTGCTGCTCGACCGCTACGGCGTCGTCACCCGCGGCGCGGTGCAGGCCGAGGGCGTGCCGGGCGGATTCGCTCAGACGTACCGCGTGCTCGCCGGTTTCGAAGAGGCTGGGCACTGCCGCCGCGGCTACGTGATCGAGAGGCTCGGTGCGGCGCAGTTCGCGGCATCCGCCACCGTCGACCGCCTCCGCACGTTCGCCGGACTCGCCGACCCGCCCCCGCGGAAGGCCGTCACGCTCGCCGCGACCGACCCGGCCAACCCCTATGGCGCAGCTCTCGGGTGGCCCAAGCGCGACGACGTCTCGCATCGACCGGGGCGCAAGGCCGGCGGCCTGGTCGTGATCGTCGACGGCTCGCTCGTGCTCTACCTCGAACGCGGTGGGCGCACGGTGCTGTGCTTCACCGACGATGCCGAGGCGCTGCGCGCCGCAGCGACCGACCTGGCGACGACCGCCCGAGAGCGACGCCTCGACACCCTCACGGTCGAGAAGGTCAACGGCGAGGGCGTGTACGGCACCGAGCTCGCTCTCGCTCTGCAGGAGTCCGGGTTCGTCGCCACCCCCCGCGGCTACACGCTGCGCAAGGCGATCTGACCGACGTGACGACTGCGACTTCTAGGCTGGACGCATGATCGCGGAGTTCATCGACGGTGTCCGCACCCTGCTGCGCGGCTTCGGCACCTGGCGACGCCGACCAGGGCTCATGGCCCTGGGTCTCGTCCCCGGCCTCATCGCGGCGCTGGTGCTGCTCGCGGGACTCGTGCCGCTGGCTCTGTCGCTCGGGCCGATCTCCGACGGTCTCACCCCCTTCGCCGACGGATGGATCCCGGCGTGGCGCACCGCGTTGCGCGCCGCGGTCGGCATCGTGATCTTCGCCGCAGCGCTCGCCCTCGCGAGCGCCGTGTTCAGCGCCCTCGCCCTGACGATCGGCGACCCGTTCTATCAGCGCATCTGGCGTGCGGTCGAGGCCGATCTCGGTGATGCACCGCCCTCCGACGGCGGCGGATTCTGGATGGCGGTGGGTGAGGGACTGCGCCTGGTGGTCCTCGGCATCCTGATCGCGATCGTGGTTCTGCTGCTCGGCCTCATCCCTCTCGTCGGAGGCTTCCTCGGGGCGGTCGGCGGCGTCGTGCTGTCGGGACGGATGCTGGCGCGCGAACTCACCGGGCGGGCGTTCGATGCCCGCGACCTCACCCCCGCCGACCGCGCCCTGCTGTTCCGGGGCAGTCGTGCCCGTGTGCTCGGCTTCGGCGTCGCCACGCAGCTGTGCTTCCTGATTCCCGGCGGGGCGGTCGCGGTCATGCCCGCCGCCGTCGCGGGCGCGACGACCCTCGCGCGCACCATGCTCGAGCGTTCCCCGCTGCCACAGCACTCACCACAGCACTCACCACAGCACAGCCCCGCGGCGCCTCCTCTGCCGCCACCCGGACCGGGGAACGCCTGATGCCCGAGGGCGATACCGTCTTCCGCACCGCCAGACGTCTCGAGGAGGCGCTGGTCGGCGGCGAGGTGGCGCGCTTCGACCTTCGGGTCCCGCGCTTCGCGACGCTCGACCTGACGGGCCAGCCGATCGTCGCATCGATCCCGCGGGGCAAGCACCTGCTGCTGCGCATCGGCGACAGCACGCTGCATTCCCATCTGCGCATGGACGGAGCGTGGCTCGTCTATCGAGCGGGCGAGAAGTGGCGGCATCCGGCGTTCAAGGTGCGCGCGATCGTCGGCACGGCGCAGCGCGAAGCCGTGGGCATCGACCTGGCCGAGATCGAGGTGGTGCCGACCCGCGACGAAGACGAGCTCGTGGGGTATCTCGGCCCCGATCCGCTCGGTCCGGACTGGGATCCCGTCGAGGCGGCGAGGCGGGTGAGCGCCGACACCCGCAGCATCCACGTCGCCCTCCTCGATCAGCGCAACGTCGCAGGGTTCGGCAATGAATACGCGGCGGAACTCCTGTTCCTGCGCGGAATCCTGCCGACGACCCCGGCACCCGAGGTCGACATGCCCGCGCTGCTCGACCTCGGTGTGCGAACGATTCGCGCGAACCGCGATCGTCGCCATCGCACCTTCACCGGGGTCGACCGCCCCGGTCAGGGAACCTGGGTGTACGGACGTGCCGGACGCCCATGCCGCCGCTGCGGAACCGTCATCCGACGGGGCGAGCAGGGCGCGGATCCGACCCGCGAGAGGATCACATTCTGGTGCCCCGTGTGTCAGCGATGACCCGCATCCATGCTCGGGAATGAATCGGGCATCCCCGTGGTTGTTGATATATCCGGAGAACTCCGGAACACGGGAGGAATCGTGGGAAAGAACTACGTCGACATCGAGAACGACCAGGGCGCCACGCTGCGGTACCGCAAGCACGCCAACGGTCGTGGTCTCGTCGCGCACGGCGCGAAAGTCCATCCGAAGGCGCACGTCGAAGCAGGCGCTTACATCGAACCGGGCGCCCGTATCGGCGCGGGGGCGACCATCGCGCGCGGCGCGTGGATCGAACCGGATGCCGTGATCGGCGAGGGTGCGCACGTCGACGCGCACGCACACATCGGCCAGGGTGCCGCGGTCGGAGACGGCGCGCACATCGGCGTCCGCACGGAGGTCGGAGCGGGAGCGCGCATCGTGCGCGGAGCACGCATCGGCGACGACGAGACGGTCGCCGCCGGACTGACGGTCGCCACCGACCCGAAGGGGCTGTGGCTCGCGGCCTGACCACGGCCACGGCTCCTGTCGTCTCGCGGCACGCTCCGGGTACCCTGGACCACATGGCGACTCAGGGACGACGGCCGGCGGGACGCGCCGGCAAGGGCTCGCCCGTGCGGCGCAACAAGGCCGCACCGGCTCAGCGGTTCCCGCCGCCCAAGCCGCCGAAGAAGACCGCCAAGGTTGTGTTCGATGCGCCGGACGCCGAACCCGAGCAGCCTCGCACGTTCCGACTCGGGGTCGTGCCCGGCGCCACTCCGGGCAAGTGGATCGACGCGTGGAAGCAGCGGATGCCGCATGTCCCCGTCGAGCTGATCACGATCACCGTCGCCGCGCAGCGCGAGGCGATCGACGACCTCGACGCGGCGCTGGTGCGTCTGCCGCTGCCTGACGAGGGCCTGCACGTCATCACCCTCTACGACGAGGTGCCGGTGGTGGTCGCCTCGATCGAGTCGCACCTGCTCGCGGCCGATGAGCTGACCGTCGACGACCTGTCGGGCGAGATCGTGATGGTCCCGGCCGACGGTCCGCTCGGTCCGATCGACATCCCGGGTGCTCGCACGCCCGCTTTCGCACCACTGTCCGTCGCCGACGCGATCACCACCGCTGCGACCGGCACCGGGATCGTGATCGTCCCGATGTCGCTCGCACGGCTGCACCACCGCAAGGATGTCGACCACCGGCCTCTGATCGACGGTCCGTCGTCGACCGTCGCCCTGGCCTGGCGCCGCGACCACACGACCCCCGATGTCGAGACGTTCATCGGCATCGTGCGCGGTCGCACCTCCAACTCCTCCCGATGACGCGAGAGCGACGGCTGACCCGAGCGCGAGCGCTGGCGACGTCGACCGTGGCCCGTCGTCGTTAGACTCTCGGGGTGGTCTCGCTTCTCTACGTCTGTGTGCGCCCCGAACTCGGGGCGGCGGATGCCGAGCACGCCTCGTTCCGACGGGCGCTCGGCGTCGACGTCGTCGACCGCCTCGATCTCCTCACCGAGCGCCTCGACCCTGCTCGCCTCTCGCGATACAGCGGTGTCGTCGTCGGCGGCTCGCCCTTCAACGTGAGCGACCTCGAGAAATCCGCCGTGCAGCTCAGGGTCGAAGCCGATCTCGAGCACATCGCCCGGCTCGCGATGGAGTCGCAGATCGCCGCCTTCTTCACCTGCTTCAGCATCGGAGTTGTGACGCGGATGCTCGGCGGCCAGGTCACCTCGGACACCCCCGAGTCGGCGAGCGCGACGGTCATCGAGACCACCGCGGCCGGCGCTGCGGACCCGGTCTTCGGTCCGAGTGCCCCGGCACTCACGGTCTTCACCGCCCACAAGGAGAGCGCGGCGGCGCTGCCGGAGGGTGCGGTGCTGCTCGCCACCAACGACACCTGTCCCGTGCAGGCCTACCGGGTGGGCTCGCACCTCTACACGGCGCAGTTCCATCCGGAGCCGACCCCGCGGGATTTCGCCGACCGGATGACGTTCTATCGCACGACCGGGTACTTCGACCCCGATGAGTTCGACCTCGTGCAGGGTCAGGTGCTCGCTGCATCGGTGACCGAGGGCGCGGCGCTGCTGCGTCGTTTCGCTCAGACGTTCGCCGCAGCCTAACCGCGCGACAGCTCGACTCGTTCGCGAAGGTATGCCTCGAGCGGCATCCATCCGCCCGCGGTGCTCCAGCGCACGGAGGGCACCGTCTCGATCATCGCCAGAGGCCCTGACGCTCCGCCGGCGTCCACCGCGGCGAGGTCGATCTCCGACCATCCGATGTGCACGACGTCGCCCTCGTCGAATCCGCCCCGCAGCGCCAGGGCACGACGGGCTGCGCGCTCGCGTGCGGACTCCGCGGTGTAGCCGCGGCGTCCGGGATCCGCAGCCCGAAGCACCTCGGCCGTCGCGAGGGTGTGCGTCTCGGTGAGCAGCAGCACGCCGAGATGCCACGCCTCGCCCACCTTGACGATGCGGTGCCCGCGCCACCGCGACTCGCGCTCTTCGCCGAGTCCTTCCTTGGGCAGGCCGGCGAGCGCGTGCACGGCCTCGGCGATCAGCGCGGATGCCGTCGTCACAGTTCCCCCTGAGGCGTCTCGCGCACGAGTGTCGGTTCGACCAGTCGCGCCGCATCGCCGCGGAGCGTCATCCCGATCAGCGGGAACAGCAGCACCGACAGCATCCCCGCCCCGACGAGCGCGGCCGCCGTGCCGGTGTCGATCATCTTCTGATCCACACCGATCGCCGTCACGGCGACGATGATGGGCAGACCGGTGGCGGCGAGCAGCCCGATCGCCGCACGGTCCTTGGCGCGCGCACCGGACGGCGCCGACAGCTGGGCGGTCGTTCCGCGCAGCACCAGCAGGGCGACGAGGAACAGCGGCAGCATCAGCATCGCCGACGAGGATCCGGTGAGCGCCTGCAGGTCGAAGTTCACGCCCGTGTAGAGGAAGAAGATCGGCACGAGGAACCCGAAGGCGATGGCCTCGAGTTTGGTCTCCACAGCCGCGGCGTCCTTCTCGGGAGCGCGCGCCATGATGATGCGCCAGATGGCCCCCGCGACGAATGCGCCCAGCAGCATGTCGAGATCGAGCATGACGCTGAGGCCGACCAGCGATGCGATCAGCAGCAGCACGAACCGCACGCCGAACTGGTCGGAGGTGTGCAGAGTCGCGCGCACGAACGAGTGCAGTCGCCCGTGCGGCATCCTCCGCGCCATGAGCACCGCGAGACCCGCGAGCACGACGAAGGCGAGCAGCACGGCGGTGGCCAGCGGGGTGGTGCGCGTGCTGAGGAAGAGCGAGATCGCGATCAGCGGCAGGAACTCCCCGACGGCTCCGATCACGGTGACCGCTCGCCCGAACGGGGTGTCGGATTCCTTCGCATCCCGAAGGATCGGCATCAGGGTGCCGAGAGCGGTGGAGCTGAGGGCGATCGCGATCACGACCATCCCCTCGCCCGGCGCGAGGAAGAAGCCGATCCCGATCCCGAGCACCACGCTGATGGCCCATCCGATCGAAGCGCGGACGAGGGGCCGGCCGGCGACCGAACGGAAGTCGATCTCGGATCCGGCGATGAAGAAGAGCATCGCGAGGCCGAAGTCGCTGAGCTTCTCGAGGATGGGCGTCGGCTCGACCCAGCCGAGCACCGCTGGTCCTGCGAGAATCCCGAGGACGAGCTCGAAGACGATGATCGGCACGCGGATGAGGGGCCGGATGCCGCGCGCGAGCAGCGGCGCTGCCACGGCGAGCAGCGGGATCAGAACCAGCCCGAGATCGCCCGCGTCCACGCTCCCAGAGTAGCGACCCCTCGCGACGATTCGCCCGGTGGTCTCATCCACGGCAGAATCGATGCACACCCCCGAGGAGTCCCCATGTCTCAGCCCGACACCGCCCGCCTGCTGATCGCCTGCGATGATCAGCCCGGCATCGTCGCCGCCATCGCCGGCGTGCTCTCCGCGCACGGCGCGAACATCATCTCCCTCGACCAGCACTCCACCGACTCCGAGGGCGGTCGGTTCTTCCAGCGCACGGTGATCCACCTTCCCGGCCTCGCTGCCGCCCGAACGGCCCTCGAGGCCGACCTCGCCCCGGTCGCCGAGCGCTTCGGCATGGAGTGGTCGCTGCACGACACCGCCCGCCGCAAGCGCGTCGCGATCTTCGTGTCGAAGTACGACCACTGCCTGATGGAGCTGCTGTGGCGCACGCAGCGCGGCCAGCTCGACATCGACGTCACGATGGTCGTCTCCAACCACCCCGATCTCGCAGAGTCGGTGCGCTCGTTCGGAGTGCCCTTCGTGCACATCCCGTCGGGCGACAAGCAGGCGATGGAGCAGCGCCAGCTCGACCTGCTGCGCGGCAACGTCGATCTCGTCGTGCTCGCTCGGTACATGCAGATCCTCACCGACGACTTCATCGAGGGCCTCGGCGCCCCGATCATCAACATCCATCACTCGTTCCTGCCCGCGTTCATCGGGGCCAACCCGTATGCCAGGGCCAAGGACCGCGGTGTGAAGCTCATCGGAGCCACCGCGCACTATGCGACAGCGGATCTCGATGAGGGACCGATCATCGAGCAGGACGTCACCCGCGTCACGCATTCGGAGTCGGCCGCCGATCTGCAGCAGCGCGGCGCCGACGTCGAACGCCTCGTCCTGGCGCGTGCCGTCCAGTGGCATGCCGAGGACCGCGTGATCGTGCACGGCCGCTCGACCGTCATCCTCTGAGCGGGCGAGACCGGGGATCAGGCGTTCTCCGGCACTCCCGCGAGCAGTTCGGCGAAGGTGTCGGCCGCGGTCGAGGGCGCGGGATCGACCAGCGCTGCAGCCTGGCCCATCCAGAGCGACTGCAGCTCGCCCAGGTTCTGCTCACCCGCGGCCGCGCGGAATCGTCCGGTGAGCCAGTTCTGCATCGGGAACGGGGCGATGGTTCCGCTCGCCTCGATCGCCCGCACCGCACGGTTGCGAGCGCCCCGGGCGAGCCGGCCGCTCATCGCCTTCGTGAGGACGGTGCCGTCGGCGGCGGTGGAGCGGATGGCGTCGCGATGCGCCTGGTTCGCCGCCGATTCCGCCGTCGCGAGGAATGCCGTACCGACCTGCACCGCTGACGCCCCGAGCGCGAAGGCTGCGGCGACACCGCGTCTGTCGGCGATGCCGCCGGCCGCGATGACCGGCACGTCCACGGCATCCACGACCTGCGGCACGAGCGCGAAGGTTCCGACCAGCGACTCCTCGGCCGGACGGAGGAACGACACCCGGTGGCCGCCGGCCTCGAAGCCGGTCGCGACCACGGCGTCGACCCCGGCATCCGCGAGTGCGACGGCTTCGGCGACGGTCGTCGCGGTTCCCACGACGCGGATGCCGCGCCGATGCGCCTCGTCGACGATCGCCTCGGAAGGAACCCCGAAGACGGTGCTCAGCACGGGCGGCGCCGCCTCCCAGATCGCGTCGAGCTGCTCGTCGAGGGGCGGCAGATATCGTTCGGGGCGTGCGGGCACCTCGATGCCCACGGCATCGAAGAACGGCTGCAGCGCCTGAGCGAACACAGTGTGCTGCGGGTTCGGCTCGATCTCGTCGCCGGTCGGCAGCCAGACGTTCACCGCGAACGGGCGCGACGTCGCTGCCCGCAGCGACGCGATCGTCGAGCGGATGCGGTCGGCATCGTATCCGTAGAGCCCGTAGCCGCCCAGACCCCCCGCCTCGCTGACCGCCGCGGTGAGCCCGACGGACGAGAGTCCGCCGAACGGACCGAGGACGACGGGGTGTTCGATTCCGAGCAGCGCGCGCAGATCACTCATGCGTCGAGGCTATCCCCGCTCACCGACCCCGAGGCGATCGAGCGATCGATGCCCCGTTCGGATGCCGGTGATAACCTCGGCGTGAGGGTTCAGGGAGGCGCGCATGAGCGAATGGTTCGGGCAGATGCTCGGCTTCGTCGCGGCCGCGCTCGGGATCATCGCGGTGCCGGATGCCGCGGCCCTCGGTCTCGCCATCGCGCTGATCGCCCTGACGACGCTCACGATCGCCGTCGCCCTGAGCGTCGCACCGCGATCGCCGGGCAGCGCCCCGCATCCCCTGCGGGCGATCGACGTCTCGACGCTGCTCGCGCAGAGCGATCCTGACGCCGCGGGTCACCCGCGTCCTCGTGCGCCGGGAGTCGCCGTCTCCGCGTAGTCCGCCCTCGTGCGGGACTGCGCGGCTTTCGCCGACCCCTCCCGACACACGAACGGACTTCCATGGACATCTTCACCTTCCCACCCCTGACCTTCCTGCTCGACGCTGCGTACGGCGCCCTCGCCGGGCTCTCCGCACTGCTCGAACCCCTCGCCGGAGCATCCGCCGCCGCACTCGCCGTGGTGCTCGTGACGCTTCTCGTGCGCGCGCTGCTCATTCCCGTCGGCGTCTCGCAGGCGAAGGCCGAGCAGACCAGAGCGCGCCTGGCTCCTCGACTGCGCGAACTGCAGCGCCGACACAGGAAGAACCCCGAGCGCCTGCAGAAGGAGATGCTCGAGCTCTATCGCTCCGAGAACACGTCTCCGTTCGCCGGGATGCTGCCGGTCCTCGCCCAGGCGCCGGTCGTCGGCATCCTCTACACCCTGTTCATCCGCCCCGAGATCGCCGGGCATCCGAACGACCTGCTCACGCACGACCTGTTCGGGGCGCCGCTGGGGACCAGCTTCGTCTCCGCGGTCTTCGGCGGCACGGCGACCCCTGAGACGCTGTGGGTCTTCGGGGCTCTGATCGCGGTGATGGTCGCGGTGGCCGAGATCTCGCGGCGCGTCTTCCGGCCGGCGCCGGTCGACGACGACTCTCCGCTGAACTCGCCGACGATGCTGCGTGTGACCAGCGCTCTGCACTATCTGACGGCCGTGTTCGCGATGTTCGTGCCCCTCGCCGCCGCGCTGTATCTCACCGTGACCGTGGTGTGGACGCTGGTGCAGCGCATGCTGCTGCGGCGCCGCTATCCCCTGCCGGTGCCCGCCGTGGTCGGCGCGTGAGGGGGCGGTCGGTCAGTCGGGCAGCGGGATCGGAGCGGTGAACGGGCCGGGCTCGTCGTCGTCGGGCCCGCTGTCGGGTCCGGTGCCGGCACGATCTCCGGCACGATCTCCGGCACGGTCTCCGGCACTGTCTCTGACGGCGGCCGCATCGTCTCGACGGCGCTGACGTCGGACGGCGAGGGTGGTGCCGACGCTCGCGGCGACCACCAGCGCGATCGCGAGCACCCGCAGCGGGGTCGCCGACTGCCCGAGGATCACCCACCCGGCGAGCGTCGCGAATGCCGGCTCGAGGCTCAGCAGCACGCCGAACACCCGCTGCGGCAGCCGACGCAGCGCCGCGAGCTCGAAGCTGTAGGGGATCACCGATGACAGGACGGCCGTGACCGCGGCGAGCAGCAGCAGCTGCATGTCACCGGCGACGGTGATCGCAGCCGGCACTCCGACCGGTATCAGCAGCACGGCGGCGACGACGAGTCCGACCGCGAGTCCGCTGCTGCCCGGGATGATCGCACCGACTCGGGCACTCATCCGGATGTACATCGCCCAGAAGCCGGCGGCGATGAGGATGAACACGATCCCGAGCGGATCGAGCGGCTCGGCGCCGATCAGTCCGTCGACGCCGAGCAGCACCATCCCGAGCAGCGCGACGCCCACCCAGGCGGCGTCGACGAGCCGCCTGGTCAGCACCGCCGCGAGCACGAGCGGCCCGAGGAACTCGATCGCGACGGCAGGACCCAGCGGGATGCGCTCGATCGCTGCGTAGAAGAAGCCGTTCATCGCGGCGAGCGAGAGGCCGAACAGCACCGCGGCGAGCCACTGCGCCTTCGTCCAGCGGATCGGCCGCGGGCGCACGATGACGACCAGCAGCAGAGCGGCGATCGCCACGCGCAGCGAGGTCACGCCCCACGGGCCGAGCACCGGGAAGAGCTGAGCCGCGACGGCGGCCCCGAACGGCAAGGACAGGCAGGAGCAGACCACGAGCGCCACGCCCACGAGCGGACGCGACGACGTGGACTGCTTCACCCACCAAGCCTACGGCGCGGGCGGATGCCGGCGAACCCGGCCCGTCAGAGGTGCTTGCCCCCGGTGACCGCGAGCACTGCGCCGGACGTGTACGAGGACTCGGCGGACGCGAGGTACACGTACGCACCGGCCAGCTCGGCGGGCTGTCCGGCTCGGCCCAGAGGCGTATCGGAGCCGAACGTCTTCACCCGCTCGTCGGACCAGCCGGTGGCCGGGATCAGGGGCGTCCAGATGGGCCCGGGAGCGACGGCATTCACGCGGATGCCGCGCTCCCCCGCCTCCTCGGCGAGCGCCTTCACGAACGCGACCTGCGCAGCCTTGGTCATCGCGTAGTCGATGAGGTTGGGCGACGGCTCGAAGGCCTGCACCGACGCCGTGACGATGATGCTCGACCCCGATTCCAGATGGGGGTATGCGGCCCGCGCCGAGTACAGCAGCCCGAAGAGGTTCGTCTCGAACACGCGGCGGAATCTGTCGGTCTCGAGGTTCTCGAAGCCCTTGATGTCGTGCTGGTACGCGGCGTTCAGCACCAGGATGTCGATGCCGCCGAGGGCGCTTCTCGTCTCGGCGACGACGTCGGTCGCGAAGGCCTCATCGCGGATGTCGCCGGCCAGGCTCAGCCCCTGCCGGCCTTCGGCGCGCACGAGTTCGATCGTCTCGTCCGCATCCGCCTGCTCCTCCGGCATGTGCACGATCGCCACGTCCGCTCCTTCCCGGGCGAAGGCGATCGCGACGGCTCGACCGATTCCGGAGTCGCCGCCGGTGATCAGGGCTCGCCGCCCCTCGAGCCGGGCGTGGCCCACATACGACTCCTCGCCGTGGTCGGGAGTCGGGCGCATCTCGTCTGTCAGCCCCGGCTGTGTCTGCTGCTGACCGGGGAACTCCTCGTCGCGGTGCTGGCTGCGGGGGTCGGGCGTGCTGTCTGCCATGGTGTCTCCTCTTCCTCGCGGCTCGCCACCTTCGTTCGTGGCGAGAGCCGGGCGTCCACCGAGACTCGCGGTCGCTCGGCACCCTCGGCAGGGGGTTGACAATCGGCGCCTCGATCGACGATCGGGGCGCGGCAGGTGAGCGGCTCCGACCCGCTCAGGCTCTGGGAGCGGAGGGCTCGTCGGCGGGCGCGGCCGGACCGGACGTCTCCTGCGGCTCGGGAACCAGATACAGACCGCCCGGCGCGCTCGCGGTGAAGGCGAGCGCATCGATCCAGGCCCGGTTGATCGACGGCTGCCTGCTGCCGAAGTACTTGAAGACGAGCGAGCTGCCCGGCTGCACCCACACGGTCGTCCGGCCGCCGCCGACGCTCGCGTCTTCGCGCCAGCTGAACGGGAAGGGCTCGGCGCGCCGGAGCTTGGCGGTCATCACGAGCTGCAGGTGTGTGAGGGCGCGATCCTCGATCTCGGTCTTCACGCTGCCCTCGTAGATGAACTTGCCCATTCAACCTCTCCTCTGGTGTGCAGGTCTTCGCCTTGAGTTTATGGGAACACCGACCCCGACGCGTCGGCCGGGCGGGCCGTCCATACGGGTGCGGAGCGAGCCGAAGTCAACCCCCTGCGTGCGGTTCCCTTCGCCGATATCCTGGCAGGAACCGCGAGGAGACCCACCATGAACGCACGACACATCGACGACCGTTCCGACGAGGGCTACACCCCCACGACCACCCACGCCGAGTTCGGCGAGGGCAACCCGCGCCTGCGGGTGACCCGCGACGGCGAGCGCGCCGAGTTCGCCCTCGAGGTCGACGTGGTGCGCATCGGCTCCGCAGCCGACAACGAGCTGCGGCTCGAGGGCGCCGACCCTGTGCATGCGACGATCACGCACGATGACCGCGACGAGTACGTGCTCGAGCTCCACGGCGCGGGCGAGATGAACAGCAACCCCGAAGCCACCGCCACCCACCCCGGCGACCGCACCCAGACGCTGCGCACCGGCGCCCGCTTCACCGTCGGCGAGTGGGAGCTGGTCTACGCGCGCGACGAGTTCGCCGACCACGGCCGCCCGTACGGCGGACGCCTCGGCGGCGAGTACTCCGACCAGCCGCTGCAGCCGGCGCGTCCCGACTACTCCGACGAGGCGAGCATCGAGTCCGACGCACCGACGCACGCCGACTCCGCTGAAGAGAAGTGACAGCAGAGCAGTCTCCGCTCGAGCGCATCAGCGAGGTCGCCGCTGAGCGCGGGCTGCGCATCTGCGTGGTGGAATCGCTGACCTCGGGACGTCTGGCGAGCACGATCGGCGCCGGTGCGGCTGCCGGCGACTGGTTCGCCGGCGGCATCGTGGCCTATCTCACCGAGGTGAAGGAGCGCCTGCTCGGACTCACGCCCGGCACGGATCCGTGCTCGCCCGAGTGCGCGGAGCACCTGGCCGAGAGCGCGCTGCGGCTGTTCGACGCCGATGTCTGCATCTCGACCACGGGTGTGGGCGGGCCCGACCCCGAGGGCGGGCATGAGCCCGGCACCGTCTATGTCGGATGGGCCACGGGCGACGGCGTCGGCCATCGCAAGCTGTCGCTCGGCGGGGACCCGCAGGAGATCCTCGACGAGACGGTCGACACCGCCATGCGGCTGCTCGCATTCCACGCCGAGGGCATCCGCCCCGCGGGGCCGCGGCGCTCGGCACCCGCGTCCGCGGACGGCCCCTCGGACTGAGTTCCGCCCCTCGCGGCGTCGGCCCGCGTCAGCTCAGCGCCCGGGTACGACCCCGATGCGCAGTGGTGCACCGGGAACGGATGCCGCGGCGATGGCCTCGTCGATGTCGGCCAGCTGTCGCACCTCGCCGACGGCCTCCGCGAACGGATACGCGCGTCCTCGTCCGGCCAGGAACCCGACCGCCTGCGAGAGCTCGGATCCCGTGTAGTTATGCACGCCGGTGACGGTCACCAGCCGTCGCACGATGCTCTCGGCGTCGACCGGCACCGGCTCTGCGGGAAAGACGCTTCCGACCAGCACCACCGTGCCCCCGGTTCCGACGCCGTCGAGCGCCTCCGCCACCGCGTGCCCCGAGGCCTCGATCACGACATCCGGGTCGCGGTCGATCCGACCGGCTCCGAAGCGCGCGGCACGAGCCAGCCGTTCCGGTGAGGGGTCGAGAACCTCGACCGCCGCGCCGTGCTCCACCGCGATCGCCGCGGCCGAGAGTCCGACGAGTCCTGCTCCGTGGATGCGCACGGTCGCGCCGTCGAGGTCGTGATCGCGTGCGGCCCTGGCGACGGCGGCCCAGGCGGTCGCGGTGGCGCACGAGGCCGGAGCGAGCACGGCAGCCGGCAGCGACTCGGGCACCCGGACGATCGTGGTGCCCGACCGCACCTGGACGTGCGAGCCGAAGGCGCCGGTGAGATCGCCGTGCACGCCGATGCGGTCATGGCCGTATTTGCCGAGCGTGCGACACTTCTGCGTCACACCTCGCGCGCATCGGTCGCAGATGCCGCATGAGATCGTGACCGACCAGACGACCCGGTCTCCGATGCGCACGGGGGTGCCGTCGACAGTCGTCGCCCCGCCGTCTCCCATGGCGATCACGCGTCCGACGCTCTCATGGCCGAGCACCAGCGGTACCGGCGACGATCGACGCCCCTGCACGGTGTGCACGTCGGACCCGCAGATGGTCGACATCTCGACCGACACCAGCACGTCGTGGTCACCGAGCGCCACACCGGGCACGGCGATCGTCTCGTGCGGGTGCCCCTCGCCGATCCACACCATGGCGGTGGCGGCGGGTCGCAGAGCGACGTCGCGGCGGTGGCCGGGAGGACGGATCAGCAGTGTTCCCATGTCGACGCCTCAGACAGACGGCACGAGTGGGAGCAGTCCACGCTCGGAGAGCGCGCTGCGAAGCTGCGTCACGTCGTCGAGCACGACGTCGGCGCCGGCGAGCCGGAGTGCAGCCGATTCGTGTGCACCCGTCAGGACCCCGGCGACGAGACCCACCCCTGCGCGGCGGCCCGATTCGACGTCGCTGACCGTGTCTCCCGCGACCGCGACCGCTGCGACAGACGACGTCTGCATGCGCAGGAGCGCCGTGAGCACGAGGTCGGGCGCCGGGCGTCCGCGGCCCGCGTCGGCCGGAGAGAGCGCCAGATCGACGAGCTCGCGCCACCCCAGACCGTCGAGCAGTGCATCGCGGGTGACGGGCGCGAATCCCGTCGTCAGCACGACACGCAGGCCGGCGTCCTTCAGTCCCTGGATCGCATCGGCCGCGCCGGGGATCTCGGTGACCCCCTGCTCGGCGACGATCTCGGCGTAGGCACCCTCGAAGGCCGCCGTCGCTCGTTCAGCCGCCTCGCGATCGCCCCCGGCGAGATGCGTGAAGACATCGATCTTGGACTGCCCCATGGTGGCGCGCACGTGTGCGAGCGCGTCGTCCCACGGCATCCGATCTGCGACTCCCGTGCGTTCGGCGGCGCGCTGGAACGCGGTCTCCACGACTCCGTCGTCACGCACGGTCGTGCCGGCCATGTCGAGCACGATGAGTTCGAGTGCGGGAGCTGCGTCGAGCTGAGTGGTCATGGGGTTCCTTCCCTTGCAGGTGTCCACCCGAAGGCGGCGGTGAGATTCTCTTCGGCGAGCCCCAGACCCGTGGTCATTCCGATGCCGGTGGTCGCGGCGAGCACCAGCACCCCCTCGTCGACCGTGTCGATGAGGAACTCCTTCGGCGCCTTCGCATAGACGCCCTGCCAGCGCTCGAGCACCCGCGGGGCCGGCATCTCGAACAGCGCCTCCGCCTCGGTGAGGAATGCGGCGAACGCGGCCTCGGGCTGGAAAGGCGCCGGTGCGGTCGACGCGGCATGCGAGTCGCCGATGATGAGCGTGCCGTCGGGCAGCTGTGTGTACATCTGATTGAGGTCGAGCGCGGCGAGGTCGGGACGCTCGGAATGCAGACGGTCGCGGAGCGCGCCGGCCGCGGCACTCTCGGCGAAGCGTCCGTAGCGCACGAGCGACCACCCTGTCAGCAGCGGAGCGGAGAGCGGATGCGAGAGGGTCACCGCCGCGCGCATCATGTCGAGGGCGCAGCGCACGACGCCTGACCGCTCGGCGACGTCGGGCAGCAGCTGGTCGACGTCGTGATTCGCGGCGACGACGACCGCGCCGGTGCTGATCGCACCTCGCGTCGTCTCGACACGGCGTGCCGAGACCGAGGTCGCCTGAGTGCGGAATCGGAAGTCGACGCCCCGTCGTGCGAGGTGTCGCACGATCGCCGCGGCGGCGGTGCGGGGATCGGTCTGCAGGTCGGTCTCGATGTGCGCTCCGCCGAGGAGTCCCCGGCGACGGAGCGGCGCGAGACGCAGCAGCTCGTCGGCATCGAGCATCCGGATGCCGCCGTCGATCGCCGCCTGTTCGAGCACCGCGATCTCGTCGGCGTGACGCGCGGCGACCAGCGTGCCGGACTCGCGGATCCAGAAACCCGCATCCTGGGCGAGGCGCAGCCAGAGGTCGCGGGACACGTCGGCGTAGCGCCGCGCCTCCCCCGCCTGCGCGCCGATGCAGAGATGCCCGAAGTTGCGGATCGTCGCGCCCACCGGAGCATCCGCTCTGTCGACGACGATGACGCTCAGCCCCCGTCGCACCGCCGCATAGGCGGCACCGAGACCGATGATTCCCGAGCCGACGACCACGAGGTCGGCCGAGTCGGCTGAGGGGGCGGTGCCGTTCGAGGCGACGATGCCGTTCATCGGAAGACCTTCCGCATCCACATCGCGAGTCCCTCGACCACCAGCACGGTGACGAGGATCATCAGCACGATCGCCGTCACGGTCTCGTATCGCGACCCCTGACTGGCGTTGAGCAGGTAGTAGCCGACGCCGCCTCCGCCGACGATGCCCAGGATCGTCGCCGCGCGGATGTTGGTGTCGAGCATGTAGAAGCTGTGTCCGATCAGTGCCTGCATGCCCTGCGGAACCGTCGCCGAGGCGTAGGTCTGCAGTCGAGTGGCGCCGACTGCGCGCAGGGCGCGCTCGGGTCCGCGATCGACCTCTTCGAGCGAGTCGGCGATCAGCTTGCCGAGCAGGCCGACGCCCCCGATGGCGAGCGCGATGACGCCCGCCTGGGATCCGAGACCCGTGATGACGACGAGCACGATCGCGAGGATCAGCTCGGGGATGCCGCGGATGCCGACGAGCAGGAAGCGCGCGATCCCTCGTGTGCCGGCGCCCGGCGCGACGTTGCTCGCCGCGAGAGACCCGAGAAGCAGGGAGGGCAGAAGAGTGAGCACGGTCGCCGCGAGTGCGATCGCGACCGTGTCTCGCATGGCGGCTATCATCGCCGATGCCTCGTAGCTGCCGAACGATGGCGGCCAGAACCTCGCCGCCACCTCGGGGAGCTTGGCCCAGAACGTGGCGAAGTCCATCCAGTTGATCTGGCTGACCACGACGCTGCCGATCACGACGAGCACCGCGGTCACGATGCCGATCGTGTTGCGCACCCGCTCGGCTGTCCAGGGGCGACGCACGGCCGTCTGCGGGCTGGTCGCCCACGCCGGAAGAGCCGTCGACTGCGCGGCCGTCGTGTCGTGCAGACGCGGGTGGATGAGGCGATCGATCCACGACCGCGTCTGCCGCTGCTGGCCGAGCATCGCTCCGCGCACCAGGCTCGAGACGATCTCCATCACCACGCACAGGACGAAGATGACCAGCGCGATGCCGAGACCCTTGCCGTAGTTCAGGGCTTTGAAGGCGTACGACATCTCGAGGCCGAGCCCGGCCACGCCGACATAGCCGAGCACGACGCTGCCGCGCAGGTTGATGTCGTTGCGGTGCAGCACCGTCGCGACCCAGCTGGGCAGCACCTGGGGAAGGATCCCTGATGCGAACTCCTGCATCTTCGACCCGCCCGCGGCACGGATCGCGAGCCGCGGACCCTCATCGATCTGTTCGATCGCATCGGCGAACATCTTCGAGATCATCCCGATCGAATGGATGCCGATGGCCAGGATGCCGGGCAGGGTGCCGAGCGAGAACATGAGCACGAACGCCATCGCGAGCACCACGTCCGGCAGCGCCCGGGTGAGCACACCCACGAACCGCGCGGCGACACGCCATCCGCTGCCGGGGGTCGTGTTCGACGCGGCGAGGTAGGCGATCGGCACCGACAGGGCTGCGGCGAGCAGGGTGCCGACGAGCACGAGCCCCACGGTCAGGGCGATCAGCCACGCGAGGTCGGCAGGTTCGGGGAACGAGAGGCCGCCCACGCGGGCCACGAAGTTCTCGGCGTTGCCCCAGCTCTGCACCATCGCCGGGATCGAGATGCCGACCTCGTCGACCGCGAGGATGCCGAGCACCAGGAGCGCCAGCAGGGTCAGACCGGCCGCGATGCGCTCGGCCGAGATCGGGCGTCGAGGAGCGCGATCGGTGACGCCGGCCCTCGCGGGGGCCACGGGGGTCCGCGACGTGTCGGAGACGACGGTCACGACGCTCGCGCCTTGTCGAGCTGGGCGACATCGACCGTGATCGGGGTGAGCTCATCCTGCACGGCCCGGATCTCTGCCGTGGTCGTCGCGACGCGGCCGTAGATCTCCATGACCTCCGCCTTGGTGAGGTCGCCGGTCGGGGTGTCGAGCACGATCTCGCCGTGACGCAGACCGACGATGCGGTCGGCCCACGAGATCGCGAGGTCGACCTGGTGCAGGCTGCAGACGACCGTGAGCCCCTCGTCGGCGGCGATCTCGCGAATCAGCGCCATCACCTGGTCGCTGGACTCCGGATCGAGCGACGCGACGGGCTCGTCCGCGAGCAGGATGTCGGGCTTCTGCATCAGAGCGCGGGCGATCGCCACGCGCTGCTGCTGACCGCCCGAGAGCGTGTCGCTGCGCTGATAGGCGCGGTCGAGCAGTCCGACGCGGTCGAGGTGTTCGAGGGCGCGCAGCTTCGCCGCCTTCGAGTAGCCCCACAGGCCCAGCCGCGGCCCGCGGACCTCCGACAGCGATCCGGTGAGCACGTTCTCGAGCACCGTCAGCGACGGCACGAGCTCGAACTGCTGGAAGATGAATCCCACCCGGCTGCGGAGGCGGCGCAGCGCCTTGCCCTTCAGCGTGGGGACCGCCGAGCCGAGCACCTCGATGTCACCCGAGGTCGGGACCTCGAGACCGTCGAGGTGGCGCAGCAGTGTCGACTTGCCTGAGCCGGAGAGCCCGAGCAGCACGACGATCTCGCCGCGCGACACCTGCAGCGATGCGTTCTTCAGCGCGGTGGTCGAGCCGAAGGTCTTCGTCACGCCGTCCAGGCGGATGAGGGCATCGGATGCCGTGTTCATGTGAGTTCTCCAGGGTCGTGGCGTCGAGCGTGATTCTCTGCGGGTGAGCGCCCTGCGGTCCGCAGCTCCCGCAGGGGCAGGAGTGCGGAACGAGGGCGCTCGGCTGACGATGCGTCAGCGATCGGGCGTCAGCCCTGGCACTGCTCCGCTTCGGTCTCCTTGCAGATGTCGCGGATCAGGTCGTAGTACGCGTCGTCGACCGGCTTCGTGGCGAAGAACACGCTGCGGAAGGCATCGGTGTCGGCTCCGTCGATCCCGGCGGCGATGATGTCGTCGATCGTGATCTCCGACAGACCGTCGATGAGCTCCTGCACGACGTCGTCGGGCAGGGTCGACGAGTAGACGAGGGGCGCTCCGGGGACCATGGTCTCGTCGACGACCTTCACGGCATCCGACTTCTCGACCTCGGAGTCCTCGGCGAAGCCGACCTCGCACTCGACGCCTTCGCCGACCTTCTGCACGCTCACGTCGTGCTTGCCCGCGAAGACGGGCGTGATGTCGGTCTTGGGGTCAATGCCCGCCTCGAGCAGGTTGTAGGAGGGGAAGAGGTATCCCGACGTCGAGGACGGGTCGACGAAGCAGACCTTCTTGCCCGCGAAGTCGTCGATGCTCGAGATGTCGCTGTCGGCGGGCACGATCGCCTGGGAATAGTAGCCGGGCTCCTGGCCCTCTTCCGTCACGATCGAGGAGATCGGGGTGAGCTTCGCTCCGTTGTTCGTGGCGGTGACGTAGGTGAACCCCGAGAACGACGCGACGTCGACCTTGCCGGCGACGGCCGCCTCGATGAGCGCCGCGTAGTCGGTGGACTCGTGGTACTCCACGGTCTTGCCGGTGATCTCGGCGATGTAGTCCATGAGCGGCTGGTAGTTCGTCTCGGTGTCGACCGAGTCGGGCACGACGCCGAAGACGAGGGTGTTCTCGTCGACCGCGAACCCGCCGGCGGTCGATGACGCATCGGCACCGGACGCGCCGGTGGCCTCAGCGGAGCCGGAACAGGCGGCGAGGCAGAGCGCGAGGATCGCGGCGCCGGCGAGTACGGGGAGAGCGCGGAGCTTCATGAGGACCTTTCAGAGTGGGAGGGGGTGATCCACGAGCCACTCTGACAGGGCACGGACTAAGATATGTACCTAACTTGCAAGAGTTCAAAGTCCGTTCACCCCCGCGTTCCCCGGGTGAACGCCGGTGGAACGCATGACCGCTCCGCTCGGCCGCGTTGTCCGAGCGCGAAGTAGTATGCCTATGTGGCCGAAGCTGTATACACCCAGATCGCGGACGACCTCCGGGCGCAGATCGCGGCCGGGACCCTGCGCCCCGGCGATGACGTGCCCACTGAGGCGGAGCTCGCCGAACGATGGCGCACCTCGCGCGGTCCGATCAGAAACGCCCTTGCCGCGCTGCGCGGAGAAGGCCTGATCGAGACGGGGCGAGGCCGCCCCGCGCGGGTCGTCTCGCGCAAGGCCAGTCAGGCCGTCGACGTGTCGGTGCCGTTCACACGCTGGGCCCGGGATCTCGGCGTGACTCCGGGAGCGCAGACGCAGGAGCTGAGCCTCCGCCGGGCCGGTGACCGCGCAGAGCTCCTCGGGGTCTCCCCCGATGACACGATCGTCAGCGTCGTGCGGCTGCGGCTGCTCGACGGACGGCCGACGATGCTCGAGCGACTGTTCTACACCGAGGCGGTCGGACGGCGACTGTTCGATGTCGACACCGACGAGATCTCGATCACCGAGTACCTCGGGTCGCTCGGACACCCGATCGTCGGCCTCGAGCACCAGATCGACGCGGTGGCGGCCGATGAGCAGGATGCCGCTCTGCTGCGCGTGCCGCAGGGCACGCCCATCCTTCGACTCAGCCGCATCTCTCGCGACGAGAACGGGCGCGTCTTCGAGGCATCCGAAGACCGATACCTCAGCGAGGTCGTGCGGTTCACGGTCGCCGCGTCAGGGATCTCGACGGACGGGCACTTCATGCGTGCCGTAGGCGGCTGACAGCCGACCGATCGGCATCGATGCCTCGGATGATCCGAGGAGAGAAGCCGATCGCGAGCGCGATGGGGATCAGATTCCAAAGACCGCGCTCGCGATCACAGCGCTGGGGATGCGCTATTTCTGGGGTATACCCAATGTAAGCGCCCGGCTACACCATGGAACACGGTCTATAGTCGAGACCTACCCTGGACTTTCGTCTAGATTTCGCGCCTCAAGCCCCGGAATTCCGCGGATGTCTTCCGTAGAGTACCGGAATACCGGTCGGCAATCTGCCCCGTGCGCGGTCGCGGATGCGGGGGCGCGGGCGGCGTCAGACGATCGGCGTCAGACGATCGGCAGGAGCGCGGAGACGACCCAGCGGCCCTCGACTTCTCCGGCGCTGAACTCGCCGCTCGCGCCGAGGACGCGTTCGGCCATGCGACCGATGCCGGTGCGGCTCGAGGAGAGCTCGCGACGAGGCGTGACGGAGAGCGGGCTGCTCACCGTCATCTTCGCGGCGTCGTCGTCGATGTCGAATCGGATCGCGACTTCGCCCGCGCCCGCGTACTTGAGGACATTGGTGGCGGACTCGCGCATGATGCGGGCAAGGATGATCTCGGCGGCCCGCGGAATGCGTTCGTCGGAGGGGTCGCCCTCGACGGTCACGGTGTGGCCGGCGGACTCGAACTCCTGCGCAGCCTCGTCCACGGAGGCCGCCAGGTCACCGGAGGGCATCCCTTCGGACCGGGGTCCGTCGTCTGCGAGGTCGATCACGAAGCGGAGGTCGGTCATCGCCTTGCGCGCGGCGATGCGGATCGCCTCCTGCGAATCGCTGCTGGTGCGGTCGTCGTCGAGCATCTGCACGTGCAGCGAGACCACCGTGAGGTGGTGCGCGATGCTGTCGTGCAGCTCGCCGGCGATCCAACGTCGTTCGGCGAGTACTGCTTGGCGTTCCTGTTCGGCCTTCTCGGCCAACTGCTCCTCGAGAGTCCGCCCTCGGGCGAAGGCTATGCGAAGAGCGAATCCCACGGCTCCGGCGACGGTCGCGGTGATGAGGTAGATGCCGAGGTTGATCGGCGTGCTTGTCTCTCCGAAGGCAACGAGTGCCGTCGCGAGGAGGAAGACTCCCGCGTAGGAGAGGATGAGCGCATTCCAGCCGAGTCGCATGATCAGCGCCGCAGCGAGGGCGGCGACTGTCAGGACTTCTGTCTGGGTTCCCGTGAGGAACGAGAGCGCGAACACGACGGCGAGTGCGCACGTCGCGATGAGGGGCCACCAGAGATACAGCACGAGCACGGCGGTCGATGCGATGCTCACCCCGGCGACGAACGGGTCCACTCCCGGAGGGAGGAACAGTCCGACGATGCCGAAGACGACGATCGTTCCGACGATCGCGAGAACCGCGATGCGTTCGATCGTGCTGAGCTTCTCTCCCTTCCCGAGCCGTGAAACGACGGAGTCGTCGGAGCGGGGAGGACTAAAAGCCATGCTTCAGTATCTCCTAATAGCCAGGTAGATTAGCGAGTGAAGCCAAAGAACTGGTTGAATGCCTGCCAGAAAGTCATAGTGATTCACCTCCGTGATTGAACTTTTGTGAAGTAATAAGTTCATCTTCTCGGTGATCTGCGCGCCGCACATCTGTCTCTCGTCTAGACATCGCTAGCCAAAGGTCTAATACCTCGCGGCGCAGGTCCACCCCGGTTAGGCTTCCTCCATGTCCCAAATCCGCGTCGTGATCGTCGATGACGATCCCCTGGTGCGCTCAGCGCTCTCTCACTTCGTCTCACGCGACCCGGAGATCACGGTGATCGCCGAGGCAGAGTCCGGGCTCGAGGGCATCGAGGTCGTCGAACGCGAACGTCCTGACGTGGTGATGATGGACGTTCAGATGCCTGAGATGAACGGCATCGAGGCGACGGCGGTGATCAGCGAACGCTGGCCTGAGATCAAGATCCTCGCGGTCACCACGCTCGACGGCAGCGACACCGTGCTTCCGATGCTCAGCGCCGGCGCGTCGGGGTATCTGTTGAAGGACTCCAGCGCGGCGAGCATCCTCGAGGGCGTGCGGGAGGTGTACAGCGGGGCGAGTTCGCTGTCGCCTCGGATCGCCTCACTGCTGATCAAGCATGTGCGGGACACCGAACCGGTCGGCGGCGACGACACTCTCGAGGCGCTCACGGATCGCGAGCAGGAGGTGCTGCAGCGACTCGCTCAGGGGATGTCGAACGCGGAGATCGCGCGCACACTCATCGTGTCGGAGGGGACCGTGAAGGCGCACCTCGGACGCATCATGTCGAAGTGGCACGTGCGCGACCGCGTGCAGATCCTGGTCACAGCAGCGCACGCCGGCCTCGTCGACTTCCGCTGAGGAGTCGACTTCCTCAGGAAGAGAGTGCGCGGCAATGAGCGCGAGGTGACCAGCTGCCAGCTGTGACGACGCAGTGACGAGCGCATGCCGGTGACAGCCCCGTGGCCACGAAGCCGGGGTCGCGAAGATCGGCCGCGCGTCACTCCGTTCGGACGAGGCGTCGCTGCCTGCCCAGCGCGGGGAGGCTGAGTCGTGGTGTGCGCCAGCGTTGGGCGGGGTCCCACCAGTTCGGTCCGCGGACTTCGGGTAGCCCCTCGTTCATGCGGATCTCCCACCCGGAGGTGCCGAGGGAGCGGTGGTGCCACCAGCACAACGGAACACCGTTGTCGGTCGTCGTTGGACCACCCCGCGCATGCTCGGTGACATGGTGGATCTCACACCAGGACGCGGGAACGTGGCATCCGGGGATGAGGCATTCCTTGTCGCGGGCGATGATCGCCCGGCGCTGGTACACGGTGAACACCCGGTCGGTGGTACTGATCCCGATAATGCGCCCCTCATCCATCAGCACCCGCTGGATCACCCCGGCGCACGCAGTCTGCGCGGCGACCGAGACCGGCACGTGCGCACCAGAGCCGGGAATGGTCGCCCACCCACCGTTACCCGCGCTCGCACCGACAGCAGCACCGAATGCAGAACCGCCCGCGTTCGTGCCGACGGCAACACCGACAGCAGAATCGCCCGCGCCCGCACCGACGGCAACACCGACAGCAGAGCCGCCCGTGTGATGGGCGAGGTCTTTCGCGTCGACGGTCACGACGAGGACCGGGGAGGCACCACCGAGCGTGGGCATGTCCTTGTGGCGGGCGGCGATCGCGAGAGCGGCGGCGAGAGCGTCGTGGCGTTTCTGCGCCGCGGTGCGGTCATCGAGCACGCACCGCGGATCCGAGTTGAACGGATCCGCGTCCTCTGGATCGTCGACCCCATCGGCCGCCGGATCGGCATCGGCATCGGCATCGGCATGCGAGACGTCGGCATCCGGAGAATCGGCGTCTGCGCCTGCACCTGCACCTGCACCTGCACCTGCGTCACCAGCACCGGCCCCGTCGCTCGGGGTGAAGTGCACGCCGGGCAGGGGTGGCCCGTCGCCTTTGGGGTTGAGGAGTGCGTCGATGATGAGCTGCAACTGCGCGGCAGCCTCCGGCGTCAGATACCCACGGATCGCATGCACCCCGTCCCGGAGCCGACCGATCGTGATGCCACGCTTACGCCGCGCCTCCTCGTCCTTCGGTTCTTCCCCATCCGGGTCGAGCATCGACGCGAGATCCTCCCCGAGCGCCTTCAGGTCCTGCGTCGTCGGTGACGGCCCCGGCGCCTCCGCGCCCGCACCCGCATCCGCGCCCGCATCCGGGTCCGTGTCGTCCGTGTCGAGGCCGTGCCCGCGTGCGAACCCCGCCAAGGCCACATCGGCCGCCAACCGTTGATCCACCCTCAACCGGTCCCACACCCGCTCGATCGGACCCGTCGCCGCCAGAAACCCCGCCACACCGATCACCCCGTCCAGCAACGCCAGACGCATCTCCGACCACCGCGCCGGCATCCGCTCCCCCGCCAGACTCACCGGCCTGCGCACCAGATCCACCACCCGGTCCAC
Organism: Microbacterium sp. NPDC089320; assembly: GCF_040684875.1. Lineage (NCBI taxonomy): Bacteria > Bacillati > Actinomycetota > Actinomycetes > Micrococcales > Microbacteriaceae > Microbacterium > Microbacterium sp. NPDC089320. Next base: position 575,142 of record NZ_JBFBGY010000001.1, read on the forward strand.
CCGGACCGCACCCCGCACATCCACCCCGACCGTCCGCCGCACCAGCTCGTTCATGCCCCGACACCCCGCCGAATGCGGAAAGTCACCCGGATCCCCGGTCGCGATCGTCTCCACGATCACCGCCTCCGCCCGCCGAAAGGCCGCCCCCGCCCCCTGCAGCACCGTGATCCGATCCGCGTCGCTCAACCCCGCCAAAGCATCATCGGACAGCACAGTATCGAGGTCGGCGATGACCCGATCCAAAAGCTCCGCCGTGCTGTTCATACCCCACAGTCAACCCGACACCACCGACATTCGACCCCCAAACCAGGCCGATTTACCCCAGATCAGACCACGTATTCCAATCTCCCGGAATGCCGCGTGAACGGCACCACGCAAAGACGGGGACCGTGCGAATCGGACCGCGCAAAACCGGCACCCCACGGAACCGGCACCCCACGGAACCGGCACCGCGCAAAACCGGAGACTGCGCGAGCGGCACCCCGCAAAACCGGCACCCCGCGAAACCGGCACCGCACAAAGCGGGCACCGCGCGCAACGGGCAGCGCCACCCCCGTGGTCAGCGCCGGAACGGTCCGGCTCTCATGAAGACGTCGATCGCGTCCTCACTCTCGAGCACGAAGCCGTGCCTCTCATACAGCCGTCGTGCCGGACTGCCCTGCAGCACATTGAGGCGGAACGGTCGGTCGGGGCCCGCCTGTCGCTGGGCCAGGACGTCCGCCAGCACCGCGGATCCGAGGCCGCGGCCCTGCTGAGCGGGATCGAGGTAGAAGTGCTCGATCCACGCCCCGTCGATCTCGGGCCTCACCGCGATGAGACCGACGTCGTCTCCGGCGACGACGATCACCCGCGTGTTCTGCGGGACGAACCCGTTGAGGAACCGCTGTCGCACATGCACCGGGTCGAAGCGTCCGAGTCGCTCCAGATCGGGTCGCATGACGATCGCTCGGAGCTCCGACATCCACGACGCATCCGACGGCGTGCTCTCTCGCAGACTCCACCCGACGGACACAGCATCCATACAATCACGCTCGCGACCCATCCTCAGGGACAGCGACAGCAGGACAGCGACAGCGACAGCGATAGCGACAGCGACAGCGACAGCGACAGCAGCATGACCGCGGCACCACGACAGCGGCACCACGACAGCGGCACCAGGACAGCGGCTACAGCGCGAGCAGCACGATCCCGCCGGCGACCACCGCGGACGCGGCCAGACGCCACCCGGGCCGGCTCTCTCTCAGAGCGAAGACCCCGAACAGGCTGACCAGGACGACACTGACCTCGCGCAGCGGCGCGACGAGAGCCACCGGAGCGATCTGAATGGCCGTGAGCACGAGGATGTACGACAGCGGCGACAGGATGCTGAACGCCACGATGCGCTTCCACTGGGTGCGGCCGAGCGCGCGCACGGCCGCCCACCGGCCTCGAACGCCGAGGGAGTAGAACGGGATCTCGAGCAGCATCGTCCCGACCATGAAGGCGACGGGCGAGAGGTTCCAGGTGCGCACGGCGTTGGCGTCCCAGATCGTGTAGAGGGCGATCGCAACGCCCGTGAGCAGCCCGAACACGAGCCCGGGATCCAGCCGTCGCGACCGATCGGTGCGGCCCCGGTCGACGAGACCGATCGCGACGACTCCGAGGATGACTGCTGCGACGCCGATGAGCGCGAGCGTCGACGGCCGCTCTCCGAGCACGAGCACCGCGATGATCACCGAGAGGAAGGGCCCGGTTCCCCGCGCCGTGGCGTAGACGGTCGAGAGGTTGCCCTCGCGGTACCCGCGCTGCAGCACCGCCATGTAGGCGACATGGAGCACGCCGGAGACTCCCACGCCGAGCAGGAATGCCAGCACGTCATCGGTGCCGAGCCCGCCGGTGAACGGCACGACTCCGATCCAGACGGCGGTTCCGCCCACCGCGCCCCACCAGAGGAACGGCGTCCCCGCCCGACTCACGCCATGGGCGACGATGTTCCACGCGGCGTGCGCGACGGCTGCGGCAATGACGAGAGCGAAGGCGAGAGCGGACATCAGAGACCCTTCCGTTCATCGCGGGCGCGACGAACAGGGTCCTCCGGGCTTTTGTCCTGTCAGATGACGGCACTCCTGCGGAGGAGCACCGTGGCGCCGCTCGGACCAGTCGGGACGAACCCCGGAACCCTAGGCGCTATCGAGATCGACCGTACCGGCCGATGGTGACCGGAAGGTGAACGACACCCGTCGGGTCATCGGGTCATCGGGTCATCGGGTCATCGAAGAGATCGCGCACCGAGTCGCCGATTACGATCGAAGGACCGCCCCCGCAGGAAGGTCGCTCATGCCCGTCACCCCGGACGCTCTCGCCCACGCCGAGGATCTCGCCGACTTCGTCGCCGCCTCCCCCTCGAGCTATCACGCCGCCGCCGAGGTCGCCCGGCGACTGGAGGATGCCGGTTTCACGCGCCTCGAAGAGGACCAGGCCTGGGACGTCTTCCCCGGCGGACGCTACGTCGTCGTGCGCGACGGAGCCGCGATCGCCTGGACGGTTCCGGCGGGCGCGACGGCCACCACGCCCGCTCACATCCTCGGCGCTCACACCGATTCCCCCGGCTTCAAGCTGAAGCCGCAGCCCACCACGGGATCGAGGGGCTGGCTGCAGGCGGCCGTCGAGGTCTACGGCGGTCCGCTGCTGAGCTCGTGGCTCGATCGCGAGTTGCGTCTGGCCGGACGCCTCGCACTCGCCGACGGACGCGTGGTGCTCGCCGACACCGGAGCGCTGCTGCGCCTCCCCCAGCTCGCGATCCACCTCGACCGCGAGGCGAACACCGGCCTCGCGCTCGACAAGCAGTTCCAGACGCAGCCCGTGTGGGGCCTGGGCGACCCGACGCAGGAGGACATCCTGGCCGAGCTCGCCCACTCCGCGGGGGTCTCGGCATCCGACATCCGCGGCTACGACGTCGTGATCGCCGATACCGCGCGCGGCGCGATCTTCGGCAAGGACCGCGCGTTCTTCGCCTCGGGTCGCCTCGACGACCTCGCCTCGGTGCATGCGGGGGTCGTCGCACTCGAGTCCCTGGGCGAGGTCGCGACCGGACCCATCGCGATCCTCGCCGCATTCGACCACGAGGAGCTCGGCTCGAACTCCCGCTCGGGCGCGGGCGGCCCCCTGCTCGAAGACATCCTCGGCCGCGTGTACGACGCACTCGGCGCCGACGCCTCCGAGCGTCGCCGCGCGTTCTCGGCGTCGTGGTGCCTGTCGAGCGACGTGGGCCACTCGGTGCACCCGAACTACGTGCACAAGCACGACCCCGTGGTGCAGCCCGTGCTCGGCTCCGGCCCCATCCTCAAGCTCAACGCCAACCAGCGCTATGCGACGGATGCCGTCGGCTCCGCCGCCTGGCGGGGATGGTGCGACAGCGCCGGGGTGGTCACGCAGGAGTTCGTGTCGAACAACAACGTGCCCTGCGGCTCGACGATCGGCCCGATCACGGCCACGCGCCTCGGCATCCGCACGGTCGACGTCGGCATCCCGATCCTGTCGATGCACTCGGCGCGTGAGCTCGCCGGTGTCGCGGATCTGCACGACCTGACCCTCGTCGCGGGAGCGTTCTTCGCCGGCCGATAACGACCGCCAGCGCGCCCGCGGGCCTCGCGCAGTGCCAGGATGATGGCATGACGGACATCAAGCCTGCTCTCATCGAGCGCGCGGGCATCGAGATCATCCCCGAATCCGAGCGCACGGCGAAGCCGAGCGATCTCTTCTGGCCGTGGTTCGCGGCCAACGTGTCGGTGTTCGGCATGTCGTACGGATCGTTCGTGCTGGGCTTCGGCATCTCGTTCTGGCAGGCGACCATCGTGTCGATCGTCGGCATCGTCGTGTCGTTCCTGCTGTGCGGGCTGATCGCGATCGCCGGCAAGCGCGGATCGGCGCCGACCATGGTCCTCTCGCGGGCCGCCTTCGGCGTGCAGGGGCAGAAGGTGCCGGGCATCGTCTCGTGGTTGACCTCGATCGGCTGGGAGACGTTCCTCGCGATCATGGCCGTGCTCGCGACGGCCACCGTCATCACGCAGCTCGGCGGCGACGGCGACAGCATCGCGCTCAAGATCACCGCCACCGTGATCGTCGCCGCGCTGATCGTCGCCGCGTCAGTGCTCGGCTATCACACGATCATGAAGCTGCAGTCGGTGCTCACGTGGCTCACGGGCATCGTGACGGTGGTCTACATCGTCCTCGCCGCCCCCAGCATCGACCTCGCCGCCGTCCTGGCGCGCCCTGACGGCGGGATCGGCCAGGTCACGGGCGCGCTGGTCATGGTCATGACCGGCTTCGGCCTGGGCTGGATCAACATCGCCGCCGACTGGTCGCGCTATCAGAAGCGCTCGGCATCCGATGGGGCGATCGTCCTGTGGAACACGATCGGCGGCTCGGTCGCCCCCGTGATCCTCGTCATCTTCGGTCTGCTGCTCGCGGGGTCCGACGACGAGCTCAGCGCGGCGATCGCCGCCGACCCCATCGGCGCCCTCGCGACGATCCTGCCCATCTGGGTGCTCGTGCCGTTCCTGCTCACCGCGGTGCTGGCCCTCGTGTCGGGTGCGGTCCTGGGCATCTACTCCTCCGGCCTCACGCTGCTGAGCCTCGGCATCCGCATCCCCCGTCCGACTGCTGCGGCGATCGACGGCGTGATCCTGACTCTCGGCACGATCTACGTCGTGTTCTTCGCCACCGACTTCCTCGGTCCGTTCCAGAGCTTCCTCATCACACTGGGGGTGCCGCTGGCCTCGTGGGCGGGCATCCTGATCGCCGACATCCTGCGCCGCAGGAAGGACTACGACGAGCAGGCGCTGTTCGACAGCCGCGGCCGCTACGGCGCGTGGGACTGGACGTCGATCGGCACCATGGTGGTCGCGAGCGTGATCGGGTGGGGCTTCGTGCTCAACGGATTCGCGGATGCCGCGCCGTGGAACAACTGGCAGGGCTACCTGCTCGGTCTCGTCGGCGGTGTGGACGGCGACTGGGCCTACGCCAACCTCGGAGTCTTCTTCGCCCTCGTGCTGTCGTTCGTCGTGACCTGGTTCGCCCGGGCCGGGAGGATCCGCGCGCAGGAAGCCTCGGCATGAGCGACGGCCCCTGGCTGGTCGTGATCGACCCGCAGACGATCTTCGCGTCGCCCGACTCGGCGTGGGGCTCGCCGTTCTTCGCCGAGACCATGCCTCGGATCCGGCAACTCGCCGAGGCCTTCGGCGATCGCGCGATCGTGACCCGCTGGGTGCCGACGGCCGATCGATCGACCGCGTGGGGTGCCTACTTCGACGCGTGGCCGTTCGCCGACCGGCCGGCGACCGATCCGCTGTTCGACCTCGTGCCCGACGCGGCCGGTCTGTCGCCGCATCCGACGCTCGATCTGCCGACGTTCGGCAAGTGGGGTGCCGAGATCGAAGCGATCGTGGGTCACGGGGCGCACGTCGTACTGGCGGGCGTCGCGACCGACTGCTGCGTCATCTCGACAGCCCTGGCCGCAGCGGATGCCGGGGCGCACGTCACCGTGGCCGCCGATGCCTGCGCGGGCTCGACGGCGGAGAATCACGCGGCGGCGATGCAGGTGATGGGTCTCTACCCGCCGCAGATCACGGTCAGCGACACCGCCTCGGTGGTGTCGGGGCGCTAGGCCCCCGCGCGCACGGCGGCCACGATGTCGGCGGGCGATCCGCGCCACGGGGCTCCGTGCCCGGGCAGCACCCAGGATGCCGACACGGCGGCGAGCCTGTCGAGAGAGGCGATGGCTTCGGTCGGCTCATCCGTGAAGGGCGCGGGCTGAGGGCCCACCTGCCCCGTCAACACATGGCGCGTGGTGAGCGCATCACCGACGAACACCGCGTCCGCGGCGGGGATGTGCACCGCGATGCTGCCGGGCGAGTGTCCCGGCATCCCGATGACGACCGGCGAGCCGGGCAGGTCGAGCACCTGGCCGTCATCGACGGTCACGACGTCGGTGACGTGGCGCGTGCGCAGCGCGCTCTTGCGCAGTCCGTAGGCGAGGAAACCGAGCATCGGACCGATGCGTGCCGGCCCCATCGGAGTCTTCGGCTTCTCACCCGTGCGCACCCGGTGCGCATCGGCGCTGTGGATGAAGACGGGCACGCCGGCTTCGCTGCGCAGTCGCTCGGCGAAGCCGATGTGGTCGCTGTCTCCGTGGGTGAGCACAAGGCCACGGATGTCGGAGAGCGGACGCCCGAGTTCCGCGAGCGTGCGCTGCAGGTCGCTCCAGTGGCCGGGCAGTCCCGCGTCGACGAGCGTGATCCCCTCGGGCAGATCGACGAGGTATGACGCGACGACGTCGTTGCCCAGTCGGTGCAGGTGTGGTGCGAGCTTCATGGCCGTTCCCTTCGCGGTGGTCTACGATGGCTACACTACGTAGCGATCATAGCTACTGTCAATAGCCATGAGGGAGACCCCGATGCCGACGCCTGAACGAACCTCGCTGACGGCCATCGTCGACGCCGGCCGAGAGATCCTCGAGTCGGCCGGACCCGCGGGACTCACCATGCAGGCGGTCGCCGAGCGGGTGGGCGTGCGGGCACCGTCCCTGTACAAGCGGATCCGCGATCGGGACGCTCTGCTGTCAGCGGTGGCCGCGGCCTCGGCCGACGCGCTGACGGTCAGGCTCGACGCAGCGGGCGACGACCTCCCGCTCCTCGCCGCCGCATACCGGGCCTTCGCGCACCAGCATTCCGAAGCATTCCGCCTGCTCTTCACCGCCTCGGCACCGGAAGACGCCCTACACCGGGCGTCCGCCCCGGTGCTGCGCTCCTGCACCGAGCTCGTGGGAGCGGAACGGGCGCTCGACGCGGCTCGGCTCTTCACCGCGTGGGCGACAGGGTTCCTGCAGATGGAACTCGCCGGAGCCTTCCGCCTGGGCGGCGACGTCGACGAGGCGTTCGAGTACGGCATGGGCCGCATCCTCGCGGGGCTGACCTCCTCGTGAACTCGGCTGCTCGGGCGGTGCGGTGACCCTGAGCTCGGCACGCGCCATTCCCGAGCGCAACCGGAATACTGCCAAGATGATGCGCGGAGAGGGGTTTCCATGACCGCGAGCGCGCATGATGACGAATCGAGCCACCCGACCGCGGCTCGTCGCCCGTGGCATCGCACGAAGGTGGCGGTGGCGCTGGTCCTGATCGTCGTCGGGGTGGTGGTGATCATCGGCGCACTCACTCCCTGGCCGTCGGCGATGGTCATCCGCTCGGTGTTCACGAAAGGCGGCGACGAGACCGCGGCCGAGATGGACAAGCACGTGCCGGACACCGAGCTCACCGAGCAGCTCGACGTCGCGTACGCGGAGGGAGGCGCCGACACCACGATGGACGTCTTCACGCCGGCATCCGCTTCCGGGCCGCTCCCAACGGTGGTCTGGATTCACGGCGGCGCCTGGATCTCGGGGTCGAAGGAGAACGTCGATCCGTACATGCGCATCCTCGCGGCCGAGGGATACACGACGATCGCCGTGAACTACACGATCGGGCCCGAGGGCGTGTATCCACTCGCGGTCGATCAGCTCAACGACGCGCTCGCCTACGTCGACGCACACGCCGAGGAGCTCGGCGTCGACCCGACCCGGATCGTGCTCGCCGGCGACTCCGCCGGAGCGCAGCTGGCCAGCCAGATGGCGACGCTGATGACGAGCCCCGACTACGCCGAGATCATGGGCATCACCCCGGCGCTCGAGGCCGAGCAGGTGGTCGCGACCGTGCTGAACTGCGGTGTGTACGACCTCGCCGCCCTCGCCGAACTCGACGGCCTCGTCGGATGGGGACTGAAGACCTCGATGTGGGCGTACTCGGGCACCAAGACCTGGGCGGAGGGCGCGACCGGATCCACGATGTCGACGATCGACTGGGTCACGGAGGACTTCCCGACGACCTACATCTCGGGCGGCAACGGCGACGGCCTCACCTGGCTGCAGTCGATCCCGATGGCGCAGCGCCTCGATGCGCTCGGCGTCGATGTGACCACGCTCTTCTGGCCGGCGCCCCACGAGCCCGAGCTGCCGCACGAGTACCAGTTCCATCTCGACCTGCCGGACGCCCAGACGGCCCTGCAGAAGACCGTCGAGTTCCTCGACGCGCACACCGCGCGCTGAGCGGTGCGCGGTTCCTGGCTACTTCATCGTGTCGAGGATGCCCACGAGGCCGTCGAAGGTGGTGAGCGGGTTGAGGATCGCGAAGCGGGTGTTCGGCCGACCCCCGTGCGAGCTCGGCACGACGAACGCGCGCTGCGAGTCGAGGAGCTCGTCGGACCAGCGGTCGTAGTCGCCGCGATCCCAGCCCTCTCGTTCGAACACGACGACGGAGAGTTGCGGGTCGCGCACGAGACGGAGCTCTGGCCGCGCGGCGATCTCGGCGGCGATGCGCTGCGTCAGAGCGAGCGTCGCACTCACGGCATCGCGATAGGCGGCCACCCCGTAGGTCGCGAGCGAGAACCACAGCGGCAGCCCGCGCGGGCGGCGGGTGAGCTGGATCGAGTAGTCCGACGGGCTGAAGTCGCCCGCGTCGGTCAGGGTGTCGAGGTATTCGGCGTGCTGGGTGTGGGCGCGCCGGCCTGCATCGGGGTCGCGGTAGATCAGGGCGCAGCAGTCGAAGGGGGCGAACAGCCACTTGTGCGGGTCGACGATCACCGAGTCGGCGCGCTCCACTCCGGCGAAGACGCCCCGGGCCTCGGGTGCCAGCATCGCCGTCAGCCCATACGCGCCGTCGATGTGCAGCCAGAAGTCGAACTCGTCTTTCAGTGCCGCGATGCCGGCGATGTCGTCGACGATGCCGAAGTTGGTCGAGCCGCCGGTGGCGACCACCGCGCAGATCTCATCGCCGTGCTCGGCGAGCGCCGCGCGCACCGCGTCCGCCCGCAGCACGCCGTCGTCGCCGGCGGGCACGAGCAGCACGTCAGCATCCATGACCTTCGCCGCCGACTTGTTCGAGGAGTGCGCCTCGACGCTGCACACGATCTTCCAGCGACGAGGGAGCTGCTTGCCTGCGTCGAGCAGCTTGGCCTTCGCCGCCTCGCGTGCCGCGACGAGAGCCGACAGGTTGCCGATCGTGCCGCCCTGCACGAACACGCCGCCCGCGGTGTCGGGGAGGCCGAACTCGGAGGCGAGGAACGACAGCACCTCGTTCTCGGCATGCACGGCGCCTGCGCCCTCGAGCCAGCTGCCGCCATAGAGGCCGGATGCCGACACGACGAGGTCGAACGCGATCGACGCGATGGTCGGCGCGGTCGGGATGAACGACAGGTACGCGGGGTGGCTCGTCGTGAGGCAGGCCGGGGCGAGGATGTGCTCGAACACGCTGAGCGCACGCTGCGAACCGAGACCCGCGTCGGTGATCGTCCTGCCGACCAGACGATCGAGCTCGGCCGGCGACTGGGGCTTGTCGAGCGGCACGTCGGCCGCGAGCATCCGCCGTCGCGAATAGTCGAGCACCGCGTCGACGATCGCCGTCGATTCGGCCGAGGCCGCGTGCATGCGTTCTGCTCCCATGAGCTGTCCTTATCTGAGGTTTTCTGCGGGCTGTGCAAGCTGTGAAGCGCCCGGCGCGGGAGCTTCTGTCGTGGAAGCTTCTGTCGCCGGGACGTCGAGCACGGCGGTGAGCGTGCGTCGAGCGAGGGCCGCTCGATCACGCGGCGCCCAGTGGACGAGCGAGTGGGCGCTCATGCCGTCGACCATGGCGAGCAGCATCCACGCCGACGAGCCGGGGTCGACCCGCAGTGCAGGGTCTTCGGCGATCGCCCGGGCGATGAGGTCTTCGAGGGCACTGTGCCAGAGGTCCATCTCGGCGCGGACCCGGGCACCGAGAGCCTCGTTGCGGGTGCCGAGCGCCCACGACTGCACCCACACCATCGCCACGTCGTCGCGGGAGTCGTCGAGCAGCGTCTCGATGAGTCGCAGCAGGTTCGTGCGCAGGTCGACGGCGGGATCGTACGAGCCGATCACCTCTTCGCGCTCGGCCGCGACGATCGCGGTGAAGACCTCGGCGACGAACGACTCCATCACAGGCCTGTAGTGGGCGACGAGAGCCGGAGTGACGCCGACCCGCGCGGCGACGGCGCGCACGGTGAGAGCCTCGAGACCGCTCTCGGCCGCGAGCGACACGGCGCCGTCGACGATCGAGCGTTCGCGCTCTTCCGGCGGCAGCCGGCGCGGGGCTGCGGCTCTTGACGTGGTCTCCATCACGGGCTACCGTATCACTCGTTGATCGCGTGTTCAATAGCGACGGCGACTCTCGTTCCCGAGGTCGCGATCAGCAGCGAGGGAGACAATCATGGCCTGGCACATGCCCGCCGAGACCGCACCGCACGACCGCACCTGGATGGCGTTCCCCGCCGAGGGGCCGACGCTCGGCGAGACCGCGGCCGAGCGCGACGAGGGCTATGCGACCTGGACAGCCGTGGCCCATGCCGTCTCCGAGTTCGAGCCGGTCACGATGATCGTCGACCCTGCCGAGGTCGCGCGTGCGCGGCGAATGCTCAGCAGCGCGATCGACATCGTCGAGGCGCCGGTCGACGAGTTCTGGATGCGGGATTCCGGTCCGACCTTCGTGATCGACGACGAGCGTCCCGGCGTGCTCGGCGCGGTCGACTGGATCTTCAACGGGTGGGGCGCGCCCGCATGGGCGCAGTGGCAGAAGGCGGCGCAGCACGCGCGCGTCATCGCGGGCGCCGTCGGGGCCGAGCTCGTGAGCTCGACCCTCGTGAACGAGGGTGGCGGAATCCACGTCGACGGCGAGGGCACCGTGCTGCTCACCGACACCGTGCAGCTCGATCCTCGCCGCAATCCCTACGCCGACAAGGCGCGCGTCGAAGCCGAGATGGCCCGCACTCTCGGCGCCTCCACGGCGGTGTGGCTCCCCCGCGGCCTCACCCGCGACTACGACGACTTCGGCACGAACGGCCACGTCGACATCGTCGCGACGATCGTCTCCCCCGGTCGGCTGCTGCTGCACGACCAGCGCGATCCCGCGCACCCCGACCACGACGTCACCCGCGCGCTCCGCGCCCATCTGAGCGAGCAGACGGATGCCGCCGGTCGTCGCTTCGAGATCGTCGACATCCCCGCGCCCGCCACCCTGCGTGACGACGAAGGCTTCGTCGACTGGAGCTACGTCAACCATCTGGTCACCAACGACGGCGTCGTCGCGTGCGGGTTCGGCGACGACAAGGCGGACGCCGCCGCGAGGGCGATCCTCTCCGACGTCTATCCGGGCCGCCGGGTCGTCACCGTCGACGCACGCCCGCTGTTCGATCGCGGGGGTGGCATCCACTGCATCACCCAGCAGCAGCCGAGCGTGGGGGTGGTCGCATGATCGACGTGGTCGAGGCCTCCATCGCCGAGCTGCGGCGAGCGCTCGAGACGGGCGAGGCGACGGCCGTCGAGCTCGTCGACGCGTACCTCGCGCGCATCGCCGCGTACGACGGCCCCGACACGGACACGGCCCTGAACGCGATCGTCGTCACGAACCCCGAGGCGCGCGCCGAGGCCGAGGCATCGGACGAGCGGCGGGCCCGCGGCGAGACCCTCGGGCCGCTCGACGGCATCCCGTACACCGCGAAGGACAGCTACCTGGTGCGCGGGCTGACCGCCGCCGCCGGCAGCCCCGCCTTCGCGAGCCTCATCGCGCAGCGCGACGCGTTCACGATCGAACGTCTGCGGGCTGGCGGCGCGATCTGCCTCGGGCTCACGAACATGCCCCCGATGGCGAACGGGGGCATGCAGCGAGGGGTGTACGGCCGGGCCGAGAGTCCGTACAACGCCGACTACCTCACCGCGCCCTTCGCCTCGGGGTCGTCGAACGGCTCGGGGACCGCGACGGCCGCGAGCTTCGGAGCGTTCGGCCTGGGCGAGGAGACCTGGTCGAGCGGCCGCGGGCCCGCCACGAACAACGCCCTGTGCGCCTATACGCCTTCGCGCGGCGTGATCTCGACCCGCGGCAACTGGCCGCTCGTGCCGACCATGGATGTCGTCGTGCCGCACGCGCGCACCATGGCCGACCTGCTCGAGGTGCTCGACGTGATCGTCGCCGACGACGCCGAGACGCGCGGTGACTTCTGGCGCGCCCAGCCCTGGGTGTCGCTGCCGCAGTCGTCAGAGATTCGCCCCGACTCCTACCCCGCGCTCTCCGACGACGCGTCGGCAGCTCTGCGCGGCATCCGCATCGGCATCCCCCGCATGTACATCAACGCGGATCCGGATGCCGGCACCGCGGCTGAACCGGGCATCGGCGGCCCCACAGGGCAGCGCATCGAGACGCGCGCCTCGGTGATCGAGCGCTGGGAGTCCGCACGACGCGACCTCAAGTCCGCAGGCGCGACCGTGGTCGAGGTCGACTTTCCCGTGGTGTCGAACTACGAGGGCGACCGACCGGGTGCACCCACCATCGCGACGCGCGGTCTCGTGTCGCCGGAGTATCTGCGACGCGAGATCGTCGACCTGTCGGCGTGGGGGTGGGAGGACTTCCTGCAGGCGAACGGCGACCCCCGACTGCACACACTCGCCGCCGTCGACGGAGCGACGATCTTCCCGCATCCGGAGGGCGCACTTCCCGACCGCTACACCGGCTTCGATGACGACATCGCCGAATATCCCGAGTGGGTGCGCGACAACCCGGGTGTCGGATTCGAGGACATGCCCGAGCTCGCCGACGGCCTGCGCGGCCTGGAGGAGACCCGTCGCATCGACCTCGAGGAGTGGATGGACGAGCACGAACTCGATGCCGTCGTGTTCCCGGCCGTCGCCGACGTGGGGCCCGCTGACATGGATGTGGACGAGGCGTCCGCCGATCTCGGCTGGCGCAACGGCACCTGGATCGCCAACGGCAACCTGACCGTGCGCCACCTCGGCATCCCGACCGTGACGGTGCCGATGGGACTCATGGCCGACATCGGCATGCCGATCGGCCTGACGTTCGTGGGTCGCTCCTACGACGACACGGCGCTGCTGCGTCTCGCCGCCGGGTTCGAAGCGATCGGCGCACCGGGCGAGCGCCGCACCCCGCCGCCGAGGACACCGGCGCTCTGACCTCGCCGACCCGGGTGGGACATTTCACTATTGTGACGCCCGACACGATTGTTATATGTTCTTCCTGTCCATCACGACAGGAAGCGACCCATGACCACCGAGAAGAACGAGCGCGAGCTCGAGGCCGGCATCGTCACCGATCTGTCCGGGCGCATGACGTACGGGTCGTATCTGTCACTCGACCAGCTGCTCACCGCACAGCACCCGGTCAGCGTGCCCGAGCACCACGATGAGCTGCTGTTCATCATCCAGCACCAGACCACGGAACTCTGGCTCAAGCAGCTGCTGCACGAGCTGTCGTCCGCCCGAGAGCTGCTCGCGAGCGACGACCTGCGCGAGGCGCTGAAGCGGGTCGCTCGCGTCAAGCGCATCCAGGACGTCATGACCCAGCAGTGGGCGATCCTCGCGACGCTCACCCCCACCGAATACGCGCAGTTCCGCGGCGCGCTGGGCAACTCGTCCGGCTTCCAGTCGGTGCAGTACCGCGCCGTCGAGTTCGCACTGGGCAACAAGAACGAGAAGATGCTGAGCGTCTTCAGCGATCACCCCGCCAACCTCGCACTGCTCACCGCCGAGTGGCACAAGCCCACGCTCTATGACGAGTTCCTGCGCTACGCCTCGCGCCGGGGATTGCCGATCCCCGCCGAGATCCTCGACCGCGACGTGCGACTCCCCTACCGCGAGACACCGGCGCTCGTGCCGGCGATCCGCGAGATCTACCAGAACCACCAGCAGCACTGGGACCTCTACGAAGCCTGCGAAGACCTCGTCGACCTCGAGGACAACTTCCAGTTCTGGCGCTTCCGCCACCTCAAGACGGTCGCCCGCACGATCGGCATGAAGGTCGGCACCGGCGGCTCGAGCGGGGTCGGGTTCCTGCAGCGCGCCCTCGACCTGACGTTCTTCCCCGAGCTCTACACCGTGCGCACCGAGATCGGCGGATGATGCACGCGGCGACCTTCTTCGACGGCGAGGGATGGCGTGACGGCATCATCGACCTCGACGGCGAGCGGATGCTGCTTCGCGACGCGCCACCCGCCGCAGATCTGCCCCGCCTCGACGGCGTGATCATCGGAGGCTTCACCGATCACCACGTGCACCTGCAGCTCGTGGATCATCTGCTCCTGCAGGAGTCGACGCTGGGTCGCGTCGTCGACCTCGGCGCGACCCCGTCCGTCGTCGCCGCGCTCTCGGCGAAGCTGGGCGAGGCCAGAAACGCATCCGCAGATCCGCCCCCGCACGCCGTCATCGTCGACTTCGCGGGCGCCTTCCTGACACCCGTCGGCGGCTACCCGAGCGACCGCGACTGGGCCCCGGCGGGATCCTTCCGCGAGATCGCGAGCGCAGAAGCGGCGCACGCGGCTGTCACCGAGATGGCGGATGCGGGAGCATCCTGCATCAAGGTGGCCAGCAACGCGACCGCTGGCCCCGTCTTCGACGACGCTCTCTTCCGCGCGATCGTCGCCGCCGCCTCGGCCCGCGGACTCCCCGTCGTCGCCCATGCCGAGGGAGCGGGTCAGGCGCAGCGCGCCGCTCGCCTCGGGGCCGCCCGACTCGCCCACGCTCCGTTCTCCGAGCGCCTCGACGATGACGAGATCGACGTGCAGGCCGCATCCGTCGCCTGGGTCTCGACCCTGTCGATCCACGACGCCGGCAGCGAGGAGCGGTCCATCGCCGTCGACAACGTGCGCCGCTTCCGCTCAGCCGGCGGAACCGTGCTCTACGGCACCGACATGGGCAACGGCCCGACACCTGTGGGTCTCAATCCGGCCGAGCTCGCGGCCCTGCGCGACGCCGGCATGGAAGGCGTCGACCTGCTGCGCGCGTTCGCCCCGCAGAACCCCCTCGACTCCTCCGCACTCCTCCTCAGACTCCCCGGCACCGACGCCGACCCGACACTCGCCCGCCCGCTGACCAGCGCTGATCTGAAGGCTTGACATGACCGACTCACCCGCGACCGCGACCGCCACTCCTCGCGCCGACAGCACCCTGCTCGACCTTGCACATGCCCTCGACGCCGCCGACCCGCTGCACGCCCATCTCGCGGCCTTCGCGGACGCACCGGGCGTCGGCGCATACCTCGACGGCAACTCGCTCGGCCGTCCGCTCAAGGACACACCCGAGAAGCTCGCCACGTTCGTGCGCGAGGACTGGGGCTCCCGCCTGATCCGGTCGTGGGACGAGCAGTGGATGGCCCTGCCGATGGAACTCGGTGACCGCATCGGGCGCGTCACGCTCGGCGCCGACGCAGGCCAGACCGTCGTGGCCGACTCGACGAGCGTGCTGATCTACAAGCTGATGCGCGCGGCCGCGTCCGCCGACCCGTCGCGCACCGAACTCGTCATCGAGGCAGGCAACTTCCCGACCGACCGGTTCATGGCCGAGGGCGTCGCCGCCGAGACCGGCATGACCGTGCGATGGATCGAGCCCGATCCGGTGCTCGGGGTGCAGGTCGCCGATGTGGTCGCCGCGATCTCGGCGAAGACGGCGCTCGTGTCGCTCAGCCACGTCGATTACCGCTCCGGCGCTCTCGCCGACATGCCGGGCATCACCGCCGCCGTCCACGAGGTCGGCGCGCTGATGATGTGGGACCTCTGCCACTCGGCCGGGGTGATCCCGATGCAGCTCGACGCCTGGGGCGTCGACATGGCCGTCGGATGCACGTACAAGTACCTCAACGGCGGTCCGGGTTCCCCCGCATTCGCCTATCTGCGGCGCGAGCACCAGGGCGTGCTGCGGCAGCCGATACAGGGATGGTGGAGCGCGGCCGATATCTTCGAGATGGGCCCGCAGTACGTGCCGGCCGGGGACATCCGTCAGCTGCTCAGCGGAACTCCCCCGATCACCTCGATGCTCGCGATGCAGGGCATGCTCGACCTCATCGAGCAGGCGTCGGTCGAGGCGATCCGAGAGAAGTCGCTGTCGCTCACCGATTTCGCGGTCCGCGCCCACGACGAGCTGCTCGCTCCGCTCGGCGTGCGCCTGCTGAGCACCCGCGACGCCGCCCAGCGCGGAAGCCACGTGACCATCGGTCATCCCGACTTCCGCACGGTGACGCAGCGGCTCTGGGCCGACGGCATCATCCCGGACTTCCGCTTCCCCGACGGCATCCGCCTGGGACTCTCCCCTCTCAGCACCTCGCATGTCGAGACGCTCACCGGCGTCCTCGCTGTGCGCGACGTGCTGGAGTCGCATGACCGCTGAGCTCGGCGTCGGGTCGGTGCTCGACGACATCGACGCCCGCCCCGGCAGCACCGCCTCCCTGCTGCGCACTCTGGTCGGGCTGTATCTGCGACCGCTCGGGGGCTGGATCTCGACGGCCGACCTCGTCGCGCTCGCCGGCGATCTGGGGATCCCCACGGCGCAGGCACGCACCGGCGTCACCCGCCTCAAGCAGAAGGGACTGCTGCTCGCCGAGCGCAGGCACGCGGTCGGATATCTGCTGAATCCGGATGCCGCGGCGATGCTCGAGCGCGGCGATCGGCGCATCTTCGAGATGCGCGAGATGACGGATGCCGACAGCTGGTGCCTGATCTCGTTCTCGATGCCCGAGAGCGCGCGCGCCACGCGTCACCAGCTTCGCCGCCGCCTGCACTGGATCGGAGCCGGCGTGGTCTCTCCCGCCCTGTGGATCTGCCCCGGGCACCTGCAGGGCGAGGTGCAGGAGATCGTCGACGATCTCGACGCGAGCGCGTGGGTGACGCTGTTCCCGGCCGGCACTCCGACCACGGCACGCTCACTGCCCGAGGCTGCCGCCGACTGGTGGGACCTCGAGTCGCTGCGCGCCGAGCACCTCGGATTCCAGGCCTCGCTCACGACGCTGCCTGCCGCCCCGTTCGCCGCGTACGTGCAGCTCTTCGACCGCTGGCGCGTGCTGCCCTACGTGGATCCGGGGCTGCCCCCGTCGATGCTGCCTGCGGACTGGCCAGGGCGGCGCAGCGCGGCGGAGTTCCACAGACTGTCCACCGAGCTGTCGGATGCCGCCTGGCAGCGCGTGCGCGAGGTCACCTCGGCGGGGCGGTCGTAGCCCGCACCACCAGCCGCGTCGGCAGGATCACGTGCATCTCGTCGATCTCCTGCCCCGCGAGCAGTGTGAACACCATGTCGGCCGCGACCGCTCCGAGTCGGCGCATCGGCTGCTGGATCGTCGTGAGCGGCAACGCCCTCCGTGTGGCCTCCGGCACGTCGTCGAATCCGATCACGGACAGGTCGTCGGGCACCCGCAGTCCGAGTTCGTGGGCGACGTCGATCACCGCGATCGCGGAGAGATCGTTCGCGGCGAAGATCGCCGTCGGACGCGAGTCGCCGCTCAGCATGATCCGTGCCGACTCCCTGGTCGCATCCAGCTCGTAGCGGCCGATGCCGATGAGCGACGGGTCGAGAGGGATCCCCGCGTCCGACAGAGCCCGGCGGTAGCCGGCGTCGCGAAGCCCTGCCGAGCGCAGATCGGGGCGGCCGGCGAGGAAGCCGATGCGGCGGTGGCCCAGTTCGATCAGGTGCCTGGTCGCGACGAGCGCGCCCCCGAAGCTGTCCGACTCCACCGTGGGCAGGTCCGCCCGCCCCGTGTGCGGGTCGATCGCGACCACGGGGATCTCGGTGCCGGCGCTGACGACCGTCGGCGTGACCATGATGGCGGCGTCGATCAGCGTGCCGGAGAGTCTGCTCAGCGACCGTCGCTCCCATCCGTCGCCCGCGCCGAGGTTCGAGCCGCTGTAGGCGAGCAGATCGAACGCCGTGTCGTGCACGGCCGACCCCACGCCCTTCAGGATCTCGGCACTGAAGGGCTCGAAGTCCGCCAGCAGCACGCCGATCACGCCGGTGCGTCGCGCGCGCATGCTGCTCGCGACGAGGCTCGACTCGTAGCCGAGCTCCTTCACCGCGTCGAGGACCCGCTGCACGGTGGCATCCGCGATGCCGTATCGGCCGTTCACCGCCTTCGAGACGGTCGACACCGATACGCCCGCCGCTCTGGCCACGTCATGGATCGTCGTCCGTGCCCCCATGAGAGGCCAGCGTAGTCCGTCGCGATCGCGCGTGGAAACTGTTTTCGAAAACGTTTGACGACGATGCGCCCCGGATGGAGACTCATGCCACTGCGGTCTCGCCAGAGTGTCCGCAGGCGCCCCGCAGCGACGCGGCGCGCAACTCGATGAGGAGAACGATCACATGAACAGCAGAAGGCTCCCCCTCGCCTCCGCGGTCACCGTCCTGGCCGTCGGAGCGCTCGCGCTCTCGGGCTGCACCGCAGACTCGTCAGGCTCCGGCGACGGCGGCGACACCAGCATGACCCTGTGGCACAACTCGACGACCGGTCCCGGCGTGGAGTTCTGGGAACAGACGGTCGCCGACTTCGAGAAGGACAATCCGGGCGTCACGATCGACATCCAGTCGATCCAGAACGAGGATCTCGACGGCAAGCTGCAGACGGCCCTCAACTCCGGAGACGCGCCCGACATCTTCCTGCAGCGCGGCGGCGGCAAGATGGCCGCGATGGTCAAGGCCGGCCAGCTCAAGGACCTCACCGACGCGATCGCGGGCCCGGCGGCGGAGGAGATCCCCGACGCCTCGTACTCGGCGAACAGCCTCGACGGCAAGATCTACGCCATGCCCGTCGCCGTGCTTCCCGGCGGGCTCTTCTACAGCCAGGATCTCTTCGACCAGGCAGGGATCACCGAGAACCCGACCACCCTCGACGAGCTCGAGGCCACCACCGAAGCGCTCAAGAGCGCCGGCATCGACCCGATCGCACTCGGCGCCAAGGACGCCTGGCCCGCGGCGCACTGGTACTACTGGCTGGCACTGCGCGAGTGCAGCTCGGACACGCTCGCCGCCGCGGCGGACGAGATGGACTTCAGTGACGAGTGCTGGGTGCGCGCCGGCGAGGACCTGCAGGCGTTCGCCGAGACCGAGCCCTTCAACTCGGGCTTCCTCACGACTCCCGCACAGCAGGGCGCGGGCAGCTCGGCGGGGCTCATCGCGAACCACCAGGCCGCGATGGAGCTCATGGGCGCCTGGAACCCCGGGGTCATCGGCTCGCTCACCCCTGACCAGAAGCCGCTGGCCGATCTCAGCTGGTTCCCGTTCCCCGAGGTCGAGGGCGGAGACGGAGAGCCGGGCTCGATGATGGGCGGCGTCGACGGCTACTCGTGCTCAGTGGACGCACCCGACGCCTGCGTCGACTTCCTGAACTACATCGGCACCTCGGACGTGCAGACCGCGTACTACAAGGCGTTCAACGCTCCGCCGGTCAACACGGTCGCCCAGGAGGCCGTCACCGAGCCCTACCTGCAGACGATCCTCGAGGCCTACAACGCCGCTCCCTACGCGACCCAGTGGCTCGACACCGTCTACGGCCAGAACGTGGGCAACGCGCTGAACGTCGCCGTGGTCGACCTGCTCGCCGGCAACAGCAGCCCGGAGGACCTCGTCGAGGCTGTGCAGGATGCCGCAGCGAAAGCGTGACACGCGTGCCCGGCTGGAAGTGATCCTTCTGGCCGGGCCCGCCCTGCTCGTGTTCCTCGCCTTCGTCATCTTCCCGGTGGTGATGGCGGCGTACTACGGGTTCTTCAGCTGGCAGGGCTACGGCCCGCCCACCGACTTCGTCGGGTTGAAGAACTACGCCACGATCCTCCAGGATCCGCTGTTCCACGACGCGCTCGCCCACAACGGGTTCATCCTGGTCTTCTCGCTCGTGTTCCAGGGTCCGGTCGCGATCCTGCTCGCGCTGCTGCTCAACCGCAAGATGCGGGGCCAGTCGCTGATCCGCGTGCTCATCTTCGTGCCGTACGTGATCTCCGAGGTCGTCGTGGGCACCGGGTGGAGCCTGATGCTGCAGACCAACGGCGCGATCAACGACATGCTCACCGACATGGGGCTGGGGTTCCTCGCGACCGACTGGCTGTCCGACCCGGACATCGCGATCTGGACGCTGATGGTCATCATCACCTGGAAGTACATCGGCTTCGCGGTCATCCTCTTCCTGGCGGGCCTGCAGGGCATCCCCGAGGAGCTGCACGAGGCTGCCGCGATCGACGGCGCATCGTTCTGGCAGATCCAGTGGCGCATCACTCTGCCGCTGCTGGCGCCGACTCTGCGGATCTGGGCGTTCCTGTCGATCATCGGCTCGCTGCAGCTGTTCGACCTCGTCTACATCATCTGGGGGCAGTACATCGCCTCGACCGCGGGCACCTCAACCATGGCGACGTACATGGTCTCCGAAGGCCGCAACGCCGGCAACTACGGCTACGGAAACGCGGTCGCCGTCGTCCTGTTCCTGATCTCGCTCGTGGTCGCCCTCATCTATCAGCGTGCGGTGCTGCGCAAAGACACCGACGGCGCACTCACCGGCGCGTCCGGTCGCACGCGCGGCTCTCGGTCGCGCGCGTCGCGGGATGCCGGCCGGCGCGTCGCCGCCGATGACGCCGACGCCACCGCCGGTGCCACCGCAGAGGCCACCCCACAGAAGGAGTACGTCCGATGACCGCCACCTCGGTGCTCGTCACCCAACGTCCCGCCCGTCTCGGACGCGCGGGACGCGGCGCCAAGCCCCCGCTGCCGTGGGCGCACCCGACCGTGTACTTCGTCGCGCTGATCGCGGTCGGGCTCATGCTCGCGCCCATCGCGTACATCATCACCGGCGGGTTCCGCACGAACGCGCAGATCACGACCGATCCGTCGGGGTTCCCCGACCCGTGGGTGGTGTCGAACTACCTCGACGTGCTCACCGGAGACGTGTTCTGGCGACTCGTGGGCAACTCGACGATCGTGGCCCTCGCGACGACCGCGGGCACGGTCGCCCTCGGGCTGATGGCGGCCTACGTCCTCGCGCGATACCGGTTCGCCGGCCGCGGCGTGCTCTACGCCTTCTTCGCCGCCGGCCTGATGTTCCCGCTGACCGTGGCCATCACGCCGCTGTACATCGTGGTGCGCAGTCTCGGGCTGATGAACTCGCTCGGCGGAGTGATCCTGCCGCAGATCGCCTTCGCCCTCCCGACGACCATCATCATCCTCGTGCCGTTCCTTCGGGCGATCCCCGACGAGATCGAGGAGGCCTCGTTCATCGACGGCTGCAGTCGCATCGGGTTCTTCTGGCGAATGGTGCTGCCGCTCTCGCTCCCGGGAGTGATCACGACGGGCATCCTCGCCTTCATCGGCAGCTGGAACGGCTACCTGCTGCCGCTGTTCATCCTCAACGACGCCTCGGCGTTCACCCTGCCGCTCGGCGTGCAGTCGTTCGCCTCGCAGTATTCGGTCGACACCGCGAAGGTGCTCGCCTTCACCTCGCTGTCGATGATCCCGGCGCTGATCTTCTTCAGCCTGTTCGAGCGGCGCATCGTGGGAGGGCTGACCGGTGCCGTCAAGGGCTGATGCCGTCGCCGTCGCGACCCCCCACGTCGACGACAACGAGAAAGAGAACATGATGTCGCAGTACACCGGCTCCGCGCCGCGCTCCCCCCGCGTCGAGGAGCTCCTCTCCCGCATGACCCTCGAGGAGAAGCAGGCGCAGCTCGTCGGCTTCTGGGTGGATCAGGGCGTGGAGGTCGTCGCGCCGATGTCGGGCGAGAAGAAGAGCTCGTCCCGCTACGAGGACGCCTCCCGCCACGGGATCGGACACCTCACCCGCGTCTACGGCACGCGTCCGGTCGACCCGGTGGAGCGTGCCCAGTGGCTGTGGGGCGAGCAGCGCCGCCTCGCGGAAGAGACCCGCCTGGGCATCCCCGCCATCGTGCACGAGGAGTGCCTGACCGGCCTCGCCGCGTGGAAGGCCGCGACCTTCCCGACACCGCTCGCCTGGGGCGCCGCGTTCGATCCCGAGCTCGTCGAGGAGGTCGGCCGGGCGGTCGGCTCGTCGATGCGTGCCCTCGGGATCCATCAGGGTCTCGCTCCGGTGCTCGACGTCATCCGCGACCCGCGCTGGGGTCGGGTCGACGAGTGCATCGCCGAAGACCCGCTGGTCGTCGGTCGAGTGGGCACGGCCTATGTCCGCGGCCTGCAGTCCGAGGGCGTGCATGCGACCCTCAAGCACTTCATCGGATACTCCGCATCGAGGGGAGGACGCAATCACGCCCCCGTGAGCGCCGGCCGGCGCGAGATCGAGGACGTGCTGCTCCCGCCGTTCGAGACGGCGATCCGCGAGGGCGGCGCCCGCAGCGTGATGAACTCGTACGTCGACATCGACGGCGTGCCCGTCACTGCCGACGCGCACTACCTCACCGGCATCCTGCGCGAGCGATGGGGCTTCGACGGCGTGGTCGTCTCGGACTACTTCGCGGTCGACTTCCTGCAGAGCATGCACCGCGCCGCCGCCGACTCGGCCGAGGCCGCCAGGCTCGCACTCACCGCAGGAATCGACGTCGAGCTGCCCTCGCCCGATGCCTTCGTCACGCTCGCCGAGCAGGTGCGCGACGGCCGCCTGCCCGAGGAGATCCTCGACAGGGCGGTCGGTCGTGTGCTCGCCCAGAAGGAGGAGCTCGGACTGCTGGATGCCGACTTCGACACC
This sequence comes from Microbacterium sp. NPDC089320, assembly GCF_040684875.1. NCBI lineage: Bacteria > Bacillati > Actinomycetota > Actinomycetes > Micrococcales > Microbacteriaceae > Microbacterium > Microbacterium sp. NPDC089320. The sequence goes on from NZ_JBFBGY010000001.1 coordinate 597,683, forward strand.
CCTCCGACGGCGATCGACCTCGACCCTGTCGAGCACCGCGCACTCGCTCGGCGACTCGCCGAGGAGTCGGTCGTGCTGCTGAGCAACGACGGCACGCTTCCCCTCGCGGCGACGTCGACGTCGCGGATCGCGGTGATCGGCCCCAACGCCGACAGCGCCGAGGCGCTGATGGGCTGCTACTCGTTCGTCAACCACGTTCTCGCGCATCACCCCGGCACTCCCGCGGGCATCGACCTGCCGACCGTCGCCGCATCGCTGCGCGACGAGTTCCCGGCGGCCGAGATCGTCTCGGCGATCGGATGCGATGTCGACGGCTCCGATCGCTCCGGCATCCCTGCCGCCGTCGAGGCCGCCTCATCGTCCGATGTCGCCGTCGTCGTCGTGGGCGACCGCGCGGGCCTGTTCGGACGGGGCACGGTCGGCGAGGGCAACGACGTCGACGACCTCGAGCTCCCCGGCGTCCAGCGCGACCTGGTCGAGGCCGTCGTCGCGACCGGCACCCCCGTGATCCTCATCGCGATGACCGGGCGTCCGTATGTGCTCGACTGGGCGCTGCCCGCTCGAGCGGGTGCGACCGGGACGATGACCGGGCTCGGAGCGGTCGATGCGACAGACGTCGCGGACGCAGCCCCCGCGGGCAGACCGGCGGCGGTGCTGCAGACGTTCTTCCCCGGAGAGGAGGGCGGCCCGGCGCTCGCGCGGCTGCTGAGCGGTCGTGTCGCGCCGTCGGGTCGTCTGCCGGTGTCACTGCCGCGGTCGGCGGGCGCGCAGCCCTACTCGTATCTGCACCCGGTGCTGGGCGGACGGACGGATGTCACGAGCGCCGACTCGACGCCCGTGCGGCCCTTCGGCTTCGGCCTCAGCTACACGACCTTCGCGCACGACGAGCTCACCGCACCGGCATCGGCCGCCGCGGGTGGGACCGTCCGGGCGACGGTGCGCGTGCGCAACACCGGAGATGTGGCCGCGACCGACGTCGTGCAGCTGTACGCGCACGACGAGGTCGCGAGCGTGACGCGCCCGGTCGCCCAGCTGCTGGACTTCCGGCGAGTCGCGCTCGCGCCGGGCGCCGAGGAGATCGTCGAGTTCGACGTGCCGATCGACCGGCTCGCGTTCACCGGTCTCGACGGGGTCCGGCGCGTCGAGCCCGGCGCGATCCGCCTGTGGGTGGGCGGCGCCTGCGACGACGAGGAGACGGTGGCCCGACTCGAGATCGTGTGAGACGGGTCAGCCCTGGACCGCCGCGATGAACGCGGCGACGTGCTCCTGCAGCTTGACGATGCGCAGCTCACGGGCGAGCTCACGGTCATAGCCGTCATAGGCCAGCGGCGGCAGGACGCGCACGTTCTGCGAGCATCCGAACTCGGCGCAGACGAGGGTGCCGATCGTGTCGCCCTTGCGACCGGCCGGCCCCGCCTTGCGCGCGACGTACAGCTGAACGTCGTTGCGCAGGGTGACGTCCTCGCACCACGAGCACTGCGCCCTGGCGGTCACCCGCTGTTCGGCGCGCTGCAGGATCACGCCCGTGAGCACGTCATCGATCCAGGCGACGACGTACGACCGACGGGGCAGCTTGGGGTCGACCCAGCCGAGGTAGTCGAGCCCGTCGAAGTCGAGCTCGGCGAACCCGGCCGGCAGGTTCAGGTCGGAGACCTCTTTGCGGGAGGCGTTGAGGAAGGAGGCGCGCAGGGTGCGCTCGTCGATGGGACGCATGAGAAGAGAGCTTTCGTGATGGGGAGCGGCGAGTCTACGCCCGTTTGTTTCCGAGCGTGTCGGCTCGGGTTCCCCTGCCCGCGCGACCGACCTACTCTTGCCGGAACGTCCGCTCACGAAGGAGACCACCGTGTCCACGCCGCTGAACCACCTTTCGCCCCTCTCGGTGCGTGAGCGTTCTGCGTGCATGTGCCGCCACGGATTCGCATGCTCCTCGTTCGAGGCGGGTCACGCGCTGCACCTGATCCAGGCGCGCATCGCATCGGCGACCCCGACGGAATGGGCCGACGCCATCGTCGAGCACGCCGACGCGGGCACGGGCGAACTGACCGTGCGCACGCTCGACGGTGCGTCCCACGCTTTGTGGAACGCTTCCGGCGCGGCACTCGAGGCTCCTGCGGGCACGCCGATCGCCCTGCACGTGCGCTATGGCGTGCTGGCCGTCGGTCGCACGCAGTTCAACGTCGCGCTCTCGTGAGCGCGCTCGCGTGATCGCTCGGTCGTGATCGCCGCTGCTCAGGCGGTCGCCATCATCATGTCCTTGACCGCCATGCAGGCATCCATGCAGTCCTTGCACGCCTGAGCGCACATCTTGCACACCTCGCTGTGGTCGGCGTGCGCCATGCACTCATCCATGCACGTCTGACACATCGCGATGCAGGCGTCGAGCATCGCCATCATCGAGGCCGGAGTCATCCCCTGCATCCGCATCATCGATCGCATCATGGTGTTGCACATGTCGGCGCAGTTCATGCACGCGGGCGCGCAGTCCATCATCTGCGTCGAGCACACCGTGCACGCCTGCTCGCAGGCCGAGCACGCGTCCATGCAGGCCTGCATGACCGACATGTCCATCGCCGCCATGTCGGGCATCGACATCATGTTCGAGCGCATGGCGCCCATCATCATCGAGTCCATGTTCCACCGCTTCCTTCGTCGACCGCAGCCGAGGTGAGAGCGGGCAGGACCACCCGCCTGGGGCCAGGTTAGTCGCCGTCGACGTCTGCGTCGACGGTGCGGCCGTGTTGTCACGCCGTGCCGTGGTTGTCAATCCCGTGTGCAGGATCCTCGGGTCGTGCGACGGTGGACATCCATTGATCGACTGATGAAAGGAATCGCGCCATGAGTGGAGCAGACGACATCAAGAACGCAGCTGAGAAGGCCGGCGGAAAGATCAAGGAGGGCGTCGGAAAGGCGACCGACAATGAGCACCTCGAAGCCGAGGGTCGCGCCGACCAGACGAAGGCTTCGGTCAAGCAGGCCGGAGAGAACGTCAAGGATGCCGCGCACAATGTCGGGGACGGCCTGCGGGACGCCACCAGGGACTGATCCTTAACGACAGTGAGGCCCGCCGAAGCGGGCCTCACTGCGTGGATCAGCGGGTGCGGTTGCCCGAGATCGATCGGATCAACCAGGCGATGACCGCAATGGCCAGCAGCACCAGGCCGACCCACAGGAGGAACTGCAGGGACTGTACGAGCCCGCCGGTGATGGCCAGGATGATGGCGATCACGATGACGATGATCAGCAGGATGTTCATCGGTGTTTCCCTTCTTGGGGGCGCGGGGGAGTGCGCCCATCGGTCACTCAACTTAGACCCTCGGCCCCTCTACTCGGAGGGCCTTGACGCGGGGCTTCCCGCCGTGCGAGAGGAGCAGACGACATGCCAGGACGCAGGAACAACTCACTGAAGGATCCGGAGCTCTACGAGGAGCTGCGGGACGACGGAGCCTCGAAGGAGAAGGCCGCCAGGATCTCCAATGCCGCCGCGCGTGACGGACGCAGCGCCGTGGGGAAGCGAGGCGGTGAACACGGTGACTACGAGGACTGGACCGTCGAGGAACTGCGCAGACGCGCCAAGGAGATCGGCCTCACCGGTTACAGCGGCAAGCGCAAGGCCGAGTTGATCTCGGCTCTGCGCGACCATTAGGGCCGGCGCCTGTGGCCCGGTTCGGTGTCGAGGAGGAGTTCGTCCTCCTCGACGAGCAGACACTCGTGCCGTCGGCTATGAGTCCCGAGACGCGGGAACGCATCCTCGCAGAGGTGGGCTCGGGTCTCACCCCCGAGTACCTGACCTGTCAGATCGAGTCGGCGACGGAGCCGTGCGTCACCCGAGCGGATGCCGAGAGGCAGCTGCGCCGGACTCGCAGCCTCCTCCGTGATCACGCCGGCGCGCAGTATGGGATGTTCGCACCGACGGGGACTCCCTTCATCTCCCCCAACCGGTTCGCGGTGTCCCGCTCCGCCCACTACGACTCCGTGGCCGCGCAGCTCGCCGAGATCACTCGCGAGCACGAGGTCAACGGCCTGCACATCCACGTCGAGGTACCCGATGACGAAGAGCGGGTACGCGTGCTCAACCGGGTGCGGGCCTGGCTGCCTGCGCTGCTCGCCATCTCGGGCAATGCGCCGTTCTCGCACGGCAGGGACACCGGGTTCGACAGTTGGCGCAGCATCCTCATCCGTCGCCTCCCGTCGTCGTGGAGCCCGCCTCACTTCCACGATCTCGATGACTACCGACGTCGGATCGCCGAGTTCGTGGACCTCGGCTCCCTCGCCGATCCGAGCTCGCTGTCGTGGACCGCGAGACTCTCGGAGCGGTTCCCCACCGTCGAGGTGCGCGTGTTCGATGCCCAGCTGACGATCGACGACACCCTGCTGGCGGTCGCCCTCACCCGCGCCCTGCTCGTGAGCGATGCGCTCGACGACTGCGCCGTCGTCGAGCTCGACGCGATCGACGCGTCGCTCTGGACGGCTGCCCGGTTCGGGCCGGGCGCTCGCCTCGTCGACCCCGCCGACGGCCGGATCGCGCCGGCGTGGAGCGTGGTCGACCGCCTGGTCGACAGAATCCGCCCGACGCTCGCCCACCTGGGTGACGACGAGTTCGTGGATGAGGGGATCGCTCGCATCAAGGCCTACGGAACCGGTGCGCAGCGCCAGCGTGCGGCCTATGCCGAGCGGGGCAGCGCCGGGCTCCGCGACCTGTATCGAGCGAGCACCGCCACGGCATGATCGACCCGCCGACCGCCCCGAAGGGCTGCGGGCAGCAGTAGGGTCGCCGTGTGGCATCCTCTCGCTTCGCGCCTCTGCAGCGGCTCGTGATCTCCGTCGCCGTCCTCGCGTCCTTCGTGACGTTCCTCGACGGCACCGTGGTGACCGTCGCCCTGCCCGCGATCAGCAGCGAGCTCGGCGGTGGCATCACCACCCAGCAGTGGGTCGTCGACGCCTACCTCATCACCCTCAGCTCCTTGATCCTGCTCGCGGGGTCGCTGTCGGATGCGTACGGGCGAGTGCTCGTGATGCGCATCGGCCTGATCGCCTTCGGCATCGCCTCGGTGGCGGTGGCTCTGGCGCCCGACCCCCTCATCCTCATCATCGCCCGCGCGGCGCAGGGTGCTGCGGGTGCACTGCTGGTGCCCAGCTCACTCGCGCTGATCACGGCGACCATGCGGGCCGACGTGCAGTCGCGGGCGATCGGCGTCTGGACGGCGTTCACCACCGCTGCCCAGCTCGTCGGCCCCCTGCTCGGCGGGCTCTTCGTCGACTTCCTGTCGTGGCGCTTCGTCTTCCTCATCAACGTCATGCCGATCGCCATCACCCTCGTGCTCCTCTCCCGACTGAAGCTCACGGAGCACCCGAGCGGCGTACGGGTCGACTGGCTCAGCGGCGCGCTGTGTGCGCTCGGCCTCGGCGCCATCGTGTTCGCACTGATCGAGCAGCCGAACCTCGGGTGGCAGTCCCCCGCGATCTGGCTGCCGGGAATCGTCGGAACAGCCCTGTTCGCGTGGTTCCTGGTGCGCCAGCAGCGGTCGGCGTCACCGCTCATGCCGCTCTCGCTGTTCCGGGTGCGCGATTTCGCCTGGGGCAATGTGGCCACACTCTTCGTCTACGCCGCACTCTCGCTGAACGGCTTCGTCGTCGGTGTCTACCTGCAACAGGGAGCCGGCCTGAGCGCCACCGCAGCGGGCCTCGCGAGCCTGCCGATGACGATCCTGATGATCCTGGTCAGCTCGCGGGCCGGAGCCTGGGCAGGTCGGTTCGGACCCCGCATCTTCATGACGGTCGGTCCTCTCATCATGGCCGTCGGTGCCCTGATGCTGCTGTGGGTCAGCGAGGACTTCTCGTACTGGTCGCAGGTGCTCCCGGCGATGATCGTGCTGGGCCTCGGGCTCTCGTTGACGGTGGCACCGCTGACCTCGGCCATCCTCGGCGCGATCGACGAGTCCCGCTCGGGCATCGCGTCGGCCGTCAACAACGCGGTCTCGCGCGTGGCCGGACTGCTCGTGGTCGCCATGATCTCGACCATCATCGGCGGCACGCTCGACCTCGCCGGCTTCCACAACGCGGCCTGGGTGACCGCTGCGCTGCTCGTGCTCGGCGGGGTGGTGTCGTGGATCGGCATCCGCCGCAATCCGGCCGAAGAGGTCGAGACGCCGGCGGTCGACGGCGCCCCCTCGCCGATCGGTTGACGATGTCGGTGCTCGGGCGCACACTGGGGGCATCGTCTCTCTGACCACCGGAGGTCCGCCGTGAGCACGACTGAGACTCCCCTTCCGCCCGTCGTCGACGCCGACACGTGGCGGCGCGAACTCGATGCACTGCGCGTGCGCGAGAAGGCGGCGACGCGAGAGCTCGATGCGATCGCGGCGCAGCGACGGCGGCTGCCGATGGTCGAGCTGCCCGACTACACGCTCGTCGGCGAGGACGGCCCGGTGCGGCTGCCCGAGATCTTCGGCGCGCACCGCCAGCTCATCGTGTACAACCACATGTGGACCGACGGCAACGAGTGGCAGTGCCCCGGGTGCACCGGCTTCACGTCGCAGTTCACCCGCCTCGACGTCCTCGAGCGCTACTACGACGCTCGCTTCGTGATCGTGACGAACGGACCGATCGATGAGGCGCTGGCCTACCGCGAGCGGGTGGGAAATCGTATGACCTGGTATTCGAGCGCCGACAGCACCTTCGGAGCCGATCTGGATGCCGGTCCGAACGAGGGCTTCGGCGTGAACGTGCTGCTTCGCGACGGCGAGACGGTCTACCGCACGTGGCACACGAACGGCCGCGGAACCGAGCGCATGAGCCAGTTGCAGGGACTCGTCGATCTGCTTCCCTACGGCCGCCAGGAGGAGTGGGAGGACTCCCCCGCCGGATGGCCGCAGCACGGCACGTACGATCGAGGGATGGGTTCGAAAGAGATCGCCGCACTGTACGGGGCCGGCAACTGAGGCGCGCGACGGTCGCGATGGCCGCCATCGCCGTGGTCGTCGCGCTCTCGGGGTGTGCCACGACCGTCTCCGACCCGCCCGCGCCGTTCACACCCCCACCGGCGGGAGCGACCCCCGACTACCAGCTCGGCGGCGGATACGACCCCGCCGATGGGGTCGGCATCGTGGGGCGCGACCGCTCGGACGAGCCCGCCGAGGGTTTGTACTCGGTCTGCTACGTGAACGGATTCCAGACCCAGCCGGGCGAGCTCGACACCTGGCCCGACGACCTCGTGCTGCAGAGCGACGGCGCGCCGGTGTTCGACCCGGACTGGCCCGACGAGGCGCTGCTCGACACCTCGACCGATGAGCGTCGTGAGCGGATCGCCGAGATCGTCGCACCGTGGATCGAGGGGTGCGCGGCGTCGGGGTTCGATGCCGTGGAGTTCGACAATCTCGACTCGTACACCCGCTCGGGCGACGCGCTCACGCTCGACGACAACCTCGCCCTCGCGACGCTGCTCGTCGACGTCGCGCACGATGCCGGGCTGGCCGCCGGGCAGAAGAACGCCGCGGAGGATGCGCCCGAACTGCGCGAGCAGGCGGGCTTCGACTTCGCGGTGGTCGAGGAGTGCTCGGCCTACGAGGAGTGCGCGGCGTTCACCGACGTCTACGGAGACGCCGTGATCGACATCGAATACACCGACGAGCTGCCGCGCTCGTTCGCCGAGATGTGCGCCGACCACGATGCCCCCGCATCGATGGTGCTGCGAGACCGCGACCTGGTCACCCCGGCGGCCGACGGGTACGTGTTCGAGACCTGCGACCGCTGACCGTCGCCCCGGAATCACACATCGATATGCTGGCCCCGTGAGCATGACGGGGGATCACCGCAGCCGCGCGCGGGCGGCCACGATGCGCGCACGGGGCGCGATCGCCGATGTCCCCCGTCCCCTCTGGATCGTCGCGGCTCTCATCGCCGCCGCCCTCATCGTCGTGATCGCGGCAGGGGGCCTCGCCACGGCCCGCGCCGATGTCGTCCGAGTGAGTCAGGGCGACGAGATCCGCACGGCGACCTACGCGATCACCGTGCTCGACACGCGGCTCGCCCGGGCAGTGGAGTCGGAGGGCCTCGACGCGGAGCCCGGCGAGACGCTGGTGGTGATGCGCGCGACGATCGAGAATCTGTCGACCACCCCGATCGGCGTCGGATCGACCGCCGATCTCACGAAAGCGAACCTCATCAACACCGACCGACCCCTGCTCGACCTGGTCGGGGCCGTGCCCACCGGTGCGTCCACGGCGGTGTGGCGCGCCGACGGGTCGGCGGGACAGGTCTTCCTGCAGCCCGAGGTTCCCGCCGAGGTGATGATCGCCTGGACCGTATCCAGCGAGAGCGTCGCCGACGAACTATCGCTCGAGGTGCACGAGGCCGAGGTCAGCGTCGGAGCGGTCCTCCTCTCATCCCATGTCGTCACATGGAACGCCGGTGACGTCGCCGCGAGCGTGACCCTGCCGGTGAGGAGCGCGACATGAGGCGCGCACTGCCGTGGATCGTCGGCGGGGCGCTGGTCGTCGGCGCAGGGGCCCTGACCGCCGCCACCCCCTCGGACGACTCTCTCCAGGGAGCGTTCGGGATCCACGGCGCCGTCGGAACCACCGTCACGTCGCGCGACCTCGTGGTGACGGTGACCGACGCGACCTTCTCCGACGAGGTCGTCGGCCCTGACCCCGAGTGGAGCGCCGACGGCAACTGGCTGATCGTGACCCTCGTCGCGGCCGCGCCGACGACCGAGGTCGACGCCGCGATCAATCTGGCGACCCTCGCCGTGGCCGACCGGGTCTTCCAGGCCAGCGAGCGCCCCTCCGACTCGCTGCAGGGCACCCCGCTGCGGGTAGGACTGGATACCGTGGGCACCCTCGCGTTCGAGCTGCCCGACGACCTCCGCACGGGGGCGGCCGAGCTCCGACTGACCCCGTCGTTCTTCACGCCGGAGCTCGACGACCTCGTCACCGTGTCGCTCGACCTCGGCGAGCTGCCGCGCGCCGACAGCGTGGAGCTGGAGTCCCCGGAATGGACCGCGCCGTGACCTGGTGGCGGTCGCAGCGCGCCGCGTTCGCCGCCCTCGCGCTCGCGGCCATCACGGCCGCAGGCGCCTACCTGTGGCTCGACGTCCTCCCCTCGCTCCGAGACTCCGGCACCGTCACCGCAGCGGACGAGACAGCGGAGGTGTCCGAACAGACGATCACCCTCGGTGCAGTCACCTGGGACGAATACGAGGCCTCCGCAGGTTCGCGCACCCTCAGCGTCCGGATCCGCGCGAGTGGCGGGCCGGACTCCGGATCCTGCACCGTCACGACGCTCACCGATCGCTCGTCGGGGCGCACCTGGGTGTCGTCGCGCCAGGGGCTCGACGTCCCTTACGACGACGGCGAGAGGTCATGCATCGCGTCGGCGACGTCGTACGGCATCCAGCTGGTCTTCCTGCTCCCCGATGATGCCGTCGGCCCCTTCGACCTCGACATCGGCACGACCGGAGAGGTCGCCCGCTTCCGCATCGATCCCTGACGGCCGCGTGTCGAGGCCCGCGTGCGGACGACCGATCACCTGATCGTAGGCAGTGGCCACGATCGCCACCCGAAGCGGCTCGGCGACAGTGGCGACGGCGAGGCTCACCACCGGGAAGACCCCCACCCAGAACCACGGCTCATGTCCGCCGATCGCGCTCAGCACGCCGCGCGTCGCCCACTGCTCGGCCAGGCTCCAGGCCGCATACGCGAGCGTGAAGGCGCCGTAGAGAAGGGGGCCTCCCCGCCAGATCACCGTCACGGCGGCCCAGAGTCCTTCGAGGCGCATGACGACCGTGCGGGCGAGGCCCACCGCCGCACCGCGCACCGCGCCGCCACCCCACCGCGCGAAGGGCGGTGTCGAGTCGAAGGTCGTGCCGAAGATCACTCCGGCGACGGTGAGCCATGCCGCGGGGACCAGCAGAGCGGCCACCAGGATGCCGACCAGCCACGTCACCGCCTCCCAGACGGCGGCGACCGGTGTGATGTATACGGTGAACCAGCCGCCGAACCCCTCGAGCCACCCGACGACCTCACGCCCCGCGAACCACTCGAGCACGCCGTTCCACCACCGCGCCACCAGGGTGAAGAGCATGAACGTCCAGAGGACCTCCGTGTAGGCGGCGATCACGACGGTCCACCGCGGCAGTCGGCCGGCGAGGCGCGCGAAGACAAGGCGCGCGATGAGCGCGATCACCAGCACTGTGACGGGGAGAACCCCCACCCCGATGAGTCCCCCGCGATCGCCGAGCTGATCGAACTCATAGCCCGATTCGGCCAGCGCGATCGGACTCGCGATGCGGAAGAACTCGATCTGGTCGACATCGAGCAGCCCCCACGCGGTGTAGAAGGCGAAGAACGGCAGGATCGCCGCGAGAGTGGCCGAGCCGAACTCGCGGATGCCGCCGGCATCCTCTCTCCGGCTGTGCGGCAGCGACGGTCGCACCGTGAGATACATCGCGACGTACGACACGAGACGGGCGGCGACCGCCAGCGGCAGCAGCAGCAGGCCGCCGAGCGTGGTGTGTCCGCCGACGACTCCCGCGAGCTCGATCAGCACGCGATGCAGTGCCTCGCCCCCGAGGTACCAGGCCATCAGCGCCACGCCATGCCGGGCGAGGACGCGACCGAAGGTGCGGAGGGCCTGGGGCATGTGCCCTACCGTACCGCTGGATCGGCGTCGCCGAGCCGCATCAGGATGCCGGTCAGGGTCTCGCTCGCGGCATACTCCGCGGCACATCGAGCGTCAACCCGGTTCCCTCCTGCCGCCCTGCGGCGGCACCATATCGTCGTGAACGCATCGTCGTGGACTCCCCGCCGCGCGGTCGCATCCGCAGTGGCGCTGCTGCTCGCGTGCGCGCTCTCCGGCTGCGGCCTGACCATCCCCGCCGACCCTGACGGCACCCTCGACACCGTGACCGACTCCGACCTGCGGGTCGGCGTCTCGGCCGATCCCGGGCTCGTCGACACCGAGGGCGACACCCCGAGCGGCAGCATCCCCGACCTGATCGAGGGATTCGCCGACAGCATCGACGCGGACGTCGACTGGACCGAGGCGTCGGAGGAGACCCTGGTGGGGATGCTCGAACGCGGCGATCTCGACCTCGTCGCCGGCGGCATGACCGATCAGACGCTCTGGGCCGACAAGGCGGGCGTGACCCGCGGATACCCCGGAATCGCGGGTGCAGACGGTCGCTCCATCGTGATGCTGGTGCCGCTCGGCGAGAACGCGTTCCTCAGCGCGCTCGAGCGCTACCTCGACGCGGAGGTCGGGTCGTGACGGAACTGAAGCAGTTCGGGCGCACGGAGCTGCCGGATGAACAGCAGAAGGCGCTGCGCACGGCGATCCGCTGGGAGTGGTTCACGATCGCCTACACCTCGGCGACGATCGCCGTGATCGCGCTCGTCGTCGGCAACTCCCAGGCCATGCGCACCGCGTGGATCGAGGACATGCTGTCTCTCATCCCCCAGTTCGCCTTCCTGATCGCCCTGATCTTCGTGCGCCGCCGGCCGACGCTCACGCACCCCTACGGGCTGCACCGCGCGATGGGCATCGGACACCTCGTGGCGGGAGTCGCCCTGCTCGCCGTCGGCCTCAACCTCGCTCGCGAATCCGTGGTCGGGCTCGTCACCGCCGAGCATCCGACGATCGGCACCGTGCAGGTGTTCGGGCAGACGATCTGGCTCGGGTGGCTGATGGTCGCCGTCATGGCCGTCGTGATCGTCGGTCCGGTGTTCCTCTACGGGCCGGCGAAGTCGAAGCTCGCCCCCGTCCTTCACAACAAGCTCCTGTACGCGGACGCCGACATGGCGAAGGCCGACTGGCAGACCACCGTCGCGTCGATCGTGGGCGTGCTCGGCGTGGGTGCCGGGTTGTGGTGGCTCGACGGAGCGGCGGCTCTGTTCATCAGTCTCGGCATCATCTGGGACGGCTTCCGCAACACCAAGACCGCCGTGATCGACCTCATGGACCAGCGAGCCCGGACGTACGACAGCAGGCACCCGCATCCGCTCGCCGGCGACGTGATCTCGACCATGCGCTCCCGCCCGTGGGTCGCCGACGCGGGAGTGCGGATGCGGGATCAGGGGCAGGTCTTCCACATCGAGGCGTTCGTGGTGCCCCAACGCAAAAAGGTGTCGCTGAGCGACGTCAGCGACCTCGCGGCCCGCATCACCGACCTCGATTGGAAGGTGCAGGATGTGGTCGTCGTCCCGGTGGAAGAGCTCCCCGACGGCGTCGACACCTCGGGTCGCGAATGACCGTGACCCGCGGATCCCCGAGGATGACGACGCCAGGACGCCCACCGCACCAGTAAGGGGGAGTCTGTGCGGCGGGCGCCGTAGCCGATCGCTCGAGGCGACCGGCCGCTGTCGACAGGCGTCAGAGCTCGTCCTCGTCGTCGTTCCGATCTTTCGTGCCGGCGGCGTCGGGATCGTTCGGAACCGGGTCCTCGGACTGCTGACGGGGCGCGAGCTCGTCGGGGATCATCGGCGACTCGTCCGCCTCGGCTCGCCCGTCATCGGGTGTGGATTCGATGTCTGACATGGTGCTCCTCTCGTCGGCGTGCGCAGTCCGGTCAGCATGCCGGGGCAGTCGGGTCGACGCGCACCCCTTGACAGAACGCCGTCACGCGCTCAATGGAACGGGCACCCGCGAGTGGCGGATGCCGATGCGGCCGACCGCACCGCGCCGCCGGAGCGGGGCTTGGTGGGCAGCCGACGCCGATCGACGTCGAGACCCTTCTCGAGGATCCGCAGGTCGGGGTCGCTCAACACCGTGATCGCCGCGGCCAGCCCTGCGATCGCGAGCTTCTCACCGGGGCAGCGGTGCCCCGTGGCGACGCCGGCACCGCCGTGGGGCACGAACGCGGCGAGCGCCTCGTAGTCCTCGATGCCCCGGAAGCGCTCGGGGTCGAACCGCTGCGGATGCGCCCAGAAGCGGTCATCCGCATTCGTCCCCTGCAGATCGAGGACGACGCGTCCTCCCGCCTCCACGCTCTGGCCGTCGATCTCGATGTCTGCCGTCGCCCAGCCGGGAAGCATGGGGACGAAGGGAGAGGTGCGCCGGATCTCCTGCGCGAACATGATCGACAGGGGTCCGCCGACGAGCGAGCCGCGTTCGGCGGCCTCGGCCGCGATGCGCTCGCGCCAGTCGGGGCGCTCGTGCAGCTCCTTCGCGGCGAAGGCCACGAAGCGCGCGACCGCGATCATCGGACGGATGCTGTTCTGCAGCTCGACACCGGCGATGCGCGCGGGCAGCAGCTCGCCGTGCTGGTCGCGGTGGTGCGCCCACTGCTCGAGCGCCGTGCCGGACTCGGCCCGGAGCGCCCCGTGCCGCACCGCCTCGATGAGCCGGGCGGAGTGACGGTCGGACCACCAGCGATTCGCCAGAGCGGCGACGTAGACGGGCGAGTAGGGCGAGCCGAAGCCGTCGACGATCTGAGCGAGCCGTGCCGACCAGCGCGTCTTCGCCGCGGGCGTGCCGGGCACACCCGCCCAGCCCATGATCGCCCGGCCCAGTGCTCCGACCGCGGCGTCATAGGCGCTGCGGGTGCCGCCGTCGAGCCATGCCTGACGCTCGGCCTGCCATTCGCGCTCGAGCCAGGGAGTCAGGCGCGCGACCTGCTCGTCTTCGTAGGCGACGTCGACGAAGGTGGCCTTGCGATGCCGGTGGGGTGCTCCATCGAGACTGTGCACGGAGCCGTGTCCGAACAGGCTCTCCTGCACGATCGTCGGCATGGCTCCGTGTCGGGCGATACGGCTCTCGTCGTAGAAGAGCTCCACGCCCTCCACGCCCCTGACGAAGACGGCGTCGCTGCCGAGCAGGCGCATCGGCGCCGATCTCGCGCCCGGTGGCACCCGGCGCCAGATCCGCGCACCGAACCCGTAGCCGCGGGTGAGCAGGGTGGGAGCGTCGTCACGAGCCAGGGCGCCGAGCTTTCGCGCCGCGCGCGCGGGGATGTCGATGAGTGCCATGCTGCGACACTCGCAGAGACGCGATCGCAGGTCGAGGGGGAGGCGTGATCGAGGACCCTGTGCTAGTACGGATCGGGGCTGGTGCCATCGCGGAGCGGGTGCCATGCGGGGCTGCACTCCCCCGGGGGCAGGCGTCAACCCCCTGTCCGTGGACCGGATGGGGGCGCGATCATCGTCACGACGCGAGAGGAGTGCCGAGATGGCGAAGAACGTGCGCACGATGGACTGCCAGCCCGACGATGTCTTCCGGGTACTGAGCAACGGGTGGCTGTACCCGACGTGGGTCGTGGGTGCCTCGCGCATGCGCGACGTCGACGAATCGTGGCCGCAGCCGGGAGCCCGGCTGCATCACTCGGTCGGGGTCTGGCCGGCGCTGCTCGACGACACGACAGTGGTCGAGGAATGGTCGCCGCCGAACCGCATGGTCATGCGGGCGAAGGGGTGGCCGATCGGTGAGGCCCGTGTCACTCTGCGGGTGCGCAAGTACGACGGCGGCACGATGGTGCGCATCGACGAGGAGCCGGTCAGCGGTCCGGCCACCCTGGTGCCGAGCGTGCTCACGGCTCCCCTGCTGCGCTGGCGGAACTCCGAGACCCTGCACCGCCTCGCCTACCTCGCGGAAGGACGCGCCTCCTGACGGGGATGCACACCCCATATATTGGGTCGTGAACCGCGACCTCCGCGGAGACGGAGGGACGCAGGATGACCGAGATGGCGCAATCGGGCTGGCGACGGTTCTGGGAACAGGGCGGCTGGTGGCGCGCCGTCGTGCTCGTCGTCGTGTACTTCGTGCTGTACAACGGACTGTCGCTGCTGCTCACCCCGATCGCGGATCAGATCGATGACCCGCAGAGCGCCCTCGGCATCCTCGTGTTCTACGTTCTCCCGATCCTCGTCGGGTGCCTGCTGCTCGTCGCGTTCGCGGCATCGGTCGGCTGGCTGGGCGAGCTCTTCGGGCGCCAGCCCATCGGCGGGCGGGGCTGGATGTGGATCGCTGTCGCCGTGGTGCTGCTGTTCAACATCCTGCATCTGCTCTCGATCGACTACGGAGCCGCCGGGTTCCAGGTCGTCGCGACCTGGCTTCTGGCCGGGCTCTTCATCGGATTCGCCGAGGAGGTGCTGACGCGCGGTCTCGTGGTCACCATGCTGCGCAGGGCGGGCCAGCGCGAGATCGTGGTCGCCGTGATCTCCTCAGCGCTGTTCGCCCTGCTCCACGCCGGCAACCTGCTCACCGGGCAGTCGCTGTTCGCCACACTCTTCCAGCTCGTCTACACGTTCGCCTTCGGCGTCTGCATGTACCTCGCGATGCGGGTGACCGGCACTCTCATCGCCCCCATCCTGCTGCACGCCAGCACCGACCCGAGCATCTTCCTGCACACCGCGTACCCGGTCGAGGGCGCGGTCGGATCGATCGCGGGACTCGGCAACATCGTCGTGATCGTCGTGGGTCTGATCGCCCTCTTCTTCAT
This sequence comes from Microbacterium sp. NPDC089320, assembly GCF_040684875.1. Taxonomy (NCBI): domain Bacteria; kingdom Bacillati; phylum Actinomycetota; class Actinomycetes; order Micrococcales; family Microbacteriaceae; genus Microbacterium; species Microbacterium sp. NPDC089320. The sequence goes on from NZ_JBFBGY010000001.1 coordinate 613,113, forward strand.
CCGCGGGCGCGTGGAGCGGACGCAGGCGGCCCCGAGCGTCGGAGCCGCCTGACCGTCACGCGCCCGACGGTCGCGCCGCTGAGTCTCAGACCGTCGAGGGCTGCAGCACGACCTTGATGCAGCCGTCCTCCTTGCGCTGGAAGGTCTCGTAGAGCCCCGGCGCATCCTCGAGCGGTGCCGTGTGGGTCATCAGATCCATCACTCCGAGCGGGTCGGAGAGGTCCTCGACCAGCGGCATCAGGGTGTCCGTCCAGCGCTTCACGTTGCACTGTCCCATGCGGATGCCGATCTGCTTGTCGAACAGGGTCTTCATCGGCAGGATGTCGGCATCGCCCGCATAGACGCCGCTGAGCGACACCGTGCCTCCGCGACGCACGACGTCGATCGACGCGTATACAGCGGCGAGACGGTCGATCCCCGCCTTGTCGAACACGGCGCGGGCGGCAGGGTCCGGCAGCAGCCCGACGGCCTTCTGCACGAGCGCGACACCGGCGTTGCCGTGCGCCTCCATGCCGACCGCGTCGACCACAGAATCCGCTCCGCGTCCGTCGGTGAGGTCCCGCAGCTCCGCCACGACGTCATCCGTGAGGTCGAACACCTCGATGCCGTGTCGTGCCGCCATCTCCCGGCGTTCGGCGACCGGGTCGACGGCCAGCACCCGGTAACCGCGGTGAGCTCCGATGCGGGCGGCGAACTGCCCGACGGGGCCGAGTCCCATCACCGCGAGCGTCCCGCCCTCGGGCACGTTCGCGTACTCCACCCCCTGCCACGCCGTCGGCAGGATGTCGCTCAGGTAGAGGTACCGCTCGTCGGGGAGGTCGGAGGCGACCTTGATGTGGTTGTGGTCGGCGAGCGGAACCCGCAGGTACTCGGCCTGACCTCCGGGCACCTGACCGTAGAGCTTCGTGTATCCGAACAGCGCCGCGCCGCTGCCGTACTCCGTCACCTGGGTCGTCTCGCACTGCGACTGCAGGCCGCGCAGGCAGAAGAAGCAGTGGCCGCACGAGATGTTGAAGGGGATGACGACGCGATCGCCGACCGCCAGGTCGCGCACGGCACTGCCCACCTCGACCACGACCCCCATCGGCTCGTGACCGAGGATGTCGCCCTTGTCGAGGAACGGGCCGAGCAGTTCGTAGAGGTGCAGATCGGAGCCGCAGATCGCTGACGACGTGATGCGGACGATCGCATCCGTCGGGCGCTCGATGACCGGATCGGGTACCTCCTCCACCGCCACGTTGCGTGTTCCCTGCCAGGTGAGTGCCTTCATCGTCAGCCTCCTCGTTGCGTATCGAACGGCCACCCTCCACCAGCGATGACGGATCCGACAGAGGGTTGACACACCCATCGCGCGCGTCGACGCGGGCGCGCCCGCGGGCACGGCCGCGCATCCTAGGACCATCTCCCCGCGACGTCGAGGGAGGGGCGCGACCTCCCGGGCGAGGCGCACAGTTGGCCCCTCACCCAGACACGACCGACGGAGGCCGACATGTATTTCCATCTTCAGGAGTTCATCAACGAGATCGCACAGGACGAGCCGGATCCCGCCGCGGCGAACGCGCTGCAGGAGGGCCTCGGCGGCCAGTTCGGCGAGATGCGCACGATGATGCAGTACCTCTTCCAGAGCATCAACTTCCGGGGCCCCGACGGCAAGCCGTACAAGGACCTCATCCAGGGCATCGGCACCGAGGAGATCAGCCACGTCGAGCTCATCGGCACCACGATCTCGCGGCTGCTCGACGGATCGCCCCAGTACCAGGGCAAGCCCACCGACCCGGTCGACAAGCCCGGTGCCGGCGGCGCGACTCCCCTGAACATCGCCCTCGACACGAGCAACATCCACCACTACCTGGTCGGCGCGCAGGGGGCGCTTCCCGTCGACGCGGCCGGGAATCCGTGGATGGGCAGCTATGTCTACAACTCGGGCAACCTCGTGCTCGATCTGCTCTACAACCTGATGCTCGAGTCGACGGGTCGCCTGCAGAAGTGCCGGCTGTACGAGATGACCGACAACAAGACCGCGCGCAGCACGATCTCGTACCTGATCGTGCGCGACCAGGCCCACGAGAACGCGTACGCCAAGGCGCTCGAGACGCTCGGCGTGAACTGGCGCACCTCGCTGCCGATCCCGAAGACCAACGCCGAGCAGTTCCCCGAGGTCAAGAAGCTGCTCGACCTCGGTCTGCAGAGCAAGCAGTACTCCTTCGATCTCACGGATGCCTCGGAGGCGGGCAAGATCTTCCAGGGTGCATCGCCGTCGAACGACGGGACGACGCTGGACGCGAGCGAACAGGCCCCGGTCGGCGCACCGATGACGATCTCGCCCGAACGCCTCGAAGAGTTCTCTCCCGGGGCCGACAAGGACCTCAGGGCACTGATCGAAGCGACCGCCGCGATGGAGATGGCCGACATCGACGCCACCTTCGGCCGCATGAAGTGATGAGCGGCACGCGACGCCACCCCGGGCGACACACGGATCGCTGAGCACACGAGAGGCGCACTGAACATCGGAATATGGGAAACTGGATGCACCAACGGTGATCATTCGATACGCCTCGTCTCGCGGGCACTGTGGCGGATCGGGGAGATCATCATGGGCAAGTTCATCTACGAGGGAACCGTCAAGTCCGACATCGAGGACAGGGCGCTCACGCACCTGCAGCTCGTGATGACGGCGAAGCTCAGAAGAGGCGAGCCCTTCTCGTTCTCGTGGCGCGACGACATGGGTGTCGGCGGGGGCCGCACGACCGTGTGGGTGCACGCCGGCAGCTCCCTCGTCTTCAAGTACAGCGGCAGCCGCCAGCCGCAGATCAACCGCGCGTGGATCGAGGCCCTGGCCTTCACCGCGAACGCTCCCGGCGGCCTCCGCCTCGTGAGCGAGCCGGCCGAAGGCGCAGCGCCGCCGGTCGAGCGCATCGAGGTTCCGGCGCAGGCCTGACCGTTCTTCCTCCTCGCGACCCGCGGCGTCCGCCGTATGGGTCGCGAGGAGGAAGAATGGGGTGGTGTCCCCGAATCCCGAGCGGCGACTGCTCGCCTCCGTGCGCAGGATCCTGCACACCGATCCCTCGTCCGTCGCCCACACCGAGGCGATGCCCGTCATCGACGAACGCACGGTGCCGCGTGTGCTCGACCTCGCGACCCGCATCGGTGAATCGATGTTCGGCGTCGGCGCCTCAGCGCACGAAGTCACGCTCGCGATCACACGCGTCTGCGCCGCATACGGCATGCGCGACGTGCAGGTCGATGTCACCTACAACTCGATCACGGTCTCGTTCCACCTGAGCGGCGAAGTGTGGCCCGAGACTCTCGTGCGGGTCGTCCGCGTCGCGGCACCCGACCACGCCAAGCTGCAGCGAGTTCAGGCCCTGGTCGCCGACATCGACGACGGGCTCGATCTCGAGTCGGCCCGATCGACGTTCCGCGCGCTGCGCCGAGTGCCGTTCGGCTACCAGCAGCCGGTGGTCATCGTGGCCCGGGCGCTGCTCGCCGTCGGAGTGAGCATCATGCTCGGGGCCTCGCCCCTCATCGTCGGTCTCACCTTCGTCGCGGCGCTCTGCGCGGCACTGACCCAGGCAGGACTCGCCCGCGTGCGCGTTCCGCTGTTCTTCAGTCAGATCGCCGGAGGCTTCGTGACGACCGTCGTCGCGGTCGCCGTCTCGGCGCTCGGAGCGGCCGGCATCGAGCCGTTCGTCGGCATCCGCCCGTCGATCATCGTGGCGTCGGGCATCGTGCTCATGCTCGCCGGACTCACCGTGGTGGGGGCCGCTCAGGATGCGATCGACGGATTCGCGCTCACCGCCGGGGGACGCATCCTCGATCTGACGATGCAGACGCTCGGAGTGGTGATCGGCATCCTCGTCGGCCTCGAGCTCGGCAGCGTGCTGGGCTTCACGATGGGCCTGCCTGACGACCCCGCCCCGTTCGGCCCGCTTCTCAACCAGTTCGTCGGCGCGATCATCATCGCGATCGCCGTCGCGGTGTTCAACGGCGCGGGGCTGCGGATCATCCTCGTGAGCGGGCTGCTCAGTGCCGTCACGATCGCCGGGTACTCGGCGACGGTCGGGCTCAACCTGCATCCCGCTGCGGCGAGCGCGATCGGCGCCCTGCTCGCGAGCTTCGTCGGGATGCTGATCGCGGTGAAGCTGCACGTCCCGTCGGTCGCGGTCACCACGGCGGCCATCGTGCCTCTCGTGCCCGGTGTCGCGGTGTTCCAGGGACTGCTCGAGATGATCCACGCCGCCGGGTCGACGACGGGCGTGGTCGGGATCGGCGGCTCGCTGGTCGATGCGGCGGTCATCGGCATCGCGCTCGCGTCGGGAGCGTCGCTCGGGCTGTACCTGGGGACGCCCGTGCGCGCCACCCTCAGCAGCGTCGCGAAGAACCGGGCGCGCATCGTGCGGCGCTGACCTCGACGGCGCCGACGGCGGCGCTGACGGCGGCGCTGACGTCGACGGACTCCCTGACCCGTGGCCCGAGCGTCTCAGACCGCGGGTCAGCGTGTCCGGGGTCAGGCGTCGGTGCGCACGGACTCGAGCGAGGGGTAGTCGGTGTACCCCTCGGCGGTCCGCCCGTAGAAGAGCGCGGGACGCGGCTCGTTGAGCTCGGCGTCCTGACGCCAGCGCTCGACGAGGTCGGGGTTGGCGATGACCGGACGGCCGGCGGCCACGGCATCCGCCCATCCCTCGGAGACGAGCATCTCGGCCTCGTCGCGGGTGGTCTGCGCGGCGAATCCCGAGTTGACGATCAGCGGAGCGCCGGCCGTGCGGCGGATGCGCTGCACGAGCTCGCTGGTGGGCACGGCGCTGAGCACGTCGATGAACGCGAGGCCGAGCGGTGCGAGCACCTCGGCGAGGGCGAGGTAGGTGGCGAGGGCATCGGCGTCGTCCTCTTCGAGCACCCCCTGGATGTTGTGCTGCGGCGACAGGCGGATGCCGGTGCGGTCGGCCCCGACCGCCTCGGCCACCGCCGACGTGACCTCGATCGCGAAACGGGCGCGGTTCTGGGGCGATCCGCCGTACCGGTCGTCACGGATGTTCGACACCGGCGACAGGAACTCCTGCACGAGGTAGCCGTTCGCGCCGTGCACCTCGACCCCGTCGAAGCCTGCGGCGATGGCATTGCGCGCGGCCTGCACGAACTGCTCGACGACCATCGGGATCTCGTCGAGCGTCAGCGCGTGAGCAACCGGCATGTCGACCTTGCCGACCGGGGTGTGCGTCTGACCGGGGGCGGCGAGTGCGCTCGGTGCGACGACTCTCGACTCCCCCGAGATCGCGGGGTGCGAGACGCGGCCGCCGTGCATCAGCTGCATGACGATCGTGCCGCCGGCCTCGTGCACGGCATCCGTGACCGGCCGCCATCCTTCGATCTGCGCGGCAGTGACGATGCCCGGCTGCCCGGCGTACGACTTGCCCTCGGCCGCCGGCCACGTGCCCTCGGAGATGATGAGCCCCTGGCCCGCGCGCTGGCGGTAGTACTCCACCATCGTGTCGGTGGGCACGCCGTCATCGTCGGCACGGGTGCGCGTGAGGGGCGCCATGACGACGCGGTTGGACAGCGAGAGGGCGCCGAAGACGGCCGGTTTGAAGAGAGTCACGCTCAGGGGTAAGCCGCTCGACGGACGAGGTATTCCCCTGCGGCGAGATGCAGCCCGGACGCTCAGTCGGCGACGCGGCCGTACATCTCGCCGACCGGCACCGCGACCTCGAGCACGTTGCCCGGCTGGGCGAGCGGGCAGGCCCACGCGGGGTCGTAGGCGCACGACGGGTTGTAGGCGAAGTTGAAGTCGAGCACGATCGTGCCGAGCTCGGCATCCGATCCGAGGTCGGCACCCTTGATCGTGTCGATCAGGTAGCGCCCGCCGCCGTAGGTGCCGCCAGGCCGACCGGCCAGAGCGTCGCGCACCGGAATGAAGATCCCGCCGCCATAGGTCGTCAGACGCCACACGTCGAGCGAACCGGCGTCGGGAACCTCGACGCGGCCGATCCGCTCGAACGGCACCACGCCGTCGGTGCCGGTCGCGAACTCGAATCCTCCGGGCTCGGCCTCGAGGATCGGCAGCTCGAAGCGCCACTGCGGATCGTACGACGCGATGGGCAGCCCCTCGAACAACGGGCGATCCTCCCCCATCAGCGGGGTCGCCGCGTGGTGCAGCAGCAGGTCGTCGCGCTCGATGCGCCAGAGCTCGTGCGCCTCTTCGGCGGAGTCCGCCCGACGCACCGCGTCGTAGAGGGCGAAGACACGGCGTCGCCAATCGACGACCTCTGCGGCGGTGCGGGCTTTCGTGAGCGTCATGTGGTTCAGGCTACGCGGCTCGCGCCCGGGTTCACCCGTCGGTGTCGCGCGGCAGCACGGTGAGCACGCGCTCGATGTGGTCTCGGAACTCCACCAGGTAGTCGCGCAGGAAGTTGGCGGTGCCCTCGTTGTGCACCGTTCCGTCGTCGGCGAAGGTCTCGGGCGAGAACTGGATGTACGCCTCGGGCGCCGTCATCTGACGGGCGTTGCAGAAGCTCAGCACACCGCGCAGGCTCTGCTGGGCGACCGCCGTGCCGATCGCGCCGACCGAGGCCCCGATCACCGCGGCGGGGATGTGGTCGAACGAGTTCTGGCCCCACGGCCGAGACGCCCAGTCGATCGCGTTCTTGAGGCCGCCAGGGATCGAGCGGTTGTACTCGGGCGTCACAAAGAGCACGGCATCCGCCGAGGCGATGGACTCCTTCAGATCGACGGCCACCGCGGGATAGTCGTCGTCGTAGTCCTGGCTGTAGAGAGGCAGGTCTCTGATCGGGATCTCGAAGAACTCCAGATCAGACGGCGCCAGCCTGATCAGCGCCGTTGCGAGGATGCGATTGATCGAGGTGGACGAGAGGCTTCCGACGAAGTATCCGACCCTGTATGCCATGACTGTTCCTCTTTCCCGTAGTGGTGGGATCAGTCTCGTCGCGGCTCGCCGTGGAGTCCAGCCCCTCCTCAGTCGCCGAACGCGGCCAGGAGCTCGGCGAAGTGGTCGAGGTCTTCGGCGGTCCAGCGGCGCAGTCGCTCGCCGAGGCGCTCCTCGTAACGAGCGCGCGCGAGTGCCACCCGCTCCTGCGCCAGCGGGGTGGCGACGAGCACCCGCGCCCGCCGATCATCCGGGTCGGGGACGCTCTCGACCAGGCCGAGCTGTTCGAGCTGGCGCACGTGCCTGCTGACCGCCGACTTGTCGGTCTGCAGACGCTCGATGATGGCCCCCGCCGAGGTCGCCTTGCCGGTCGCGATCGATGTCAGCACCTGGTAGCCGAGAGGCTGCAGGTCGGGATGCACGGTGGTCGCGGCCTCTCGCCAGCTCACCCGGATGCGGGCGAAGAGCCTGCCGAGCTCGTGCTCGACCCGGGAGATCGCCTGATCGAGCTCGGCCGCCTCGATCGGCGCAGAACCGTCGGTGTCGGCGGCGGGCGCGCCCGGGCGGGCGGGTTCGTCGGGCGAGGCACTCATGCTCGCCAGCTTACGGCGAAGCCCCGCCGTCTCAGAGACGGCGGGGCTTCGATCGATGGGCGTGGTCGCGAGCCGATCACACCTCGGCCAGCAGGCGGAACACCTTGGATGCCGCCTGGATCTCGTCCTGCGTGAGCTCGGCCACGATGGTCCGCAGACGCGTGGCGTGGTCGCGTCGGAGCTCGACGAGCGCGGCGCAGGCGGCCGGCGTGGGGGTCAGCACCCGCAGCCGTCCGTCGCGCTCGTCGGGCCGCGACTCGATCAGACCCAGCTCCTCGAGCATCCGCACCTGACGGCTGATCACCGATTTGTCCATCTCGAACCGCTCGGCCAGCTCATGGGCGTTCGCCGACTCGGCCCGCTCGATGAAGGTCAGCAGCTTGTAGCCGCCGACCTGCAGCTCGGGGTCGATGCGCGCCGCCGACTCCTTCCAGAGCGTCCTCGTCCTCGCGAAGATGAGGTTCAGATGCGTCTGCAGGTCGCCGAGGGCGGTGTCGACGTCGGCGGGTTCGAGAGCCGCGGAGGTGGTCATCTCAGCGCCCCGACTCCCGCTCGTCGCGCTCGAGCACGGTCGTCACCGAGCCGGTCGTGGGGGATGCGGACTCGGTGCCGGAGATGCGGATCGCTCCGGTCGACATGCTGGCGCCGACCTCTGCCTCGGAGACCTCGAGAACCGATTCCTCGGCCTGCTCGCGCAGCTGCTCGGCAGCGTTCTTCGTCGACAGCGGCTTGTTCTTGATGAACGCGATCGCGATGATGGCGATCACCGCGAGCGGGATGGCGATGATGAACGCATCGGCGATGCCGTGGCCGTAGGCGCCTTCGACGATCGCGCGGATCGTGTCGGGCAGCTGTGAGACCTTGGGCACGTCGCCCGAGGCGAGGTGCGTGAGGGCGTCGACCTCTTCGGGAGTCGTCGGCGTGAAGCCGTCGAGCGCATCGGTGATGTAGTTCGCGACGCTGGTCGACAGCGAGGCGCCCATGACCGTCACACCGATGGTGCCGGCGATCGTGCGGAAGAAGTTGACGTTCGACGAGGCGGCGCCCAGCTGCTGCGGCGCGGTGTCGTTCTGCACGATGAGGGTGAGGTTCTGCATGACCATGCCGAGGCCTGCGCCGAGCACGAACATGTAGGTCGCGACGAGCGGGAACGGGGTGTCGTAGCGCAGCGTGGCCATCAGGCTGACGCCGACCGTGGTCAGCATGGCGCCCGTGAGCATCCAGCCCTTCCACTTGCCGAAGCGGCTGACGAGCTGGCCGATGATGATCGACGCGCCCATCTGACCCACGATCATCGGGATCGTCATGAGACCCGACTCGGTGGGTGTGGCGCCGCGTGCGAGCTGGAAGTACTGGGCCAGGAACACCGAGGTCGCGAACATCGAGACGCCGATGGCGATCGAGGCGATGACCGACAGGGTGAAGGTGCGGTTGCGGAACAGCGACATCGGCACGATCGGTTCCTTGACGAAGAACTCGACCGTGATGAACGCGGCGATCGCGACGCCTGCGGTGACCGCGAGCATGATGCTCGTCGAGGAGTCCCAGTCGAACTGGCTGCCGCCCATCGACACCCAGATGAGCAGGGTCGAGACGCCGACGGCGAGAAGCACGATGCCGAAGTAGTCGATCGAGACCTTGCGGTCTCGCTGGGGCTTGGGCAGGTGCAGCGTGAACTGCAGCAGCACGAGGGCGAGGATCGCGAAGGGCACGCCGACGAAGAAGTTGGAGCGCCAGCCCCACACGTCGGTGAGGAGTCCGCCGAGCAGCGGACCGCCGATGGTGCCGAGGGCCATGATGCCGCCGACGACGCCCATGTACTTGCCGCGCTCGCGCGGCGAGATGATGAGGGCGACCGCGATCATGACGAGCGACATGAGTCCGCCGACGCCGATGCCCTGGATCACGCGGACGGCGATCAGCATGTTGGTGTCGGTCGAGAAGCCGGCGATCACCGTGCCGACCGTGAAGATGATCAGCGAGAGCTGCACGAGGATCTTGCGATCGACCAGGTCGGCGAGCTTGCCCCAGATGGGGGTCGAGACGGCGGTGGCCAGGAGGCTGGCCGTGATGACCCAGGTGTACTGCGACTGGGTGCCGCCGAGGTCGGCGATGATGACGGGCATCGAGGTCGACACCACGGTGCCCGAGAGCACGGCGACGAACATGCCGACGACGAGACCGGAGATCGCGGTGAAGACCTCGCGTGGCGAGCGGACCGCGTCGCCGTGAGAGGTGGGTGAGATGTGAGTCACAGTGGAGAGCTCCTGTGTAGAAAGTTGATAAGAGTCAACTATACGCCTATTGGTTGCGAAAGTGCAACTGTAGACCGGGAGCAACCATCTGTCGGCGGGGCGTCGCCTAGCCTCGGCTCCCGTCCCGAGTCGACTCGACGACACCCTGCTGCAGAGACCACGATGCGAGCAGCGCGAGACGCTCGGCCGAGGGCGAGCCCGGCTCGGCCGAGTAGATCAGCAGCACGTTGCCCGGCTCGGCGGTGATCGCGAGCTCCTCGTAGGCCAGGGTCAGCTCTCCGACGAGCGGATGCCGGAACCGCTTCGTCCCGGCGCCGTGGATGCGCACGTCGTGCGCCGCCCACAGCCGACGGAACGTCTCGCTGCGCGTCGACAGCTCGCCCACGAGATCCTGCAGCCCCTTGTCGTGCGGGTCGCGCCCGGCTTCGGCTCGCATGATCGCGACGCACATCTCGGCGAAGAGGTCCCAGTCGGGATAGAAGTCGCGCGCCGCCGGATCGAGGAACTGGAAGCGGGCGAGGTTCGGGGTGCGGCCGCCGTCACCGATCACCGGCGAATAGAAGGCACGCGCGAGATCGTTCGTCGCGACCAGGTTCTGGCGGGGATCGCGGACGAACGCGATCGCGTCGGTGATCGACGACAGCGCCCACTGCAGACTCGGTCGAGCGGCCGCGGGCTTCGCTGCTCGGCGGCGCGAGCGACCGCTCGACGGTATGCCGTCGGCGGCGCGTGCGAGATCGAGCAGATGCGCGCGCTCGGCGTCGTCGAGCTGCAGGGCGGACGCCAGCGCGTCGAGCACGGCGGCCGAGGCGCCGGCGATGGCGCCGCGTTCGAGCTTCGCGTAGTACTCGACGCTGACTCCGGCGAGCGCGGCGGCCTCGCTGCGTCGCAGACCGGCGACCCGCCGGTTCCCGCCGGCCGGGATGCCCACCGACTCGGGCGCGACGCGCGCACGCCGACTCATGAGGAACTCGCGGACCTCGGATCTGTTGTCCATGCTCAGGACGCTACCCCCGCCAGCGCCCCGGAGGGAGGCTCTCGCAGTACACCCCTCGACAGGGACTCCCTCCGGGCATCCGGCAGGCGCACAGTGGACATCATGACGACCGCAGCCCGCCCATCCGTCGACCGGATGCTCCCCGCCCTGCTGCTCCTGCTGACAGTCTTCGGGCCGATCTCGATGGACCTGTATCTGCCCGCCCTTCCGGCGCTCACGGCAGAACTCAGCGCGGCCACCTCCGTCGCACAGCTCACCGTGACCGCCTGCCTCGTCGGTCTCGCGGCCGGTCAGTTGATCGCCGGTCCGGTGTCCGATCGATACGGCCGCCGCGGCATCCTGCTCGTCGGCATCGTGGCATACGTCCTGACGTCGATGCTGTGCGCGATCAGTCCGACGATCGAGCTGCTCGTCGCCGCGCGGTTCGTCCAGGGGCTCGCCGGCGGCGTCGGCATCGTGATCGCCCAAGCGGCCGGCCGCGACGCCTTCTCGGGCGGCGAACTCATCCGCTTCTACGCTCGACTCACCGTGGTCGGCGGCTTCGCGGCGATCGTCGGCCCACTGCTCGGAGGCCTCCTCAACACGATCATCGACTGGCGGGGACTGTTCGTCTTCCTCGCGATGATCGGCGCGGCGATCCTCAGCATCGTGCTCGTGCGATTCGGTGAGACGCTGCCGGCCGAGGCACGGACGACGGGCGGGATGGGCCGCACCGTGAGCTACTACCGGACGCTCCTCAGAGACCGCGTCTTCGTCGGCGCAGTTCTGAACCAGGGGCTGATGTATGCCGCGCTCTTCGCCTACCTTTCGGGCGCGACCTTCGTGCTGCAGGACATCTACGGCCTCTCACCGCTCGGATACGCCCTCGCCTTCGGCGCGAACTCGGCGGGATTCATGGTCTTCGGTCACCTGGCCGGACGCTTCTCCGAACGGGGACACGTGCACGCCGCACTCGCGATCGGCGTCGGTACCGCAGCGGTCGGAGCACTCGGTCTGCTCGCCGCAGGAATCGTGCCGATGCCGCTGTGGGTAGTGCTCGCGTCGCTGTTCGCGCTCGCTGCCGGCGTCTCCATCTCGTCGCCCCCGGCGGCGACCCTCGCCCTGGTCGGATACCCGCAGATCGCCGGAACCGCATCGTCGCTGCTGGGAATGGTGCGGTTCGGCTTCGGGGGCGTCGCCGCTCCGCTCGTCGGCGTCGCCGGAGCGATGAGCATCCTGCCGCTCGGTGTCGTCACCATCGTCGCGACCCTGCTCGCCGCCATCGCCCTTCTACCTGTCGCCTCCGCACGGGGGCGCACTGTCCCGGAATCGTCTCCGCTCCCGACCTCATCCACCGCCCTCCCGCACTGAAAGAGAACATCATGAGCACAGACACCAGCACCGACACCATGCGCGCCGTCGTCATGCACGCCCCCGGGGACGTCCGCGTCGAGGAGATCCCCCGCGCCTCGATCATCGAGCCGACGGACGCCGTCATCCGCGTCACCGCCACCTGCATCTGCGGCTCCGATCTGTGGCCCTACCGCGGCATCGAGCCGGTGACGCACCCGACTCCGATGGGTCATGAGTACATCGGCGTCGTCGAGGAGATCGGCGACGAGGTCAGCGACATCACGGTCGGCGACCTCGTCGTGGGGTCGTTCGTCGCATCCGACAACGCCTGCGAGATCTGCCAGGCGGGATTTCAGTCGCGCTGCATCCACCAGGTCATGATGGGCGGCGTCGGCACCCAGTCCGAATACGCCCGCATCCCCCTCGCCGACGGCACCCTCGTCGCCGTCGAGGGCCAGCCCACCCCGGCGCAGACCCGCAGCCTGCTCGCGGCATCCGACGTGCTGGGCACCGGCTGGTTCGCCGCCGTCGCCGCCGAGGCAGGGCCGGGCAAGACCGTGGCGGTGGTCGGAGACGGCGCCGTCGGCCTGCTCGCGATCCTCGCGGCCCGGCAGCTCGGAGCCGAGCGTGTCATCGCTATGTCGCGCCATGCCGATCGTCAGGCGCTCGCGACGACGTTCGGGGCCACCGACATCGTCGAGGAGCGCGGCGACGAAGGCGTCGCGAAGATCAAGGAGCTCACGGGAGGGTACGGCGCCCACTCCACCGTCGAGGCCGTCGGCACGCAGGAATCGATGATGCAGGCCATCCACGCCACCCGCCCCGGTGGACACGTCGGGTTCGTGGGAGTGAGCCACGGCGTCGAACTCGACGGACTCGACCTGTTCTTCTCGACCGTGAGCATTCTGGGCGGGCCGGCGCCGGTGCGTCGGTTCCTGCCCGAGCTGATCGACCTCATCATGACCGATCAGATCGACCCGGGTGTCGTCTTCGACCTGACGCTGCCCCTCGAGCGGGCGGCCGAGGGCTACGAGGCGATGGATCAGCGTCGCGCCACGAAGGTGCTGCTCACCACCGACTGATCAGAACGCGCGGATGTGCTCGCGATCAGCGCATGTTCGCGGCGGAGCCGTCGAGGTCGAGATCCACGTCGACGTACCAGTCGCCCTGCCCGGCGGACTCGCCGGAGTCCCGAGAGTCCGGGTAGAGGCGATGCGCCTGCAGCTTCGCCGCGTGCTCGCTGAAGTCGGGCTCGCGGTCCTCGAACTCGTGCGGTCCGACCAGCAGGTCGTTCCCGACGCCGATCACCAGGTCGGCACAGTCCTCGCGTCCGTCGACGAGGATGGGGATCTCGACGGCGTCCGCCTCGCCCTCTTTGGCCACTGCTGCGGCGAGAGTCACGAGAGAATCCGCCACGTCATCCGTGGTCACCAGCTGCTGCCCTGCATACGAGACGATCTTCATGGGTCCATCCTGGCCGACCGGATCGATTCGCCGGGCAGGGTTGCGCGGCGACACACGGTTCGGTAGGCGCTCGCGCCTCGTCGGGAGCGGGTCGCGTCACATCCGCGCGTAACGGGCGCGGGCGAAGCAGAACAGGCCGTACAGGGCGAGGCCGGCACCGACCACCCAGAGGATCACGGCACCGAACGGCAATCCGGCCAGACTGCGCAGCGCCGAGTCCAGACCCCCGGCCTTCTCGGGGTCGTGCGTGAGCGCCGCGATGACGAAGAGCACACCGGCGACTCCCACGGCGATCCCCTTGGCGACATAGCCCGCCGTTCCGAAGGCGGCGATGCCCGAACGCGCTTTTCCGGACGGGACCGAGAGATGCTTCATGAACGCACGGGTGACGCCTCGGACGATGAACGCGATGCCGACAGCGGCCACTCCGAGCCCGACGAGCACGAGCAGCACGACACCGGCCGGCACCGCGAGCAGCTTCGCGCTGAACGACTGGGACGATTCGGACGACTGCGAGTGGCCGCCGAGCGCATAGATCAGCGCCGTCGCGCCGATCGCCAGATAGGCGGCGGCCGTGCCGAGGAACTTCGCGCGGTGCGCCCACTTCTTCTTCGCGTCGGGATCCCGCTCGACGACGGCCTCGGCGATCTGCCAGATCGCGAGCGCGAGCAGGCCGAGCACGATCAGCCACAGCAGGAACACCCCCGCCGGCGACTTCTGGATCTGCTCCATGGCACCGCCCTGGTCGGCGTTCTCCGAGCCGCCGCCGGTGGCGATCGAGATCGCGATGCCCCCGATGAGGATGTGCAGGATGCCGAGAACGACATAGCCCACGCGCGCGAGGACGCGGAAGACGGTCGAGTCCTGGGCCGCCCTCGCGGTGGAGGCGGCCGAGTCGCGTGTGTTCATGGGTTCACGGTGCTTTCGATCGGTTCTTCGGAGATGTCGGATGCGGAGGTCGCGGACGCGAGGCGACGCGCGCGGATCGCCTCCATGCAGCCCCAGACGAAGGTGGCGACGGCGACGCCCTCGAGCATGCCTGCGACGACGTCGCTGAGCCAGTGCGCATGCAGGTAGGTGCGGCTCCACATCATGAGGAGCACCCACGCGATGCCCACGACCCAGACCCATCGGCGACGGAGCACGAGTGCGAGCACGACGACGACCGTCGTGGCGACGGCGGTGTGCCCGGACGGGAAGGAGGTCGCGACGCTCTCGGCGAGGGAGTCCGCGGGACGCGTTCGCCCGATCACCGCCGCCATCGTCGCGCCGATCGCCACGACGGCGACCATCGCGATCGCGAGCGTCGCAGCATCCCACCGCCGACCACGCCAGACGAGCGCCGCGATCAGCACGGCGCCCAGGACGATCATGCCGATGGTGCCACCGACCACCGCCGGGACCCAGGCGACCACGACCCAGATGTCGCTGGTCAGCGAGACCATGAGGTCGTGCCACCAGACGTCGATGGCGAGCGGCTCATGTCCGCCGAGAGCCACCACGGCCCGCAGCAGCACGAAGGCGAGCGTCGCTGCGAGACCGGCGACGATCGCGCCGGTGCCGCGCTGCACCTCAGGCACGCGTCCTCAGGCGAGGGGCTCGTTGTCGCGCATGCTGCGACGGGTCACGCGGTCGCCGGTCGCCGGGTCGACGGCGGTGCGGTCGATGGTCTCGGTGCGACGGCTGCGCATCACGAGAACGAGGCTGATCAGGAACACGACGACTCCTGCGCCCATGAGGATGTAGCCGATCAGATCGAGATCGACGTAGCCGCCGGTGTCGATGTTGAGTGCGAAGACGAGGATCGCTCCGATGACGAAGAGCGCGATGCCGCTGCCGATGCCCATATGTCCATTCCTCTCCGAGGCCGCGTCCGCGGTCTCGCGACGACCAGAATATGGTCAACCGGGATTGAGTCAATACCCGTGGACACGTCCGGAACCGCGTGATATGGATGGGAACGATGACTGATCTCGAACGCCGCGTGGCGATCTTCGCCGCACTCGCCGATCAGACGCGCCTGCGCATCGTCGACCTGCTCACCCTCGGCGACCTCTCGTCATCGGAGATCGGCTCGACGCTCGACCTCAGGTCGAACCTGATCTCCCACCACCTCGGCGTCCTCGAGTCCGCTCGCATCATCACGCGTACGCGATCGGAGTTCGACAGGAGACGCAGCTACATCGGTCTCCGGCCCGAGGTGTTCGACACGCTCGCGCCGCCGAGCGTCACTCCCCCGGGTCGCGTGCTGTTCGTGTGCACCGCGAACTCGGCCCGATCGCAGCTCGCCGAGGTCATCTGGCGCGATGTGAGCGCGATCGATGTGGCATCCGCCGGCACCCAGCCCGCCGCCGCAGTGAACCCCGAGGCGCTGGCGACGGCCGAACGTCACGGGCTCATGATCGATCCCGCCCGGCCACCGCGCCACGTCGACGAGGTGCGCACCGACGATGACCTGGTGATCACGGTGTGCGACGACGCCCACGAGCGGATGTCGACGGGCGACGACCTGCACTGGTCGGTGCGGGATCCCGCCAGGATCGGCACCGCCGCCGCTTTCGACAGCGCCTTCGATTCGCTCTGCCAGAGGATCCGCGCTCTCTCGTCTCGACTGATCGCAGCCTGACGGGCCTCAGCCGATGTCCCCGGCCCGTGCGACGATCTGCACGTCGACGGGAGAACACGATGCGGGGCGAAGCCACCGTGCTGCACGCCGACCTCGACGCGTTCTACGCCTCGGTCGAGCAGCGCGATGCGCCCGCGCTGCGCGGCCGGCCGGTCATCGTCGGCGGCGGGGTGGTGCTGGCGGCGAGCTACCAGGCCAAGGCTCGCGGCGTGCGCACCGCGATGGGCGGCCGCCAGGCGCTCGAGCTGTGCCCGGATGCGGTCGTCGTGCCGCCCCGCATGGAGGCCTACTCGGCAGCCAGCAGAGACGTGTTCGCGATCTTCCGCGACACGACCCCGCTCGTGGAGGGGCTCTCGATCGACGAGGCCTTTCTCGAGGTGGGCGGGCTCAGGCGCATCGTCGGCACCCCCGAAGAGGTCGCGGTGCGGCTGCGCGAGCGGGTGCGCGCCGAGGTCGGCCTCGCCATCTCGGTCGGCGTCGCCCGCACCAAGTTCCTCGCCAAGGTCGCCAGTGCGGTCAGCAAGCCCGACGGACTGCTCGTGGTCGAGCCCGACCGCGAGGAGCAGTTCCTCCTCCCCCTGCCGGTCGAGCGCCTGTGGGGCGTCGGCGCGGTGACGGCCGAGAAGCTGCACCGCTACGGCGTGCACACCGTGGGCCAGCTCGCCGAACTCGAGGCGGCGACGGCCGAGCGGATGCTGGGCAGGGCGGCCGGCGCCCACCTGCACGCCCTCGCCCGCCTGCGCGACCCGCGCCCGGTCGACACGACCCGGCGCCGCGGCTCGATCGGATCGCAGCGCGCCCTCGGCTCGCGAACGCGCACGGCCGAAGAGCTGGATCTGTTCCTCACCCAGATCATCGATCGACTCGCCCGCCGTCTGCGTGACGGCGAGCGCGTGTGCCGGACGGTCGTGCTGCGCCTTCGCTATGGAGACTTCGCGAAGGCGACCCGATCGCACTCTCTTCGTGCGCCGACCGACCGCACGGCCATCCTGCTCGACGTCGCGAGGACCCTGCTCACCACGGCATGGCCCGAGATCGAGAAGCGGGGCATCACCCTCATCGGGGTCTCACTGTCGCAGCTCGACCGCGCCGAGAACGCGCAGCCCGAACTGCCCATCGACTGGGGCGACGAGCAGCGGCTCGACTCGGTGCTCGACACGCTGCGCGACCGTTTCGGCGCCTCATCCGTCTCGCGTGCTGTGCAGCTCGGGCGCGATCCCGGGTGGTCGAGTCCGGTGCTCCCCGAGCACGAATGAGGGTTCCGGGTCAGAGCTGATCGAGCATGAGCTCGCCGCGCGAGTTCAGCTGATCCATCATGTGAGCGACCCGTTTCGGGTCGATCGACGGCATCGCCGGATCGTCGAATTCGAGGATCAACGGAATGCTGGGGTGCACCCAGATGGTCATGCGACCGGATGTCGCCTCGGGCCGTGCGAGCCAGGTCATCATGAAGCTCTCATTGCGGCGCAGCTTCGTGCCGATCACGATCTTGACGTGAGCCAGAGTCACGTCCTCGATCTCGATCGCCGGCCGCGAGCTGTTGTACTCCAGTTTCCCCATGAGGAGAACACTACGCTGAGCCGAACTGGTTGCGACCGCCCCACCCTCCGACCCATGCCTCCACCCGCGGGTCGGGGCGCACCGCATGCACGCCGTCCGCCCGGACGCTCACGGTGTCGAAGCCCTCCGCCGTGCCCCAGCGCGCGGCGCGCCGGAGCGCTCGTCGCGACCGCAGCACACCCAGGGACGAGCCGTCTACGTCGACGAGATCGACGGTGCCGACGTCGCCGGCGCCGATGCCCGCCACCTGTTCCGCGATCCATGCCGGCTCGAGAACCACGACCGGCCGGTCGAGCTCCCAGAGCACTCTCGCGTCCGGTGCGTCGCCCCCGATCACGACGCGCGGGTCGTCGACGTCGAGTGCGGCCTCCGCGTCGAGGACCACGTGCGCGCGCGGGAACGCGGCCAGGATCGAATCCACCGCGATGAACAGCGCCTCGCGCGTGTGCGTCCCGCGCAGCCGGACGACGAGGTCGGGGGCTCGCGACAGCAGCCCGCGCGGAGCCGAGCCGCCGACCGGGATCGACGAGACCAGTCGCAGGGTCTGGGCGTTCGCGCGCTCGAGTCCCGAGCCGCTGCGCTCCGCCCACTCGGGTCCGTCGTGCCACGCCACGGCAGAGGGGACGTGCGCGAGCACGGCTCCGGCCTGCCACATCCGATGCGCCCACTCCCAGTCCTCCCCGCCATAGGCCGAGAACGACTCGTCGAACCCGCCGGTCTCGTCGAACAGGCGACGCGAGCAGGCGATGACCGCGCCGATGACGAATCGGTACGACCGGTCGTCGGCGTCGAGGAGGTCACGGCTGCGTGCATACTCCTGCGTGAGCCACGCCGGCTCCGGCAGCTCGCGGCCCACCACGGCCTCGATGACGGGCGTCTGCGCATGGATGCCCGAGAAGTCGGCGTGCCGGCGGCGCCCCACCGTGACGGCCTCGGGAAGCAGCGCGGGAAGACGGGTGAGGGCTCGCACGTACCCGGGTTCGGGGGCCGTGTCGGCATCGAGGAAGCAGAGCACGTCGCCGGTGCTCGCCCGCACACCGAGATTGCGAGCGGCGGCGAGGCGGAAGCCCCGGTCGTCCTGACGCACGAGGATCACCCCCGGTGGCACGCTGACATCGCCGGAGGACCCGTCGTCGGCGACGATGATCTCGAGGAGCTCGGACGGATAGTCCTGCATCGACAGGGCCGACAGTGTGCGGGCCAGTTCACCGGGCTGCTCGTAGTGGGCCACGATCACCGACACCCTGGGAAGGACCTGCGGGTAGACGCCGTCGAGCGAGTCCCACCGGTTGCCGACGACCCACGGACGCGGCGTCACCACGCCAGACCGCCCCACCACTCCACGTACGCCTCGGCCGCGTCGGGCCACGACATCGGCAGCCGTGTCAGCCCGTGCCAGGTCGTCTCGGGTCGTTCGATCGCCGCACGCGCCGCGACGGCCAGCTCCGATTCGTCGACGGTCTGCAGGGTCCCGGGGCGCAGGGCCGCCATCTCGTCCATGTAGCGGTTGCGCACCGCCACGGGCCGTCGCCCCCAGCCGATCCATGATGCGAGGGACCCCGACGCCGACACATGTCGATGAGCGATCACCGGCACCGACACGGCGCGTCCTCGCCGGGCGATCTCGTGGTCGTCGAGCCAGCCCGTGACCTCGACGTCGACTCCCCGCGCGGCGGCGCGACGGACGAACTCCTCGAGCTCTGCGGCGTGGCCGTCGGACGCGCGACCGAGAACCGTCATCCTCGTGATGCCGGCGGCCTCGGCCGCCCTGGCCGCCTCGTCATGCCCCTTGCCCGGATAGAAGTAGCCGAGCACCCCGATCGAGCCGTCCGCCGGCGGCCGCGGCGCGTCAGGCTGGAGCTCGACCGGAAGCGGGATGCTGACCGCCGGCCCCGTCCACACGCGCTCTTCGCCCAGCAGCGCACGCTCGTGCTCGCTGTTGACCGCCACGCCTCGCGCCGCCTCCGCCACGGCCGCGTAGGCGGCTCGCCGACGCGGCAGGTTCCGCTCGCCGTCGGACGCCTGGGGCACGTCATGCAGGGTGACGCTCACCGCGCGGCCGGCGGCGAGCGCGACGAACGCCTGGGACGCCTCCTCGGGAGAGCGACCCCAGAGGCGGTCGGTGAAGTGCACATGCAGCGGGGCACCGCGATCCGCCGCATCCCGCTGGTCTGCGTCCACGATCTCGATCGACGGATCCGTCGCTCGGACAGCCTCTGCCATCTCCCGCCCGTACATCGCGACGCCATGGGTTCCCGGGTGCACGAGCAGCCGCGGGGCGGCGCTCACGATGCCCGCCAGACGTCGAGGAGGGGCGCGAGACGTGTCACGGCGGCGTCGACGAACTCCGGGTGGTCGGCGTACCACTCGAGGTGGGCGGCGCGCACCTCGGCGTCGTCGACCGCCACCCCGTCGAGGATCCAGTGAGCGCTCGGCTCGTCGGCCAGCCCCCAGGCCTCGACGACCTCGGGTTCCACCGGCGCGCGCACCGAGTTCAACAGCGGCCGGCCGGGGCCGGTCGGGCCGCCGGTGTGGCCGAGCGCCTCGAGAATGCGGGCGCCCAACGGCATCCACACCGCGTTGCCAGGATGGTTGACGGTGCGCATGTGATCCGCCGTGACGGAGTCGAACAGGTCGGAGACGGCCACATCGGCCTTCTGCTCGCGCTCGCGCAGCGTGTCGACCGACATCTGCCCCACCGCCCGCACCTCGGCGGGCGCGAGCGCGGGGACCACGGGGATGCCGGCGGCGGCGGCGAGCGTGCGCACGTCGTGGTACGCCACGACAGGCGGATCCGCCTCGACCCCGGGCACGCGGAACGCGGACTGGAACGGGTGCAGCCCCGCGAAGCGCACCGGAGGCACGGTCAGCACGCGAGCGTCGGTGGTCGCGGCGATCTGCCGCGTCCCCAGCGGCAGACCGCGATAGTCGTCGCGGATCGGCTGGCTGACGACGACGTCGGCGAGGCCGGCGAGCTCGTGCAGGCGCGTGGCGTCGGCCGCGGTCATCTCGTGCACGGCGGGGATGCGCACGAAACGGTGCTCCGGCGCATCCATGACCATGCGCAGAGATTCGGCCTGGCAGTTGCCGACGACGAGGCCGAATAGTTCGGGAAGCGGCGCGAGCCCGAAGAACTCGGCGTAGTGCCTCTGACGCGCTAGCACCAGAGAGCCGTCTGGCGCAATGCCCGTGCGCACTTCGGGATCAGGGCTCATCATTCGAACGTACCCCTTCGATCGCATCAGTCGTGCGCCCCCGTTTGCTGTGCGGTCACCCCCGCCATCGCGACCCCGCACGTCGATGCTCTGTCCGCCAACGGAGAACCACATCGTCACCGAACCCGCCCTCATCCGCATCGCCGCGATCCCCGCAAGTCACCCCTACGTGCGCGCCATCGCCGACACGCAACGAGTGCAGGTCCTCCCCGACCCTCCCGTTCCGGGTGCGCCCGCGGACGTCTGGTGGCCTCCGGTGGCTCTCACTCCGCAGTGGCTGGTCTCGCATGCGGACGAGTTCGATGTGCTGCACGTGCACTTCGGTCTGGAATCCTTCTCACCCGACGAGCTCCGCGAGGCGCTGGAGACCGCGCACCGGCTGGGCCGCCCCGTCGTGTACACCGTGCACGATCTCGAGAACCCCCAGCTGGTCGACCAGGGTCCGTACCGAGAGCTCCTCGATGTGATCGTCCCGTCGGCCGATCACCTCGTCACGCTCACGGCGACCGCGGCCGACGAGATCGAACGGCGGTGGCACCGGCGCAGCACGGTGCTCGCTCACCCCACGCTGCTCGACGCCGCGCCCACGATCGACGGCGCGGACGACGGGACCGTGCGGGTCGGCATCCACCTGCGCGACCTTCGCCCCAACATCGACGCCGAGGGTGCAGTGCGCACGGCCATCGACGCAGCGGGACAGCTCGCGCAGGACGGTCGGGCCGTCGAGTTCGACATCCTGCTCAACGAGCACACGCGAGATGACGAGACGGCAGCCCGCGTGATCGCTGCGGCGCACGACCACCCGTCGGTGCACGTGCGGCGCACGCCGCGTCTGAGCGACGCGGACATCGACGCCTGGATCGGCGGACTCGACCTCTTCGTCCTGCCGTACCTGCACGGCTCCCACTCGGGGTGGGTGGAGCTCTGCTACGACCTGGGGGTTTCTGTTGCCGGCACCGACGTGGGCCACATCAGGTCGCAGCATCCGGACGACTTCTTCGTCGTCGAGCTCGACGACGCGCGGACGCTGGTCGAGGCGGTGACACGCGCGCCGGATGCGTCACGCAGGTCGGAGATGGCGACCCGCCGGTCGGAGCGGGTGGCCGAGCGGCAGACGATCCGCACCGCCCACGCGCGCCTGTATGCCGAGGCGTGTGCACACATCACCGAGGAGGTCGGCGCATGATCGGTCGCGAGAAGCTGCGGGTGCTGATCGTGGCCCCCGAACGTCATCCCCTGCGCCAACCGCACGCCGGCGGCCTGGAGGCCGTGGTCTGGAACCGCGTGCGATGGCTGCGCAGCCGGGGCCACCACGTGGAGCTGTGCGCGGCGGAGGGCTCGGATTTCCTCGACGACGACACCGAGCTGCACCTGCCGAGTCCTCGGTGGCTTCGGGCTCGGGATGCGTCCGACACCGACTTCCCCGAGGGGCACCGCCGCCGCATGACCGACGCCTTCGCCCGGGTGCGTGATCGACTCGACGATGCGGAGACCCGCGTCGATGTCGTCGACAACCACAGCCTGCACGGCGATCCGATCCTGTGGAGCCGTGATGTCGGGGTCCCCGTCGTGACGACGCTGCACACACCTCCCCTCGCCGACATGGTGATCGCCTCGAACGCGCTCGACGGCTCGTCGCCGCATCGATTCCTCGCGGTCAGCCAGTACACCGCGCGTGCGTGGTCGACCGAGGGCGTCGAAGCCTTCGTGTTCACGAACGGCGTCGACACCGCGCAGTGGAGGCTGGGCGCGGGCGGAGCGGACTGGGTGTGGTTCGGTCGGATCGTGCCCGAGAAGGCACCTCATCTCGCCATCGACGCCGCTCGACGCGCAGGCGCGCGTCTGAAGCTCGCGGGCCGCGTGGGCGACGCCGCGTACTTCGAACGCGAGGTGCGCCCGCGCCTCGGCCGTGGCATCGACTACGTCGGCGCTCTGCGACAGCCGGAGCTGGCCGGGCTCGTCGGGGCGTCGTCGGTCGCTCTGGTCACGCCGGTGTGGTCGGAACCGTTCGGGCTGGTGATGGCCGAGGCGCTCATGACCGGCACGCCCGTCGCCGCGTTCGACTCGGGTGGGACCAGCGAGGTGCTCGCCGGAATCCCCGGCACCGCCGTCGTGCCGGCCGCCGACACCGAGTCCCTCGCGCACGCCGCGACGGGCCTGGTCGAGCAGTCGCGGAGTGGACTGTCGCGCCAGGATGTGCGAGATGCCGCCGCGGCACGCCATTCGCTCGAACAACGACACCGCGAGATCGAGCGGGTGCTCACGATCGCCGCTCAGAGCGCGATGCCCGACACCGAGCTCGTCGAGGCGGTCGGAGCATGATCGCCTGGTACGTGCACCATCACGGGTGGGGCCACCTGACGCGGATGCAGGCGATCCGCCCGCATCTCGACGACGAGGTGACGGTGTTCTCGAGCCTGCCAGAGCCCGAGTCCTCGCCACCGCGGACGACGTGGGTGCAGCTGCCGTCCGACTCCGACGCGGTCGTCGGGCCCGACGGAGTGCGCCGGGAGGCGCACGAGCTCGGCGACGTCACGGCGAACGGCACCCTGCACTGGGCACCCGTCGGGCATCCGGGGCACCAGGCTCGCCTGTCCGCGATCGCGGAGTGGGTGGCTGTGCACCCGACCGCGGCCTTCGTCGTCGATGTGAGCGTCGAGATCGCGATGCTCGCCCGTCTGATGGGCGTGCCGACGATCCTCTTCGCGCAACCCGGCGGGCGCACCGACGCCCCCCACCGGCTGGGATACGACCTCGCCGACCGCATCCTGACGCCGTGGCCGCAGGGAACGATCGAGGCGACCGCGCTCGCGGGCCGCGAGCAGGTGCGGCCGCTCGGCGGAGTGTCGCGCTACGACGGCCGAGCCCGAGTCGCCGCGGGCGACGATCACGCGCGCCGCGTGCTGTTCCTCGGCCGCGCCCTCGATTCCGACCGGCTCGCCGAGGCGATCGAGCTTCTCCGGGCTGACGGGTGGGTCGTCGAGAGCGCCGGCGCGAACGGAGACGATCGGGTCGACGACGTCTGGCCGCTGCTGTGCCGCGCCACGGTCGTCGTCAGCGCGGCAGGTCAGAACAGCATCGCCGACCTCGCGGCCGCCGATGCCCGCGCCGTCGTGATCGCCCAGGAGCGGCCGTTCCGCGAGCAGGAGGACATGGCCCGCGTGCTCGCCGAACGGGGGTTCGCTCAGAGCCTTCCGGTCGACGCGACGCCCTCTCAGGTGGTGGACGGCATCCGGCGAGCAGCCGACACCCCTCCGCGCTGGCACGCGTGGCAGGTCGACGGCGCTGCCGCCCGGGCGGCCGCCGCGATCGAGGAGGTGTCCCGATGATCGTCCGCGTCGCCGTCATCACCCCGGCGTCGATCAATCGTCTCGACCATCTGCAGCGTCAGCGGCGGTTCCTCGATGAGGTGGGCACGGCGGGGCTCGAGGTCGTCCGCATCGAGGCGTGGCTCGACGCGGACGCCCCGCCGGTGCCGCCCCCCGGCCTGTTCGTGCACGTGCCGCCGGGCGACCACGGCATGCGCGTCGGCGCGGCGCGCAACGCCGCCGCCTCGCTCGCGCTGACTCACGACGTCGACCTGCTGGTGTTCCTCGACGTCGACTGCCTGCCGGGGCCGAGGCTCATCGAGCGGTATGTCGATGCGGCACGCGCCCACCCGCACGACCTCCTCTGCGGACCCGTGACCTATCTGCACAGCGTGCAGCGCCCGTCGACGTCGCGCGACCTCAGCATCCTGACGCGTCCGCATCCCGCTCGTCCGCTGCCCGAGGGGGATGCCGTCGTGCCGGCGACCGATGACGAGTTCGATCTCTTCTGGTCGCTCTCGTTCGCGGTGACCCCCGATGCCTGGACGCGCCTCGGCGGATTCGACGAGGTGTACGAGGGCTATGGCGCCGAAGACACCGACCTGGGGCGTCGCGCACGATCGCGAGACATCGGGCTGCGATGGGTCGGCGGTGCGCACGCCTATCACCAGTGGCACCCCGCGGGCTCTCCGCCGTGGCGCCACCTCGACGACATCCTGCGCAACGGTGCCCTGTTCGCCGAGCGCTGGGGCGAATGGCCGATGCGCGGCTGGATAGACAGCTTCGTCGAGGCCGGTGCGGTCGAACCCCACGGCGAGGGCTTCCGCCGCGTCGATCGCGCGAGCACGCCCCGTCGCTGAGACGGGCGACCGCGGCCCGGCGACGAGGCCGGTCAGTCGAGTCGCGAGGACAGCTCCTCGACGATGAGCGCGACCTCTCGCGCGGCATCCGCCATGCGCTCGCTCTCGGCACCGAGGTCGGCGACCTCGGCATCCGATGATCCGTGGCGCCGCGCGATCTGCAGATTCGCGCGGACGTTCATCGACGCCCCCGCGAGTCCGGCACGCAGTGCCTCTGCGGCCACGGCGAGATCGACCGCGATGTGCGGGTTGCCCGCGTCGACGAGCACCGCGACGTCGCGCAGCATCCGCACCCCGATGGCACCCACCACCGCTGCCGACCGAGCGGCCTCGACGGCGGCTTCGCGCACGCGCTCGTCACGCGAGGCGTCGTCGGTCGGCAGGGCGAGGGCAGCCCCGAAGCTCGCGGAGACGACACCGTCCGCCTCGACAGCCCGCAGCGCCTCGGCACGCCGACGGGCGAGCCGATCGACGCACTGCGACGCCCGAGGGTCATCGTCGGAGTACCCGCCGACCATGCTCATGAGCGAGGCGGCGATCGCGAGCATCACCCCCGACGCGGACCCTCCGCCGGGCGAACCGGTGGGGCGGCTCAGAGCGTCGAACCAGTCGTCCATCGGGGTGGACGCGGGGATGTCGGCGGAGTCCTGCATGAGCGTCACCCTACGAGCTAGGACACGAGCAGAGGGAGCAGCGACACCACGAGTCCCACGAACCCGACGCCGGCGAAGACGATTCCCAGGGTGCGGATGACGCGTCTCGTGTGCGGCGGCTCCCCGACCCGTGCATGGGACGGATTGTTCGCACTGACCACTCCGTCGGCCCAGCCGACCTCCGCCGACTCGCCCCCGCTCAGCGGTCTCTCATGGAAATCTCCCCCCGCGAACCAGCGGGCGAGCAGCACACCGTCGCGCTCGATGATCGCGATCTCGGCGGGCAGCCACGGCCCCTCGATGGTCCGGATGAGGAAGGCGATCAGCAGCATCGGCAGACCGAGGCCGAGCCCGACCCACGAGAGCACCTCGCCGACGAGAGCGAGGGTGTCGAGGGTCTGCATGATCTCATCGTAGAGAGTCCGGTTAACCCTCGTCGGCCTCGGACGCAAGCCCCTCGGCACACGCGCCTCGATCGCCTAACGTCGCCGACACGAGAGGGAGGAGCGCACGGTGAGCACGAGCATCGAGATCGACGGCCGGAACTTCGTGCTGAGCGACGATCGACCTCTGCGGCAGGTGATGGATGAGATCGAGGCCGCCGCCTCCGCCGCGCCGACCTTCGTCACCCTGTCGGGCGAAGAGCGCAGCATCAGCGTGCTCATCCGCCCCACCACGCGTGTCGTGATCTCCGTCGACGGCCCCGGACGCGCGCAGGACGCCGCACGCGCCGAGCAGGACCGCGGCGCGTGGGACCTCCCGTTCGACGATTGGGAGTTGTGACGTGCAGGAGCTGTGGCTGGTCAGGCACGGTGAGAGCGTCGGCAACGTCGCCGCGACGGCCGCCGAGGCCACCCGTGCAGAAGTGATCGATCTCGCGACCCGAGACGCCGATGTGCCGCTGTCGGCCACCGGCGCTGAGCAGGCGCGCGCCCTGTCGGCAGCGCTGAACGAGGGCCCTGTCACTCCGCAGGTCGCCTGGGTGTCGCCCTACCTGCGGGCGCAGCAGACGTTCGCCCTGAGCATGGAGCACGTCGCCGGCATGGAGGGCGTCGCGGGCACGGAGCATGTCGCGCGGGTCGAGCGCGTGCTCACCGACGAACGGCTGCGCGACCGAGAACTCGGAATCCTCGATCTGCTGACGCGGTGGGGCGTGGCCGCCCGGCATCCCGAAGAGGCCGATCGCCGGGCGCGGCTGGGCAAGTACTACCACCGGCCGCCCGGAGGCGAGTCGTGGGCCGACGTGTCGCTGCGCCTGCGGTCGTTCCTGCGAGACGCGCTGGCCGACGACGCGGGTGTGGGCCTCGTCGTCGCGCACGATGCGGTCGTGATGCTGCTGATCGCGCTGCTGACCGGCATGGACGAGACGCGGCTGATGCAGTTCGCCTCGACGAACACGGTGCTCAACGCGTCGGTGACGCGGCTGCGCCTCGAGAACCAGCAGTGGCGGCTCGTCGACTTCTCGGACGTGAGTCACCTCGCCGCGCTCGGAGCCGACATCACCGTGCACCCGGGGAGCCCCGATGCCCGCCCCGAGTGAGGCGACCAGGGTCACCCCGCATCTGCTGCACGGATGGGGTCTCCCCGACCCGGGCGAATCGAAGAAGTCGCGGGGGACGGCGATGATCATCGGCGGCTCGCCCCTGTCGGCCGGCGCTGTCGTGCTGGCCGGCGAGGCCGCGCTGCGCATCGGAGCGGGCAAGGTCGCGGTGACCACCGACGCCTCGATCGTCGACGTGGTGCGCATCGGCTTCCCCGAGGCCGGAGCCTACGAGTCACCCCCTTCGGACGAGCCGGTGTCGGACGACCTGCGCGACGCGATCGAGGGAGCGGATGCGGTGCTGGTCGGTCCCGGTCTGGACGACCCCGAGCACTCCACCGTCTGGCTGCGGCGGCTCGCCGACCTCGACATCTCCTGCCTCGTGGTCGATGCCTTCGCCGTCGGGGCTCTGCGAGACGTGCCGCGCGCGGATCTTCCGACGTCCCTGATCGTCAACGCCAACCTCGACGAGGCCGAGCTGCTGCTCGGCCGACCCGTCGACGACCTCTTCGCGGATCTGCCGCAACTCGCGCGGGAGCTCGATGCCGTGATCCACTGCTACTCGGCCGTGGTGTCGCCCTCTGGCGAGGTCTGGCGCCTCGACGACGGCGGCCCCGGGCTCGGCACGGCGGGATCGGGAGACGTGGTCGCCGGCGCCATCACGGGTTTCGCCGCTCGCGGGATCGCTCCGGAACGCGCAGCCGTCTGGGGAGCCTGGGCCCACGCCCGCGCGGGCGACCGGCTCGCCGAGCGCATGGGGCTCGGGTACCTCGCCCGCGAACTCGCGCGCGAGCTTCCCGCCGCGGTGCTCGAGGCCTCGCCTGCTCTCGGCACCGAGGACTGAGGTCCTCCCCCGGCCTCCGAGGGTCAGGTCCTCCCCCGGCCTCCGGGGGTCAGGTGATCCTGCCGTCGCCCGGCCGTGAGACCCGAAGCCAGCGGTACCCGTATGCCGGCACCTCCAGTTCCACCTCCCCGTTCGGCCCGAGCGTGACATGCGAGGGCTCGAGGAGGTCGATGAGCCGCGTGCCGTCGGGTTCGGAATCCAGGCGGAACGAGGTGGTGACCGGCACCTCGGCGAAGTTGTGCAGGGCGATCATCCTGCCCACATCGGCCGTGAGCGAGTGCGCGAGAAGCGACCGGGCTGGCTGGTCGATCACGTCGAACGTGCCCCACCCGAGTTCGGGCGAGGTCCGGTAACTCGTCGTCAGAGCGCGGATGAAGTGCAGCATCGACCCCCGGTCGTCGAGCTGCGCGGCGACGTTGACGTGCTCCGGCGCGTATCCGTCGGACGGCGGACGAGCCACGAGGCGGCGGGGCGCGGCATCCGAGAACCCGCCGTTGCGATCGACCGACCACTGCATCGGCGTCCGGACCGCCTCGCGGCCGGGGATCTCGATGTTCTCGCCCATGCCGATCTCCTCGCCGTAGAAGAGCACCGGGGTGCCCGGCAGGGTGAAGAGCAGGCTGTAGGCCATGCGGATGCGGCGAGGGTCGCCCTCGAGCATCGGCGGCAGGCGTCGGGTGATGCCGCGCCCGAACACGCGCTGACGCTCGTCGGGAGCGAAGGCGTCGAACACTTCCTGTCGCTCGCTGTCGCTGAGTTTGTCGAGAGTCAGCTCGTCGTGGTTGCGCAGGAAGTTGGCCCACTGCACCTCCGCTCCGAGGCCGGGGCGGGCCTGAAGAGCCTCGATCAGCGGAGCGGGGTCCTTGCGGGCGAGCGACAGGTACAGCGACTGCATCCCCACGAAGTCGAACTGCATGGTGAGCTCGTCTTCGTCGTCGCCGCCGAAGTACTGCACCTGCTCGTCGTACGGCAGGTTGACCTCGCCGAGCAGGATCGCCTCGCTCGACCGGCGCTGGAGGAACCGGCGCATGTCGCGCAGCAGATCGTGCGGCTCGGGGATGCCCGCCCCCTCGGGGATCTCGAGGAGGAACGGCACCGCGTCGACCCGGAAGCCTGAGATGCCCAGCTGCAGCCAGAAGCCGATGACCTTCGCGATCTCGTCGCGCACCCGGGGGTTGGCGATGTTCAGGTCGGGCTGATGCTCATAGAAGCTGTGCTGATACCACTGCCCCGACTTCTCGTCCTTGCCCCAGATGCCGTTCGCCTGCCCCGGGAAGACGGCGTTCTTCTGCCCCTTGGGGGGTGCGTCGTCTCGCCAGACGTAGTAGTCGCGATAGGGCGAGTCGATGCTGCGTTTGGCGGCGAGGAACCACGGATGCCGGTCGGAGGTGTGATTGACGACCAGGTCGACGATGACCCGCATCCCTCGGTCCCGCGCGGTGCGGACGACCTCGACGAAGTCGCCGTGGGTGCCCAGGCGCGAGTCGATGCCGTAGAAGTCGCTGACGTCGTAGCCGTCGTCGCGGTCGGGCGTCGGATAGAAGGGCATCAGCCACAGGCAGGTCACGCCGAGCTGCGAGAGGTAGTCGATCCGTTGAGCGAGTCCCTGCAGATCGCCGACGCCGTCGCCGTTCGAGTCGAGGAACGTCTCGACGTCGAGGCAGTAGATCACCGCGGTCTTCCACCACAGGTCGCTCGTGTCGGTGATCTTCACAGTCGCTCCTTCAGAGCCGGGATGAGGTCGGACGCGGCCGCGTCGAGGTATCGCGACTGCTCGGCGCCGACGTGATGCAGATAGACGCGGTCGAATCCGATCTGCGCCAGCTCGGCGATGCGGTCGGCGAGCGCGGTCGCGTCGTGGTCGATCAGGACCGCGTCGCGCAGCCCCTCCTCGTCGAGCCCGACCAGCGCCGCCTCGAAGTCCTCGGGCTGCTCCAGGTCCCAGGTGACCGGAGGCGCCAGCAGCCCGTTGCGCCACTGCTCGCGCGCGATCGCGAATGCCGCGTCATCGCTCTCGGCGAGGCTGAGATGGATCTGCAGGATGCACGGCCCCGTGCCCCCTGCACCTCGGTAGGCATCGACCACGCGCTGCAGTGCGGCGGGTTCCTGGGCGACGGTCGCAAGGCCCTGCGCCCAGGATGCCGCCCACCCCGCGGTCTCGGCGCTCACGGCTGTCGCGAAGAGCGGCGGCGGTTCCGCCGGTCGACTCCACACCCGCGCCCGATGCACGCGCACGAGGCCGTCGTGCTCGACCTCCTCGCCCTCGATGAGTCGACGGATCACGTCGACGCTCTCACGCAGACGTTCGTTGCGGATGCTCTTGTCGGGCCACCCTTCGCCCGTCACGTGCTCGTTGACCGCCTCTCCGCTGCCCATCGCCGCCCAGACGCGGCCGGGGAACATCTCCTCGAGAGTGGCGAACGCCTGCGCGATCATCACCGGGTGATACCGCTGACCCGGAGCGTTGACCATGCCGATCGAGAAGCGGGTGCGCGCGAGTGCGGCGGCGATCCAGCTCAGGGCGAAGCCCGACTCGCCCTGAGCCGTGGTCCACGGCGCCAGGTGGTCGGAGCACATCGCCCCGTCGAAGCCCGCGCGCTCCGCCGCGATCACGGCGTCGAGCAGGGCGCTCGGTGGGATCTGCTCGTGCGATGCATGGAAGCCGATGAACACCATGCGCCGAGTCTGGCAACGAAACGCGGCGCGACGGCAGTGGTGGACACTCCGCAGCGAGTCTGGCAAGATGCGCGGGCCTCGGAAACTCGTCGAGGGCGGATGCATCCGGAGATGCATCCGCCCTCGACGTGGCGGTTCAGCTTCCCGAGAGGTTCTGCTGGGCGTGCTGGGCCTGCCCCTTCACCTCGTCGGCGGCATGCTCGGCCTGGTCCTGCACCGCAGCGACCGACTCCTGGGCGGACTCCTGCACCGCGGCGACCGAGTCCTTCGCCGGCTCCTTCAGGTGCTCGCCGACCTCCTTCGCCGCATCCGTGATCTCGTCGACCAGCGGCTGCGCCTGATCCTTCACGGTGGAGGCGAGTTCCTTCTCCTTCGAGGATGCGGGAATCAGCGAGGCAAGCAGCAGACCGGCGCCGAAGGCGATGAGCCCCACCGCCATCGGGTTGCCCTCCGCCTTCGCGACCGCACGATCCTTGACGTCTCCCACGTGCGATCCCGCGTCCGACAGCGACGAGCCGGCGTCATCCGCCGCACCCATCACTCGCTCGCGCACCGAGGTGAAGGCGCCGCGCACCTTGCCCACCTGGCGGTCGACGATCTTCGACGGTGAGACCTTGTCGGCGAGGGCGTCGACGTCGAGCCCCAGGTCCTGGCGCGTGCGCTCGATGTCGGCACGGATCTCTTCGGGTGAATCACTCATCGGTTCTCCTCATTCCTTCTCAGCGTTTCGGGTATCTCTTTCAGCGTGTCGACCGTCTGCGGGACGCCCTCCACCTTTGCCAGCTGTCCTCGCCCGACGGCGAACAGGATGCCGGCGATGATCGCCCAGATCAGCGCGACGATGACGGCGGACCATCCGCCGCCGACCAGTTCTCCCAGGGCCCACCACAGAGCGACCGACAGGAAGAACACGGCCATGAGTGCGCCGTATCCGGCAGCGCCCATGAGGCCCGCGCCCTTCGCGGACTTCGACGCCGCGTCCTTCAGCTCGGCTTTGGCCAGGGCGACCTCCTGACGCATCAGCGTCGAGATGTCTCGCGACACCTCACCGAGCAGATCGCCGATCGAGGTCGACGCGGCCTTCGCCTCAGACGGTGTCGGGTCGGTCATGGTCCGCCTCCCCGAGGATGTCCTGTCGGCCCGACGCCGTCTGCGCGTAGAGAGGAGTGCTGGCGGGCGGGGTCACGGACGAGCCGACCGGCACCGGCACCGCGGGGTCGGGGTGCACCTGTGCGGGCGCAGGGGCAGGGGTCACGGTCGACGGAGCCGACCCGGATGCCGACGCGGCCGCCTTGTCGTCGGCTGCCGATGAGGCCAGTGCTCGGGTGAGCCGACCGGCGACGACGCCGACGACGGCCGCGGCGAGGATGAACGTGCCCGGCTTGCGTCGGGCGTAGCGCTTGACCTCGGAGAGAACGGCCGCCGGGTCGCGGTCGCCGAGCCAGGTGGAGGCGGCGGACAGCCGCGAAGACACCTGCTGGACGAGGTCGGCCGCGATGCCGGTTCCCGATGACGACGAGGCCATCGAGTCGAGTTCGTCGCTGACCGAGCGCAGCCCACCTGCGACGCGCTGCTGCTGGGTGTTCGCCTGATCCGCGAGTTCGCGCTGCGTCTGAGCGAAGAGGTCCTTGGCCTGGGCTTTCGCTTCACCGGCGACCGAGGCCACCTCGTGCTTGGCCGTGCCGAGGACGTCCTTCGCCTGCTCTGCGGCGGTGTCCTTGAGATCGGCCGCCTCGTGCTTCGCGGCGTCCACCGTGCCTGACGACTCGGGGGATGCCACGCCCGAGCCCTGAGGCCCCGACGTCTCATAGCTGTTCGACATTGGTGCTCCTTTTCGCAGTCCGATCGGTGTGACCGGTGGGTCAGGTCTAGACCGCGATCTATTTCGGTCGAACCACCCTTGCCTCGATGCGCTCCGGGGTGTAAAACGCACGGGTGCGCGGCGCCCACGCAGGTGCCGAGCGCCGCCGCGGGTGCGGGATGGTACGCGCAGACGACGCATCGCGCAATCGTCTGTGGTGCACGCTCCCGGGTTCCTAGGTTCGCCGCATGAGCGAGCCGCGCAGCACCCCCGACCCCCGCCCGACCCCCCGGCCCGAGGCGGCCCGCGATGCCGAGGTCGTGACACCGACCCCCGCCCCCGACGCGGCGGCGAATCCCGACGCGGCCGCGGCGAACGTCCGTCACGAGGGCGTGCGGCCCGACGAGGTCCACGACCGCGAGAAGTCCGAGTTCGGCGGCTTCAAGTTCGGCTCGGCGTTCTTCGGCTGGCTCACCGCGATGGGGACCACTGTGCTCCTCACCGCGCTCGTGTCGGCCATCGGCGCCGCACTGGGCGTCGGCGCCGATGTCAGCGCCGACGAAGCCGCCGACGTCGCGATGAACGGAGGAGCCGTGGTCGCGGCGATCGTCATCGGCGTCGTGCTGTTCGTGTCCTACTTCGCCGGCGGGTATGTCGCCGGCCGGATGGCACGGTTCAGCGGCGCCAAGCAGGGCATCGCCGTGTGGATCTGGGCCATCGCGATCGCGATCATCGTGGCGATCGTGGCTGCCATCGCCGGGTCGCAGTGGGACATCCTCGAGAGCCTGAAGGGTTTCCCCCGCATCCCGATCACCCCTGAGAGCGCGACCCTCACGGGCATCCTGACGGCTGTCGGTGCCGCGATCGTCGCCCTCGTCGGCGCGATCCTCGGCGGCCTCGCGGGCATGCGGTTCCACCGCAGGGTCGACCGCGTCGGTCTCGGGCGGTGACTGGACGGGCGCCGGCCGGAAGTACCGTCGTCAGGCACGAGAGGAGGACATCGTGACGATTCTCGAAGTCGCCTACGGCGGCGTGACCTATCGGATCGCAGGCCGCAGCATGCAGGAAGTGCAGCTGCACATCGCCGTCGCGCTCGCCTCCCCCGACCCCGGGTGGCTCGAAGCCTTCGACGGATATGGCAACCGCACCCCCTACGAGCTCCTGATCACCCCCGGGGTGCCGATCGCCATCTGCGCCCTGCCCGAGGAGTGAACGGCCGGATCATTCCCACCGCAGTAGCCGCAGGACGCTAGCTCGATCCGGCGTCGCTCTCGACGGGCTGCCGACTGGCCGACTCGCGCACGCGGAACCACAGAGTGAGCTCCATGATGGCTCGACCGATCATGTCGTGATCGCCCATGCGGAGGTCATCGAACGAGTCGCGGTATCCCGAGCCCATGTCGGGCGCCGGAGCGATGAGGGCCTGATATCCCATCGTCCAGTCGTGAAAGCGCCGTTCGTGCAGCGGCTCCTCGATCAGCACGCGGACGTCGTGGTGGCGCGGATCCCGGCCGATCTTCGCCATCAGGTCTTCGACATCCGACCGGGGCCCCTCGAGGATCTGCACGAATTCCCCACCGCGGTAGAGCAGCATCCCGGTGATGTCGCGCTCGCTGTTGCGCTCGCGGCTCACTGCCAGAAGTTCTCCGAGCTCGCGCTCGCCGAACGGCTGCGTGGCGCTGCTGCAGTAGACCAGAGAGACGAGCGGATTCTTCTCGCTCATTCGGCATCCCCTTCCCCGCTCTGGTGCGCCGTCGACTGCGCGCCGACCGTCACCGCGGCGGTCACCGCTGCCATCGCTCGTTGATGGTCCGCGAAGTCGCCGATCGTGTGCGAGGTGGCATCGAAGGCCCGCCACCCGCCGTCGGACTGGCGGTCGACGTAGCCGAGAAAGGAGCCGTCCCGGCTGCCCACGTAGAAGCCGTCTGCCACGCTCGCCCAGAGAGGGCGAACGGGCGTCGGCGATTGATCACCCATGTGCTCAGCGTACCTTCGCGAATCCGGGCGGGCTCGGAATCATCCTCGAGGCGGATGCCGATACCTCGCATGCACGATGCCGAAACGCCGCCGCCCGGCGAGGCTTTACACATGAACGCACGAATCGCCCTGGCCGCACCTGCTCTTCTCCTCGTGGGGGCGCTGGCGCTCACGGGATGCGCCGCCTACGACAGCATCGTCCACAAGCAGGCCACGTCGACCTTCGACGACCTCGATGCCTTCGCCGCCGGCGCAGAAGCGGATGCGGACTGGATTCCCGCCGACGCCACCGCGATCACCGTGCGCACGTCGACGATCGACGATGCCCCGGATGCGGTCATCCTCCTCACCAGCGAATCGACGCTCGGCGAGGGCTGCGTCGAGGTCGACCGGCAGTCCGCGCCCGCCTGGGTGCTCGACGACGCCCCGGACCCCTATGCGGCGAAGACGGTCTTCGCCTGCGGCGACTGGGCCGTGATGGACACCGGCGACGGCTGGTTCGGCTGGACCCCGAACTCGGAGGCCGAACGCAGCGCTGCCGCTGCGGGCTGAGCGTCTCAGCGCGGGGTCCGAGCTCTGCGAGGATGAACGATACTGAGGTCATGACGAGCGTCACGGAGGACACGGACTGGATGCCGGCGACGCTGCGCGTGGCGTTCACACTCCTCGGCGCGATCACCGTCCTCGCCGCGATCCCCCTGCTCGGGGCCATGGTGTTCATCGGCACTTGGTCGAGCGGGTGGACGCGACTCCTCACGCTCTTTCCGATCGCCGGCATAGCCGTGCTGGTCAGCATCACCGTCCTGGTGATGACCCGCCATTCCTGGGCTCGCTACGCGACAGTGATCTTTCCGGCGTCGATCGTCGTCGCGGTCGTGGCGATGGTCGGCTCGCCGGATGCCGTTCCCGTACTGCTCCTCGTTCTCGCCCTCAGCGTGATCGCGGTCATCCTCCTCTTCGTGCCCTCGTCTCGCGCATACTTCACCCACCCGTCCGAGCTCGGATCCGCGACGGATGCCGAGAAGTGAGACAGTCTGGTCGTCCCGCATCTGACGGGTCACTGCCAGAAACACGGCTCTCAGACAACCCCAGAATTTCGGGATGCATGCGGGCGTATGGTGGTGATATGCGTGGAGAAGCACAGAGCGGGCTCGAGACGATGGTGCAGACGTCGGTGACGATCGACGGGTCGAGCTGGGTCCTGTCTCAGGATCAGGATCCGGACGACCTGCGTCGTCGCATCGAGGACGCGATCGTCGCGCCGGGGAAGTTCGTCCACCTCGTCGTCGTCGGCAATCGCGCCGTGAGCGTGCTCATCACCCCCACCAGTCGCGTCGCGGTCACTGAGGCGACCGTGCAGTTCGACGCCCGCGACACCGGCGATGTGGACTTCCCGTACGGCGGGTTCTACGACGCGCTGTGACGAACCCCCCGGAACCTGTCCTGTGACCAGGCGCACTGCCCCAAGCCCCTGAAAAGCAGGTCGTCGCGTGCAGAGACGCGCGGGCCCATCCGAGAGAGCCTCGGCGACGAACAGCCAGTATGCGCCGCCTCCGTACCTTCGCGTCCGTCGTAGCCCTCGCCGTGGGTCTCGCGGGGTGCAGCGGTGCACCGGTGCCGGAACGCGAGCCCTCGGCATCCGCGGGGACCGGACCACTCGTCGCGTTCTACGGTGACTCCTACACGCTGGGCACCGGGGCCACCGATCCGTCACTCCGCTGGTCGACGATCATCAGCGAAGACCGTGGTTGG
The DNA here is from genome assembly GCF_040684875.1 of Microbacterium sp. NPDC089320. Taxonomy (NCBI): domain Bacteria; kingdom Bacillati; phylum Actinomycetota; class Actinomycetes; order Micrococcales; family Microbacteriaceae; genus Microbacterium; species Microbacterium sp. NPDC089320. The sequence continues at coordinate 649,446 of NZ_JBFBGY010000001.1, forward strand.
CGGGAGTACAACCCAAGCGTCAACGGCCTCGGGTTCGTGAACCATCGAGAGAGCTTCGATGAGAACGACCTGCCGGAACTCGTGATCGAACAGGAGCCGGACATCGTCTTCGTGACGATGGGGCTGAACGACAACTTCAGCTACGACCGTCGCGCCGATCTCATCCGGGAGACGATCACGGCTGACCTCACGCGCATCCGCGACGCCCTCCCCTCGGCGCGGATCATCGTCGTCGAACCGTTCTGGTACACCGACGATCGCCCGGCATCCGTCGACCAGATCATCGCCTGGGTCGAAGACGCAGCGGCAGAGATCGATGCGGACTGGATCCCCGGCGCGAGCCGCTGGCTCGACGGCCACTACGCCGGTTCGGACAGCAGCTGGATGGCGGCGGACGGCCTGCATCCGTCGGACGTCGGGTACGCACAGATGGCCGACCGGATGGATGCGGCGCTCGCACAGCTCGACCCTCCGCTGTAGAGGCGTCCGCCCGCGGCCGCTGCCCTCCGCGGTCAGCTCAGGTTGTCGCGGGCCCAGAGCGCCGCACTCGTGCGATCGGCGACTCCGATCTGACGGAAGATGCTCCCCAAGTGCGCCTTCACCGTCCGTTCGGCGATGCCGAGTGCCGCCGCGATCTGCTTGTTCGCGAGCCCCTGTGCGACCAGACGCAGCACCTCCCGCTCCCGCTGGCTGAGGTCCACCGCTGGCCGGTCCGGGCCGAGCAGAACTCCGGCGACGCGCGGATCGAGCGGGGCGTGCCCGGCGTGCACCGAACGGACGGCACCTCGGAGGTCGGCGGGTTCGGCATCCTTCAACTGATAGCCCGTCGCACCGGCCTCGATCGCTCGCCGCACACGATCACGGTCGGTGAACGAGGTGAGCACGAGCACGCGTGTGCCGCGTGCGGCCTCGCGTACCGCGCGGGTCGCCTCGATTCCGTCCATCACCGGCATCGACAGATCCATCACGACGACGTCGGGAGTGTGATCGGCGACCAGCCGCACGGCCTCGGCACCGTTCGCGGCGGACGCGACGGTCTGGATGTCGCCGTCGGCGGCGAGCACCGAGGCGAGTCCCTCTCGGACCATGGCGTGGTCGTCGACCACGAGGACTCTGATCATCAGGGGTGCGCCTTTCGCGACGTGAGAGAGGGCAGCCGGAGCCTCCAGTGCACACCGGCGCCGGGCGCGGTCGCGACGGCGAGCTCGGCTGCACCCTGCTGGGCGAGGTCGCGCAGCACCGTGGTGCCGAGATGCCCGCCGACGGGCACGGCGTCGAGCACCCCGGGATCGAAGCCGGGACCGTCGTCGACGACATCGAGGATCGCGTCGTCGCCCACGGTTCGCAGGCGGATGCTGACACGGCACGGCACCGCGTGGGTGACCGCGTTGCGGAGGGCTTCCTGGGCCACCCGATAGACGAGCTGCTCGTCTGCCTCGGACAGGTCGGGGGCGGGCGTAGCGAGGTCGAGCTCGACGTCGGCGGAGCGGCTCCGCGCCGTGGCCGCGAGGTCCTGCAGTGCGTGCGCGAGACCCGCGGCGGCGAGCCCCGGCGGGTAGATGTCCATGAGCAGGGATCGAAGGACGCGCACGTTACCCCGCACGGAGGCCGCGACGTCTCGGAGCCTCGCTGCGGCGCCCTCCTCGCCGGCCCGCGCCGATGCGTCCGCGGCGCTCTCCGCGGCGAAGCTGGTGGCGACGAGTTCCTGCACGGGGCCGTCGTGCAGCGTGCCTGCGATGCGGCGACGCTCGGCATCCGACGCGTCGACGGCGTGCTGCAGCAGATCGGCGCGACGCGAGTCCTCCGCGCTGAGGCGCCGCAGCAGACCCCAGACGATCGGCGCGGTGAGCACGATCAGCAGCAGGAGGCTGCTCGTCGTGACCCCGGCGAATCCCCGCCACAGATCGGCCGAGCGGGCGGCCACCGGCTCGTACGGGAGGTACACCTCGAACAGCAGCTGCTGCCCGTCCGGCGCCCAGACCGGGCGGTAGACCTCGAGCAGCCGCGATCCCGACTCGAAGACGTTCTCCTCTTCGGAGAGATCCGAGATCGACGCCCGCGTCGAGGGGCGCGCGAGTGCCTCACGCTGTTCCTCGTCGAGCGCGAAGGTCCGCCCGATCAGCTGCTCCTCGTCGGCGTACAGCACCTCACCCTCGGGGCTCCAGATCTTGACCCGCACGACGTCGGCGCTGAGCACCTGCTCGCGCACGACGCGGTCGAACTCATCGACCGCGTCGGGCTCTCCTGCCAGAAGCGCGGCCGAGAGGTGCGGCTGGATGACGGCATCCGCGAGCACTTCCGTCGTAGTAGCGGCGTCGTTCACGGCTTCGCGTTCCGCAAGCCACTGCGCCGCCCACGCTGCGAGCAGCCCGACGGCGATCAGCACGGCGACCAGCCCGAGCGCCAGCCGCACGATGATCGTGCGGCTGGCGGGCGGCCGTCGTCCGTCCGATCCGTTCGCGGGAGCGGCGACGAGCGTCTTCCAGACCGCAGCAGGCGCGGCGCCGACCGCTGCCGCGAGGGGCTCGGTGGGGGCCTCGTCGGGCCGGACGGGGTCGGGGGATCCGGATCTCACTCAGTCGTCTCCGCCGTGTCCGCCGTGGTCGTCTCCGCCGCGCTCATCGTCTCCGCCGTGGCCCCCGTGATCGTCTCCCCCATGGTCGTCCCCGCTCGACGATGACGTCGGTGACGGCACCGGAACGACGCCGCCCTGCACATCACGATCGTCGCCCGGTTCGACGCGCTGGTCGCGCGGCACGTCTCCGCCATGGTCGTCGACCGGCGTCGCGCTCGGTGACGGCGTCGAGTGGATCGTCGGAGACGGTGACGGGGTCGAGATCTCGCCCGATGCCGGAACGCGGACGGGCACGGACTCGGCGAACGAGGCGTTGCCCCAGAGGCCGATCAGGGCAGGCGCCGCGACGAGCACGAGCGCTCCTGCGCTCCAGAGAATCCGCTTCGTGGTGTTCATGGTTCGACCTCGCATCCATTGTGTCCTGCGCCCCGCGTCGGGTGAAGCACGGTGATCGATCAGGCTCACTCCAGACTCCGTGGCCACCGCCTCGAGCACCATCGGACCTTGGTCGTAGTACCGATCACGGCCACGGCGGTACTACGACCAAGGTCCGATTGCCGCCCATCCGTCACCGCCCGGAATCTGGTGTCACCCACTCGAACCGAAAGAGGTATCCCGATGCATCGCAACTCCGTCCCCCGCCGTGCGTCCGTGCTCGTCACGGCGCTGCTCGCGGCATCCGCGCTCCTGCTCACGGCCGCTCCCGCCCAGGCCAAGACCAGCGCGTCAGGTGGTGACTACGCCGTCACCGTGAACGGGACGACGTACAACCCGGCGTCCGGCAAGGACATCAAGCTCGAGAACCTCCCGGTCTCCGGCCCCGTCACCGTCAGCGGACGCCACAACAGGTTCACGATCGACCCTGCGACGCTCGGCGTCTACGACTACACCCTGACCGGGGCCGCCGACTCCCAGCGCATGGTGACGACGCCGACGGTCGTCTTCGCCTCGAAGGTCCCCACGCTCACTCCGGCGCAGCTCTCCGGCGTGCGGCTGTCGCGCCTCGAGGTCAAGGACGACGCGGTCGTCGCGATCTTCACGACGACGGCCGGCAAGCTCAAGATCCAGGCGAAGGACGGCGCCCAGGGCGGCATCTTCCAGATGGAGCCCGAGTTCGCCGCACCGGTCGAGATCGTGCACACGCTGGCACCGGGCGTCTTCTACTTCGTCAACGAGTTCACGGGCAAGGTGAACTTCGGCGACGGGCGCGACGCGGTGGCGACGGGAGCGGGAGCGCACCAGATGCTCCTCGGCAAGGACAGCCCCCAGGTCGCGACCAAGACCTTCCAGTCGGGCACCGTCACGAAGTGGGTCGTGCAGTCGGGCGGCCGCATGGGCGGCGTGCTCGGCGAGGATGCCATCGAGCTGTCCGCCGGGGCCACCAACTGCACGAGCCAGTGCCAGGCGCGCAACCGCATCAACGGATCGCTCCCCGTGCCTCCGAACCCCACGAACCCCACCCCGATCGGCTGACCCCGCCGACCGCAGAGCGGCCCCTCGCCTCCGCGAGGGGCCGCTCCGTCGTGTCACGACGACGTCTCGAGCTGGTGGTGACGCCCGATCGGGAGCATCAACGGCTTCCCCGAGGTGGGGTCGACGATGATGCGGCTCTCCATGCCGAACAGGTCGCGCACGACGTCGGTCGTGAGCACCTCGCCGGGCGCCCCGACAGCACGCACATGCCCCCCTTCGAGAGCGATGAGGTGATCGGCATAGCGTGCTGCGAGATTGAGATCGTGCAGCACCATCACGACGGTGGTCCCCCGCAGACGGTTCAGGTCGGTGAGCAGGTCGAGGACCTCGATCTGATGGCTCACGTCGAGGAACGTCGTCGGCTCGTCGAGCAGCAGCACCTCGGTCTCCTGCGCGAGAGCCATCGCGATCCACACACGCTGGCGCTGCCCGCCGGAGAGCTCGTCGACCGGTCGGTCGGCGAGCGCCGCCGTCTCGGTCACATCCAGCGCCCGGGCCACGGCGAGGTCATCGTCGCGGGTCCACCGGGTGAACATCCCCTGGTGCGGATGCCGTCCACGGCCGACGAGATCCGACACCGTGATGCCCTCGGGCGCGATCGGCGACTGGGGCAGCAGGCCGAGAGTCCGGGCGAGCTCCTTCGCCGGCATCCGATGCACCTCTCTGCCGTCGAGCAGCACGTGACCGGCGCGCGGGGCGAGAAGGCGAGACATGGATCGCAGCAGCGTCGACTTGCCGCAGGCGTTCGGTCCGACGATGACGGTGATCTCGCCCGCCGGGATCTCGAGGTCGAGGTCGGTGATGACGGGCCGGTCCGTGTAACCGAGGGTGAGCCCCTCGGCAGCGAGCGTGTGCGACGACGTCACAGGGAGCCTCCGGTTCGGTTGGTGCGGATGATGAGGTAGACGAGGTACGGCGCGCCGAGCGCGCCGGTGACGACGCCCACCGGGAAGCGGGTTCCGAGTGCGTACTGGCCGATGAGATCGGCGACCAGCACGAGGAGTGCGCCGACGAGCGCAGAGGGCACGAGCATCGACCCGTGGGGTCCGACGATGCGGGCCGCGATCGGTCCCGACAGGAACGCGACGAACGCGATCGGACCGGCGGCGGCGGTTCCGAAGGCGATGAGCCCGACGGCGGCGATCACCACGATGATGCGCGTGCGCTCGACACGGACGCCCAACGCCGCCGCGGCATCCTCTCCCAACCGCAGGGTGTGCAGGTCCCGCGACTGCGAGAGCAGCAGTGGGCCGAGCACGACGAGCGCAATCAGCGCGGGCAGTGTCGCCTGCCAGCTCGCCCCGTTCAGGCTCCCGCTCAGCCACCGGACCGCCTCCTGAAGATCCCACTGCCCTGCCTGCGACAGCACGTAGGCGGTGACGCTCTCGAGCATCGCCGCGACTCCGATCCCGATGAGGATCAGGCGGGTCCCTGCCACGCCGCTCCTGCTCGCGAGCGCATAGATGAGCAGCGCGACGATCAGGCCCGCGGCGATCGCGATGACCGACACCGCGGTGCCGCCGAGCCCGAGCATGACGATCGCGAAGGCGGCGGCCGCGCTCGCTCCGGCGCTGATGCCGATGATGTCCGGGCTCGCGAGCGGATTGCGGAGCATGGTCTGAAAACTGACACCCGCGAGTCCGAAGCTCAGCCCGGCCACGACGGCGAGCACCGCGCGAGGCAGTCGCAGCCGGCCGACGGTGAAGGTCGCGCCGTCGACGTCCTGCCCCAGGATCACTCCCAGCACATCGCCGAGCGAGTAGACGGTGCGGCCGAAGACGAGAGATGCGACGAAGACCGCGAGGATCAGGATCGAGAAGGCGGTGATCACGGTGCGCCGGCGGCGCGATCTTCGCGTGCGGCCGGCGCCGACGACTGCGGCCGTCGCCTCGTGGCCGGTGGCGGCGAGAACAGAAGCGGCGGTCACAGCTCGCGCACCTTCTGCCGACGGACGATCGCGATGAACACGGGACCTCCGATGAGGGCGGTGAGGATGCCGACGTCGATCTCGCTGGGGCGCGCGATGATGCGCCCGAGGATGTCTGCCAGTAGGAGGAGCGCGGCGCCGCCGGCCGCGGAGAACGGCAGCAGCCACCGGTAGTCGGGGCCGAAGATCAGGCGGAAGAAGTGCGGGACGACGAGTCCGACGAAGCCGATCGGTCCGGCGAGCGCCGTCGCGGCGCCCGCGAGGACGACAGCACCCAGGGCGGCGAGTCCCCGGGTCGCGGCGACGCGTTCACCGAGCCCGGCTGCGAGATCATCGCCGAGGGCGAGCGAGTTGAGCCCACGCCCGGAGGTGAGGCTCAGGAGGAACCCGACCAGGAGGAACGGGATGACCAGGCCGATCGAGTCGAACGTCGCACCGCCGACCCCGCCGATCTGCCAGGAGCGGATGGTCGCGGAGATGTCGGCGCGCGGAAGCGAGATCGCGGTCACGAAGGAGGCGAGCGCGGCGGAGGTCGCCGCCCCGGCGAGAGCCAGCTTCAGCGGGGTCGCTCCCCCACGCCCCAGGGAGCCGACGACATACACGAAGACGGCCGCCACGGCCGCGCCGGCGATCGCCGTCCAGATGTACGCGGAGGCGCTGGACAGGCCGAACCAGGCGATGCTCGCGACGATCGCCAACGAGGCTCCCATGTTGACCCCGAGGATGCCGGGGTCGGCGAGCGGGTTGCGCGTGACGCCCTGCATGACGGCGCCGGCGAGGCCGAGAGCTGCCCCGACGAGGATGGCCAGGACGGTTCGCGGCAGACGTGTCTGGACCGCGCCCTGGCTCAGGTTCTCCACGCGGCCGGACAGCCCGGCGATGATGTCGTCCCACGACACATCGCGTGACCCGACCGCCACCGAGGCGAGCGCGAGGGCGATGACGGCGACGACGAGGACGAGAAGCCAGAGGAGACGCAGGCGATTCGGACGCCGCACCGTCTGCACGGTGGCGGCGCCCGAATCAGTGATGGTCTGCGTCACTTCGCGTTGTCGGCCGCTGCGCCCAGAAGCGCCAGGTAGTCGTCCAGCACGAACGAGATCGCGAGCGGCGTCGGGTTCGCGGCGGTGCCGACCGGGTCGGAGCCGAGCAGCACGATCGAGCCGTTGGCGACGGCCGGCATCTGCGACAGCAGCGGGTCGCCCTCGAGGGTCTTCACGAGCTCCTCGTCGCCGTAGGTCACGATGACGTCGACGTCGGCGAAGGTGTCGATCTGCTCGGCGCTGATGGTGCCGGAGAACTTGTCCTTGTCCTTCGAGGCGTCCGCGATGCTCGCCGGAGTGGTGAGTCCGAGATCCTCGAAGAACGCGGCCCGCGTGTCGTTCGCGGTGTAGAAGCTGACCTCGCTCAGATCGCTCGGGTCGACGTGCGTGAGGAACATCGTCGACTTGCCCTCGAGCTGCGGGTATTCCGCCATCGCGTCCTGGATCTCTCCCTCGATGTCCGCGACGAGCTGCTCGCCCTCGTCCGCCATGCCCATGCCCATCGCGCTGAACTCGATGACGTCTCGCCAGGACGTCGCCCACGGCCCTTCGGGGTAGGCGACGACGGGGGCGATCTCGCTCAGGGTGTCGTAGTCCTCCTGAGTCAGCCCCGAGTAGGAGGCGAGGATCACGTCGGGGTCGGTGTCGGCGACGGCCTCGAAGTCGATGCCGTCGGTCTCGTCGAACAGCACCGGCGTCTCGGCGCCGAGCTCGTCGAGCTTCTCCTTGACCCACGGCAGCAGCCCGTCGCCGTCGTCGTCGCCGAAGTTCGCCGCGGCCATGCCGACCGGCACGACGCCCAGCGCGAGGGGAACCTCATGGTTCGCCCACTGCACGGTGGCCACGCGCTCGGGCTTCTCCGCGATCTCGGTCGTGCCGAGCGCGTGCTCGATGACGATCGGATATCCCTCTCCCGACGAGGTCGATTCGGAGTCCGACCCGGACTCGGGGCTGGTGCTGCAGGCAGTGAGGCCGACGACGACAGCAGCGACGGCTGCTCCCGCGATGGCAAGACGATGGGCGCGCATGAAGATCTCCCGTGCGTGAGTGGGGTGAGTGCCTCGGAGCAGCTGAGCACTCCATGGAGTGGATCAGATTAGGTGAGGCTTACCTCACGTTAGTGCGAGGTCGCTCACGTGCGCAAACGCGCGAAACGGCCCTTCCCTATCGCGGAACGGACACCCGGAACGCGCTCGGTGTCACCCCGGTGGCGCGCTTGAAGGCGGCACCGAATGCGCTGACGGTGGCGTAGCCGACATGTGCGGCGACGTCCTCGGGGTCGGATCCGCCCGCCAGCATCTCGATGGCGTGGCACGCGCGCAGCACCGACACCCACTGGCCGAAAGCGAGACCGGTCTCTCTCTGGAACGCTCGGGTGATGGTGCGCGGCGTGGCCCCGAGTTCCTGCGCCCAGTCGTCGAGGAGCCGCCGATCGCCCGGGTTCGCCTGCAATGCCTGAACGATCGGTCGCAGCCACGGAGAGGCCGGCACCGCGACGACGAGCTCGCGGCCCGACGGCGTCAGCACGTCCAGAGCCATCGCCTCGGCTATCGACCGCGACTCCGCACTGAGCGCCTCGTCCGCGAGCCGCAGAAGCACCATCTTCAGCAGAGGCGTGATCTCGATCGACACGGGCCGTTCCGCCAGCGGGCTCACTCGGCGGACGTCGAAATGCGTCGCGCGGTACCAGGTGCCCGCCGTGGTCGACGCGGAATGGAGGACTCCCGCCGGGATCCACACCCCGACGGACGGCGTGACCGTCCAGATGCGATTGTCGACGGTCACACGCGAGGCACCGCGCTCGTTCCAGAGAAGCTCGTGGGTCGGATGCGAGTGAGGAAGCCAGGACGTGTCGCGGTCGACAGCATCGTCGAAGGCGTTCACCGCCCACGGCACGTCGACGGAACCCGCACCGAAGGCCGGGAGCGCGATCGTGGCGACCGTGTCATCGGGGCCCGTGGCGTCAGCACCCGTGGCGTCAGCACCCGTGGTGTCAGCGCCCGTGCTCACGTCCACTGTCATCTCCCGTGCTCATCGCCTGTCGTCCCCGCGCGAGCGCGCGGACCGCCTTCTGATCGTCCTGGACTGGTGGAGGCTCCCTGAGCCTCCACCAACGATACGACCACCGGATTCCCACAGTGAGCCCAGGGCGGGATGCGGCGATCGCTGCCGTCGTCGAGTGGCGCCTCTCGCAGACGGAACCGCGATGCGGCCCACATCCCCCGAGCGACGGATCGTGTCAGCGGGTGCAGACGATTTGGGACCGGACGGGGAGCACACCGCACCGCCGGCTAGAGCGCCGCCGCAAGGATCTGCGCATATCTCGCCCTGGCGCCGGGGTCGGAGGGGACGCCCGGCTCGTAGGGAAGCTCCATTCGGTCCTTGCCTTTGTCCCGGTACCGCGGGATCACGTGCAGGTGGAAGTGGAACACCGTCTGCCAGGCTGCAGCGCCGCAGCAGTTGAGCACATTCACGCCCTCGGCGTCGAGCTCCGCGTACATCGCTGTGGCGATCCGCTGTGCGGCGAGAGTGGTCGCCACGAGATCCTCGGGTGGAACGTCGAGAAGATCGGTGCTGTGGCGCTTGGGGATGACGAGCAGGTGCCCGTCCGAGCCGGGATCGATGTCCATGAACGCGAGCGTCTGGTCGTCCTCCACGACTTTGTCGCTCGACACTCTGCCCGCGACGATCTCGCAGAACACACAGCTGGTATCCGTCGCCTGGGATCCGTCGTGGTTCATGCATCCATGATGTCGTACTGGTTCGTCCGTGCGCCGCCGCGTTCTCGATGCTCGCGGCGACCCACAGCCTCACTCACCGGCGTGTCGGCTACCGGGGCGGCCCCGCATCGCCGTCGGCGAGAAGCGCGCGGATCGCCGCGGCGAAGGCGTCCGGCGCTTCGATCGGCACGAAGTGGCCACTCCCGGGAACCGGCGTCAGCACAGCATCCGTGAAGTGCTCGGGGAGCCGGTCGGCCCACGCGATCGGGAACAGCGGGTCGTCGGTGGGCCAGAGCATGATCGCGGGCGTCGCGATCGGCGCCGAGTCGCCCGTGTAGCCCCGGTTGGCTCGATACCACTGGATGCTCGCCGCGAAGGCGCCCGGGCGCGAGTAGGCGGCGATCACCTCATCGTGCCGCGGATGCTCGGATGCCGCGTCGGGCCCGCGCCAGGCTCGCCAGATGTGGTCGAGATAGCTGCGCACGGCGTCCGGTCTTCCGTCGATGAGGTCGACGGCGACCTGTTCGCGGTGGAAGTGCTGGTACCAGAAGACGGATGCCAGGGCCGGATCCGCTGAGCGATCGCCGATCCCGGGATACGCCGGGGTGAGCACGGCCCCGTCGAAGCGCCCCGGCGCGAGGCGGAGGGCCGCCTGCGCGATGCGGCTGCCGATGTCGTATCCGGCGATGATGGTGCGGCCCCTCGGTCGGTCGCTGTCGGCGTCGCCGTCGTCGCCGCCGATCTGCGCGAGCACGCGACGGGCGTGCGCCTCAGCGGTCGCCTCCGAGACCGGGAGGTCTCCGTCGAACGCCGTCCCGAATCCCCTGAGGTCCGGGGTGGTGACGTCGGCATCGGGCAGGAGATCGACGACGCGGTCGAAATCCGACGGCAGGCCGGGCCAGCCGTGCAGAAGCACCACCCTGTCGCGCACACTCTGCTCAGACATGCTCGGCCTCCTCGACCTGTGCCCCACGGGTGGTGGGTGTCGGACGGGGCCCGCCCGCCGTCTCGGCTTCCGGTGCTCCGGCGCCCGGCCCCGCCGGCGCTCCCTGCAGACGCGACGCCACCGCGATCAGCGCGCGCATCACGTTCTGCACCGACGCGTACGCGAGGGCATCCGGCCGAGAGAGGATGTCGACGTGTCGCACGAGCTCGACATCGGCGAGTCGGACGAGCACCAGCCCGTCGACCTCGAGCGCCGTCGAGGTCGCGCGCGGCATGATCGCGATCGCCGCCCCGGTTCGCACGACCTGGGCCGTGACCGAGAACTCGTTGATGCGGTGGGAGACGCGCAGCGGCCGGCCCGCCCGTGCGGCCAGATGGTCGAGAACGCCGGCGAGCGGGAATCCGTCCTGCACAGAGACCCAGGTCTCGTCGACGAGATCGGCGACGGTGACGCCGGCCTTGCCGGCGAGGGGATGCCGCGCCGAGACCGCGATGTTGAGCGGCTCGGCGAGCAGCGGCGTGACCACGACGCGGTCCGCGGGCCAGGGCGGGTCATGCGCGAGGCGGTGCGCGATGACGAGGTCGTGATCGGCGGTGAGACCGGGGAACTCCCGATTCGGCACGTCGGCATCGGTGAGGTGCACCGGCGTCGCGCCGTCGAGCTCCTCGAGCAGAGCGCCGAACAGCCCCAGCCCGGCACTCGTGAACGCCGACACTCGCACGGGAGCGGAGCTGTTCTCGAGGAGGCCGGCCACGGTCTCGCGCGCCTCGGTCAGCGCTTCGTCGACGCGGAGGCTCGCTGCGGCGAGCGCGTCGCCCGCCGACGTCAGCACGAGCACGCGTCCGCGCCGGGTGGTCAGCGGCACCGGCGTTCGCGCCTGCAGGTGCGCGAGCTGCTGCGACACCGCGGAGGCCGACACGTGCAGAGCGGCGGCGACGGCCGCGACGCTGCCGCGGTCGCGGAGTTCTCTCAGCAGACGGAGATGCACCGGATCCATAAGGTCAACCTTACGACAGAGCATAGACACTGCGCATTGCTCTTCATCGTGTCCCGAGCGAGAGTGAGGGGATGCGTCGCGGTCCTCTTCCCCCTGTGCTCATCGATCTGCTGTTGGTCTCCGTCGCGGCCGTGTGGGGAGCGAGCTTCGTCTCGGCGAAAGCCCTCGCCGCCGAGGTGGGCGTCGCCTCGGCGCTCTCCCTGCGCTTCCTCGTGGCAGCCGCCGCTCTGGGAGTGATCTGCGGGCTGCGCCGGGAGCGGATGCCGCGTGGTCGCGGACTCGCCATCGCGGCGCTGCTCGGATGCTCGCAGGCGGCGGTCATCGGCCTCGAGACCTGGGGCGTTCACCTCACGTCTGCGACCAACGCGGGGCTTCTCATCAGTCTGGCGCTGATCTTCACCCCGATCCTCGAGAGCCTGGCGGCGAGGTCCTGGCTGCCGCGGTCGTACTTCGCGGCCTCGGTCGGCGCCGTGGTCGGAGTCGCGCTCCTCGTGTCGGGCGATGGGCTGCGCGCACCCACCACGGGCGACGCCCTCGTGATCGCCGCGGCTGTCGTCCGTGCCCTGCACGTCACCGCGAGCGCCCGGCTCACGCGGCGTCGCGACGACAGCACTCTCGCGGTGGTGTTCGTGCAGCTGCTCGTGTGCGCCGCCGTGTCATCGCTCGCGGCCGGGTCGGAGCTCCCCCGCTCCATCGCCCGACTGAGCTGGGCGGGATGGGCGAACGCGCTGTTCCTCGGTCTGCTGTGCTCGGTCTTCGCGTTCGCCGTGCAGCTCTGGGCGGTGCGTCGCACCTCGGCCACCCGCGCCAGCATCCTCATGGGCACCGAACCCGTGTGGGCTCTCGTCGTCGGCGTCCTGATCGGCGACGACGCCGTGGGAATCGCGGGACTCGTCGGCGCCGCGCTGATCATCGCGGCCTCTTACGTCGGGCAGGCGATCGAGCGGCGCCACCGGGAGCGGGCCCTCGCGGAGTGCGAGGAAGTCACGCCAGCGGAACAGATACCGCGGAGAGTAGGTCACCATGCGAACCCTCGGCCGACGCGCGCGACATCTGTGTGACGCTGGAGCTACCACCGAGCGACCATCTCGGTCGCGCCTCTTGGCACGGGCTCCGTGGCGACGCAGAGGAGCCCATCATGGGCAAGTTCATCTATGAAGGCGCACAGAAGACCGAGATCGAGGACCGCGCACTGACGCACCTCCAGCTCGTGATCACGTCGAAGCTCCGCCGCGGCGAGCCGTTCAGCTTCACCTGGCGAGAAGACATCAGCGTCGGCGGCGGTCGCACCACCGTGTGGATCAACCCGGGCAGCACTCTCACGTTCAAGTTCTCCGGGAGTCGCCAGCCGGCGATCAACCGGGCGTGGGTCGACGCGCTCGCATTCACCGCGAACGCGCCGAGCGGTCTCTACCTCGTGCCCGAACCCGCCGGAGCGGTCAGCACGGATGCCCCTCGGGTCGCTGTTCCTGCCTGAGCCCAGAAGCCGACTCACACGGCGCGACCCGGAGACTAGGGGCGCACCGGAGTAGCCGCGCCGTTCCCGACGACCGTCGTCCACGGCTTGGCCTTCCACGAGAGGACGAGGCCGCCGGTGACGTAGGGGTCGACCTCGGCGAACTCGCGGGCAACGCTCAGCGGATCGTCGCCGGTGAAGATCAGCAACGCCGTGTACGGTCCGTCACCAACGGCGCCGCCCAGCATCAAGTCACCGCGTTCGACCGCCGCCCATGCCTTCTCCAGGTGAGCGGCGCGCAGCGCGTCACGCCGGTCGAGGTAATCGTCGACATAGGTGTACTCAAGGATCGCGTGCATGTTTTGCCTCATCTCTCTATCCACTCCGCGGGCGCGCCTACGACGACCGCTGAGTCATGGCATCAATGGCCAACCCGAGCGCGGCGAGATGCCCAGGGTCATCGAACGCGAGGCTGTCATGACCGAGAGCGTCATACACCACGGGCTGGGGGCCGGCGGTCCGCATCCACATGGCCGGGGCGCGCCCACCGTGCTCGTCATCGAATTCGAGCAGGACGTGGAGATCGTCAGCCAGGCGGAGGTCGAGGTACCGCTCGTCCTCCGTCTCGAAGGCCGACACGCCTGGGAGGCGCGAGGCATCAGGGCCGAGGTGTACCCGAGTGCGCGACTGCGGCGGGTGCCAGCTCACCCCGGGGATCCACCGTCCGCCGAGCGCTTCCTCCCACTCGGGAGCATCCTCGAAGGCATTGGCGCTCGCGTGCATCGCGAGAATGGGTGAGTGGGCGATGAGGTTCCTGAGCCCCACTCTCGCCCGAGCATCACGCGGCGAGGGGTCACCATCCGTGGGCCTGCCGAGATTCACCAGGAGGAGCGCGGGCGGCTCGCCCATAGGATCCGCATATCTCGCGAGAGCATCGTCGACATCAGGTGGGCTCTCCACGACGATGCCCTTCGCGGTGAGCAACTCGATGATGGGCGATGCAGTGTCGCCGAAGGGATGCCACGGGTCGGCGTAGCGACCCACCCCGATCAGCGCCAGCACAGTGCGAGTGGACACGGCTCACCTCCAGCGGTCTCGAACGGGATCAGCGACATGATGTCAGGAATGTGCGTCAGATGCGTCTTGCACCCGCCGAGCTCTGCACGTCAGACGGGGGCGACTCATCTTTTACCCACACCTGATCACATAAGTGTTGGTATGCTGGGGTGATGTCCACGTCTTCGCCCCAAGACCGCATCCCCATCGACGCGGTCTCGAGCGAGACACTCGACTGGGCACCGCGCGCACCGGGGATGTTCTCGCGGGCTGAGGTCGTGCGACAGACCGGGCCGTACGAGCCGACAGTCACGGCCCCGATCGCGGGGTGGAGCCCGCAAGTCCCGAGCGATGACGCCGCCGATGTCGAAGATGCCACACGCCAGCTGGTCGCGTTCGATGAGCATGCACGGCTCGCGCTCGGCACCCACAACCCGGCCCTGGGCCCGATGACCGCGATCCTGCTGCGCACAGAGTCAGCGTCCAGCTCGCAGATCGAACAGCTCACGACATCGGCGAAGCAGCTCGCTCTCGCCGAGATCGACGAGGGCGACAAGACGAACGCCCTCACCGTCATCGGCAACGTCCGCGCCATGGAGGCAGCGCTCGCGCTTTCGGACGAGATCTCCGAGGATTCGATCCTGCAGATGCACCACGCTCTGCTGCGTCACCAGCCGGGCCTCGAGCACGAAGCAGGTCTCTACCGCCAGGAACAGGTCTGGATCGGTCCCGGCAACGCCGGCCCGCGCCAGGCGGAGTTCACTGCTCCCCGCCACGACCGAATTCCCGGTGCGATCGGCGACCTGGTTCGCTTCGTGAAGCGCCAGGACATCTCCGTGCTCGTCCAGGTAGCCGTCGCTCACGCCCAGTTCGAGACCATCCACCCGTTCGTCGACGGCAATGGCCGCACCGGCCGCGCTCTCGCACAGTCGATCCTGCGCAACAAAGGTCTCGTCGGTTCGACCGCCGTACCGATCTCTGCAGGACTGCTCGTGAACACCGGGCGCTATTTCCACGCACTGACCGCTTTCCGCGCCGGCGACGCCGGTCCGATCATCCGCGAGTTCGCCACAGCGAGTCGCATCGCCGCGTCCACGGGGACGCAGCTGGTCGACGACCTCGTCGCGCAGTTGAAAGAATCCCGCGCTCTGCTACAGGGCGTCCGTTCCGACGCTGCGGTCTGGAAGATCCTCCCCGCGCTCGTCGGACAGCCCGCGGTGAACACGAAGTACCTCATGAGCGCGCTCGGACTCGGCGAGATGGCAGCGCTGCGCGCGCTGGACACACTCACCGACCGCGGGGTGCTCGCCGAGACGACCGGCCAAGGACGCAACCGCGTCTGGCAGCACCGCGGGATCTTCGACGTCCTCGACGGCTACGCCGAGCAGATCCGCCGGATGAGCGCCCGAGGCTAGCCACCCGCCAGCGCGGGGTCTAGTTGGCGACCCACCCCTGCCGGTTCGTCTCATCCGTCCTGTCGGGCACGACGTCAGCCCCGGTCCTGCCACGCGCCGGCCCGGTACGCGCGCCACAGGATCTGCGCATGATCCTCCTTCGCCTCGGCCACCCCGGCCTCATCGCCGCGCAGTGCACTGACCCATTCCCGCACCCGAGCGACGACCGCGCCGAGGATCATCGCGAGATCGGTCCGCACAGGAGGCGGGGTGAGCGCCTCCTCATCCAGCATCCGGCCCTTCGTCGGCAGGTCGTCGTCGAGGTGCCGCATGGTGAGCTTCGCGACGCCCACCGCGTGCGCGTTGATGATGGAGTGCGCCGCACCCTCGATCTCCCAGCGCGACGCCGTCGGGCATGCTGCGATCAGCCGCGAGTGGAAGCGTCGGGACGACGTCGCATCGTGCTCGCCGCGGATGAACAGCATCCGTGTCGAGAGGGTGCCGACGGCATCCGTGATGCGGTAGCGCAGCATATGCGGCAGCACCCGGAGAAAGTACACCGGGCCGCAGAGGATGTAGGCCGCGACGGCGATCATGGCCAGGTGCAGCGACTCCCGCAGGGATGACTGCAGGAACCGCACGGCCTGTCGGAACACGGTGGCCTCGTGCTCGTCGACCACGGGACTCACGAGAACCGCGTGGTTCAGGTCGGTCCTGCGGGTCAGCACCTCGGTGACGATCTGCGAACCCATCGAATGCCCGATGAGCACGGGGGATGCCAGGTCGTAGTGGTCGAGGACGGCCTCGACCTGATCGGCGAAGAACGCGATCGACGGCGTGCGGCCGCGAGGCTTGGCGACGCCGGCGAATCCGGCGAGGTCGAGGGCGTAGACGTCGCTGCGCTGCGCGAGCGTGGGGGCGAGGAACTCGAAGTAGCTCGCCGCGACGCCGATGCCCGCGACCAGCACGAACGGCTCGCGACCGGCCGCCGCCGTGGTCGTCACGCGCGTCACCCGTGTCGTCGCCGACGGCGAGGTCACGTGCTCGACGATGATCTCCGGTCGGCCGCTGTCGCTCGTCACCCCTCCACCCTGCCAGGTCGAGCCGTCGTCTTCCTGATCAGGCTCGATCCGTGTTCCGCCGCCGCGACGGTCGTGCAGGTGCAGTCAGATCGAGCGAGTGTCGGCGATGTCGGAAGCCCGGAGTAGACAGGGGTCATGCGATCGACGTCTCCTCTGCTCGACGTGAGGCGGATCTATGCCGAGCCGGATGCCGCGCGCTCGCCCCGCGGTCAGGAGATCATCGCCCGGTGGCCCGACGCGACGATCGTGCCGGTCGCGTCGCACTGGCAGATCCCCGAGGTGCACGGCGACGAGCGCAACGTCGCCCGGTGGGTGCGCATCAAGACCGAAGCGCTGGTGCTCGGCGAGAAGAAGAGCGTCGCCACGCGGCTCAACGGCCGCTCGGCCGACTTCATCGCACCCTCTCTCGCGAACGGCTGCGCGATGGCCTGCGCCTACTGCTACGTGCCGCGGCGGAAGGGCTACAGCAACCCCGTCACCGTGTTCACGAACATCGACCGCATCACCGCGCACCTCGCGCGACACATCAGCAGACAGGGGCCGAAGGCCGAGCCGAACCAGTGCGACCCCGACGCATGGGTCTACGACATCGGCGAGAACAGCGACTGCTCGGTCGACGCGATGATCAGCGAGAACGTGCGCGACGTCTGCGACCTGTTCCGCATGCATCCCACGGCGAAGGCCTCGTTCGCGACCAAGTACGTCAACCGCGAGCTGCTCGACTGGGACCCGCTCGAGCGCACGCGCATCCGCTTCTCGCTCATGCCCGCGGCGCTCGCGAAGGTCACCGACATCCGCACCTCACCGATCGCGGAGCGCATCGCGGCGATCGACGACTTCGTCGAAGCGGGATACGAGGTGCACCTGAACTTCTCTCCGATCATCGTGACGCCCACCTGGGTCGAGGAGTGGACCGAGCTGCTCGTGCACCTCGACGATGTGCTGTCTCCGGCCACGAAGCGACAGCTCGCGGCCGAGGTGATCTTCCTCACCCACAACGAACGGCTGCACGAGGTCAACCTCGGCTGGCATCCGAAGGCCGAGGAACTGCTCTGGACGCCCCCGACCCAAGAGGCCAAGGTGTCGCAGAACGGCGCCGTCAATGTGCGGTACCGCGCCGACCTGAAGCGCCGGCACGTCGACACCTTCACGCAGCTCGTCGCCCGACACCTCCCGTCGTGCCGCATCCGCTACGCGTTCTAGCGCAGTGCATCGCCGCCGGCGCGACGAGCGGCACCGGCGAGGGGATGCCCTGCGCCGCCGACACCCGGATGTCAAGGCTCGCGCGCGAACCGGGGCGCGCGGATACCGTCGCAGACATGAGCTCTTCCCGCACGTCCTCCCCCACCGTCGACGACATCGCCCGCGACGGTTTCGGGTGGGCGGAGCTGCTGCCCGGCCAGCGGGAAGCGATCACGTCGGCGGCCGCCGGACGCGACACGCTCCTCGTGCTCGCGACGGGCGGCGGCAAGTCGGCCGTCTACCAGGTCGCCGGGGCGCAGCGGGGCGGTGTCGTGCTCGTCGTGTCGCCGCTCGTGGCTCTGCAGGCCGACCAGCTCGCTTCCATCCGCGACGCTCCGGCTGCCCCGCCGGCGGTCGCGCTCAACGGCTCGACGTCGGCCGGCGACAGCGCCCACGCGTGGGATCTCATCGACGGAGGCGGCCCGGTCTACGTGCTGCTCGCCCCCGAGCAGCTGGCGAAGGAAGACACCGTGTCGCGTCTCGCCGCCGCCGGCGTCAGCCTGCTGGTCGTCGACGAGGCGCACTGCGTGTCGTCGTGGGGGCACGACTTCCGCCCCGACTACGCGCGCCTCGGCGATGTGCGTCGCGATCTCGGGAATCCGCCGGTGCTGGCCATGACCGCGACCGCCTCAGAGCCGGTGCGCGCCGAGATCATCGAGAAGCTGGCGATGACCGACGTCGACGTGCAGGTGCACGGTGTCGACCGCCCCGAGATCCGTCTCGTCGTGCACCGTCACGAGAGCGATGCCGAGAAGAAGGCGGCCGTCGTGCAGGAGGCTCGCACCTGGACGGCGCCGGGCATCGTCTACGTCGCGACCCGCGCCGAGGCCGAGAGCTACGCCGACGAGATCGCCGCAGACGACCGCAGCGTGGCGGCGTACCACGCGGGGCTCAAGGCCGCTGAGCGCCGCGACGTGCAGGACCGCTGGCGCGACGGCACCCTCGACGTCGTCGTGGCCACCTCTGCCTTCGGCATGGGCATCGATCGCGCCGACGTGCGCTTCGTGCTGCACGCCACCGTCACCGAGTCGCTCGACGCCTACTACCAGGAGATCGGCCGAGCCGGGCGCGACGGCGAGCCGGCCACCACGGCTCTGCACTACCGTCCGGAAGACCTCGGGCTGCGGCGCTTCTTCACGAGGCGGTCGGTGCGCACGGCCGACATCCGCGCGCTGCGCGCCGCGATCGCCGCGAAGCCGGGCCGCACCATCCGTGAGCTTGCGGACGACATCGACAAGCCGACGCGCACGGTCACCCGCCTCGTGAACGACCTCGTCGATGCGGGCGTCGGCGACACCGCCGACGGTGTGCGGCTGATCAGGCCGATCACGGCTGCCAGGGCGGCGAAGGCCGTGCGCGAGACCCTCGACTCCCGCGAGCGCATCGCCGACTCGCGATTGGCCATGATGCGGGCGTATGCCGAGACCACCCAGTGCCGCCGACGGGTGCTGCTCGAGTACTTCGGGGTCGACGGCCCCGCCTGGTGCGACAACTGCGACCGCTGCGAGCAGCGCGACGCGTCGTCCGCCGCCGCCGACGACGCCGCGATCGCGGACGCACCCGTCACGATCGACCAGATCGTCCGGCACCGCGACTGGGGTGAGGGAACGGTCACGGGCGTGGAGGCCGATCGCGCGACCGTCTACTTCGCGTCAGAGGGCTACAAGGTGCTCTCGTTCACGGCGATCGACAGCGGTGCACTCGAGGTCGCGGAGCCTGTGGGTCGCTGATCGCGCGCAGCGATCCGCCGATCAGCGGCTTGCCGCTGATATCTTGACGGCTACGCTCCGTGCCACGGGCCACGCCAACCACCTGCGCGGCGGTCTCTTTCGAAAGTTCTGCTCTATGACTCTCTTGCGCCTGATACGACATGGCCAAACGCTCTGGAACGCTCAGGGACGCATCCAAGGCCACGTCGACATCCCTCTCAACGATGAAGGGCGGGCGCAAGCTCACGGAGCGGCGGACGGTCTCCGAGGGTTGCGGTACGCCGCGGTCGTCACGAGCCCCCTGGAGCGTGCGGCATCGACGGCGGCAATCATCGCCACTGATCTCGGCCTCTCGAACGTGGAAATAGATCCTCAGCTCGTCGAGCAGACATTCGGCGCTGCTGACGGTCGACTGTGGTCGGAGTTGGACGGCATCCTCGAAGGCGGCCCGATCCCCGGTGCCGAGACGCACCTGGCGTTGGCGAAGCGAGCGACATCCGCGCTACGCCGGATAGGCGCGAGGTTTGCCGGTCGAAACGTGATCATCGTGAGTCACGGAGCCTTCATCAACGCCGTGAATCGTCACGCGACGCATGGATCTGGCATGAATGCGGAGCCGGCGGCCAATGGCTCCATCCACGACATCGTCTTCAGCGACGGCCAGCTGGTCCCTTCGCTACCCGTCCTGCACCACACAGACGCCGACCGCATTCTCGAGAGTCGCTGAGCCTGTCGCGGGACGCCCCGCGCGATGGAGGAGGCGCGATGCGGGGCAGGGATGCGACTAGGCTCGTCTGATGCTTTCAGGCCCTTTCGGGAAAGTTGCCGTCCTTCCCGTAGCGATTCCGCTGGGCGTGGTGGTCTTCATCGTCCTGCTCCTCGTCCTGCGCAAGCGAGCGCCCCTCACGTGGCCCCGCGTCTTGGTTGCAGCCGCGGTAGCGGTCTACGCCGCTGGCATCTTCGCCAACACCGTCTTCCCGATCTACCTGTTCCCCGCGCGCAGCGAAGAACCGTACGTGCCGCACCTCGCGCTGATCCCGTTCTATGACTACGAGGTCGAAGACGCGTTGACGAACATCGCCGTCTTTCTTCCGCTCGGAATACTCATCCCCCTGCTCCAGCGCCGCCCGACCTGGTGGAAGATCCTCGCGACGGCAGCCGGCGTCAGTGCCGGGATCGAACTGGCTCAACTCGGCGCGGACGACTTCTTCAACGGCGGTCACATCGCCGACATCAACGACTTCATGTGGAACGTCACCGGGGGCCTCCTCGGATACCTCCTCTTCCGCCTGATCTCGCGAGCACCGACACTCTCACCGCTCGTGGACCGGTTCCGATGGCACGACGCCACACGTGAACGCGCCCCGATGCCCTCGAGCTAGGGACGATTGGCACCACGACTGCACCACGCCCCACCCCGGATACGGAAAAACCCCCTCACGAAGAGGGGGTTTCCATGGCGGTGACGGTGGGATTTGAACCCATATCGATGCCCAGCGAACTGTGCGTGGGAGGTCGGAATCAGCGGAAAAACGGGGAGGTCGCTCACATCTGCGCACATCGGTTCACGGTGCGTCGCATGCGTTCCGTTACTGCTGCGTTACTGCTGAAGCGCAGCGGCTCGCTGACGGTCCAGCGCCGAAGCAACATCGTCCAAGTCGTCATCGAGCAAGTCGGCGTACGTGTCGAGGGTCATCGCGGCACTCGCATGACCAAGCATTCTCTGTACAGCCTTCACGTTCGCACCAGCGCTGATCGCCAGAGACGCCGCCGTGTGCCGCAGATCATGGGGCGTGACTCGCGGCATGACGGCACGGATGCCTTCGCCGCGCGAACGCGCCTCAGCGGCATCCGCCGCATCCTCTCGCCGCGCCCGTTTGCAGGCACCTGCAAACCATCCCGACTGGGCATTACCCTGCCGAAGGTACCCTCCAGCATCCGCCGGAAAGACCAATTCGTCCGGTCGTTTATACGACGCAGCTCGCGTCATCGCGTCGTCCAGAAAGGCCGGATATACGACAGTCCGCCTCTCGTGGGTCTTCGGCGTACCGACGACGACATGCCCATTGACGGTCACCGCGTTCGAAGTGATGTTCAGCCTGCGCCGCGACAGGTCGATGTCCGCCACCTTGAGCCCGGTGGCCTCTCCCCAACGGAGCCCCGTGTAGGCCAGGAAGCGCACCAGGTCCGGGTAAAGCGATGCGTCTGCCAGCCGCTCAACCTGCTGATGGGTGAGGTAAGCCCTCGGCTTCGGAACCTTCCGAGGTGTCTTGACGTCGCGTGCCGGGTTCGATTGGAGGCGACGGTCCCGCACAGCACCGTCCAGAATCGCAGCGAGCACGCCGTGACAGCGCTTGACGGTCGTGGCCGACCGCTTCCGGCTCAGCTCCGCCACCCACGCGGATACCTCGGTGTGGCGAATTGTTCCGACTTGGCGATCTCCCCAGACCGGCTCAACGTGGACTCTCCACGCGCTCTCATCACTGTGCAACGTCGACGGCTTGACCGCCGCTCCGTGTGCCGTGAGCCACGCTGCACCAAGCGTGCCGACCGTGACGCGTGATTCGCCCGGCGCGATGTATGCCCCTTGGAGCTTCGCCGATTCCACCGTGGTGAGGTACGCCTCCGCGTCGCGCTTCCTCGTGAAGCCGGCCTTCCGAGCGGTCTTCCCGTCCGGCTTGCGGTATCGCGCCTCCCACCGCTTGCCGTCTTTGGTCTCGTACGAGTAGGCGCTGCCCATCGGTCCTCCGCAAGTCCTGCTCTCAGTGTGGAGATGCGAGCTTATGGCACACCACTGACATATGCGCCAGTACTTCATCGACGACGCCGACTTCGGTTTTCTGCTCACAAACGAGCGAAAACGTGTGCTACGGTGTCGTGCGTACACGATTCTGCAGCCCGAAAGTAAAAGGCTAGTTTCCGAATTCCTTCCATGTTGAGCCCAGCTCGGGCGGTAACCCTCCTGGAAGCTTCGGGGATGCGATAGAGACGGTGCATCCGCACCAACCGCTTCACCGCCATTGGCCGGTTCACGACGACCAGATGGAGCGGGTCTCTTGGAGAGAAAACCACCTCCAAGGGATCCGTATGCCTACCTCGACCACGCTCCCCGCTCCGTCAGTCCTCGCGACGCTCATCACGCCGACAGCGCTCGCAGAGGCACTCGGTACTACTGAGCGCACTCTCAGTGAATGGCGTATCCGCGGCACTGGTCCCGCGTTCATCCGTGCAGGCGGCAGGGCCGTCCGCTACAGGCCCGAAAGCGTCGACGAGTGGTTGTTGGCTCAGGAGCGCCGTAGCACTGCGGAAGAACTCAGCGCGTAGTCGTTTCTTTCTTGCGAATGCACCCCGGATCCGCGTCAATCGCTTAGGCGATGTCTACAGCCGTTCATCGGTACGCGCGCATTCCGCGGCACCGCGAGTCGCCTCGCGCATCGACGCAGGCCCCTACAAGCCGGACCCCGCGAGTCGGGGTCGCTCCCCATCCGAAACGTTGAAAGGCATGCCATGAGAATGACCACCTCCCAACTTCGAGCAAAGCAGATTGCCGAGCTTCAAGCAGAGCAGTCCGCGTACGACAAGCGGATCGAAGAAGCTATGCAGTCCGCCGGATACGCACGATGCGCACTGGCCGAAGATCTCTATGAGCTTCTGGAAATCAGGCCAGAGCATCGAACCCGCAAGAGCCGCAACGGTGAAACGATGCAGGTCGCGAGCGATAAGGACGAGTCGATTCGCTCGGCTCGTCTGCTTGCGGCTGTCGCTCAGCTCATCGAGCCGGCAACCTAAAGTAGTCAGTAAACAGGCTCGCCAGGAACACCTGGTCGGCTTGCCTGAGAGGGAGGTCCGACAGTTGCGTCATCGAGCCTCCCTCTCCTCGAAGGCCTCCATCGACCTGCCGAGCGGGTCGGACTCCGTCACCCAAGGGCGCTGCGCGCAGATAGGCGCGGACGTCCGTAAGCTCGGGCTTTGCGAGCGAGGCCAGGAGATCACGGTCACCAATCCCTCCTTCGCAACGTTGAGCGAATTGGCTTGACTGTCCTCGCTCCGCTCACGATTCGAGGCCGGGCATCACTTCCAGCGCATAGATGTCGGACAGGAACGGAGGCCGCATGGCTGCTGCCATAGGAATTGTCGTCGATCGACCACGCAGATGACGTCGGCATCGAAGCAACCGCGGCGAGACGAACACGACGCTTCACGAGTGGCAGGCATGTCACTTCGTCGCGCGCCGAGTCCCCGATAAAACCAGAAAGTGAGCCTCGCGCATTTCTGCGGAAGGCTCTCTTACTTCGACCTCCAGTGGCTTAGACGAGTCCAGAGGTTTGAGCAGCTCAATCTTGGTCGACATCGTCTACCTCTGCTCCAACAATTCAACGACCTCTGTTACGGCTGCCGAGATTCAGCGGACTTCCGCGGCAACCGGGGATTCTGAGCGGAAGTTCCAACCACGCGTCAAGCGCGGCTGGAACCGCCTGAGCGCCGAACAGCAGGCCAGTATCATCGTCCAGTACAGCGGCGCCACCACTTCCACAGCGCTGGCCGAGGAGTTTGGCGTCGCCCAGTCCACGATCCTGCGCATCCATTGCGAACCTTGCCTCGTCGTCCGACCGCAGCCGATGACATCAGAACAGGTGAGCAAAGCCGCAGACCTATACGAATCCGGTCTCTCGCTCTCGTAGGTCGCCAAGCGACTCGACGTGAACCAGGAGACGATGCGCGTGGCCATCTTCAAGGCCGGCGTCACACTCGGCGAGCCGACGAAGGCGAAGAGCGCTTAGCGGGCACCCTTGAGAAGCATGAAGGACCGCCCCTCATGCGCGGGAGCGGTCCTTCACTCTTCACTCCCCGCCATCACAGGTCCGGGAGATCGTCCAGGTTGTTGCGGGTGGTGTTGTCGCGGTCGGTGCGGAGGTACTTGCCAGTTGCGCCGCTGACGACCCGGATCTCGGTGCGCTTCTCGGGCCACTGGACGTAGTACGTGTGGATGCGGAGCTCGATGTCGCTGATGGCGTCTGCCTTCGCGCGCGGCGACCAGTACTGGATCGGCGTGCCGATGGCGGTGATATCGCCGTCGCGGTTCTTGCGGGAATGGGTTACTCGTCGTTCTGCCATGATTCCTTACTTTCTTGATGAGGGCGAGATGAAGCGGTGACGAACGGAGCCAACACGGGGCCGGCTCCGCTTCGATCAGTTCTCGTTGCGGACGCCCTTGTGCTGGTTGGAGCTGCCGTTCATGATGCGGCCCGTCGAGGTGTCGCGCTTGAACCAGGTCTTGCCGACCTGGAACTCGCTGTGCCCCTTGACCGCACCGACGCGGTGACCGCGTCCCATGTTCTTCGCCATTTCCGGCTCCATCTCCGGGGCTGACGGTCAGCCCCTCACTATGTAGTCGGAGCAGGACGCGATCGAGTTAGCGGCAGCTCTCGCAGAGACCGTCGACGAGTAGGTGGCGCTGGAAGAGTATGTAGCAGCCGGTGCAGGCTTCCTCGGTCTTGGCAGTTCGATGGCACTGACAGTTCTTGCAGACGGGGCAGAACCCCTTGCCGCACGTGGGGCAGGGGTAGCCGCGGAACGTACGGGTCTGTCCGCAGCAGAAGACGGTCAGCAACGGGCGCGTGTCGAACTCGCGCGGCTGGATCATGTAGCCGGGGTCGACCTTCCATATGTCGTGCCCCGCCAGTACTGCGATCATCCGCCTGTCGTCGGCGATGGCGTCGGCGTAGAAGTCAGCGGTTCTCCCCCATGAGTCTTGCCAGGCGATCCGCCGCGTGAAGGTAGCGCCTGGAGCGATCTGTCGTAGCGCGTGGGCTTCTCGAAGTGTCTGCCCGCGCCACGGATAGACGACCGGCCAGCCGTCGTCGGGCTCTGGTTGGATACTCGCGTGGGCGACCTGGCCGTCGAAGCGGTCGATGAGCACGACGGCGCCGAGCCCCCGAATACGGCGAGCGATCGCGATCGCGCAGGCCTGGTAGCTAGCCTGGCTATTGTCGAAGAGGTCCTGCACGTGGCGCGCGCGGACGAGGTCGGCCCCGACGATCTCTGTCGTGAGAGCATCGGGTAGTAGTAGGCGTTGCGCGATCTGGTCGCACACCGTCTCAAGAAGCGCAGGCGGATCCGCCTGATCCGCGATCCAGTCGAACAGTCCTTGGTCTTGCTCGACGACCCAGTGGCCGAGCTCGTGCGCGAGGGTGAAGTT
This sequence comes from Microbacterium sp. NPDC089320, assembly GCF_040684875.1. Classification (NCBI taxonomy): domain Bacteria; kingdom Bacillati; phylum Actinomycetota; class Actinomycetes; order Micrococcales; family Microbacteriaceae; genus Microbacterium; species Microbacterium sp. NPDC089320. The sequence continues at coordinate 675,265 of NZ_JBFBGY010000001.1, forward strand.
CTGACGCCGGCTGTTCGGCGTGGGCGCGTACAGGATGACGCCGTCGTCGAGGAACGACATCCCATCGCAGAATCCGCCATCCCCACGGCTGGCGGCAAGCGAGTCCACCGCGCGCACCGTCAGCCCCATACCGGTGGTGAGCGCGTCGAGCGGGTCAAGGACGAACTGCTCCTGAACCCCGGGATCGAGAATCCTGACGGCGCGCTCGATCCACGGCCCAAGCTTCATGCGCCCCTAGTGCTTTCAACGGAGTCCACCAACGCTTCAAGCGACTCAAGCAGAACGTCAGCCTCGGGTGCGCCACCACGATGCACGGCCACCAGCATCCGGGACTCAAGCGCGGACGCCGCCAGCGCGATAGTCGTTCCCTGGATCCGCGCCCAGCGCTGCGCCAGCGCCTTGAACGCTTCGGACCCCACGACGACAGCCAACCGAGCTCGCTCCGGATCCGCCCCAGACGGGCGCCGCAACCGGTCGGCGTCCACACCGGACTCCTCCGCGAGTGCGTTGATCAGGGCAGGGACACGGGGCAGGTTCTTGCCGCTCTCCCAGGTGAAGATGTCTCTGCCCGTCACGTCCCACCCTCGATCGGTAAGTCGCTTCGCCAACGCGCTCACGCTCAGACCCGCACTCCTCCTGGCCCCAGACAGCGCCTTTCCGTCGAGCTCCAGCTCAGCGTCGGGTACGAGGCCAAGCATTGCAGCGACTGGATCATCATCAAGCGGTGGAGCGGTTTGTTGGCTCGCCCAAGCGAGATCGGCGGCCTCGAGCAGCTTGCGAAGCTCGGGGCGATTCACGTCCGCGCTCGCGGCAAGCGCTGACCGGCCTTTCCGCGCGTCAAGAATATCCGCGAGTTCCTGGTCTCGGTCATCCGAGTGCATGGTCACCCTCCTTCCTCCACTGCTGCGTTGATCTCTGACAAGACTCTCGTACTGATCTGGCTGACGCGACCCGGAGTGACGCCGAGATCCGCAGCAACGTCATCCCTCGGACGATCCCGAACGATGTACTGGGCCAGGACATAGTGCTCCTGCGCGCCGAGACCCGCGATCACCGGCCTCGCACGTGCCATCTTCTCGAGCCGCTCCAGAACATCGTCATCGTCCGGCGATCTCACGCCTGGGACGTACTCCTCAGAGAACTCGACACCCTTCCTGATCGCGGCCGAGCCAACGATGTCGAGCGCTCTGCGCTTCGCCGTCACGACGAGCAAGGCCTCCCAGCTGCGCGGCGCTTCCGGTGGCGGCGCCTTCATGAGGGACACCACCGCTTCCTGAACCGCATCATCGGCTAGGTCGACTCGTCCACTGCCGCGCAGCACTTCGTAGGCGACTCCGTACATCGCGTCGCGATGCTTCTGATACAGAGCCGCCCAGTCGTAAGAGGGATCAGCCATGTGCAGGCTCCTCGCCCCGTGCACCCATCTCTTCACCTCCATCAGCGCCGATGGTCGTCGCTTCAAAAGGTAGTCGGGACAGAACACGAAACGGTTAGTGACGCTCCGGCGAGTCGGTCGGTCGGTCGGTCGGTCGGTCGACAAGCGTGGGCCCGGGCGAAGGCTGTAGCTGGGAATCAGACGCCCGTTGTGGAGGCGACCGTCGAACGGCGTCAATCATGACACCTCCGGGCTCTCAGACGCCCCCAAGACAAGCCGAAGAACCGCTCGAAGAAGACCGACAGCGCTTCGACGACCCGCCGCTTGAGGTCGCCGTGACCAGCTTCGCGGTTGAATCGCGACACGGGCGGCAAGGTGCGGGTGATCTCCGTCCAGTGGTCCGGAGTTGGCCGTCGCGTCCGTAGCGACTGCTTGAGTAGAGGGTGGCAACGACCCGAAGGAGTCACCCATGTCCACCATCGTCATTGAGGACGAGCCCGACGACGACGCACCTCGCCGCGACCTGGCCGAAATGTACGCGTCGCTGTCCAACGTGGCGGCGTTCAACCGTGCGAGCCTTGAGCTGATCCTGAATGCCGTCAACGAGACCGTTCGCCTCCAGAACAGCGGCTGGCTGAAGCAGCTGGCGGCGATTGACTTCCAGCCGGCCATTCCGAAGGAGCAGTTGGCTGCGCTTTCGTCGACTATCGCGGCTGCAGCGATTCCTGTCGTCACGGTCCCGGAGTTTCCGGCGCTGCAGAAGCTCGCGCAGCAGCTCTCCGCCTCGATCACGGCCGCGCACTCGGCGACGTATGCCGATATGGCGGCCAAGCTGACCGCTTCGCTGCCGATGCCGGACCTGAGCGGCATCCAGGCGCTGTTCAAGTCGCTGGACACGGAGAAGTGGCGGGAGTGGCTCCGCTCTGCGCACCGTCCTTCGAACTGGACGGACGAGATCGAAGGGCGCATCGACGAGATCATCGCCATGATCGACTCCGACGGCATCCCCGTGGCGTGGGTGCCGCGAGGCGAGATCCTTCAGGCACTGCTGGACGCGCCGTCAGCCGACGAGCGCTCGCTTCTGCTGATCGCGCACCGTGACGAGATTCTTGAGGACTGCCAGCACACCCTTGCCCGGGTCGAGGAAGAACCAAGCATCCCGACGCTTCCGCTCGCACAGAAGGTATTATTGGGGGCCACGGATGGACACTGGGAGCTCGCCGCACTTTCGGCGGTCGCGGTAGTGCATGGCATTGTGGAGGCGCTGCGCTGGGCCTCAGCGCAGCAGAACGTCGCCGCGCACCACGCACTCAAGCCGACTGTGGGGCGGGAGCACCTGGTCGAGCAGGCGACGAGGGCGCCGCTGATCCGCTTCTACGACGACTGGAACGAGAAGTCCGGTAAGCCACGACCGACGCATGTAACGCGCCACGTCGTGTCGCACAAGCTCGCGCCCGACCAGGTGAGCGAACGCAACTGCGTCGTGGCCATCATGTTGATGTGCTCCCTGCTGCGCACAGTCTACGAACTGGAGCTTGGCAGCGCCTAAGCCGCCGCATAGTCAGGCGGAGACTCCTTCGGTGGCCTCAGGCACTGTGGAAGCCCAGCCGCCCTCATCGTCCGCGATACGAACATGGTTCGCTTCGAACTGCTGCTGCACGGTCCAGAGCTCCGATCCCTCTCGGTAGCGGCCGAGCAATTCGTCGGCGGAACCCGTCAAATGGGCAGCCAGAAGCCGCACCACCAACTCGTTGATCACGCTGACGAGGTACGTCTCGACATGATTCGGGAAGGCGCCATTGTCGGCGTGCTTGACCCGCCGGTAGTTGTTCGAGATGGCGCGGGCGAGGCCGACCTGGCTGTGGATAGAGTCACCCCACCGGATCCCGAGAAGCTCGAGGCAGCGGTACACGTACGTCGCCATGGTCGGACGTCGACGCGAGCCGTCGTAAGTGGCCTCCTCCCCCGGCCGCTGCCCGAGGATCTGCCCCGCAGCCTCCAGCGCCATCGACGTCGACATCACCACGTCCTCTGTGAAGCGCTGACGCCGACCGATCACAGCCACCGCTGGCAAGATAAACCTCTCCCACTGGTCGTAGACGTCCGCCCACCGAGCGAGCCCCTCTGCCCCCACCTCCTGGAGCACCAGCAGCGGGCGTCCGAGCTTCTTGTCGGTGGGGATCGGCTGCGCCCGCTCGCGAATTGTGCGGGCGCTGATCAGCTCGACGAAGGGATAGCTGTAGATCTCGCCTCCCATGAGACGAGCCGGAATCGACTCGTCCTGCACCCGGTGCTCACGAGCTGAAAGCGCGGTGCCGAACAGGAAGACGAGAAGGTGCATGACTTTGCGCTGCTCGACGAGATGATCGAAGAAGGGGCGCGGCTCCGCAAACTCCGACTCGATCACGACGTTGTCGGCAATGACATGCGTCCGGCCGTACCCATCCGATTGCTCGGACGATGTCCAGTGCGATCCCACCCGTAGCGTCGCGGCGCCCTGAGTCCACTCGACCTCCTGCGGACTCTCAACGGTGATGGTCAGCGCCTGCGTCCGCCCCTGCTCGTCGGTCCGCGACTCCGACTCGAAGGCAGTCATCCGCGCCCAGCGATTCAGGCCGTCCACCCGGCTGCGACACGTCTTGATCACGAGTGGCTCCGAGAGCCCACCATCACGCTCGTATAGCAGCGTCTCCTGCGGCGCGATCTGCCCACTACCGATCCGGGAACCGGACGCTTCAGAATGTCCTGCCCACCGGCAGCCGTAGAGCATGACGGCGCCGTCGCGCGTGCGAAGGAGCAGGTTCTCCTGCGGCTTCATCTGGCGGAACCACTCGTCGACATACGCAAACTGCTCCACCGCGAAGCCGGGGAGGTACGGGATCTCCACTTCAACGCCGGAGTCCTGGACCCGGAGCGTCGCCCCGACGTACGGCGTCTCTTCCGCGCCATCGACAAGGAGCCCTGCCAGGCTGTCGCCAAAGTCCAGCTTCTCGATACTCAACTGCGTCGTCCTCTCTGCCCAGAACGCCGGCCTCGACGTTCCCCGAACAGTACCCGGACGCCACCGACATTCCGGCAGGCGTGAGTTGTCCACAGCGCCGTCGTGATTTCTACGTCGGGCGAAGCCTTGCCAGGAACCCGCGCACGCTTCACAGTCAGGCGCGTAAATAGGACCAACATCGTGAACACGAACATCAAAGAACGGATCGATCAACTACTCACCACCGAGATGGACCGCGCAGGCTTATATACGCCGCGAAACGACTTTCGCCTTCCGAACCGAGGCGACGAGAGCGTCCGTCAACCCGGTGGCGTCAACTGTGCCGTCCGGGATCGTGACCCGGGTCAAGAGCTCGAGGCGTTGGTCGTCAGTGAGCTCCAAGTACTTCGCATGATTCAGAGCCGATGATTGGTTGCCCGCGGCGCGGGCGATCGCATCAAGCTTCGTTCGTGCCGCCAGCAGGTCTCTCTGGCTCCGAGTCGGACCGAGAAGACTTGCGTCGGAGTCGGCGGGTTCATCTGCGGTTGTGAGCAAGAACCACGCCGTGCCGACGCTCGAAGTCTCAATCCAGTTATGCAGGTCTTCCAGACATCGACCGTCGCGTCGCCTAGCGAGCCACGCCGATCGACGTGGTGTTTGGTCTCCCACAGTTCAACGGTTGGCCTTCTACGTCGAAGGTGATGTCGTCGACCGTCTCGATCGACAGCCGCAACGCAACATCGGTGTCCATCCGCCGCAGCGCGTCGAGCAGCGCACACTCCACTTGCGCGAGGTAGCCGAGTGCAGATCCCGCGGCACTGAAGCGGTTGCTGTCGACGTTGCTGATAACACCGGACCGTATCAGGGCCCCCGCCGTACTCCGCGAGTAGGCAAGACGCAAGCGGACTTCGTTGGAGTCGATCAATTGCGGAGGACGACGATCGATCTCGCTCTGACGGATCTGGTTGAGCCACGGCAGTACGCCTTCATGCTTTCTGGCTCTGCGCGGCCTGGACGCCGCGGCGCGACCGCTGGCCGCGAGGCTTCCCGTGAGCTGCCGGCGCATGCCAGCCGCGCTCGAGTCGATTGTCATACGGATAAACTGCTTGTCATCGTTGGGCTATGCTCACAATACGCTCATATACGAGTAAGCAGCGGGCCGGTCTGCACTGGGATTCGATCGAGGTGGACCGAGAGATGACAGCGACCGGAAACGCGAAGAAGCAGACGACAAGGCACACGCGCCGCAAGAAGACGACCTTCGGTGAACGCCGCAGCATCCGCTTCAGCGAAGAGGAGGAGCGCAGCGTCCAAGACCTGCGCGAAGCGATCGCGGTGCGGTCAGGACGCGCGTTGGAGGACGTCACGTTTAGCGAGGCGGTTCGACTCCTAGTGCGCGACAAAAAGAGCGCTGCAGAGATGGAGGCCCGTGCTCTCGCTATCCAGCGCGGCGACGGGAACGCATCCGAGTGGGGCCTCTGGGCGATCTCGGAGCGACTCGGATACGAGATCGCGCCGATGCGAAGGTACATCGCACGCATCGGCGGCGACCTCAACCGAATCGCCGCTCGCCTTGCCACAGAAGAGACAGTCCCATTCGAGGATCTCGTAGCCGCTTTGCGCGCCGTGGCGGAGCTTCGAAACGTGCCCGATGATATCGAACGTCGCGTCGCTCACCTCGTGCAGCGCGGTCTTCCCGAGCGAGGCGCGAAGTAGTTGGCTGTCGTGATGGCGAGCTCCACGCGCTCCGCTGACGACCTCATCCGCTACGTCCTCGAGCCCAAGAAAGATCAGCGAGGCGAGCGCTACGTAATGGCATCCGGGACGGGTGGACTGCTCGTGTCATTGGCCAAAGACCAAATGCGAGATGTTCGCGAGAAGTGGGGTAAGAATCAGCCGGGCGCGTATGTGCAGGCGTATCACGTCATCCAGAGTTTCTCATCGAACGATGAGCTTGACCCCGACGATCCGAGCGATTGGATGACTGCGCAGGACCTCGGTGTCGCACTTGCCGAAGAGGTGTTCGCAGGGCGCCAAGTACTAGTCGTCACACAGCGGGACGGAGCCGGCGGTTGCCTCCATAATCACCTAGTCGCCTCGAGCGTGAACACCACGACGGGCGACAGTTTGAACAGTTCGGCCGTCATGCACGCGCGTCTGGTCGAGACGCATGAGACGGTTCTGGAACGCGAAGGGTTCGATCAGTCCGACGACTTGAAGCAGGCATATACCGACGCGCTGGATCGCCGTGTTCTCGGCGAGCCCAGCAGATTGCGCCGCGCGGCGACGAAAGAGCAGCGCGCACTGATTGAGGCAACACGCCACGCACAGTGGCAAGCAGAGCGCGCGACTGCCGAGCCGGGTTCAGCACTTCGGCTCGAGCCATTCAGCTTGCTTGTTCTTAAGCACCGCATCGACACCGCAGTGACGGCCCGCAGCACGACAGACTGGGTCACGTTTGTCACAAACGCTCAGACCGAGGGGGTGATTGTCGAGCGCGCGGAAGAAGTTGATCTCGTGTCGTTTGGCATGATGCGTCGAATGCACGACGGATCCTTCCGTGCGCCTACGGCCAGTGATCGCCGCCGCGGTTCCACGATTGGCGAGGGTTACACCGCGACGGCCCTCGAACAACGTATCGCCAGCCAGCTCGACGCGATTGCGAGGTCTGCGCGCACGATGACATCCGTCTTGACCGCGGAGGACGAAAGAGAAGTCGAGGCCCGCATGGCCATCTATTGGGCGGAGTTCGAGAATGAGCGCGCGAAACCGTTCCGTGCGCGGAGGTCGTTTGAGCAGCAGCCTCCGGCAGACATCCCGTCGGCGGCGACAATTGATGCGGATCCGAGCGACTCTCCGATTGTCGCGCCGACGAGTGACCTGCAGAGAGAACGCGACTTGGACGACCTCCGCATGGAGCTTGAAGGCACCTCTCTCAAGAGTCTCCCGGCGCCGGCCTCTGCCGGCGCCAGCGACACCTTCAACCAATCGAACCCCGGCACCGAGATCGGCATTGACCACGAAGCTCCGCAGTCAACTCCGACGTCACCCGCACCTGAGAACCGCGATGCGAACTCGATTGCGGAGGCGAGACGACGCAGACCGAGACGACAGGCGATGCTCGACTTCGATATGCACGACGATCCGTCGCCGCGTATTGAGGGCGAGCTAGAGCTATAGTCGACGGCTAGCGACTGCGGAGGTCCGGCACCGGCTTCGGAAGAAGATCCTCGATTGGAACCTGAAGCACCTGAGCGATCGAAAGGATTGAGCGAAGCGCGGGGTTGGCTGCTGTGCCACGCCTGGACTCGCCGCTCTCGTACTGGCGGTAGATGAAGCGGCTCAGGCCAGCGCGAGAAGCCACTTCCTCCTGGCTCAGTCCTGCCGCGAGGCGAAGCCTGCGCAGCTGCACCGAGAGCTGCAGTACGAAGGTCTGCCACTCTGCATCCGCTGCGCTAGCTCCTTCCGTCACATCCTCAAGCGTTTCGAGGATGGCAGCCTTGTATGGGCTTACGCGTAAGCCATAGTGTTGTGTACGGGAAGCCGCATCCGCAACGCTTGCGAGACCGGCCGGTTCCCCTTTTCGGCCGAGCGACGTCCGCAGGCTGTCGGGACGACAGAGTAAGAGCGAAAGGACGATAGCGGCGATGATCAATCCGCGATCAAGACGCAAATCCAACACTTGGTGGGGCGGTAAAGGCTGCCCGCCGGCCGCATGGATCGCAGCGTTCGACGACTTCACCCAGGGAGCTTCCGGCCGCGAATGGGGCCTGGCAGCGTCGCTATTCGTCATGCACCATCATCGCAAACACTCTGAGGGACCGACCTTCCGCGAAGTGTTCGAGCACCTTCTGCCCGAGACAAACGGAGCGCCTTCGTTTCTTGCCGGGTGGGAGCCATCCGAGCGGTTGCAAACCGTCCACCGCTTCAGGTACTTCGTACTGTCGAAGTGGAGCCAGCGGGGGTTCGTCGAGTTTGACAAGGGTGTCAGTCGAAGCCTCCGCACGGGTCCGCAGTTCCGAGAGATCGCGATCCGGGAACGCCACATCCAAGACCTCGTCCGAAAGAAGCCCCCGCGATCGGGGCGCGGGCCGAGCGACGCCGTGGCGGCTGCGACGCTTGCCCCAAAAGGCGCGGCGGCCCGACTTCGCATCACCGAGACCGCGTTGAGGCGCCTTACGAAGGCGGGATACCTCCGCCGGGTCACACACGAAGGTCAAGCTCTCTATCCGTCCTGGCAGTTCTCACCCCAGCCGGATAAGCCTGTCGTCGCCGGCATAGAGGTCGTCGCCCCCGCCATCCCGGAGCACTGGCCGTTAGCTGCAGAACACTACTTCATGGCCGCCCCGCGTATGGAACTTGCAGTAGACGGTCGGCACCGCTCCCCCAGCGACTGGCTCGACCTGGGAATGAATCCACACATCGTCGCCGGCATTCTCGAGAAGTACTCCTATGACATCGGCCGATGAGCACGCGGCGAGCGCGGAATCGGAGCCGTGGACTCAAGCCGACGCTGACACGGTTTCGGAGTCCTTGAATCTGCTCATTGAGACGGCTGCGGAGCAGGGGCGCGACGCAAAGCTGGTGAGCGCTCTGTTGACCACTATGACGGCGTTCATCGCAGACCGGGGTGCGGACGTCCTCGCCCCGCCAGATCCGGACCATCCGGAGCGTCGGCTCCGCCCTGAGTTCAGAGCACGAATCGATGCGGTTGTCGATTCTCTGAGCGACGACGAGACCGCCGCCTTCCTCGGAATCGGCGTGCGACAGGTGCGGCGACGTGCGCATGAAGGAGCGCTCTACTTCTTCACCGTGGGAAAGCGACGCCGCTACCCCGCATGGCAGTTCGATGAACTGCTAGGCGTGTTGCCCGGTCTTCGCGACATCTTGCGGGCTATCCCCGAAGACTGGACTCCCGAGCGAGCACAGCTGTTCATGTCTGGGGTAGGTGCCGAACTCAGGATCGCCGACGAGCCGATTGCACCCCGGACCTGGCTCGTTGTCGGCTTAGACCCGATGGAGATCGTCAACCTCATCCGGGAGGGCACGGAACAGAGTGGATAAGCGATCATCGACACCCGAAGAGGTGAAGCGCGCACTCGCTGCCATCGACAAGGGCCATCAACTCGAGGGGAAGCAACTGAACGCGCGCGATCTCGACCGCGCTCAGCGCATTCTGAAGGGAGAGCTCAGCCCGGCGGAGGCCCGGGTCGAGCTGAAGGAAGCGCTAGAGGTAGTCATCGACAACGAACGAAGGCACGCGGAGGCCATTGGCTGGACGGACGCGGCTCCCACCAGGGCTCTCGCCCGCCGCCTGACGGCGGTCCTAGGGCCGACCCTCGTGTCCACTCTCGCCGGCTCGAAGGACCTCCGCGCCGCCACAGGATGGGGTTCTCCGAACGGGACGCTGCCGAGTGCTTACGCCTCGCTTCGGCTGGAATGTGCCTACGACGTCTGGCACAAGATCAGCGCCGCTGAAGGTGACGACGTCGCTAGAGCGTGGTTCGTCGGCGGAAACCCCTGGTTAGGAGACGACTCACCCATCACAGCAATTCGCGAAGGTCGGTTCGGGGACGTTATCAACGCGGCTAAAGCGTGCGTTGACGATTCATTCAGCGGGTGAGCGAGCGGTCCGGCCGCGAACGCCTGCGCTGCTGTGCCAATGTTTCTTCTCGAACTCAAATTATGTCCGTCTAGAACGGTCGTCCTGAGCTACTGACCTGGCGGGACCCGGCGGTCTGCGCTGATCGTTCGAGTGGAGATGCCAGATCGGCCATGCCTCCATCATCGCCAACCGATCGGGTTCGAGCTGCTTCTCCAGGTAGGCTACTTCGCCGGCGTCGTCGAGAAGAAGCGCGCAGGCGATCTCGAACTCGAGAGACTGTGCGTCGCCTATCCGCGCCTGTTGCCGCTTCATCTCCCTGATCGCTGCGAGGTCGTCCGCGGTGAGGGAGTCTGTCCGCCAGAGGATCTGGTACCTGTTCAACTGGTGTCGTTCGAGATCCCTGCCCTGCGCGATCAGCCAGTCGTTGAGGTCTTGCGCCGCGGTCAGAAGCGCCGCCTTACGTGGTCCCGCGCTGTCGGCCGCGGAGATGAGCGCGATGACGCGGAGGTTCGCGAGCTGCAAGGTCGTGGGCTGATCGATCAGTGCTTCGTACGCGTCCACGATCGCGCTCAGGCGCAGGTTCAATACCGTGGGGAGATACTCGTCCTCGACTGTGTCGTAGACGGTGACGGGGACGCCTGCGCGCGAGGGGTCGTCCTTGTCGTCGTAGCGATACATGTGGGGTGCGGCCGCGTCGAACGGGTCCACGAGGCGCCAGTGGCCCTCCGTCGAGCCAGGCAAGAAGAGGAACATCAGATGCCAATCGGCGATCCGGACCACGAATCGGCTGATCTCCCCCGTCTTGTTCGTAGGCTCCTCGCCTTCGATGAGTGATCGGTAGAAGTTCATCAGCTCGCGCAGCTGTGCATCCGAGACGTCCTCGAGGTCGATCAACGTCGTATCTACATCGAGCAGTGTGAACAGCTCCTGCAGTCGACGCATGAAGCGAAGCTGACGCTCGAGGGAGTCGTCCTCGTCCTCGTCGCTCATCTCGTAGGTGGACTCCCGCCCCTCCAGCGCGATCGTCCGAGTCGTCTTCACCGCGGAGAAGAACTCGAGCGCCTTCAGCTCGTCTGCAAAGTTCCCCGCGAGCGTGAGGGTGAAAGAGCTTGTCTGCACACCCGCCTCCCCCTTGAAGATGATCGTCAGACCGCCGGCGAGAACGACCTCCACGCGAGTCGTGTCCAGTCGTCTCACGAGGCATTCGTCGTAGGTGATGTCGCCGCAGCGGATCTGGAAGGCCACGCGCTTCTGGGCGTATTCGGCGGGAAGGATCTCGAGACGCCCGCCGAGGGGTACCTGCATGCCGCTCGTCGTCGTCATTTCGAGCGCGACGTCCAGTCGACTCGCGTCCAGCGTCAGGGGGCCGTCGAAGCTGAGATCGCTCGCGGAGTGCACGGTGAGGGACGCAATCTGGTCGAATAGCGCCGGATCGAACCCCATCGACGTGTTCTGCCGTTTCGTGTTCAGCGCCAGCGCCACCACCGACTCGAGCTTCGCCGAATCCTTCGTCAGGGTGGTGAGTGGGACAGAGATGGTCTTCTGTTCCAAATCCGCCTTCGCCAGTAGCCCCTCGATCCCGAACGGGGACAGCACGGCGTAGTAGGCAGTCTGCTTCAGAGTCTTCGGGTGGATCGTCACCACGAAGTAGAGCACGCCGGAGTTGGCCTGAAAGGCAATCAGGTCGGTGCGCGCGACCGGGAAGGACGCGAGTAGGCCCTTGATCTTGCGCCCCTTGACCTGCACGTCGACGCGACCCCGCCAGTCAGCCTTGCTGCGACCGAGACCCTCGTACACGTCGATGTGTCCGTCGGTGAAGGGTGTCTTGTCGTTCGATGCGATCTGCGCCGCGAGATGAGGGCATCGCGCCACGAGCTCGGTGATCTTCGATACAGCTAAGAGCTCGACGTCTGCCACGGAGACATCATCTCAGTCGCAAGCGAGGAGCAGCCGATCCATCGATAGATGCGCCAACAATCCGTGCTGTCGGCGCACCCCCTTTCCGTAGTTCCCTGTCCAGCGTTTGGGAGCGATCAAACTGTCCACCCATCCAGACCGTCGCCGCGACTCGACCCAACTCTTTCACTGACACGGTGGCCGACGAGAGCCCGACCCCGCTCGGCGGTCACACGGCGTCTTCGAGTCGGCGAGCCCGCACCCGGGCCCGATCTACTCTGCGACGACGCAACCCGCCGCACACCGGCTCAGCCCTATCTCACTTCAACGTCTAGCCCATTGCCGACGATAAGAACAGTTATCCGGACTTTCGGCGCGAGTATCTCGCTCGACTTCCCTGCCGGCCCGTCTACCGACGATGAGCTGGCTGCACGCCGTCAAGTCGCCACGTCAGATGACGAGAGCGCTTCTAGCCCTGTTCCAGCGCGCCCATGAGAACGCGAACACCACTGCGCTCAACAGGAACAGCGTGCCGTACGCCATCCGGCCGGCAGGCGGCAGGGCGAACTGTGGAAGCGCCAGGGCAGCGAGCACGCCGATGGGCCATACACCCCAACCGGGAAGCCCCGCCCGCTGACACATGAGCGCGAGACAGATGCCGGCGACAGCGATCAACAGCAACCCGACGCCGAAGATCGCCACCGCCGCCGCGTTGCCTCGGATGTCGGTACTGAGCGTCACGACGTCGACAGGCACTCCCGCCTGCGCAGACCTCCCGATCTCATGCAGCGCGAACGTCTCCGCTCCGTAGTACGGGAGCACGAGAGCTGCGCCGACGATTCCACTCGCGCGTCCGAGGGCCGCCGCCCGGGGACGAGCGCTCGCGACCTCGGTACGGACGATGGCATCCACGAGCAGAGCGAAGGCGACGAAGGATGCAGCGCCGGACAGGTGCGACACGATCCACAGCGGACTGGCGAGCGCTTCGGCCATGGCCGCCGTATCCTCAGCGACATCGCCCCAGGGCCTCGTCAGTTGGAACGCGGCCATCAGGACTCCGGCGATCACGGCGTAAGCGCGAATGGACCTTCGTGACATCATCTCTCCTCCAGCGACGGGCTTTCCAACCGCGGGCGCGAGAGTACTCATCCAAAGTGAACAGCAGGCCGTACCGGCGGGTAGCGCGATTTCATGACTCCCTGGCGAGCCGATGCAACTCCCGGTTGATCGCCGTGAGCCCCGTTTCCAGGGCGACGAGTTCGCCCTCATCCAGACCGTCGAGCACGTCCCGGCCGAGCTCGGGTCTCGCCCCGATGATCTTCGCCACCACATTATGGCCGAGCGGAGTCGCGTGCAGTCGACGGACTCGGAGATCAGCGATGTCCGGAACCCTCTGTACCAGCCCCTGACTCACGAGACGCTCGACGAGCTTTGACATCGTGGCCATCGATACGGCGAAGTCCGCGACGAGGTCGGTCACAGTCACCCCCTCGCGGGCGACGACCGAGGTCAGCACCTTGAGCTGCTGGATCGTGAAGCGGGACTCGAGCAGGGGGCGGACGACCCTCGGCAGCGACCGCACGGAGATCGCCACGGTGAGGGCTTCGATGCGTTCGCGTGCCTCGGCGGGGTGGTCGGTCACTCACTCACCGTATCCACCCGAGGTGGGCCGGGGCGAGATGCGGGTGCGGGTGCGGTTCCTATGGATGTCCTGAATCCCCTGGCGCAAGTACTTAGCTTGAAGCTAACCTCTTGCGGAAGGAACCACATCCGATCCGCTGACGAATCGGGCCGGGCGTCGCTCCTCCCTCGCGGCGCTCGACCCTCAGCGGCCGAGAGGAGCGCACCCATGAGCGAGACCGCGATCGACATCCACGCCATCCGCGAGCGCTATCGCGCGGAACGAGACCGCCGCCTCCGCCCCGACGCGACGCGCCAGTACGTCGGCACGACCGGGTCCTTCGGGTATTACGCCACCGACCCGTACACCGCGCGCACCGAGCGGGGCGCGGTCGCCGACGAGGTCGACGTGCTCGTCATCGGCGCCGGTTTCGGCGGCCTGCTGACGGGCGCCGCTCTGCGGGACGCGGGCTTCTCCTCCATCCGGCTCATGGATGAGGCGGGCGATGTCGGCGGGACCTGGTACTGGAACAGGTACCCCGGCGTGCGATGCGACATCGAGTCCTACGTGTACATGCCGCTCCTCGAGGAGACTGGCTACATGCCGAGCGAGAGGTACGCGACCGGCGAGGAGATCAGGCAGCACGCCGTCCGGATCGCCGAGAAATACGACCTGTACCGCGACACCCTGTTCCAGACCCGCGCGACATCGCTGACGTGGGATGACAGCGCGTGCGACTGGCGCGTGCAGACCGACCGCGGAGACGACTTCCGCGCGCGCACCGTGGTCGTATCGTCCGGAACCCTGACGCAGCCGAAACTCCCCGGCATCCCGGGCATGGCGTCCTTTCAGGGGCACACTTTCCACACGAGCCGCTGGGACCACTCCTACACGGGCGGCGCCGCGGACGGCCGGCTCACAGGACTCGCCGACAAGCGCGTGGCCGTCGTCGGCACCGGCGCGACCGGCCTGCAGGTCATCCCCGAGATCGCGGCCCATGCGAAGGAGCTCATCGTCTTCCAGCGCACACCCTCGACGGTCGACATCCGAGACAACCGACCGACCGACCCGGCCTGGGCAGCCGGCCTCCGGCCGGGGTGGCAGCGTGAGCGCATGGACAACTTCCTCGCCGTCCTCGCGGGAGAACCGGTCGAGCACTCCCTCGTGACCGACGGGTGGACGGCGACGACGAGCCTGCAGCGGCACATCCTCTCCGGGGCGACGGCGCTCACCGAGCCGGGCGTCGACGCCGCGCAGCAGGACGAGCTCGACGACGCCCGCACGATGAACCGCATCCGCGCCCGGGTCGACGCCGTGGTCGAGGACCCGGCGACCGCGGAGGCGCTGAAGCCCTGGTACCGGTACATGTGCAAGCGTCCGGGCTTCAGCGACCACTACCTTCAGGCCTTCAACCGCGCGAACGTCTCCCTCGTCGATACGGCCGACACACACGGCATCACCGCCGTGACCGCCGACAGCGTGGTCGTGGGCGATGCCGCCTACCCGATCGACTGCCTTATCTTCGCGACCGGGTTCGAGACCGGCGTCTCCGGCGTGATGTCCGGAACGCTGCCGGTGACGGGCCGAGGTGGCGCCAGCCTGCTCGACGCGTGGCGCGACGGCCCGCGCACGCTGCACGGCTTCTCCACGCACCGATTTCCCCGTCTCTTCCACCTGGGCGCGGTACAGAACGCGAACTCGGTGAACTTCGTCCACATCCTGCAGGAGCAGGCACGGCACATCGCGGCGATCCTCCGGCGTGCGCGCGAGGTCGGCGCCGCCCTGATCGAGCCCAGTGAGGAGGCCCAGGAAGCCTGGACTCGGGAGGTCCGCGAGACGGCGCACGACACGACCGCTTTCCAGTCGGAGTGCACGCCCGGGTACTACAACGGCGAGGGCACCCGCTCGATCACCGGCTTCACCTACTCCCCAGGCCCCGTCGCCTTCCATCGCCTGCTCGCGGACTGGCGGAAGGGAGACATGAGCGACGTCCTCGCGGCGCCCGCGCAGGACCCACGAGCCGACGATCTGGTCGTCACGGCCGGGTGAGTCGCTCCAGCACCTCGATGACGTGCTGGTACGGCCGCTCCGTCGCACGGGTCATGCCGATCTCGCAGGTGCGGTTGGCCGAAACGTAGGCGTCGAATCCCGTCTCCTCCTCGGCACGCGCGAGCTCCGCCGCCTCGACGGCCGTGGCGCTCGCCGTGAGCTCGGGGTGCAGCATTCCGCGGTCACCGGCGAACGCGCAGCATCCCCAGCCCTCGGGCACGAAGACATCGTCGGCCACGGCCGTCGCGAGCGCCGTGAGTGCGCCCGTGGCGCCGAGCGCCGTGGTCGAGCATGTCGGGTGCACGGCGATCCGGTCGAGCTTGGTGGCCACGCTCACTCTCGGGAGCACCTCGCGCGCCACGTAGGTCGTCGCGTCCTCGATCACGAGGGAGGCGTACTCCGGGCGGCCGGCGGCGGCCTTCGCGAGCATGACGTGCAGGCCCTCGGTGCAGGATGCCGCGTCGCACACGACCGGGAGCTCGCCCTCGCGGCTCGCGGCCCACAGCGCATCGAGCACGCGGTCGGTCATGCGGTCGTAGCCCGAGAGGTGCCCCTTCGACTTCCAGGGGGTGCCGCAGCAGAGTCCCCCGGCGTCCTGCGGCACGACGAAAGCGATCTCCGCGCGCGACAGCAGCGCGCGCAGCGCATCCCTCGATCCGACGCCGTGGTCCTCGGGGCCGAACATCGTGCCGATGCACGCGCCGAAAAGCACGACCTCGGCGTCGGCCGGGCTTTCGACACGCAGCGGCTTCGACCCGCCGCCGGGCAGCCCCGCGTCGTACAGCGGGACCGTGTCGGCACCGAGCACCGCACGCCCCGCCCTGGTCACCCCGGTCACGAGAGGGGCGGGCATCGCTTCCGCCACCGAGAGTGCCAGTCCGCCGATGCGCGTCACCGCGCCCCACCCCTTCGCCGCGACGTCCCACAGGCCGTCCGCGACCGCCGACGCCTGCTCGGCGCGCAGCCGCCGCACGAGGTCTCCGGTGTTGATGTCGACCGGGCAGGCGACCGCGCACATCCCGTCGACCGCGCACGTCTGCACACCCTCGTAGTCGTAGTCGGCGCGCAGCTCTCTCAGGAGCTCGACGTCGCCCTGCTCCTCCGCCCAGGCCATGTCCCTCCGGAGCACGATGCGCTGGCGCGGTGTGAGCGTGATGCTCTTGCTCGGGCAGGCCGGCTCGCAGTACCCGCACTCGACGCAGCGGTCGACCTCCGTCTCGACCGTCGGCACGCGCTTCAGGTCTCTGAGGTACGAATCGGGGTCCTCCGACAGCACCACGCCGGGGTTGAGGATCCCTGCGGGGTCGAGCAGGCGCTTGACGTCCCACATCAGATCGGTGAGATCGTCTCCGTACTGCCGACGCACGAACGGCGCCATGATGCGACCGGTGCCGTGCTCGGCCTTGAGCGACCCCTGCTGACCCAGCACGAGGTCGACGAGGTCGTCGGTGAAGCGCCGGTAGCGGGCGACGCTGTCGGCGTCGTCGAAGCGCTCGTTGAGCAGGAAGTGGACGTTGCCGTCCTTGGCGTGCCCGAAGATCACCGAGCCGTCGTAGCCGTGCTCGTCGAACAGCTCGATGAGCCGCTCGCACGTGAACAGCAGCCGGTCGACGGGGACGACGATGTCCTCCAGCAGCGCCGTGGTGCCCGAGGGCCGCGCACCGGCGACCGCCGTGTAGAGACCCTTGCGCACATGCCAGAGCGCCGCGCGCTCGACCGGGTCCGTGGTGAGGGCCGCGTCGACGACGAGCGGGAGGGTACGCACGTGCGACAGCGCGACGTCGGTGGCGAGCGCGAGGGCATCCGCATCGGCGGCATGCACCTCGACCAGGAGCGCGGCGTGCTGATCGACCGGGATGTCGGCGATCGCTCTCGGCACGTCGCTGAGCCCCTGCGCGACGCGGAGCGATGCCGCGTCGAGCAGCTCGATCGTGGCGAGTCCGAGGTCCACGAGACCGGGGAGCGCCGCCATCGCGTCGGAGAGCGTCTCGAACACGAGCAGCCCGGTCGCGATCGCCGGCCGCACCTCGATGGTGCGGAACCGCGCCTCGGCGACGAAGGCCAGCGTGCCCTCGGAGCCGATCACGAGATGCTCGAGGATCTTCACCGGCTCGTCGAAGTCGAGCAGCGCGTTGATGCCGTACCCCATGGTGTTCTTCATCGAGAACTGCCGGCGTACGAACTCCGCGCGCTCGGGCGACGACAGCAGCCGCTCGCGCAGCGCGACGAGTCCGGAGTGGATCTCGGGCTCGCGGGCGCGCAGCACCTCGTCCGCATCCGCGGCGCCGGTGTCGAGGACCGTCCCGCTCGGCAGCACGAGCAGCAGCGAGTCGATCGTCCGGTAGGAGTTCTCGACCACTCCGCAGGCCATGCCACTGGAGTTGTTCGCGACCACGCCGCCGATCGTGCAGGCGATCTCGCTCGCCGGGTCGGGGCCGAGCTTGCGGCCGAAGCGCGCGAGTCGCGTGTTCACCTGCCGGACGGTCGCTCCCGGCCCCACGCGCACGATCCTGGCGTCGTCCTCGACCGCGATGTGGCGGAACGCGCTGCGGGTGTCGACGAGAATGTCGCCGGACACTCCCTGCCCGGAGAGGCTCGTGCCCCCCGACCGGAACGTCAGGGTGCGTCCGGCGTGCCGCACGGCCTCGAACACGCGCGCGACGTCGTCGGCCGACGCCGGCGACACCACGGCGTTCGGCACGAGCAGGTAGTGCGACGCGTCGTGCGCGCGGGCGAACCGGTCGATCGACCGCGAGTGGACCCGGGTCGAGGGGGCGAGCAGAGCGGTGTCCAAGGGCTCGGCAATGGTCGTCGACATGGCGGCTCCTCGACATCGGCGGCGGATTGTCTGACAAGTATACAGACTGCCGAAGGGATCGATAGGATCGAGCGCATGGCGGACAGGATGACGACGCTCGGCGTCGTGGGCGTGGTCGACGCCGTCGTGGGGCGACTGCGCGAGCGCATCCTGTCGGGCGACATCCGCTCCGGCGCTCCCGTCACCGAGGCCTTCGTGTCAGAGGCGTGCGGCGTGGCCCGCCCCAGCGCGAAGGCGGCGATCGAGCAGCTCGTCGCCTCCGGGCTTCTCGCGCGCCGTGCGCACCGGACCGCTCGCGTCGTCGGCATCGACGCGGACATGGTGCGCGATGTCTACCGGACGCGCATCCGGCTCGAGAGCGCGGCACTGCGTGAACTCGCGGCACGCGGCGAGGTGCCGGCCGACGCACTCGTCGCCAACGCCGAGATCGCCGCCCTCGGGGAGGGCGCCGACCCGGCCTCGGTCGATCCCGATCTACGCTTCCACACGGCGTTGATCGATGCTCTGCGCAGCGAGCGCACCGGTCGCATGTACCGCAGCCTGCTCGACGAGGTGCGGCTCTGCATGGCGCAGGTGCAAGGGCGGCGCCTGCTCGATGCCGCGGCCATCGCCACGCAGCACGCCGAGATCCTCGTCGCCGTCTCCGCCGGCGACGCCGACAGAGCCGCGCGGCTGCTGCACGAGCACCTGACGTCCGCGGAATCCCGTCTCGTGTCGGCGCTCGACCGGTAGTCGCTACGCCTGGCGTCGACCCGTCGCCGCCGCGAGAGCGGCGCGCATCGCTTCCGCAACCGGCGTGGGCTCGACGCCGAACGTCGACTCGAACAGGCTCGAGTCGAGGACGTACGGCACCGAGTACTGGTATCGCATCTCGTGCGTCTCCCGCGCGGCGGTGTCGAAGAGAGCGCCGAGCCGCATCGTCAGGCCCCCCATCACGGCCAGCCGCGCCCCCCGCCCTGCAGCCGCCTCGACGTACTCGCGTCCCGTGAGCGGGGGCGCCGTCGGAAGGTGCCAGACACGCCCGGCAGCCCGCGGGTCCGCGCCCAGCACGGCCAGTCCGTCCGCGATGTCCGGCACCCAGGTCAGGGAGTGGGGCAGGTCGGCGTCGTACAGCCACATGGGGCGCTGTCGGGCCGCGATCCGATCGACCACGAAGCGGTTGACGACGCTGGTCGGGGCATCGATCCCGTAGAAGTCGGCGCTGCGACCGACGACGAGGTCGAGGCCGCGCTCGGCTGCGGCGTAGAGGGTGCGCAGCGCCTGGGCCCGCACCTCGCCCTTCGCGCTCCGCGGGGCCAGCGGGGTGGACTCCGTCATCGGGCCGCTCACCGCCCCGTACGCGTAGACGTTGTCGAGGTAGACGAGACGGATGCCGCGGGCCGAGGCCGCCGCCGCGGCGTGAGCCACGATCGTCGGCCACTGCGCCCTCCACACCGCCGAGGAGTACGGGAGCCCGGCCACGAGGTACGCGACGCCCGCCCCGTCGAGCGCCGCAACGACGGCATCCGCGTCGAGGAGGTCCGCGATCACGGATTCCGCGGGGGCGAGGGCGGATGGGCGACGGCCGACCGACCGCACAGGGAGGCCTCGACCGAGCAGCGCCCGCACGGTCTCCCGACCGACGACGCCGTTGCCGCCGAGGACGGCGTGCACCTGCCCGGTCATGCGTCCACCGCCCGACTCCCTGCCCCGCCCGGTCGAGCACGCGAGCTCGCCTGCTCCTGGGCCAGGCGCCGCAGGCCCGCGAAGAGCGGATCGCCGAGCACCGTGCCGACCACCATGAGCTCGGCGACCCCCGCGCGATCGTCACGCGAGTCGAGCAGGTCCATGTCCGCCCCGGCCGCGACCGCCGCGGCGGCGGCGTACCCGCTCAGGTAGGCGTCGGAGACCGTCGCATCGATCGCGGCGAATCCGTCGAGGGCGAGCGCCGCCTGGACGATCCCGGGATTGGCGTCGGAGACCGCCCATCCCGCGCGCGCGGCCAGTTCCCCGATCCGCTCCACGGAGCCGGCCGACGGCACGGCGTTCGACGCGGAGGCGTCGCCCATCGCGTGCTGCGCCTCGGCGAACACGTGCTCCACGGGAGCGCCCTCGTCGTCGACGCGACCGAGCACGCGGCCCGCCGCGGCCACCGAGAGCCCTCCCGTCTCGAGCAGCGCACGGATGAGCCGCACGCGACGCACGTGCTCCGCCGAGTACTGCGCCTGGTTGGGCGAGGTCTTCACGCCCGCGGGGAGCAGCCCTTCTCGCCGGTAGTACTTTACGGTCGCCACAGAGGCGCCGGTCGCCATGGCAAGTTCGGATATTCTCACTATCGGATAGTAACACTACCCATCACTCCGAGGGAAGGGCCACCCTCTCGTCAGCGCGCCGCCGACGCGGCGAGCGCGCGCCGGTCGGCCCGACGCTCGGCCTGACGCTCCGGATCAGGCACGGGGGCGGCCAGCCATAACTTCTGCGTGTAGGGGTGACTCGGCGCGCTCGTGACGCGGTCGCCGTCGCCGTACTCCACGATCTCCCCGTGATACATCACGGGGACGCGGGGACTGAGATCACGGACCACCGCGAGGTCGTGCGAGACGAACAGGTACGCGACCCCCGTCGCCTGCTGGATCTCGGTGAACAGCGACAGCACCCGCGCCTGGGTCGACAGGTCGAGCGCCGAGACGGGCTCGTCGCACACGATCAGCGAGGGCTGCAGCGCGAGGGCACGCGCGATCGCGATGCGTTGCCGCTGAACTCCCGCGGCAGACGCGAGGCGGAGTCGGCCGGGAGCCCGACCTGGTCGAGCAGCGTCCGCACCCGCCGTGAGGCGTCAGCGGCGCTCATCCTGGCGACGCGCAGCGGCTCGGTGAGCGTCTGCTCGATCGTCAGAGCGGGGTTCAGCGACGAGTACGGGTCCTGGAAGACGACCTGGATCTCCTCGGATAGGCGCTTGCGCCCGCGACGGGACAGCCCGCCGATCTCCTCGCCACGGAAGCGGATGCTCCCGGCGGTCACAGGGGCGAGTCCTAGCACCGCCCGGCCGAGGGTCGTCTTGCCCGATCCCGACTCGCCGACGAGACCGACGCACTCCCCCGCCCTGACGTCGATCGACACGCGGTCCAGCGCTCGGAAGGGTGCGGCACGGAATCCCTTGCCCGGGTACTCGACGACGAGGTCGTCGACGACGAGGAGAGGCTCACGGGTCACGATCGGACTCCTTCCACGAGGGTGCGGTCGTCAGCGGGCTCCGCCAACGGGCCGCGTGCAGGGCCCTCCTCGAGGATCGCGTCGAAGAGGGAGCGGGTGTACAGGTGCCGGGGGTCGCGGAACACCGACAGCACGGGGCCGGTCTCGACGATGAGGCCCTGCTGCATGACCGACACCCGGCCACAGAGGTCGGCGACGACACCGAAGTTGTGGGTGACGATCAGCACGCTCACGTGCAGCTCGTGCTGCAGCTCGCGCAGCAGATCGAGGATCTCGGCCTGCACGGTCACGTCGAGAGCGGTGGTGGGCTCGTCGGCGATGATCAGCTCCGTGCACGTGGGCTCGTCGTCGGCCGACATCCGCGGCACGGCGACCGTCGAGGTCGAGGGCACCCGCACGGTGCTGCCCGTGTCGCTGCTGTCGACCTACAGGGAATGGCTCGACCACCCGGTGGTCGGCCCGCGCATCACCGAGATCGTCGACGGACGCGGCGGGCTGCGCGGACGCATGGGCGATCTGTACAGCGACGACACCGGTCGCGACACCGTCTACAGCATGCCTCTGGCCGACCTAATGGAGTTCCCCGGGGTGCCGCTGACGCGGGCGGATGCCGACGACCTCATGGCCGCACAGCACTGACGACCGCGCAGACCGCCCGCGGGCGGCGGACGGGGCGGGGAGCACTCAGGTGCTCTCCGCCCCGTCGGCGTGCAGCCGCCCGTTGTTCCAGGCGACGACCCCGAGGGTCGCGAGGCACACGCCCGCGACCGCCGCGAGCGAGACGGCGTAGGGCACGAACGGGAGCGCCGCCGCCAGCAGCGCCGGCAGGAGGAACCCGACGTAGGTGAGCGAGTAGTAGACGCCGGTGAGCCCGGCGAGGTCCCGGGGCGCGGCGATGGCCTGCACCTGGATGAGACCGGCCAGCACGCAGATACCGTACGACGACCCCAGCACCAGGGCGACGACGAAGGCGAACGCGGGATTGCCGCTGAGCGAGGCGAGGCACGCCATGACCATGCCCGCCGACATCCCGGACAGGCCGATGACGTTCGCCCGACCCCCGGTGCGGCGGTTGAGCCAGGGCACGAGGTTCTGCGTCGCGGCCCCCGCGCCGAGGGTGAGGACGGTGAGGACGGTGGCGTAGATCGTCGCCGACTCCCCCAGGCTCTCCTGCGCGACGGCGGGCATGATCGCGTACGCGACGCCCGCGGCCGCGAACACCCACGGCGCGAGCGGGGCGATCACGCCGCGGAAGCGGACGTGCCGCGCGGCGGGCACCCGCAGATCACGCCACCACGGCCCGGCCGCACGACGGGCTTCGCGCACCTGGGGAGTGAGCGACTCGGGGGCGAGCGCCGCGGGCACCAGGGCGATGAGGGTGAGCACCCCGTGCACGACGAACGGCGTCACGGTGGGCGCGGGCGCCCACTGTCCGAGCGCCCCCGTGACGCCGGCGCCCAGGCCGAAGCCGAGCGTGAGGGTCAGTGAGGCGCGGGCGGCGCCACGCGCCGGACGACGCGGGTCGAGGCGATCGAAGGGCGGCGACGAGAGCTCCTTGATCCAGCTCGTCCCCACCGCCATCGCGATGCCGACGCCGACTCCGGCGAGCGCGCGCCCGGCGCACAGCAGGGGCAGCAGGTGCAGCCCGGTGGCGATCATGGCGCTGCCGGCGACGGCGGCCACTGCTCCGGCGAGGACGAGGGGGCGGCGTCCGTACGCGTCCGACAGCGCCGAGGCCACCAGCAGGCCGGGGATGAGCCCCGCCACGTACATGCCGAGGAGCAGGTTCGCCTGCCACGGGTCGTACGGCCCCTCGTGCTCGTAGATGCTCAGCAGCGGGGTGAAGTGGTTGCCGCCCCACGCCAGCATGAACAGCACCGGCGCGGGCCCCGCCCAGGCCCGACGCCCGGGGATCCCGCTCACCACGCGTGCCCGGCGCCCTCGTCGTGGCCCTCGTCGACGTGCCGACGCAGCTGGGCGGCGAACTCGGCCGACGGCGACCCGGCGAGGCGGGCGAGCTCGTCGTGCTCGGCGAGGAGGACCGCCGCTCGCGCGGGGCGCTCCGCGAGGGCGAGGTGGGTGAGCCGGGCGAAGCGCGGGCCGAGCGCTCTCATCACCTCCCGGACCACGCCGTTGCCGTCGGCGCCGATGATCGCCGCGTGGAACGCGAAGTCCGCGTCGGCGAAGGCGCCCGAGTCGGTGTCGGCCAGCGCCCGGCGCTGCGCCTCGAGCGCCGCACCGAGGGTCTCGATCAGGCTCTGCAGAGCGACGGGCGCGGTCGACGCGCGCTCCAGCGCGGCGATCTCGAGCGTGGTGCGCAGCTGGAGCAGATCGCGACGCTCGGCCGGTGACGGCGCGGTGACGATCGCCCCCTTCTTGGGCAGCAGCCGCACCAGGCCCCACCGCTCGAGCTGCAGCATGGCCTCCCGCGCGGGGGTGCGGCTCGCGTTCTCGAGCGCGGCCGCATCGGCCTCGGTCAGCAGCTCACCGGGCCCGATCGTCCCGTCGACGATCGACCGCGCGAGTCGCGCCGCGATACGGGAGCCGATCGACGCGTCGACATCGTTCCAGGGCAGCGCGGATACATTCATGGATAAATACTATGATGCATCTATCACGATGCGCCAGCGACGTCCCCGGATCCCGCGGGAACGGTCGGGATCGAGGGCGTGCAGCCTCAGAGCGCCCGGGGCGTCGGGGGCGCCGTGGTCGTGCGCACGACGAGTTCGGGGCGGAGCAGCAGGTGCGAGGCCTCCCCACGCCCGCCGATGCGCTCGAGCAGAAGACGCCCCGCCGATGCCCCGACCTCGTGGCCCGACTGGTCGACGGTGGTGAGCCCGATCGGTCCGATCGAGGCGATGCGGGAGTTGTCGTATCCCGCGAGCGAGTACGCGTCAGGCGCCGATCGACTCCCCTCCCAGAGCTCGCTCATCATGCCGAGCGCCGTGATGTCCGCTCCCGCGAAGACGGCGGAGGGCGGATTGTCGAGGGCGTCGATCAACCGCACGGCGTCGCGCCCTCCCTCCAGGCTCCACTGCGTGTCGATCACGACCGCCTCGTCGGACAGGTCGTGCTGCGCCATCGCCTCGAGGAACCCCGCGAGACGCACGCTCTCGGGACGGTGCGACTCCGCCGCGACCTGATGGTTCGCGACGAAACCGATGCGCCGATGACCGAGCGCGACCAGGTGGTCGACCACGAGCCGCGATCCCAGCTGGTCATCCCCGGACACGGAGTCGACGCTCGGCGAGGCCGTGTGGCTTCCGACGACGACCACCGGTATCTCTCCCGAGACCCGTTCGAGGTCTGCCGGCGAAACGAGCGGGGCGACGAGGATCAGACCGTCCATCTGGTGATCGATGAGCGCCTCGATCGCCTGGTTCTGCGACGCCGCGTCATAGCCGCCCGGAGACACCAGCAGCTCGTAGTCGCTGGGGCGCAGGACGCTCGCCAACCCGTCGGCGATGAGGCTGAAGTACGGGTTGTCGATGTCGGACACCATCATGCCCACGGTGTAGGTGCGTCCGCGCATGCCCCTGGCCGGACGATGCGGGCGGTACTCCAGCGCTTCCATGGAGGCCTGCACGCGCTCCTTCATCGCGTCGCTGACGCCGTAGGCGTTGCGCAGCACCTTCGACGCGGACGCCGTCGACACGCCGGCGTGCCGGGCGACGTCGACGATCGTGGCGCGCTTCGTCCGCGCGGGACGGCCCCCGTCGGTGTCGGTCATCCGCCCGCTCCTCTCGCCCGCCCTCGGCTCCTCGGTGATACCTGAGAGAACGTTATCCGACATCGGCTAGCATGGAGGTCCCCGCCACGCTCGTGGCGTCCGCATCCCCGGCACCCGGTGTGAGCAATGGGTACCGGCTGGATCCCGCTGACATGAAGCAGCGCCACTCGTCCTCCTTCGCGTCCTCGTCGTCGTCGCACCCGCCCGCCCCGGATCGCCGACTGCCCGTCGTGAGCCTCCTCGCGCTGGCCTCGGGCATCTTCCTCGCCCAGACCGCCGAGTTCCTGCCCGGCGGTCTCGTCCCGCAGATCTCCGACGACCTCGGCATCGGCGTCGGACTCGTGGGGCAGATGGTGACGGTCTTCGCCTTCACCGTCGTCGTCGCCACGGCCCCGCTCGCGATCGTGACGGCCAGGATCGGCCGCAAGACCCTCGTGGTCGTCAGCCTCGCGATCCTCAGTCTGAGCAACGTCCTGGTGGCGATCGCCCCCGCTTTCGAGGGCATCGTCGTCGGACGCGTGGTCGGCGCCCTGGCGCACGGCCTGTTCTGGGCCGTGGTCTCGACGTACGCGGTCGAGATCGTCCCGCGCGAGAAGCTCGGCCGGGCGATGGCCTTCACGGCCGCCGGCGGTTCGCTCGCCGGCATCCTCGGCATCCCGATCGGCAACGCGCTCGGAGAGCTGTTCGGCTGGCGCCTCGCGTTCGCATCCGTCGCGGTCGCCGGCGTGGCCGTCACCCTGGTGCTGTGGCGGTGGCTGCCGCGCATCGACAGCGCTCCCGTCGACGCGCGCACGCCCCGTCGACGCATCGCCTGGGACAGGACGGCATTCGGGATCGCCGTGATCTGCGTGCTGATCCTCGTGCTGGTGCTCGGCCAGACCTCCTTCGGCCCGTACACCACCGTCTGGCTCGAGGACGTCGCCGGACTCGCGCGCTCGACCGTCCCCCTCTACCTCCTCATCACCGGCGCGGCGGGAGCGCTCGGCGCCGTCGCCGCGGGCCACCTCTACGACCGGTACCCGCGCGCCACCTTCGCGGTCTCGGGCGCGCTGCTCGCCTGCTGCATGGCGGCGTTCCCGCTCGCCGCCGACGGCGGCCTCTCGCCCGCGCTGCTCGCGATCGCGATCGGCTCGAGCATCTCGTTCGCCGGACTGCCGATGATGCTGCAGACGCGCATGATGCACACCGCCTCGCCGGCCATGCGCCGAGTCGCCGGAGCAGTGCAGACGACCGTGTTCAACATCGCGATCGGCGGGGGCGCCCTGCTGGGCGGTCTCGTCGTGAGCGGCATCGGGGTGCAGGTGCTGCCGTGGGTGGCCGTCGGCGGGGCTGTCGTGACGACGCTCCTCGCCCTGCTGTGGGACGCAGCGCGCGCGTCCCCGGTCGGTGCGGATCGCGCGGTCAGGCCTGGGAGTCGAGCCACCGGGCCAGACGGGGCCAGCGCTCCGCCCCGCCGCCCTCATGCCCGTTGAAGGGGAAGACATCGACCTCGGAGGGCCCCGCGTAGTGGTTGCGCGCGGCGTACACGGTCGACGGCGGGCACACGACGTCCTCGAGCCCCACCGAGAAGAGGGCGGGGGCGGTCGCGCGCCGGGCGAAATTCACCCCGTCGATGTACGACAGGGTCTCGAACACTGTCGTCGCCGCCTCGCGCTGGATGCGGAGGAGATCGCGGATCTCGCGGTACGGCGCCGCATCGGTGTACCCCACCGCCCGCTCGAAATGGCAGAGGAACGGGACATCCGCGATGAGCGCGCGGATGTCCGACACCAGGCCGGCCACCGCAAGCGCCAGTCCACCGCCCTGACTCCCGCCGGCGACGGCCACGCGGTCGGGGGCGACGAGGTCGAGGGCGCGCATCGCGTCGACGGCGAGTGCCGCGTCGGTTATCAGCCGTCGGTAGTAGTACGTGTGCGGATCCTCGATGCCCCGCGTCATCATGCCGGGGACGGCGGGCCCGGCGCCCCAGGGATCAGGGGTCGCGCCGACGCTCCACCCGCTGCCCTGCCCGCGCGTGTCCATGACGAGATGCGCGTAGCCGGCGGTCGCCCACGCGAGGTGCTCATGCGCCAGACCCCGTCCGCCGCCGTAGCCGACGTACTGCACCACCGCTCCGCGCAGCGGGTCACCGTCGGCGGGTGTGATCAGCCAGCCGGCGATCCGCTCGCCGCCAAACCCCGAGAAGCGCACGTCCCGCGCCACGACTCCCGGCAGCAGCGGATCGGCGGCGCCGACCGAGCTCGGCGTCGTGCACGCGCGCGACTCGGCGAGCGTGCGCGCCCAGAACTCGTCGAAGTCCGCGGGCTCACGCACGTCGGGCCGGAACCCCTCGAGCTCGTGAAGGGGCAGGTCGAATCGGGACATGGGTCTCCTCGCGGATCCTACGGGTGGGTGCGAGCGCGTACCGGTCGGGGAACGCCTCAGCGACCACGGTAGGTCATCGTGCGCAGCAGCGTGTCGCTCGACGCGTCGCCGACCGCGAGGACGCGCCCCGTGAAGCCCGAGGCGACCTCGGTCGACACGTAGCGGCCGTCGAGACGGGCCAGCTCCGTCCAGGCGTCACCGTCGCGGACGGCGAGCAGGATCTCATCGGGGCCCGCGTCGCCCAGCGGCACCGTACGCTCCTGAGACGGCACCGCCGAGATCCGCACGGAGACCCGCTCCGTTGCGCCCGCGACCTCGTGCGAGGCGACGATCTGGCTGAAGCCGCCCACCGTGCGCACCGCGCGCACCCTGTCGCCCTCGACCTCGAGCCGGTAGGAGTGCCGGGCGTCGATGCGCAGCTCGAACGAGCCGCTGAGCTCGGCCTCGGCCTCCCACGTGAGGTCGGTCACGCGCACGCACAGCGCCCGCCCCGCCGGCACGCGCGCCGCACCGTCGGAGAGGTCGATCTCGGACAGGTCACCGGCGGGAACCACCCAGCGCGGGTGCCAGGCCGCGGCCCCGCCCGTGAAGTCCTCGGCGAAACCGGGATCGGTCGTCGGGATCTCGTAGCGGTCGGTCACGAACACCGGCCAGCCGTCGACCCAGTCGATCCCGGAGAGGAAGCTCTCGCGTCCGAGCACGTGATAGCCGGGCGTGCTGCCGGCGGGACGCACGCCGAGGTACACGGCCGCCCAGTCGCCCTCTGGCGTCTGCACGAGGTCAGCGTGACCGGTGTGGACCACCGGAGCGAAGGTGCTCCGACGCGTGAGGATCGGGTTCGCCGGGCATCCCTCGTACGGACCCTCGGGGCGCGGCGCGCGGGCGACGGTGACCGAGTGCCCCTTCTCCGTGCCACCCTCGGCGAACATCAGGTACCACCAGTCGCCGATGTGGTACAGATGCGGCCCCTCGGCGGCGGGCATCCCGCTGCCCTGCCACACCGGGTAGGACTCGCCGAGGAGCTCGCCGGTGGCGGGGTCGATCGCGACCTGGTGGACGTCGATGCCGCCGACCTTCCAGTTGAAGCGATGCCAGGTCACCAGGCACACGCCGTCGTCGTCCCAGCAGATGTCGGGGTCGATGCCGATCGCTCCGCGCACGTGCACCGGCTCGCTCCACGGCCCCGCAGGGTCGGAGGCCGTGACGATGATCTGCCCCGCATCGAAGTCCGACACGTTGGTGGTGATGTAGTAGAACAGGCCGTCCCGGTGGCGGAGGGTCCCGGCCCACAGGCCGCCGGAGGGACGCGCGGCACCCTCGACGAACTGCTCCCGCGTGGTCATGACGTTGCCGATCTGCGTCCACGTCACGAGGTCGGTGCTGTGGAAGAGCGGCACCCCGGGGAAGTACTCGAAGCTCGACGTCGCCAGGTAGTAGTCGCCGCCGACACGGCAGATCGTGGGATCAGGGTGGAAGCCCGAGACGATCGGCGTCACGCTCGCGTTCGTCGACGCCACGTCACGCCTCCGACACGGCGACGTCGGTGAGGAACGTGCGCTCGGCCGACCCGAGCACACGCGGAGCGCCGACCACGTCGAACGAGCCCTCGAGGGCACGGTCGTCGGAGTCGAGCCCGACGAACACGTCGACCCGCGCCGGCTCGACGGCGAAGTCGCGCGCGACGTTCGTGTAGCCGAGCTGCGTCGCGTCGATCGTGAAGGTCACCCGGCGCGAGTCTCCGGCCTCGAGCACGACCCGGGCGAACCCGCCGAGCTGCTGCGCCGGCCGGGTCACACCGGTGGTGTTCACCCGCAGGTACAGCTGCGGCACCGCGGCGCCCGCACGGTCGCCCGTGTTGGTCACGGTCAGGGAGACCTCGGTGCGGCCGAAGGCGTCGATCTCGCCCCCCACCGCGAGGTCGGAGAGCGCGAACGACGTGTACGACAGGCCATGACCGAACGGGTACAGCGGACTCGAGGGCATGTCCAGATAGAGCCGGTCGGTGCCCGGCGGAAGCGGGTTGCGCTGGGCGGTGCCCGCCTTGTGGTGGTGCACGAGGGGCACCTGGCCGACGTGCCGCGGCACGGTGTAGGGCAGGTGTCCCGACGGGTCGACCGCCCCGAAGAGCGCGTCGGCGACGGCGGCCTGGCCGAAGGCCCCGCCGAAGGTCGCCACGACGATCGCGGCCGCGTCGCGCACGACCGCGGGCAGGGCGTAGGCGCGCCCCTGGGTGAGGACCACCACGAGGCGCTTGCCTGTGGCGGCGACCGCCTCGGCGAGCTCCTGCTGCGCGGCGGGGAGCGCGATGTCGGCGGAGTCCGAGCCTTCGCCCTCCGTGCGCTCGCCGTTGAACCACAGGCTGGCGCCGCCGAGCGCGAGCACGACGACGTCGGAGTCCTTTGCGGCGGCGACGGCGCGCTCGATGCCGCCTTCGATCGGCCGTGTCAGGGTCGAGCCCTGCTCGGTGACGACGGATGCCGCGTGGGCGGCGATCGACGCGTGGAGAGGCGTGGCGTCGTGGCTCTCGGCGAGCAGCTGCGCGGGATCGCGCGGCGGCAGCACCGCGTCGTTCCATTCGGCGATGTTCTTGTCGACGCCGACGGCGTTCCCGAAGCCGCCGGACGACATGACCTGCATCATCTCGCGCCACGCGGGGAAGGTGTAGGTGGGGAACTGCAGCTTGACCGCGTCGGCGTGCGGGCCGATCACCGCGACGCGCTGCGTGCCCGGCTCGAGGGGCAGGATGCCGTCGTTCTTCACCAGCACGACGGAGCGTGCCGCGAGCTCCCGGTTGAGGTCGAGGCCCTCGGCGGCGACGCCGGCGACCTCGATAGTCTCCTGCGGGTACGGGTGCTCGAACAGGCCGAGGTCGAACTTCGCGACGAGGATGCGGTGTGCCGCGGTGTCGAGCAGGTCGACCTCGATGGCCCCGCGCTCGACCTCCGCGGCGATCGTGTCGCCGTAGCCGTACGCGACCGGGTTCTCGGTGTCGAGTCCGGCGCGCAGCGCGAGGCGCCCCGCCTCCGCCGGGTCGGCGGCATTGCGCTGCCGGTCGACCATGTGGTCGAGCGTCGTGTAGTCGGAGGTCACGAAGCCGGTGAACCCGAGCACATCGCGCAGCAGGTCGGTGAGGATCTCGCGCGAGGCCCCCACCGGGATGCCGTCGATGTCGGAGTAGGAGTTCATGACCGACGCGAGCCCGGCCATCTGGATCGCGGCCTCGAACGGGAAGGCATAGGTGTCGCGCAGCGCACGGGCACCGATCTCGACGCCGCCGAGGTTGATGCCCGCCTCCGGCTTGCCGTAACCGACGAAGTGCTTCGCGGTGGCCACGACGCCGTCGGTGAGGCGACCCTGGAGCCCGCGGGTGAAGGCGACGCTGAGCGCGGCCGAGAGGTAGGGGTCCTCGCCGTAGGTCTCGTGCACGCGGCCCCAGCGCGGATCCGGGGCGATGTCCATGTTCGGCGACAGCGCCTGGCGCAGCCCGATGCGGTGCATCTGCACACGGATCACGTCCGCCATCTCCTCGATCAGGTCGGGGCTCCACGTCGCGGCGAGCCCGATGGCGGTCGGGAAGACGGTGTGCCCTCCTCCCATGACGCCGTTGAGGGCCTCGGTGTGGATGAGGGCGGGGATGCCGAGACGGGTGCGCTCGACGCTGACCCGCTGGATCTGGGTCGCCAGACGCGCGGTGGTCGCGGGGTCGTCGGAGGCGAGGTTGGAGATGTGACCGGGGTTGCGCTTGAGCATCCGATCGAGTTCCGGCGGCTCGGCCCCGTCGTGCGACGTGAGCTTCCAGGGCTGGACGGCGGTGAGCTGCCAGGCTTTCTCGAGAGTCGTCATCTCGCGCAGCAGGAGGTCGGCGCGCTCTCGGCTGGAGAGCGCCGCGTTCCGGTGGTCGTTCGAGGTCATGTCTGGTCTTTCTCGGTGGGGCGCGGGGTGCTCAGGCGGCGACGCGTGCGGTGGCGGCGATGACGGCGGCGACCTCGGCGTGCACGGGGTGCTCGCGCGTGAGGAAGCCGCGTCCGCCTTCGATGTGCTCGGAGATGATGAACGACGCCTCGCCCGCCGGCGCGTCGAGGTAGTCGGCCACGAGGCGCAGCGCGTGCTCCTCTCCTCGGGGCGTGAGGTCGGCGCGCGTCGTCGCCGCGACGACGGCTTCCCACGCCTCCTTGTCGTCGATCAGGTCGCGGATGGTGCCGGCGGTGAGGTCGACCCGCACCGAGGACTCATCGGCGATGCTCCAGCGGTGCTCGCCGTGACGGGCCGTGACGACCTCCACGGATCCGGGTAGCACGACCTCGGCCTCGACGCCGGCCGGGATCGTCGCGGTGACGACGAACTCGCCCCCGACGCGCTCCCACGCCACGGCGATCTCGCCGTACGGGCTCTCGTGACGTGCCGATGCCCTGTCGAGCTGCGCCGGCGGGACCGGCGCGATGCGCACCCGGCGGTAGGCGGGCTCGATCGGCTCGAGACCCGCGATCGCGCAGTGCAGGGTGTTCGCGATCGCGCCGAGCGCGAAGTGGTTGAACGAGGTCATCTCGCCGGGGTTGATCGACCCGTCGGGCAGCATGCTGTCCCAGCGCTCCCAGATCGTCGTCGCGCCCATCGTCACGGGGTAGAGCCACGAGGGGCAGGCGGTCTGGAACAGGAGCCGGTACGCGAGGTGGGCGTGGCCGGAGTGGATGAGGGCATCGCACACCAGGGGCGTACCGACGAAGCCCGTCGCGATCCGGAACCCGCTGGTGCGGACGAGATCAGCGAGACGGCGTCCCGCCTCCTCCCGCTGCGAGGGGGTCGGCAGCAGGTCCCACTCGAGGGCGAGCGCATAGGTCGTCTGCGCCTCGGACATCAGCCGTCCGCGCGGGGTGACGTAGGCGTCGGCGAAGGCGGCGCGGATGCGCGTCGCCAGCAGGTTGTAGGCGGCGGCGGTCTCGGCGTCGCCGATCACCGCGGCCGCCTGTCCGACGATCCATGCGGAGCGCGCAAAGTGGGCCGTGGCGACGACCTCCTCCGCGGCCTTCGCGTCGCGGGGATCGTGCGGCGAGGCGCTCGGGTCGAGCCAGTCGCCGAACTGGAATCCTCCACGCCACAGCAGATCGTCTCCGGCGAGCTCGGCGATGCGGTCGACCCACGCGCGCATGCTCGGCAACTGACGACGCAGCAGCTCCGCATCCCCCGCACGCTGGTAGAGGGTCCACGGCACGATCGTCGCAGCATCGCCCCACGCGGCGGTCTCGGGGTCGTCGACCCGGTCGCGGTTGGTGTTGGGGACGACGTGCGGCACTCCGCCGCTCGCATACTGCTCGGCCGCGAGGTCAGCGAGCCACGACGTCAGCAGACCCGAGACGTCGAAGAGGAACTGTCCGGTCGGGCCGAAGATCTGGGCATCGCCCGTCCAGCCGAGACGCTCGTTTCGCTGCGGGCAGTCGGTGGGAATGTCGACGAAGTTGCTCCGCGTTCCCCAGACGACGTTCTCGTGCAGGCGGTTCAGCAGATCGTGCGACGAGTCGAACCATCCGGTCCGCTCCAGATCGGTGCCGACGAGGACCTGCACGATGTCGTCCGCGCGCAGATCCGGAACGCCCGTGACCTCGGCGTACTGGAAGCCGTGCAGCGTGAGCACCGGCTCGAGGACCTCCTCGCCCGTCCCCGCGAGGGTGTACGCGTCGGTCGCCTTGGCGGTGCGCAGCGGACGCACCCCGAGCTCGCCGTCCTCCAGCACCTCGGCGTGACGCACGACGACCTGTGTCCCGGCCGCGAGTCCACGCGTGCGCAGACGCACCCAGCCGACGGCGTTCTGCCCGAAGTCGACGAGCGTGCGGCCCGAGGGCGAGGTCCAGATGCGCACGGGCGCGTGCATGCCGGTCGGGCGCACGGGCCCCGCATCCGGGGCGACGAGCTCGGCGGTCGCCGAGTCGACGACCTCGACGGGCACGCGGGGCGTCAGTGCGGCATCGCGGCGCAGGTCGGTCGTCTGGCCGTTGTAGAGGTCGTCCTCGACGATCTGGCCCTCGTGCGCGGTCCAGGACTCGTCGGTGGCGATGCGCTGCACCGTGCCGTCCTGCAGGACGATCTCGAGCTGCGCGCACAGGGCGAGGCGATCGCCGTACAGAGCGCGCTCCCCCAGGTAGCTGAGGTAGCCCCGCCACCAGCCGTTGCCGAGCAACGCGGAGACCTCGTTCGCGCCCTCGACGATGAGCGAGGTGACGTCGTAGGTGAAGTAGCGGAGCCGGTCGTCGTACGAGGTCCACCCGGGTGCGAGAACGGTGTCGTCGACCCTCTCGCCGTTGAGGAACGGCTGGGAGATGCCGTGGGCGGTGGCGTACAGCCGTGCGGAGCGCACGGGGCCCGCCACGTCGAACGTGCGCGAGACGATGGGGGCCGGCTGGTCGAGGCCGCCGATGCCGACGGGCGAGACGAACGACGCCGCCCAGTCCTCGGCGTCGAGCAGTCCTGCCTCGACCGTCGACGGAGCGCCCCAACTCCCCCAGGTATCACCGTCCTTGACGCGCACCCGCACGGCCGCCGCCTCGCGGGAGGAGAGCGCCTCGGACGGCCAAGCAACGAGGACCTGCTTGTCGCCGTCGACGCGGTGGACCGTCCGTCCGTGCGACGTGGTGACCTCGATCTCGGCCGCCGCCGCGGTGAAGCCGTCCTCCGCTCCGGAGATGCTCCACGACAGCCGCGGAGCGGCAGTGCCGACTCCGAGGACTCGGGGGGCGCGGGGGAAGTGCTCGAAACGTGGGGCGCTCGGGACGGCGGTGGTCATGTCGTTCTCCTGCGGCGGCCGCGGATGGTGGCTGCCGCTGTCTTCGGTGGATGTCGTGAGGGCGATGGTCAGGACGCGGAGCGCTCGCCGGCGGCATCCGCCGCCTGCTGCAGCATCCGCTGGCGTTCGGCGCGTCGCTCGCGCTGCTTCCTGGGGTGCGCGATGGGCGCGGCCATCTGCAGGCGGTGCGTGTACTCGTGGCGCGGTGCCGTCGCGACCTGGTGCGCCTCGCCGAGCTCGACGATGTCGCCCTGGTAGAGCACGGCGATGCGATCGCTGATCGAGTTGACCACGCCCAGGTCATGGCTGATGAACAGGTAGGCGACGCCGGTGCGCTCCTGCAGCTCCTTGAAGAGCCCGAGCACCGTGGCCTGCGTCGTGACGTCCAGCGCGCTGGTCGGCTCGTCGCAGATGATGACCGCCGGGTCGAGTGCGAGCGCCCGCGCGATCGCGATGCGCTGACGCTGCCCGCCCGAGAACTCGCGGGGGTAGCGGCGTCCGGCATCCGCCGGGAGTCCGACCGCGTCGAGCAGCTCTCGCACGCGGGTGCGCCCCCCGCTCACACCTGCCGCGGCGAGCGGCTCGACGAGGATGCTCTCGACGGTCATCGACGGATTGAGCGAGGTGTAGGGGTCCTGGAAGACCACCTGGATGTCGGATGCCGCGCGGCGGCGCTCCGCCCTCGAGACGTTGCTGATGGTGCGGCCGCGGAACGAGACCGACCCCTCGCTGACCGGCGCGAGGCCCAGGATGGCACGACCGATGGTCGTCTTGCCGGAGCCCGACTCGCCCACCAGGCTGAGCGTCTCGCCCGCGTGGAGGTCGAAGGAGACGCCGTGGATCACCTCGGTCGTGCTGCGCCGCTTGCCGGGGAAGCGCACGACGAGGTCGCGGACCTCGAGGATGGGCTCGTTCACTTGTCGTCCTCCATCAGCTCGACGCTCCGGGAGGACGCGAGCAGCCTCTTGGTGTAGTCCTGCGTCGGCGCCTCGAAGAGATCCTCGACATCCGCCTTCTCGACGATGCGGCCGTCCTTCATCACGCTGACGGTGTCGCAGAGATCGGCGACGACCCCGAGGTTGTGGGTCACGAGGATCATGGCCAGACCCCGCTCCTCGCTCAGCCTGCGGAGGATGTCGAGGACCTCCGCCTGGATCGTGACGTCGAGCGCGGTGGTCGGCTCGTCGGCGACGATGATGTCGGGGTCGGAGGCGATCGCGCCGCAGATGAGGACGCGCTGCGCCATGCCGCCGGAGATCTCGTGCGGGTACAGGCCCATCACACGCTTCGCGTCACGGATGCCGACCCGTTCGAGGAGGGCGGTCAGACGCGCCTCCGCGTCGCTCTTGCTCATCGGGCGCGCTGCGCGCAGGCCCTTGATCAGCTGCGCGCCGATCGTAAACGTCGGGTCGAGGTTCGACATCGGCTCCTGCGGGACGTAGCCGATGCGGGCGCCGCGGGCCGCGCGCTGCTTCTGCGGGCTCTCCAGCAGGTCCTCGCCGTCGAGCAGCACGGATCCGCCCAGGATGATCGCCTCGCGCGGGAGGATGCCGAGCGTCGAGAAGGCCATCTGCGACTTGCCCGATCCGGATTCTCCGACGAGTCCGTGGATCTCGCCACGGCGGATGTCGAGGTTCGCCCCGTGCACGACCTCGCGGACGGTGCCGTCCGGTGCCGGGTACCCGATGCGAAGGTCGCGGATCGACAGGAGCACGTCGTCGGAGCTGCTCAGCTCGGACTGCTCACGACGGCTGTCGTCGTCGGCCTCCCGCAGGGAGGCCACCGACGCGGCGATCGCCGCGCGGCGCTTGCTGCGCGACAGCACCTTGCTGCGTGCCGACGACTGCAGCACGTCGCTGAGAGCGTTGCCGAACAGGATCAGCGCCAGCACGCTGATGGTGATCACGAGCGCGGGCCAGAAGATGCTGACGGGGTTGTTGTAGATCGACTTGAACGACTGCTGGAGCATGATGCCCCACGACGAGCTCGTCGGGTCGCCGAGGCCGAGGAAGGACACGCCGGCCTCGATGCCGATGCCGGCGGCCATCGTGAAGGAGCTCTGGATGATCACCGGCGCCCGCACGGCCCAGAGGACGTGCCTGCCGACGATGCGCAGGTCCGAGAGACCGACGACACGGGCCGCATCGACGTACAGCTCGTTGCGCACGGTCACGACGATCGAGCGCACGAGTCGGTAGTAGGAGGGGGCGATGAGGAGTCCGAAGACCGCCATCGCGACCGGGATGTTGGGACCGGTGAGCGCGTACAGCGCGATGAGCAGCACGATCCCGGGGAGCGACATGATGATGTCGGTCACGAAGTTCGCGATGGTCTCGAACCGGCCGCGGTAGAACCCGGCGACGAGACCCGACGTCACACCGATGAGCAGCGAGACCACGGTCACGATCGCGACCGCGAGCACGGTCGACTGCGAACCCCAGATCAGCCGGTTGAGGATGTCGCGACCCGCGGCGTCGCCGCCGAGGGGGTGACCGGGGCTGAACGGCGCAGAGTTCGCCGCCGACAGATCGGTGGAGTTCGGGTCGCCCGTCGCGATCAGCGGCGCGAAGGCGGCCGTCAGCAGGACGATGGCGAACCACAGCATCGACACGACGGCGATGGGGTTCTTCACGAGCTTGCGCAGCACCGGGAAGCGGCGCTGGTCCTCCACGCGCTCGACGGTGGGGGTCAGTGCGGTGGTGGCGTTCATCGCTTCCTCGCCTTCGGGTTGAGCGCCTGGATGAGAAGGTCGGCGGTGAAGTTGATGACGAGCACGATGAGCACGGTCACGAGCACGGTGCCCATGACCATCGGCACGTCGCTGATCTTCGACGCCTCGGTCGCGAGCTGGCCGAGGCCCGGCAGCGCGAACACCTGCTCGATGAAGACCGCGCCGCCGAGGAGGCTGAGCGTCGTGAGGCTGACCACGGTGAGTCCGGGTGCGGCCGCGTTGCGCAGCGCGTGCTGGAAGATGATCGGCCCCTCTTTCATGCCGCGGGCACGGAGGGTGCGGATGTAGTCGTTGCCCAGCGTGTCGAGCATGGCGGTGCGGAACTGCTGGGCGCCGCCGGCGACGGCTCCGACCAGGAGCGACACCATCGGCAGGATGATGGATGCCACCCACAGTCCGGGGTTCGTCGCGAACGGCGTGAAGCCGGTCGCGGGGAAGACGCGGAGGCTGATCGCGAAGGTGAACACCAGGGCGATCGCGATGATGAAGTTCGGGACGGCGGTGCCGGCGACCGAGATGAACTGCACGATCCGGTCGAGCGCGCCGCCCTTGACCGCGGCGCCGACGCCGAGCAGGACGCTCAGCAGGGCCGTGAGGATCAGCGCCGGGACGATCACGGAGAGCGTGACCGGCACGCGCTGCGAGAGCGCGGCGACAACGGACTGCCCGCTGTAGAAGGACCGGCCGAGGTCGCCGGTCAGGGCGGAGACGAGCCAGTCCCCGTACTGCACGAGGAGCGGACGGTCGAGACCGAGCTGCACCACCTTCGCCTGCACGCTCTCGGGGGTGGCCCCGATGCCGAGCACCGAGGACGCGATGCCCGTCGGGTTGCCGAACATCATCGAGAACGTGATGAAGGTCGTCACCAGGAAGACCCCGAGTGATCTCACGAGGTTCTTCAGAAGGTTGAACAGCACAGCTGGTCTCTCCCGTCCGCTATTCGAGGGTTACTGGAAGTCGCGCAGCTTGGGCGCGAGGGCCTCGATGTCCGAGTCCGTCGGGATCGAGAGCTGATCGGCGTCGTACGCGAAGTGCGTGCCCTTGTACACCAGCGGGGCCTGCCATGCCTCGTCGATGATGTGCTGGTTGATCTCCTGCTCGATCGCCGGCACGTCCTCGGGAGCGGCCGTGGCGAGCTGGTTGTAGCGCGACATCACGAAGTCGTCGGACTGGTCCGAGAGGTTCCACCAGCCGTCGGTCGAGTCCTCGACGTAGATCTGGAACGTGGAATCACCCAGGTTGCCGAGCTCGAACAGGACCACGGGGTAGGTGCCCGAGAGAAGGTCCTCGATGGCGTTCGCGCCCGAGAGCACCTTCTCCGTCGCACGGATGTTGATCGCGCCGAGCTGCTCGATCACGTACGGCATGATGTGGTCGAGGTTGCCGTCGAGCGACGGGAGCTCGATGTCGAACCCATCGGCGTAGCCCGCCTCGGTCATGAGCGCCTTCGCGGCGTCGACGTCGAAGGGGTACGGGTCCTCGAGGTCCTCGATGTACGCGTCGGATCCCTTGCGGAAGGTCTGCGCGGTCGGCTCGGCGTTGCCGAGGTAGATCGAGTCCGCGATGGCCTGCTTGTCGAAGACCATGTTGATCGCCTGGCGCACGCGCAGGTCGCCGAGCGCCGGGTACTTCACGCCCTCGTGGTCGGTGAGCAGCAGGCGGACCGTCTGACCCTCGAAGTCCTTGATCTCGAGACCGGAGGACTCCGCCTCGGCACGCGCCTGGTCGGAGACGAGACCACCGGCCACCTGACCGGTCTTCAGGGCGGAGACCATGGCGGACTCGTTGTCGAGCACCTTCACGACGAGGTTGCTCTTCGTGTAGTGGTCGGCGTTCCAGTGGTCCTCGTTCTTCGTGTACACGTACTCGGAGCCGACCGTGGTCTTGTCCATGTCGATCACGTAGGGTCCCGAGCCGAGCGGCTCGTCGAGGAAGTCGCCGGACTCGAGGTAGTCGGCGCTGGTGATGTTGATGTCGCACAGCAGGGTGTTCACGAGCGGCTGCGGCTCGGCCCACTCCAGGGTGACCGTTAGCGGGTCGACGACCGTGACGGTCATGCTCGCGTAGTCGGCGGCGCGCGCGCTCTCGGGCTCCGCCATGTAGTCGTAGCTGGCCTTGATGTCGTCGGCGGTGAGGTCCGTGCCGTCCGAGAACTTCACGCCCTCGCGCAGGTGGGCGGTCATGCCCTTGTTCTCGGGGAGCAGGTCCCACGACTCCGCGATGTCCTCCTCGAGGCCCGCGGTCGAGTCGCACTTGACGAGCTTGTCCCAGACGGCGTCGGCCGGCCAGTTCTGGTAGCCGGGCTGGACGCGGGGGTCGAAGCCCTCGATGTCCTGGCTCATGGCGAGCGTGAGCGTGTCGGCGCTGCTGTCGGCGGAGCCGCCGTCGGTCGAGCCCGAGCATGCCGAGAGCGCGAGGGCTCCGACGACTACCACCGAGGCGACGGCCGCGACGCGGCGGCCATGCGGGTGAATCATGTGTACTCCCTTGTAGGTGATGCCCAGCCGGATCCCCATAGAACCGGCGTACGAGAACGAGACTCCGATGGCGTTCGCAGGACGCTCAGCGATTTTGTAGAACGTTCTCTAAAATCGAGAGTAAGCGACCGACGCGGATTCGACAAGCCGGAAGCGACCGCCGTCCTGTAACGAATCGGAAACATGCGAACAGTGCGGCGCACACCACGCGTGATCATGTCGTCATGCGACTTCCGTCGCAGCGCTCACCAATCTCCGCGTCCTCCCGGTCGAGCAGTTCCCCGACCGACACGGTGCACCGGGGCCCGCGTGTCGTCGATCAGACCAGACGCAGTCCGAATCTCACGCTGCGCTCGTCCTCGGACACGGTCTCGAATCCGACTCTCGGGTAGAACCGCAGTGCACCCTCGTTCTCCTTCGACACGTCCGCGTGCACCCCTGCGACACCTGCCGCGCGCAGCGCGGAGCCCAGCTCGGCGATGAGGGCCCTCCCCCACCCCGCCCCCTGCGCCTCGGGGAGCAGGTCGATGTGCAGATGCGCGGGGAAGGCGTCGCTCACGAGGATGTCGCCGTGTCCGCGCGAGTAGCCGTACCCGATCATGCCGTCGGTGCGCGAGGCGAACGTCGCGGGCATCGGCCACCGCTCGCCGTTGCGGGGCCACCAGGTCGACCCGAACCAGCTCTCGAAATCCCCGCTGTCCGGCGCACCCACGATGTACCCGATGGGGCGCCCGTCGTCGGACTCGACGATCCGCACGAACTCGGGGTGCCGAGCGAGGTACGGCAGCGCGAACAGCTCCGGCAGGATGTCGTCGTCGTCGAGCTGCCCCGTGGCGTCTGCGCCGTTGTCGGCGGTCGCGAGGCAGATGCGGGCGATGGCGGGCTCATCCCCGGGGCGGAACGGTCGCATGAGTGGCATGGTGGAAGTGTAGAAGAGAACACCGCGAAAACCCCAACGCATCGGTAAATTCGCAGTAGAGTGACACCACATCGCAGAGAACGGGGGCCGGATGCCCGCACGAGAGACCTCCCACCCGGAGCCGACGGACGTCGGCCCGGACGAGGGAAAGGTCGCGACGAGGCGTCGCGGGCCGTACGCGAAGACCGCGCGCACTCGCGAGAGGATCGTCGACGCGTGCGAGACGCTGTATGCCGCGAAGGGCTTCCGCTCGACGACGGTCAAGGAGATCGCCGAACTCGCCGGCATCAGCGACCGCGGCCTCGTGCACCACTTCCCCACCCGGGAGGACCTCCTGCTTGCGGTCCTCGAGCGGCACGAGGACCGGTCCTCGATCGCGATCACGAAGACCGACCCCCTCGAGGCGCTCCAGGCGCTTCTCGCCCAGGAGCGGGCGCTCGAGCGATCGCCCCTGCTCGTCGAGCTGCGCCTCGCCCTCTCGTCGGAGGCGACCGACCCCGGGCATCCCGCCCACGAGCACTACGCGCGCAACTACCGCGAGCTGCGCGAGTACCTCACGACCGTCTTCTCCGACCTGCGCACACGAGGCGACCTCGTCTCCCCTCAGGACGACCTCACTCTGGCCGCCTCGTTCATCGCCGTCAGCGACGGCCTGCACATGCAGCGGGCCTACGATCCGGATGCGCTGTCGCCGGCCGACGGCCTCCGCAGCCAGCTCGTCCAGAGCATCCCCGCGCTGGCGCTCTGACGCCGCACGGCCGGGCGGCCGGGTGCGTCAGAGCGCCGGACGCCTCAGGCCGTGTCGAGGGCGAGAGCGGCGCGCCGACGCGCACGTCGCTCGGCCTGCCGCGCCGGGTCGGCCACGGGCGAGGCGAGCAGCAGCCGCCGCGTGTAGGGGTGCTCCGGTTCGTCCGTGACGACGCGGGCGGGCCCCGTCTCCACGATGTCTCCGCGGTACACCACGGCGACCCGATGACTGATGTGACGGACCACCGACAGGTCGTGGGAGACGAACAGGTATGCCACCCCCGTCTGCTTCTGGATGTCGATCAACAGGTCGAGCACGCGCGCCTGGGTCGACAGGTCGAGCGCGGAGACCGGCTCGTCGCACACGATCAGGCGCGGGCTCGGCGCCAGCGCCCGCGCGATGGCGACACGCTGACGCTGCCCGCCGCTGAACTCGCGCGGCAGCCGCTCCGAGGCGTCCGCGGGCAGACCGACCTGGTCCAGCAGCTCCGTCACCCGGGCGCGGGCATCGCGCCCGGTCGCGCCGTTGGCGACGAGCGGCTCGCTGAGGATGTCGCCGACGGTCATCGACGGGTTCAGCGAGGTGTAGGGGTCCTGGAAGACCACCTGGATGTCACGGGCGAGCCGGCGACGCTCCGCGCGACCGGCAGACGTGATGTCGGTCCCGTCGAAGCGGATCGATCCGCCGCTCGCGGGCACGAGGCCCAGCACGGCGCGTCCGATCGTGGTCTTGCCCGAACCGGACTCGCCGACGACGCCGAGGGTCTCGCCGCGACGCACGGAGAGCGAGACCCCGTGCACCACCTCGACCGGCGCGGCGCGGAACCCCTTCCCGGGGAAGCTCACCCTGAGGTCGTCGACCTCGAGCAGTGCAGCGGTCATCGGGCGACCTCCATCGTCTCGAGCGGCAGCTCTTCTCGCACCGTCGCCTCGTCGAGGATGCTCCGGAGGAGGCGCTGCGTGTACTCGTGCGTCGGCCGGGCGAAGACCGCACCGGTCTCCCCCGTCTCGACGATCTCGCCTGCCTGCATGACCGCGAGGTCGGTGCAGATGTCCGCGACGACACCGAAGTTGTGCGTGACGAGGAGCACCGCCATGCCGAGCGTCTCCTGCAGGTCGCGGAGCAGGTCGAGGATCTCGGCCTGAACCGTGACGTCCAGGGCGGTCGTCGGCTCGTCCGCGATCAGCAGCTTCGGCCTGCTGGCGACCGCTCCCGCGATCAGCACGCGCTGGGCCATGCCCCCCGAGATCTCGTGCGGGTACGACCGGAACGTCTTCTCGGGGTCGGCGATCCCGCACCGCGAGAGCAGGGCGAGGATGACCTCTTTCGCCTCCCCCTTGCCGAGACCCTGCGTCGACCGCACGCTCTCCAGCAGCTGGGAGCCGATCGTGTAGGAGGGGTCGAGGTTCGACATGGGCTCCTGCGGGACGTACGCGATCTCACGGCCGCGCAGGCCGCGGAGCTGCCGATCGGTCATCCCGACCAGCTCCCTGCCTTCGAGGCGGATCGACCCGGAGGTCACGACGGCCTCGTTGGGGAGGACGCCGAGGATCGCGAAAGCGGTCTGCGTCTTGCCGGACCCGGACTCGCCCACGAGGCCGAGCGTCTGACCGCGGGCGACGTCGAGGGAGACGTTCTTGACGACCTCGTGCAGGGTGCCGTCGGGGCGCGGGTAGGCGATGGCGAGGTCGCGCACCTGGAGCAGCGGCGCCTCTTCGTCGACCTCGGTGAGCGAGACGTCGGCGAGGACCCGCTGACCGCTCCCGACCTTCGCGGGGGCCGGCTGCGACCCTTCGAACGCGTCCCGCAGCGCGTTGCCCAGGAGCACCAGCGATGCGGTCATGAACCCCAGCAGCAGACTCGGCCAGAGGAACTGCAGCGGGGCGATGTACAGGTTCGTGAACCCGGCGGAGATCATGGCGCCGAAGCTCGGGATCTCCTTGGAGCCGACACCGAGGAAGGCGAGCCCCGCCTGCAGGCTGATCGCGGCGCCGGCCAGGAACGCGGCCGCGATGATGATCGGCCCCCGGACGACCACGAGCACATGACGGAAGAGGATGCGCCCGGTGCTCAGTCCC
This sequence comes from Microbacterium sp. NPDC089320, assembly GCF_040684875.1. Lineage (NCBI taxonomy): Bacteria > Bacillati > Actinomycetota > Actinomycetes > Micrococcales > Microbacteriaceae > Microbacterium > Microbacterium sp. NPDC089320. The sequence continues at coordinate 718,623 of NZ_JBFBGY010000001.1, forward strand.
GCGACGCGTGCGGCGTCGACGTACAGCTCCTCCTTGACGCCGAGGACGAGGTTGCGCACGATGCGGTAGATGTTCGGCGAGAGCAGCACGCCGTAGATCAGCATCGTGATGCGGTAGTCCCCACCCGTCACCGGCATCAGGAGGATGAGCAGGAGCAGACCGGGGAAGGTCATGATGAGGCTGAAGATCCACTCGGTGGTGCCCCGGGTGCGGCGACCGAAGTAGCCGCCGAGGAGACCGGCCACCGTGCCGATGAGCACGGCGACCCCGGTTCCGATCAGTGCCGACACGACACTCGTGTTGATCGAAAACAGCAGCCGCGAGAGGATGTCGCGCCCCTGGCCGTCGCCGCCGAGCGGGTGCCCGTCGGTGCCGACGGCGGTGTTGACCGCATCCACCGCCGCATCGTTCGGGCCGTGCGGTGCGATGACCGGGGCGAGGATCCCGAGCACGACGATGGCGAGGAGGATCGCCCCGCTGATCACCGCCTGGGGATCGCGGACGAGGCGGCCGAAGGGACCGCGGCGCTTCTGCGGGCGCGTGGCCTCGATGGCCAGCAGCTCGGTGGAGGGCGGGAGCGCCACGGGCGCCGTCTTGTCTTCGGAGGTCACGACAGCTTCACTTTCGGGTTGAGCCAGGCGTTCGCGAGGTCGGTGGCGAGGTTGACCACGGTGACCATGAGCACGCTGAACACGGTGAGGCCGAGCAGCATCGGCACATCGGCCTGCAGGGCGGAGTTGAATCCGAACGAGCCGATCCCGGGAAGGCCGAACACGTTCTCGATGATGAGCGCGGCGCCGAACATCGCCATGAACTCGAGCGACATCACGGTGAGCGCGGGCCCCGCGGCATTGCGCAGCGCGTGCCGGAAGACGATGGAGCCGGTGGGCACCCCGCGGGTGCGCATGGTGCGCACGTAGTCCTTGCGGAGCTCGTCGACCATGGTGCCGCGCACCTGCGACGTCATGCTCGCGACACTGGCGACCACCAGCACGATGACCGGCAGGGTGATGCTGCGGACCCAGGAGCCCGGGTTCTCGGCGATGGGCGTGTACCCGGTCGCGGGCAGCCAGTGCAGCGTGACCGCGAACACGTAGACGAGCACGATCGCCAGCAGGAGCCCCGGCACGATGTAGCCGATCAGCGAGACGATCTGGGCCACCCGGTCGGCGGCACCTCCGCGTGAGGCCGCCCAGACACCCAGGGCCACACTGATGATCACGGTGATGAGCAGGGCGGGCACGATCAGCGAGAGCGTGACGCCGAGGCGCTGCAGCACGGTGGACGCCACATCGAGACCGCTGTACACGGAACTGCCGAAGTCACCGCGGACGGCACCCCAGAGCCAGTCGCCGTACTGCACGAGCAGAGGACGGTCGTAGCCGAGCTTCGTCATCATCGCCGCCAGCGATTCCGGCGTGATCGAGTCGCCCAGCAGACGCCGCGCGACGGACTCGAAGGACGTGCTCAGCAGCAGGAAGGTGACGAAGGTCACCACGATCACGAGGATCAGCGACGTTCCGAGACGTCGGAGGATGTAGCCAGTCAAGGGTGTGCTCCTAGCGAGGAGTGCGGCCGGGCGCGGAGACCGCGCCCGGCCGCACCGAATCAGTCGGACTCGGCGAGCCCGAACACGCGGATCTCGTTCATGCCGCTCTTGCCGGTGTCGAGGTAGGCGACGCCGTCGCGGGTCACCCAGACCGGATCGATGCGGGCGATGGGTGCGGTCAGCGCGATCTCGACCGCGTGCTTGTTGAGCGCCTTGTACGCGTCGGCGGCCTCGGACTCGTCGGTCGTGCCCTCGATCTCGGCGGTCGCGGCGTCGAGGTCGGCATCCGTGTAGCCGCTCGGGTTGTTCTGTCCCGCACCGAAGTTCTGCTCGAGGATGCCGGGGTCGCCGCCGGTGAACGAGCCGAACGCGATCGTCATGGCGTACTTGCCGCTGAAGTTGATGCCGTCGGTCTCGTTCGGCGGAGTGGCGATCCAGTCGAGCGTGATGCCGGCGTCGGCGAACTGCTGGGAGAGCAGCGGCTCGAACTGCGTCGTCATGTACGTGCTCGGCACCGGAAGGGTGAGCCCGTCGGCGTATCCCGCCTCGGCGAGGAGTTCCTTCGCCTTGTCGACATCGTGCTCGTAGTACGAGTCGAGGCTCTCGTCGTAGGCGTCGCCCTCCGGCCCGAACAGCTGGGACGTCGCGGTGCCCGTCTCGGGGAGCAGCGCCTTGACGATGCCGTCGCGATCGAGCGCGTAGTTGATCGCCTGACGGACCCGCGGGTCGCCGAGCGCGGGGAACTTCTCTCCCGTGCGGTCGAGGATGATCAGCTCGGCGATCGTCGCGCTGCTGACCTGCTGCACCCGGTACGCCGGGTCGGTCTTGATCGGCCCCAGCTGCTGGGGGTTCACCGTGGACGCGTAGATCTCCCCGGCCTGCAGCGCGTTGAAGGTCGCGGTCGGGTCGGCGAAGACACGCACCGTGATGCTGTCGAACGGGAACGCCTCGGCGTTCCAGTAGTCGTCGCGCTTGTCGAGGACGTACGTCGACCCCGCGACGGTCTTCTCCGTGTCGAGCGTGTACGGGCCCGAGCCGGTGGGGTCGGTCTTCGTCTGCTCCGCGTCGACCGTCGCCGGGTCGGCGATGACGCCGGTCGCGTTCACCAGCGTGGTGACGAACGCGGGGTCGTACTCGCTGAAGCGCACCTCGACGGTGCTGTCGTCGACGGCGACGACGTCCTCGACCGACTCGAACCGCCCCTGCTGGGTGCCAGGGGTCGTGCGCGTGCGGTTCATGGTCGCGGCCACGGCCTCGGCGTCGACCGGGTCTCCCGAGCTGAACGTCATGCCGTCACGGAGGGTGAGGGTGAGCACGCGTCCGTCCTCGGAGTACTCCCACTCCTCTGCGGCGTTGCCGACGATCTCGCCCGTCTCGACGTCCTTCGCGAGCAGCGTGTCGTAGACCGCGCTCCAGATGTACGCGGTCTGCCCCTCGTAGAGCATCGCGGGATCGAGGTTGGCGGGGGCGCCGATCGATCCGATGATGAGCTCATGCGTCTCGCCCTCGCCGGCGCCTTCGCCGGTGTCGGGACCCGCGCAGGCCGCGAGCGTCGCGGCGACGGCCCCGACGGCGACGACCGCGGCGAGACGCCGGGCTCCTCGGTGTGCTGTGTGATTCATGGTGTACGAACTCCTTTGATTCGCAGGTTCTCCTGCAACGGGATGCCTGGCCCGTGAAGGTGGCGGGAGTGGGCGTATTGGCAGAGTAGCCAAATTCTCGTTGCAGCGAGATTTTTATTGTGTTTCGATCAGGTGACAAGTACGGGAAGGCGGGCCCCGAGCCCGTGGAGCGCCGCACCCGAGGCGGCGGCCTCCGGCCCGGAGGCGAGCATGAACCGCTGGTCGAGCCGAAGGGATCGGACGAACGGCGACACCTCGGCCCTGGCCTGGAGGAGGGCCCTGACGGGCCCCACGAGAGCGTCCCCGAGGCCGGCCACACCCCCGCCGACCAGGATGCGATCGGGGTCTACCGTCAGGGCGAGGAGCTGCACCGCCCAGGCGAGTCGCTCGACGAACCCCTCGAGGACCTGCACCGCCCGGTCGTCGCCCGCATCCGCCATCTCGACGAGCCGGCGCGGACCGCCGCCCTCGCCCTCCGGCCATTCGCGGTCGATCCCCGGCCCGGACAGCACGAGCTCGAGGCATCCGCGCTGACCGCAGCCGCACGGTTCCCCGTCGGGATCGATCGGCAGGTGGCCGATCTCACCCGCGGCGGCCGACTCGCCCCGCGTCATCTCGCCGTCCGACACGAGCCCGACGGCGAGGCCGGTCCCGATCGAGATCAGCGCCAGCGAGTGCGCGTCGGGATCTCTGCTCGACTCTCCGAACGCGGCGAGCGCGACGTCGTTCTCGACGCGCGCGGGAAGCCCCGTGCGAGCGGTGACGAGCGCCCCGAGCGGGCAGTCCTCGAGTGCGACGTTCACGGCGAAGACCACGACGCCCGCCTCGGGGTCGACGAGCCCGGGGACCCCGACACCCACGCTGACGGCGCGCAGGCCGGGGAGCAGGTCGGCGATCTCCGTCACCACGGCGGCGATACCGTCGACCACGCCGAGGTCGCCGCGGATCGTGGGCCGGCGCACCGAGGCGCGGACCACCCCGTCGCGGTCGACGGCGACGCCCAGCGTCTTGGTGCCGCCGACGTCGATGCCGATCGCGACCTCGTCGACCCGCAGGTCGTCGAACGCTACCCGCGCACCCATGACCGCCTCCAATCGACGGAATCGACCTCGAACCACTCCCAGCCCGATGCGTCCCAGAGCAGAGCGTGGTGGGCGATGCGTGAGCGGAAGCCCTCCCAGTCGGAACGTCGGCTCCCCGCCCACGCGACCTCGGCCACGGCGGGCAGACGCGGCAGGAGCAGCGCGTCGATGTCGGATGCCGCGGTCACGCTCTCGCACCAGATCGCCGCCTCGACACCGCGGATGCGCGACGGGTCGACACCCGCGAGGACGGTCGTCGGGTCCCATTCCAGGTAGTCGCGCACGGGCGTCCCCGGGTAGTACTGGAGTCCCACGCGAGAGCGCTGCTCCTCCTGGGCGGGGTCGGTCGACGCCTCGGCGTGCGGGCGGTCGAGATAGGCGTGCGAGATGGGTGAGACCACGACGTGCGTGCCCTTCTCGAGGATGCGGGACCGGTCGCCCATGGCCTCGGCGAAGTGGGCGACCATGGCCGCCATGCTGTCCTCGGGGATGTCGCTCCCGCTCTTCGACCCGGCGGCGGACTCGTCACGGGGCGCGTCGATGTCGAAGTCGACCCAGTACTGGGCGGTGTGGTCGGGGCCGACCGCGGCGCGACTCGTCTCCTGCCACCCGACCGTGCTCTTGCTGTGGGCGGCCACGGCGGCGATCGCATGCTCGACGAAGGACTCGTGGGCGGCGGCATCCATGCCGAACGCCTCGTCCCCGCCGATGTGCACGAAGGGCCCCGGGGTGTTCTCGACCAGCGTGCGCACGACGTCGTCCACCAGTCGCCATGCCGCCTCCGAGTCCGGCGACAGGTTGGCGATCGGGAACGGGCCGCCGAGGTTCGCGGCATCCGCGGGGTTGAGCTCTGGGTAGGCCCGCAGCGCGGCGGCCGCATGACCGGGCAGGTCGATCTCGGGGACGACCGTGATGAAACGTCGCGCGGCATACTCGACGATCCGCCGGTACTCCTCGATCGTGAAGTACTCGCGCGTGCCCGCCGTGGCGGGCGTGAGCCGCGGCCATCCCGGGATCTCCAGACGCCACCCCTCGTTGTCGCTGAGGTGCAGGTGGAGGACGCTGAACTTGTAGAGCGCGAGGAGGTCGATGACCTGGAGCACGCGTTCGACGGGGCTGAAGAAGCGCACCACGTCGAGCGACAGCGCGCGCCACCCCCAGGCGGCGCCGTCGCGGATCACACGGGCACCGATCGCGGTCTCCGACCCGGCGAGCAGCTGGACCACCGATGCCGCTCCGCGCGAGAGCCCCTCCTCGTGATCGGAGCTGACCCTGATGCCCGACGGCGTGATCGCGATCTCGTGCTCTCCGAGCGCCTCCCGCGAGGAGGGCGACAGCGGACCGCTCCCGCCCTCGCCGCGCAGCTCGAACCTGACGTCTCCCGCCGCCTCGTCGGCGACACCTGCGCCCTCGAGGTCTCGCGCCGCCCAGGCCGCCGCATCCCGTCGGAACATCTCCGCCACGGCGACCGCGCGCTCGTCCGAGGCGCTGACACGGACGATCGATGCGAGGTCGAGGGTCTCGGCAACGGTCGCATCGGTGGCGACGGTGGGGATGATGTGCAGGGTGGTCGTCATGCTGGCTCTCGGTCGGGGTGCGGGGAACCGACGCAGTCGACAGCGACGGTAGAACAAACAGTACATGGGTCTGTTTCTTTGTCAAGGATGCTTTCAAAATCCCTCCGATGCCGCGTTACGATGCGCAGATGGCTTCCTCGAACTACCCGAAAGGCCTCGCGAAACGCGAGGAGATCCTCACGGCCGCCCTCGCGATCGTGGCCGAACGCGGTTACAACCGCGCCACGATCCGCGAGCTGGCGGAGGCCGCAGGATTGAGCAAGACCGGCCTGCTGCACCACTTCGGCACGAAGGAGGAGCTCTTCGCCGAGATCCTCCGACGCCGCGATGTCGTCGACGAGGCGCAGATCGAGAGAGCGACCTCTGCCGGGCTCGATCCGAAGATCTCCGACCTCCCCCGCCTGAGCTCCGGCGTGCCCGGTCTGGTGCAGCTCTACACCCGCTTCTCCGCCGAGGCCACCGACCCCGAGCACACCGCCCACGACTTCTTCCGCGAGCGCTACGAGCGCGCCCGCGAGCGGTCCCGTGCCGTGCTGGAGAAGTTCCGCGCCGAAGGGCGGCTCCCCGCATCCGTCGACCCGGAGCAGGCCGCGACCGCCCTGGTCGCGCTGCTCGACGGCCTGCAGATCCAGTGGCTGTACGACTCGTCGATCGACATGGCCGCGGAGGTGGCGTTCTTCCTCGCCCAGCTCGGCCTGGACTCCCCCGCGTCGGAGTGAGCCGGCGACCTCCCGGGGTTGCGGATCAGAAACAGACCGTTGTACTGTTTTTGCGAGTCGTCACCGATGCGGCTCGGGAGAGGCCGACATGGAGCGCGACAGCACCGAAGCGGCGCCCGATGCGCCGACGGACCCCTTCGCCCTGCTGCCCCCCGACCTGACCGACGCACATCCTCCGCGCACCGCCCGGAGGATGCCGTGGCCGAGCATCCTCGTCGTCCTCGTCGCCCAGCTGGTCATCTCGATCGCCCTGATCACCCCCTCGACGTACTCGCTCGCCGTCTGGCTCGACGGGAACCTCCCCGAGACGAAGGACAGCCTGCTGGCGTTCGCGATCGGGGCGTCGAGCCTGGTCTCGATGCTCGTCGGCCCCGTCGTCGGGGCGATCAGCGATCGGACCCGCACGCGGTGGGGGCCTCGGCGGACCTGGCTCGTCGCCGGGCTCCTCATCGGCACCGTGGGATCGGCGATCCTCGTCACGACCGTCAGCCCGCTCCAGCTCGTGGTCGGATGGTCGATCGCCGCCGTGGGCTACGGCGTCTCGAACAACATCGTGCTGACACACCTCAGTGACCGCCTCGTCCCCGCGCAGCGGGGACTCGTGCTCGGCATGAGCAGCGCGGTCATCTACGTCGGCCCCGTCGCGGGCGTGCTCATCGCCGGCGCCGTCTCGGGGGCGCAGCCGCTGATGTTCGCGATCCCCGCGGCGGCCGCGCTCGTGGGCGGGGGGCTGCTCGCCGCGGTGATGACCGACCCGCCGCTCACCGGCCCCGTGCCCAGGCTCCCGATGCGCCGACTGCTCGACGGGTTCTGGTTCTCCCCCCGCCGCTACCCGCGATTCGGCTGGGTCTGGCTGAACCGCGCGATCTTCTTCGTCGGCGTCTCCTTCATGACGCTCTACACGGTGTTCTTCCTCTCCTCCGCGCTGCACCTCGACCCGGCCCGGATCGCACTCACCGCGTCGCTCGCCGGCGTCATCGGCATCGCCGCGTCGACGCTCGCCGGCACCGTCGCGGGAGCGCTGTCCGACCGGGCGAGCTCGCGCCTGCCGTTCATGGTCGCCGGCATCCTCCTGCTGTGCGTCGGGCTGCTCGTGATCGCGACCTCGACCACACTCCCGCAGTACCTCGTCGGCACCACCGTCAACGCGCTCGCGATGGGCGTCTACAGCGCGGTGGGGCAGGCGCTCCAGTTCGACGTGCTGCCCTCGGACGACGTGCAGAACGGCCGCTATCTCGCCATCCTCGGACTCGCGATGCAGATCCCGAACGCGATCGGCCCCTTCCTCGCGGCCGGCGTGCTCGCGCTCGGCGGCGGGCAGTACGCGTTCGTCTACGTCGCGGCCGCCGCGGTGGTCGCCGCCAGCATCCTCCCCCTGCTCGCGCTGCGCCGCCATCGGCGCGCGCACGCATCCGATCAGCCATCCGCCCCCGAACGCAGGAGAACCGCGTGACCTCGTACGACTTCAACGCCGACTGGACGGTCGGCCCCCAGGTGAGCGTCTTCAACAAGCTGATGGGCCCGTCGGCGGCCCAGCCGGTGACGCTCCCCCACGACGCCCTCATCTCGCAGGAGCGCTCGGCCTCGCATCGCGGGGGCGGCGCGTTCTTCCCCAGCGCGGCCTTCGAGTACCGCAAGACCGTCGAGGTGCCGGCCGAGTGGCGCGACCGCGCGGTGTGGCTCCGTTTCGACGGCGTCTACCGCGATGCCGTGGTGTTCGTCAACGACGCGCTCGCGGGGCATTGCGCGAACGGCTACGTCCCGTTCGACATCGACGTCTCGCCGTTCCTCCGCTACGGGCAGGAGAACGCGATCCGCGTCGAGGCGCGGACCCACGACGATTCGCGCTGGTACGCGGGAGCCGGCATCTACCGTGATGTCGTCCTCGAGGTCCGCGACCTCATCCACATCGAACCGGGCACCGCGCACATCAGCGCGACCGACATCGACGACGATCGCGCCGTGGTCGATGCACGCACGACCGTCGTGAACCGGACCAACGAGACGCGCACGGTACGCGCGCGGCTCACCGTGACCGACCGCGACGGCGTCGTCGTCGCCTCGGCCGACGATCCCGTGACCGTGATCGCGGGCGGTTCGATCGCCGTCCGCAGCCGTGGATTCCTCGAGTCGCCGCACCGCTGGGACATCGACGACCCCTACCTCTACCGCGCGACGGTCGAGCTCGTCGACGACGACGTCGTGATCGGCGAGGAGACGACCGACCTCGGGATCCGCACGCTGCAGCTCGACCCGCGCCGGGGCCTTCGCCTCAACGGCAAGACCGTGAAGCTCCGGGGCACCTGCCTGCACCACGACAACGGCATCCTCGGGACCGCATGCTTCGCCGACACGGAGATGCGCAAGATCCGCCTCCTGAAGGAGGCCGGCTTCACCGCCGTCCGCAGCGCGCACAACATGATGAGCACGGCGATGCTCCGCGCGTGCGACCGTCTCGGCATGATCGTGATGGACGAGGTCTACGACGTCTGGACGGTCCAGAAGTCGTCCTTCGACAGCTCGGTGAACTTCCTCGAGTCGTGGCGGCACGACGTCAGCGCGATGGTCAGGCGGGACCGGAACCACGCCTCGGTCGTCTTCTACTCGATCGGCAATGAGATCCCCGAGACGGGGAACGCGCACGGCGGGCGGATCAGCCGCGAGATGGCGGATCTCATCCGTGAGCTCGACCCGGCCCGCTACGTCACCAACGGCATCAACGGATTCGTCTCCGTGCTCGACGACGTGATCGCCCTGATGGCCTCGGGAGCGTTCGGGGGCGGCGCCGAGCAGAAGGAGTCCGGAGGCGTCAACGACGTCATGAGCTCGTCCGCCGACGGCATGAACCAGCTGAACCGGTCGGAGCTCGTCACCGCCAAGACCGAGGAGTCCTTCGCGGCGCTCGACGTCGCCGGACTCAACTACGGGGACGCCAGATACGCGATGGACGCCGAGCGCTTCCCGAACCGCGTCATCGTCGGCAGTGAGACGTACCCCGGCCGGATCGGCAGCAACTGGCCGCTCGTGCAGGAGCTCCCGCATGTGATCGGCGACTTCACCTGGACGGGGTGGGACTACCTGGGCGAGGTCGGCATCGGCCGCCCTCGCTGGGAGGGCGAGGACCTCCGGCTCGAGGCGGCCTACCCCTGGCTCACCGCGTGGTGCGGCGACATCGACATCACCGGGCGCCGACGCCCGGCGTCGTACTTCCGCGAGATCGTATTCGGGCTCAGGACCGATCCGTACATCACGGTGCGCAACCCCCTCACGCGCGAGCGCACGCAGCTCACGGGCACGTGGTCGTGGGCCGATGCGGAGAGCACGTGGTCGTGGGACGTGGAGGACGGCGCGGCGATGACCGTCGAGGTGTACGCCCCCGGCGACGAGGTCGAACTGTGGATCGGGGATCGTTCGCTGGGCCGTCGCCCGTCGGGCAGAGCCGTGGACTTCACCGCGTCGTTCGAGGTGCCGTTCGGCGCAGAGGACCTCACCGCCGTGTCGTACGCGGAGGGCGTCGAGACGGGGCGGAGCACGCTCCGCGCGGTGCGGGGCGAGGCCGCGGTGCGGATCCGTCCCGAGCAGACGTCGACGGCACTCGCACCGGGCGCGCTGCTGTTCGTGCCGATCGAGATCCAGGACGACGCCGGCACCGTCGTGACGCACGTCGATCGGACGATCGAGGTCAGCGTGAGCGGGGCCGCCGAACTGCTCGCCTTCGGCAGCGCCCGCCCGGACAACGGCGAGGGCTTCTCGTCCGACGCGCACCGTTCCTTCGGCGGCCGCGTGCTCGCCGTGCTGCGCCCCACCGGCGTCGGCAGCATCACCGTCGAGGCCCGCGCCGCGGGTCTCGGCATCGACTCGATCGAGCTGGAGGTCACCGCATGAGCACCCCGATCATCCCCGGGTTCCACCCCGACCCCTCGATCTGCCGGGTGGGCGACACGTACTACATCGCGACCTCGAGCTTCGAGTACTCGCCGGGAGTGCCTATCCACCGCAGCGCCGACCTGCTGCACTGGGAGCTCGTCGGCAACGCCCTCGACCGCGACTCCCAGCTGCGGCCCTCCGCCGGTGCGAAGGACAGCGGGATCTACGCCCCGACCCTGCGTCACCACGACGGGCGGTTCTGGCTGACGACGACCGACACCTCCCGCCCCTTCGACGGCCAGCTGATCGTGCACGCGGCGTCCGCCGAAGGCCCCTGGTCCGAGCCCGCCTTCGTCCCCGCGGCGGTCGGGATCGACCCGGATCTGGTGTGGGACGAGGAGGGCACCGCCCACCTGAGCTGGCGCTCCTTCCATCCCGACCTCGACGGCATCGCGTCCCTGCCGATCGACCCGATGACGGGTGAGGCGCGGGGCGAGGCGCGCCTCCTCTGGGCGGGCACCGGCCTTCCCCACATCGAAGCGCCGCACCTGTACCGGATCGACGGCTGGTGGTACCTCATGGTCGCCGAGGGCGGCACCGAGCGGGGTCACGTCGTCTCGATCGCACGCTCGCGCACCATCCACGGCGAGTACGAGGCGTGCCCCGCCAACCCGATCCTCACGCACCGCAGCACAGCGCACCCGGTGCAGAACACGGGCCACGCCGATCTCGTCGAGAACCCCGACGGCTCCTGGTCCGTCGTCTACCTCGGAGTGCGCCCCCGCGGCAAGACACCGGCCTTCCATGTGAACGGACGCGAGACCTTCCTCGCCGGCGTCGACTGGGTCGACGGATGGCCGCGGATCGACGAGGGCCGATACGCCGTCCCCGCGACCGATCACTCCTTCACCGACGATCTCACCGCCGCATCGCTGCACCCCCGGTGGATCGCTCCCGGCGCGCTCGCGACGTCGTTCACCGCGACCGGTGAGCGCGGAGCCCTGCTGACATACTCCGCCGAGCGGCTCTCGCCGTCGATCCTCGCCACGCGGGCCCTCGACGGACTGTGGTCGGCCGAGATCGAGCTCGAGGACATCGACGGCCACGTCCGCGTCCTCGTCCGTCATGACGACACCCACTGGTACGGCGTCGACCTCGTCGCCGACGGTGCCGAGAGCACCCTCGCGATCGGCCCCGCCGTCGCGCACCCGCGCAGGGCCGCCGTCGACGCCCGCGGACGCGTGACCGTCGGCATCCGGGTGCGGCATCGCCCGGCCCCGCAGCCGTACGGCGCGAACCCCGAGCCCGACATGGTCGGCTTCACCGTGCGCTCGGGCGACGGCGAGACGGTCGATCTCGGCGAGTACGACGGACGTTACCTGTCGACGGAGGTCGCGGGAGGGTTCACCGGACGCGTCTGGGGGATCGAGATCCTCGGCGGCACGGCGCGGGTCACGGCGGTGCGCTACGCGTCGCACCCCGGCGACGAGGCCTGAGACGGTGAGCATCCTCCCGCCCTCCCGCCGCCCTCTCGGGCGGTCCGGCCTGTCGGTGTCGCCCCTCACGCTCGGAGCGTGGAAGTGGGGCTTCTCGCCGTTCTTCCCCGATGAGGAGACCGGCGACGAGCACGATGCCCGCATCGGGGCCCTGGCCGACGCGTTCCTCCGCGGCGAGCTCCCCAGCACGACGCTCGACACCTCGAACACATACGGCGACTCGCGCTCGGAGGCCCTCATCGGGGAGGCCCTGCGCCGTGTCGGCGGGGTGCCCGAGGGGGTCGTCGTGCAGACGAAGCTCGATCGGCACCCCGAGACCGGGGACTTCTCCGCCGCACGGATGCGCGAGTCGCTCAGCGAATCGCTCGACCGCCTGGGACTCGAGACCCTGCCTCTGCTCTACCTCCACGACCCGGAGCACATCGGCTTCGAGGCCGCGATGGCGGCGGGAGGCCCGGTCGACGCGCTCGTGGCGATGAAGGAGGCCGGTCTCGTCGAGAGCATCGGCATCTCGGGAGGACCGGTCGACATGCTCGACCGTTTCGTGCGCACGGACCTCTTCGACGCGCTCATCACCCACAACCGGTTCACACTCGTCAACCGCGCGGCGGACGGCCTGCTCGACACGGCCGCGGAGCACGGTCTCGGGATCATGAACGCGGCGCCGTACGGCGCCGGCGTCCTCACCGGGCATCCGCGGTACCGCGAGATGTACGCCTACGGCCGCATCGGTCGCGACACGGCACGCGCCGTCGCGCTCCTCGACGACCTCTGCACCGCGGCCGGGGTGCCGCTCGCCGCCCTCGCCCTGCAGTTCAGCCTGCGGGATCCCCGCATCCACAGCACCATCGTCGGGGTCTCGGACGTCGGGCGCGCCCGCGAGCTCGAGACGCTCGCCTCGTTCCCCATCGAGCAGGCGCTGCGCGACGAGGTCGAGGGCGCCCTCGCGGGCCTCCTCACCACCACCGACATCTGACGACTCCGCCGAGTCGTCCTCTTCGAAGGATCCGCCATGACGATCACGCCCGCCCCCGAGACCACTCCGGCGTCGGTCTCCGCGCTCACGCTGGAGGAGAAGGCGTCCCTCGGCAGCGGCGCCGCCTTCTGGACGACGAAGGCCGTCGGGTCCGTGCCCCGGCTGCTCCTGACCGACGGGCCGCACGGCGTGCGCAAGCAGATCGCCGCGGACGACCACCTCGGCATCGCGCCGAGCGCGCCCGCCACCTGCTTCCCTCCAGCGGCGGGCCTCGCCCAGAGCTGGGATCCCGCGCTGGTCGAGCGCGTCGGCGCGGCGCTCGGCGTCGAGGCCGCAGAGCGCGGCGTGAACGTGCTGCTCGGGCCGGGGGTCAACATCAAGCGCGACCCCCGCTGCGGGCGCAACTTCGAGTACTTCTCGGAGGACCCGGTGCTCAGCGGCGACCTGGGCGCCGCGTGGATCCGAGGCGTGCAGAGCGAGGGGGTGGCCGCGTCGGTCAAGCACTTCGCCGCCAACAACGCCGAGCACGACAGGATGCGCGCGAGCTCCGACGTCGAGCCGCGCGCACTGCGGGAGATCTACCTGCGGTCGTTCGAACGGGCCGTCCGCGGCGGGCAGCCGTGGACGGTGATGTGCTCGTACAACCGGATCGACGGGGTGTTCGCGGCCGAGAACCGCTGGCTGCTCACCGACGTCCTGCGCGGCGAGTGGGGTTTCGACGGGGCGGTGGTGAGCGACTGGGGGGCCGTGACCGACCGCGTCGCCTCCGTGCGGGCAGGGCTCGACCTCGAGATGCCCGCGCGTGCCGGGAGCGACGACCAGGTCGTCGCCGCGGTCCGCGACGGCTCGCTGAGCGAGGAGAAGGTCGATCTGGCGGCCCGGCGCGTGGCCGCGCTCGCGCACCGCGCCCGTCCGCGGCGGCCCGAGCGGGAGGACGCCTCCCGCGCCTCCCACCACGACCTGGCCCGCGAGGCCGCGGAGCGCAGCATCGTCCTGCTGAAGAACGACGGGGATGTCCTGCCGCTCTCCCGGTCAGGACGCATCGGCGTCATCGGCGAGTTCGCCGCCACGCCCCGGTTCCAGGGCGGCGGCAGCTCGCGCATCAACCCGATCCGGGTCGACGACGCACTGTCCGCGATCCGACAGGCCGCCGGCGATGCCGAGGTCCACTACGCGCAGGGGTTCTCCACCTCGACCGACGAAGCCGCCGACGACGGGGCACAGCTCGACGCCGCCGTCCGACTCGCCGAGGCGAGCGATGTCGTCGTCGTCTTCCTCGGGCTCGGCGACCACGACGAGTCGGAGGGGTTCGACCGCGACCACATCGAGCTGCCGCCGGTGCAGCTCCGCCTGCTCGCCCGGGTCGCCACCGCGAACGCGCGGATCGTCGCCGTCCTCACGCACGGCGGCGTCGTGCGACTCGCGCCGGTGACCGCGGCCGCCTCTGCGGTCCTCGACGGCGCGCTGCTCGGCGAGGCCGGCGGATCGGCGCTGGCCCGCGTGCTCTTCGGCGAGGTGAACCCCGCGGGCCGCCTCGCCGAGACGGCCCCGATCCGCCTCGAGGACTCCCCGTCCTTCCTGTCCTTCCCGGGAGAGCACGGCCACGTCTCGTACGGCGAGGGCGTCTTCGTGGGCTACCGATGGTACGACGCGCGGAGGCTGGACGTCGAGTTCCCGTTCGGGCACGGGCTGTCGTACACGTCGTTCGACCACCGTGACCTGCGCCTCGAGCACACGGCGACGGGCGTGCGGGCCGTCGTGTCGATCACGAACACCGGCGCGCGCGCCGGTCGCGAGGTCGTGCAGCTCTACACCGCGCTGTCGGACACCCGCGTCTCCCGGGCACCGCGCGAGCTCCGGGCGTTCGGCGTCGTCGACCTGGAGCACGGCGAGAAGCAGGATGTCGTGCTGGATGTCGACATCGCCGCGCTGGCTCACTGGGATCGGCGCGTCGAGGGCTGGGTCGTCGAGGGCGGCCGCTACCTGGTCGAGGTCGGGGCGTCGAGCCGCGACATCCGCGTCTCCGGCACGATCACCGTCGACCGTCGCGGCGACCGCCCGGCGTTCACCGCGGAGTCCACGATCTCCGAGATCTCGGAGCATCCCGCCGGAGCCGGGATCCTCTCGGCCCTCCTGGGGGGCTCGCGATCCGACGACGCCGCCGGGCAGGAGCTGGGGATGGATCTCGCAAGGATGCTCGCCTCGTTCCCGCTCAACCGGCTCGGGCCGTTCGGGACCCCGGAGGGCGCCGGTCGGCTCGAGCAGGTGCTCACCGCCCTGAACAGCGAGGACTGAGTCGAGGGCGCCGGCGGCCCTCCGGCGCCCTCGACTTCGCGATGTCAGCGCAGCGGCGCCGCCATGTCGACGTCCTCGGGCAGCTCCGCCCCCTCGCCGATCGGGGAGCCGAACGCCTGCACGACCCGCTCCGCACCCCAGTGCCGCCAGCCGGGATCGCCGTCGTGGACGAAACGCGCCCAGGCGCGCATCATGTCGCGCGAGACGGCGTGGCGCTGCAGGCCACGTCCGGTGAGCGGGATGCGTCCGACCGTGCCGAACACGTACGCGAGCTCCAACGAGTGGCATGCGCCGAGGAGTCCGTCGAGGACCTCGGTGGGCTGCTGGAACTCGTACGCCCAGACTCCCGCGGCCTTCGCGGAGGCGAGATCGGCGACATCGCGCGAGGGGCCGATGAAGGTGAGCCAGCTCATCCGGCGACCGAGCAGCAGGTGGGGCGCCTCGTGCGGATGCCGGGCAGCGAGATCGGCGTAGGTCACGCCGTCGATGTGCGCGAGGGCGTCGACCCTCTCGGCGGCTCGGGCGGCGGTCAGGTCGGCCGTGAAGTCGGGCTCGGCGGAGAGCAGGAACGTCGCCTCGTGGCTGGTCCAGCCCACCAGGAGCTCCTTGCCTCGCAGCCCCTCGGACGCCTCGTCGCCGAACGCGTCGCCCGGCAGGTCGACCGGGTCGAGGCACGGGCCGAAGCCGGTCACCGCGGCGAAGTCCGGCTTCTCGTCGCGGTTCGGGAAGAACCCCTGCGTGCGCAGCCCCGCCTGCACGGCGAGCAGACGCTCCAGCGGCAGCCGGCGCAGGTCGGCCACGGTGTCGACTCCGGCATCGGCGAGCGCGCGCTCGGCGACCGCCGCCGAGCTCTCGGGCCGCGCGGGCTTGCCGAACGGCCCGCTCATCATGATCGCCCGTGAGAAGAGCTCTCGTGCCTTCGGCATCGCCGTCAGCGCGGCGACCTTTCCACTGCCGCCCGACTGGCCGCACACGGTCACGCGCGCGGGATCCCCGCCGAACGCGGCGATGTTGCGCTGCACCCACTCCAGGGCGGCGACGATGTCGAGCATCCCGGCGTTGGCCGACCCGGCCTCGCCCTGCGCCCGCAGGTCGAGGAAGCCGAGCAGGCCGAGTCGGTGGGTGACGGTCACGACGACCATGTCGGCCGCGGTCGCCAGAAGGTCGCCGTTGAACGACATCTCGTTGCCGGAGCCGAAGCCGAAGCCGCCGCCGTGGAACCAGACGAGGACCGGCAGCGACCGACCGTCGCGGTCGGACGGCGTCCACACGTTGACCCGCAGGCAGTCCTCCGAGATCGCGCCGCTCTCGACCGGAGACGCGCCCCGGGGCATGAGCAGCGACAGCACGGGGCCGAGCAGGGCGGGAGCGCTGAGACGAAGATCGGGCTGCGGGGCCGACGGCCCGAAGACCAGTGCGTCGCGGACCCCCTCCCACGCCTCGACCGGCTGCGGCGCCCGGAACCGGTTCTCTCCCGAGGTGTCGGCCCCGTAGGGGATGCCGAGGAAGCGGTCGGCGCCGGCGATGCGCACTCCGCGCAGCTCGCCGTGCTCGACGGTCGCGTGCACATGGGACATGGGGTGTTCCTCTCGTTCGTCCGCGTCGACGTCGACGCGGGGTCGTGGCCCGCCGTGGGCGGTCCGGGGCCGTTCAGGCGTCGAGCACGGTCACCGCGTCGTCGACCACGGCACGGTCGGTGCGGAAGCGGTTCGCCGGGTGGGCCTCGTCGGCCAGGCCGAAGGAGATCGCGCAGACGACGAGACGGTCATCGGGGATGCCGAGCTCCGCGCGCACCTCGTCGGAGTGCATCGCGATCGCCGCCTGCGGGATCGTCGCGACCCCGAGCGCGGTGGCGGCGGCGACGAAGTTCGCGACGTAGCCGCCGCAGTCGACCGCCCCGTACACCCCCTGGTCGGCGTCGCTGGTCACGATCGCCACGTGCGGGGCGTCGAAGAACGCGAAGTTGCGCAGCATCTGCCGCTGCCGACCCTCGAGGTCGGCGCGCTCGATGCCCAGGCTCTCGTACAGTGCGAAGCCGGCGGCCCTGCGCCGCTCCTGGAAGACCCCCCGGTATGCCGCGGGCGGGGCGAGGTCGGAGACCGGCTCCCTCTCGCGCGCGGCCTCGTCCAGTCGGGCGGCGAGGCGATCACGGGCGGCCCCGGAGAGGAGGTAGACGTGCCACGGCTGGGTGTTGCACCAGGACGCGGTGCGCTGGGCGAGCTCGAGGATCCGCTCGATCGTCTCCTCGGCGACCCGTTCGGCGCGGAAGGCGCGGCAACTGTACCGTTCTCGCAGGATGCGCTCGAGCGCGGCTCCCGCGCCCGGCCCGACGGCGTCGGTCATGACGGCACCAGCACGTGCTTGCCGACCGCGTCGCGACCCGAGATCAGCGCGAGCACCCGCCCGGCCTCGGCGAGCGGCGCGGCGGTCGGTCGCGCCGGCTGCAGCTCACCGCTCGCGAAGAGCGCGAGCAGCTGCTCCAGCAGCGCGACGTTGCGCACCCGCCCCCCGGGTCGGCGGATCCAGTCGCCCCAGTCCACCCCGATCACGCTGCGATTGCTCAGCAGGACCTGGTTGACGGGCAGCCGGGGGATGCCGCCGGAGGCGAATCCGAGCACCAGCAGTCGACCGCCCTCGCCGAGAGCGCGGAGCGCCTGCTCGGTCGCCTCCCCGCCGACCGGATCGATGACGATGTCGGCCCCACTGCCGGTCGCGGCGCGGATGCCCTGTTTGAGCTCGTCGTAGCCGATCGCGGCCTCGGCGCCACGGGCGAGCGCCGCCTGTCGCTTCTCGTCGGACGAGGCGACCGCCACGATCCGCGCACCGCGGCTGCGGGCGATGTCGATCGCAGCCGAGCCGATCCCGCCGGCGGCCCCGAGCACGACGACCCGATCCCCCGGCTCGATGGAGACCCGGTGCGTCGCCGCGAACAGGACCGTCAGGTAGCTCTCGATCGCCGCGGCGAGGGGCACAGGGTCGACGCCGTCCGGCACGATCGCCAGGCCGTCCGCGGGCAGGACGACGTGCGTGCTGAACGCTCCGCCGAGACCGTCGAGCACGGCGGCGACCACCGAGCCGAGCATCGTGTCGGGGGCTCCGTACCCCACCGCGACCACGGTGCCGACGAGGCAGTTGCCCGGCGTGAAGGGCAGGTCGGGGGAGACCTGGTATCCCCCGCGGACGACGAGTGCGTCGACGAAGCTCACCCCCGCGGCGAGGAGCTCGACCACCACCTCGCCCGATGCCGGCGAGGGCACGGGTTCACGCCGGGCCTCCAGCTCTGCCCCCTCGCCCAGGGCCGTGCACACCATCCGGGTCATCGCCCGCGTCGCCGTCTGCGCCGTCTGCGCCGTCATCCGTCCATCCCTCGTCATCTCCGTCACACCCTCTCGTCCGTGTCTGCCTCGACAGGCACCCGCGGCGCCCAGCGCGGCTCTCGCTTCTCGAGGAAGGCCGCGACACCCTCGTAGCGGTCCGGCGAGTCCTCGATCCGCGCGAGCGCGGACGCCGTCGCGCTCCAGCCCGCCTCCGTGCGATCGGCCTCGACCGCCCGGAGCGCGTCGAGCACCGCCGCGACGGCGGAGGGCGAGTTCGAGACGACCTCGTCGGCGAGCGCGAGAGCACCGTCGAGCGCGGCACCGTCCGCGACGACCTCGTTCACGAGACCCCGCGCGTGCGCGTCGGTCGCGTCCAGCGGACGCCCGGTCAGCGCGAGCCGCCGGGCGGCGACCATGGGCAGCGACTCGGACGTGCGGAACAGTCCGCCGCAGGTCGGCACGACACCGCGGGACACCTCGGGAAGGCCGAAGCGGGCGGATGCGCCCGCCACCACCATGTCGCAGGCGAGCACGAGCTCGAACCCGCCGCCGAGTGCGGCGCCCTCGACCGCGGCGATGAGCGGGGTGCGGCGGGGCCGTCTGATGAGCCCGTACTCGCCGCCGCGCGCGGTCGGGGGCCCCGCACCCTCTGCGAGATCGGTTCCCGCGGAGAACACGGTCGCGCCGCCGGTCAGGACACCGCAGCGGAGGTCGGGATCGCGATCGAGGAGGTCGAGCGCCTCATCCAAGGCGGCGGTCATGCTCGCGTCGATCGCGTTGCGCTTGTCGACCCTGGTCATGGTGATGACCAGGGTGCGTCCGCGCACCTCGAGAGAGACACGGGCCTCGTCGGGGATCCTGTCGTCGTCGGCGGTCACGGCGCCAGCCTAGGTCATTTAGCGTACGTTCGCTAGACATGCTCCTGATCCGTTGCCCGGACGCACGGCGAGGTTGACAAGGGCGTCCCGGTCGGGGCACCCTGCTCTTAGTTAACGCCCACTCAGTAGGGCGTGCTCGCGCATCGTCGACACGCGATGCCGCGCCGGTGCACGATGGACGTGCACTTCCAGGCTCATGAACGGACATGGCCGAAGGAACGGAGTCATCGATGACCTACCCCGGAGCGCACCCCGCCGAGCGTACGGCGATCCTGCACGCCGACACCGGGCGCACCGTCACCTTCGGAGAGCTCGACAGCCGCTCGGACGCCCTCGCACGGTTCTTCCGCGATGCCGGCGTGGCCCGCGGCGACACGGTCGCGTTCCTCGCCGACAACGTGCCGGAGGTGTTCGAGCTCTACTGGGCGGCCCACCGCTCGGGTCTGTACGTCACGGGGCTGAACCACCACCTCACGCCCGCGGAGATCGGCGCGATCCTCGTCGACAGCGACGCCAAGGCGCTCGTCGTCTCGCCGGCCCGCGGCGAACTGGCCGCGGCCGCCCTGCGCACCGCGCCCGCCGTGGGCATCACCCTGACGACCGACGACGGGGCCGGGGGCACGGGGACGTACGAGCAGGCGATCGTCGCCGGCGCCGCCGCCGCGCCGCTGACCTCGCAGCCACTCGGCGCGACCATGCTCTACTCCTCCGGCACGACGGGCCGCCCCAAGGGCATCCGTCCGCCGCTCAGCGGGCGACAGGTCGACGAGCCCGGCGATACGGTTGTCGCGATGGCGTCGTCGCTGTACGGCATCGACGAGTCGACCGTCTACTACTCCCCTGCGCCAGTCTACCATGCGGCGCCGCTGCGCTGGGTGCCCGCGGTGAACGCCCTCGGCGGCACCGTCGTGCTGCGCGACCGGTTCGACGCCGAGCAGACGCTGCGCGACATCGAGGAGTACCGCATCACGGCGGGACAGTTCGTGCCGACGATGTTCGTGCGACTGCTGAAGCTGCCCGAGGAGGTGCGGCGGTCCGCCGATGTGTCGAGCATGCGCACCGCCATCCATGCCGCGGCATCCTGCCCGGTGGAGGTGAAGCAGCGGATGCTGGACTGGTGGGGCGATGTCGTGTACGAGTACTACTCCTCGACCGAGCTCAACGGCGTCAGCGCGATAGACCCGGCGACCTGGCGCGCGCACCCCGGATCCGTGGGGCGCGCGATCGTCGGGACCCCGCATGTGTGCGACGAGACAGGCGCGGAACTGCCCGCCGGCGAGGCGGGGCTGCTGTACTTCGAACGCGATGCGGTCGCCTTCGAGTACCACCGCGATCCCGAGAAGACACGTGCGGCCCAGCATCCGTCGCACGAGCTGTGGACCACGACGGGAGACGTCGGCTACCTCGATGAGGACGGCTTCCTCTATCTCACCGACCGCCGCGCCTTCACGATCATCTCGGGGGGAGTGAACATCTACCCGCAGGAGATCGAGAACGCCCTCGCCCTGCATCCGGCGATCCTCGACGCCGCCGTGATCGGCCTCCCCGACGAGGAGTGGGGGCAGTCCGTGACGGCCGTCGTGCAGCCGGCGCCGACGGCGACCCCCTGCCCCGAGCTCGCCGAGGAGATCGTGACGTTCCTGGGCGAGCGGATCGCGCGCTTCAAGGTGCCCCGGCGCGTGCTGTTCACCGACGACCTGCCCCGCACGCCCACCGGCAAGCTCGTCAAGGGCGCGCTCGTCGAGCGGTACTCCACGGCCGCGCCCTGACGTCGAGCGCGACGCCCGGCGCGGCTCAGCCGCGCCCGGCCGGAAGGTCGCGGAACGCCGGCCGCCGCTTCTCGGAGAACGCCAGAGCGCCCTCGGCGAAGTCCGATGCGCCGAGCAGGGCGATCTGCCCCTCGCGCTCCCGGGCGAACGCCGCGCCGAGCGCGTCGAGCGTGGCCGCGTTGACCGCCCGCTTGGTGCGGGCGAACGCGGCGGCCGGGCCGGCGCGGAACACCCCGACGACCTCGGCCACCGCCGCATCGAGTTCGAGGGGCGCGACGACCCGGGCGACGAGCCCCCGCCTCTCGGCTTCGCACGCGTCGAGCCGCTCCGCCAGCAGCGCGAGCCGCATCGCCTCCGCCCGGCCGACGGAGGCGGCCACGATCGCCGTCGCGCCGCCGTCGGGCATCAGGCCGACCCTGGTGAAGGCGAGCTGGAAGTAGGCTCCCTCCGCGGCGATCACGACGTCGGCGGCGAGCGCGAGGGGCACGGCGACGCCGGCGCACGCGCCCTCGACGACGGCGACCACCGGCACCGGATGCGCGAGCACCGAGGCGACGAGGCGGTTCGCCGCATCGATCGTGCGCCCCGCGACCACCGGGTCGGTGAGTGCGTCGGCGGCGCCGAGGTCGATGCCGGCGCTGAACGCCGCCTCGTCGCCGCGCAGGACGACGGCCCTCGTGCCGCCGGGCAGGTCGTCCAGCGCATCGGCGATCGCCGCGAGCAGCCCCTCGTCGACGGCGTTGCGGCGCTCGGGGCGCCGGATGCGGATGGTCGTGACGCCCGCGGAATCCGCGACCTCGAGTCCGGTGATGGTGTTCGTCGTCATCGGTCGTCTCCCTCGACTGTTGCGATGAGTGGTGGCTACGGCTAGGTTAGCGAACGCTAGGTATTCTCACTAGCGGATGTATCGCGCACCGTTGCCGACGAAGGGACTCCCATGGACATCACCGAACAGGTCGCACTGGTCACGGGAGGAGCCTCGGGGCTCGGACTGGCCACGACGAGGGCGCTGCGCGCCGCGGGAGCGAGGGTCGTGATCGTCGACCTGCCCCGCTCGCCGGGCGCACAGCTGCAGGACGCGGATCCCGACGGCATCCGCTTCGCGCCCGCCGACGTCCGCGACGAGGCGCAGGTCTCCGCGGCCCTCGACATCGCCGCGGAGCTCGGCGATCTGCGCGTCGCCGTCAACTGCGCCGGCACCGGCGACGCGATCAAGGTGGTCGGCAAGCAGGGCCCCTACCCGCTGGACGCGTTCCAGCGGGTGATCGACATCAACCTCGTGGGGTCCTTCAACGTCATCCGCCTCGCGGCGGAGCGGATGCAGCGGCTCGACCTGCGCGGCGAGGAGCGCGGCGTGATCGTGAACACCGCCTCGGTCGCGGCATACGAGGGCCAGATCGGGCAGGCGGCCTACTCGGCCTCGAAGAGCGGCGTGGTCGGGCTGACCCTGCCCGTGGCCCGCGAGCTGGCCGCGACGCAGATCCGCGTGAACACGATCGCCCCCGGCCTCTTCGACACGCCCCTGCTCGCCTCCCTGCCCGAGGCGGCGCGGGAGTCGCTCGGCAGCCAGGTGCCGCATCCGAGCAGGCTGGGATCCCCCGACGAGTACGCCGCGCTCGTCGCCCACATCGTGGCGAATCCGATGATCAACGGCGAGACGATCCGCGTGGACGGCGCCATCCGCATGGCGGCCCGGTAGAGAGGCGACGACCATGATCCGCACCCGCTTCACCGAGACCTTCGGCATCGAGGCCCCCATCGTCCAGGGCGGCATGATGTTCGTCGGACGCGCCGAACTCGCAGCCGCCGTGTCCGAGGCCGGCGGGCTGGGCACCATCACGGCGCTCACCCAGCCCACCCCCCAGGCGCTGCGCGAGGAGATCGCACGAGCACGCGACCTCACCGACAAGCCCTTCGCGGTGAACCTCACGATCCTGCCGTCGATCACACCGCCGCCGTACGACGAGTACCGGCAGGCGATCCTCGACTCCGGCGTGACGATCGTCGAGACGGCCGGTTCGAATCCCGCCCCGCACCTGCCCGCCTTCCACGACAACGGCATCAAGGTCATCCACAAGTGCACCAGCGTGCGGCACGCGGTCAAGGCCCAGTCGCTCGGCGTCGATGCGATCTCGATCGACGGGTTCGAGTGCGCCGGCCACCCCGGTGAGGACGACATCCCCGGCCTCGTGCTGATCCCGGCCGCCGCCCGCGAGATCGAGATCCCCATGATCGCGTCCGGCGGTTTCGCCGACGGACGCGGCCTGGTCGCCGCGCTCGCGCTGGGCGCCGACGGCATCAACATGGGCACGCGGTTCGTCGCCACGGTCGAGTCCCCCGTGCACCATGCGGTCAAGGAGCACATCGTCGCCTCGTCCGAGCTCGACACCGAGCTGATCCTGCGGCCGCTGAACAACACCTCGCGTGTCGCGTCGAACTCGGTGAGCCGCGAGGTCGTGCGCATCCTCGACGCGGGGGGCGAGTTCGCCGACGTCCGCGATCTGGTGGCGGGTGCCCGCGGACGCACCGTGTGGGAGACCGGAGACGTCGAGGCCGGGATCTGGACCGTCGGCACGACGCAAGGCCTGGTCCACGACATCCCGACGGCGAGCGCGCTCGTCTCCCGCATCGTCGCCGAGGCCGAGGAACTCATCCGCGGCCGTCTCGCAGAGACCCTCGTCGCCGACGCCTCCGCTCTCATCGAGGCCGCGCGATGAAGGACGACTTCTACGACGACGACCACCGCGCGTTCCGCGAGGTCGTGACCGAGTACGCGGCCCGCTCCGTCACTCCCCACTACGAGCAGTGGGAGCGCGAGCATCTGATCGACCGCCGCGCATGGACCGCGGCCGGCGAGGCAGGGCTTCTCGGCATGGCCGTGCCCGAGAGCCTCGGCGGCGGCGGCGTGGACGACTACCGGTTCCGCTGCGTCGTGGCCGACGTGCTGGCCGACCTCGGCGCGACGTCGCTCGCAGCGGGCTTCGCCCTGCAGGACGACATCGCCATCCCGTACATCGTCGACCTGGGCACCTCCGAGCAGCACGACCGATGGCTGCCCGGACTCGTCACCGGCGAGTCCGTCTCGGCGATCGCGATGACGGAGCCCGGCACCGGAAGCGATGTCAGGGCGATCACCACCTCCGCGGTCCGTGACGGCGACGACTGGCTGCTCTCGGGTCAGAAGACGTTCATCACCAACGGCATCCACGCCGATCTCGTGATCGTCGTCGCACGCACCGGAGACGACCCGCGCGCGTCGCTCACGCTTTTCGTCGTCGAACGCGGCGCCGCGGGCTTCGAGCGGGGCCGGCGGATCGACAAGATCGGCATCCACGCGCAGGACACCGCCGAGCTGTTCTTCGACCGCGTGCGCGTGCCGGCCGAGAACGTCCTCGGCGAGGTCGGCCGGGGCTTCGTCCACCTCATGGAGAGGCTGCCCAGGGAGCGCCTCTCGATCGCGTACGCGGCGCTCGCGGGGGCGACCGCCGCCCTGCGGTGGACCGAGGACTACGTGTTCGAGCGCTCCGCCTTCGGCACCCGGGTCGGCGACTTCCAGAACACCCGTTTCGTGCTGGCCGAGCTCGAGACCGAGCTCGACGTGACCCGCGCCTACGTGCAGCGGGCGGTGCGCGCAGTGGACGACGGATCGCTGACGACCGCCGACGCCTCGAAGGCGAAGTGGTGGGCGACCGAGCTGCAGCAGCGCGTGGTCACCCGCGGCCTGCAGCTGTTCGGCGGGTACGGCTTCACCGAGGATTACCCCATCGGCCGCGCGTACCGCGACGCCAGGGTGCAGACCCTCTACGGCGGCACGACCGAGATCATGAAGGAGATCATCGGACGAGACATCGCGGGCAGGCACACGTGAGCGCCGGCCCGCTGTCGGGGCTCCGCGTGATCGAGCTCGCGGGCATCGGCCCGGGGCCGCACGCCGCCATGGTGCTCGCCGATCTCGGCGCCGACGTGGTGCGCATCGACCGGCCGGTGCCGGGGCTCCAGCTCACCTCCGACGCGCCGGACTGGACGCTGCGCGGCCGCCGGTCGATCAGCGTCGACCTCAAGGCGCCCGAGGGGCGCGACACGGTGCGCCGTCTCGCCGCCGAGGCGGACGTGCTCATCGAGGGCTACCGGCCCGGGGTCGCCGAGCGGCTCGGCGTCGGCCCCGACGACCTGCGGCCGCTCAACCCGCGGCTCGTGTACGGCAGGATCACCGGCTGGGGACAGCACGGCCCCCGCGCCCACACGGCCGGCCACGACATCAACTACCTGTCCCTCACCGGGGCGCTGCACGCGATCGGCCGCGCCGGTGAGCGTCCCGTGCCGCCGCTGAACCTCGTGGCCGACTTCGGCGGCGGCTCGATGCTGCTGCTGGTCGGTGTGCTCGCGGCGCTGTGGGAGCGCGAGCGCACCGGGAGCGGGCAGACGGTCGATGCGGCCATGGTCGACGGCGTGAGCCTTCTCATGCAGCTCACCTGGTCGATGTTCTCGAGCTCCGACTGGGTCGCCGCCCCCGGCAGCAACCTGCTCGACGGCGGCGCCCCCTTCTACGACACGTACCGCTGCGCCGACGACCGCTTCGTGGCGGTCGGCGCGCTCGAGCTCCCGTTCTACCGCGCCCTGCTGGACGGGCTCGGTCTCGACCCCGCGGCGGTCCCCGACCGCGACGACCCGGCCCAGTGGCCGGCGCTGCGTCAGGTGCTCGCCGCCCGCTTCGCGACGCGCGGTCGCGACGAGTGGTCGGCCGTGTTCGACACCACCGATGCGTGCGTGACACCGGTGCTGAACCTCGACGAGGTCGCGGACGACCCCCACATGCGCACGCGCGAGAGCGTGTCGGCGTCGGAGGGGACGACCCAGGCGGCGCCCGCACCGCGGTTCTCCCGGCATCCCGCCCCGCCCGCGCCGACCAGGCCGCCGGCGCCCGACGACCAGCGCGCCGAGATCCTGCGGGACTGGCTCGGCGTCGACACCGCCGGTGCCGCTGACGACACGGCCGCCGCCCCCTCATCCGCCATCCCCCAGGGAACAGGAGTCCGCTCATGACCGAAGCCGTCATCGTCGACGTCGTCCGCACCGCATCCGGCCGCGGCAAGCCGGGAGGCGCGCTGCACGGCGTGCACCCCGTCGATCTGCTGTCGACCGTGCTCGAGGCGCTCGTCTCGCGCACGGGGATCGACCCCGGTCTGGTCGACGACGTGATCGCGGGCTGCGTGCAGCAGGTGGGCGACCAGTCGTTCAACGTCGCCCGCAGCGCGCTGCTCGCCGCGGGGTTCCCCGAGCACGTGCCAGGCACCACGATCGACCGCCAGTGCGGGTCGAGCCAGCAGGCGGCCGTGTTCGCGGCCCAGGCCGTGATGTCCGGCAGCCATGACATGGTCATCGCCGCCGGAGTGGAGTCGATGAGCCGCGTCCCCATGGGCACGGCGTCGATCGGCCGCGACCCGATCGGCGACCGCCTGCACGCCCGCTACCCCGAGGGTTTCGTGCACCAGGGCATCTCGGCCGAGCTGATCGCGGCACGCTGGGGCTTCTCCCGGGAGGAGCTGGACGCGTACGCGGCACGGTCGCACGAGCTCGCCGCGCGCGCGGCCGCGCAGGGCCTCTTCAACGACGAGATCGTGCCGGTCACGGTACCGGGGCCGGACGGCCCGCTGACGCACGCGGTCGATCAGACGGTGCGCGCGGCGACGACGCCCGAGGCGCTCGCCGCCCTGTCGCCGTCGTTCCCCGACGAGGCCGTCGCCCGCAGGTTCCCGCAGATCGACTGGCGCATCACCCCCGGCAACTCGTCGCCGTTCACCGACGGCGCCTCTGCGGCCCTCATCTGCTCGGCCGAGAAGGCGGCGGAGCTGGGGCTGACCCCCCGGGCGAGGTTCACCGCGTTCTCGGTGGTCGGCGACGACCCGATCTACATGCTCACCGCCCCCATCCCCGCCACACGGAAGGTCCTGGACAGAGCGGGACTCACCGTCGACGACATCGACGCGTTCGAGGTCAACGAGGCGTTCGCCCCCGTGCCGCTGGCATGGGCGCGCGAGGTGGGCGCCGACCTCGAGCGGGTCAACCCCCGCGGCGGCGCAATCGCGCTCGGCCACGCCCTCGGGTCGTCGGGCACCCGACTGCTCGCGACCCTCGTCAACCATCTCGAGGCGACGGGCGGGCGATACGGGCTGCAGACGATGTGCGAGGGAGCCGGCATGGCGAACGCCACGATCATCGAGCGGATCTGACCGCATCCGTCCGGCGCGGCACGTCGCCCGGACCCCATCGCATCACCCCGACAGAGAGGGAACCCATGTCCGTCGTCCTCATCGAGCAGCGCGGCCACGTCGCCGTCATCACCCTGAACAGGCCGCAGGCGTTGAACGCCGTCGACACAGAGCTCGCCACCGCGCTGGGCGACGCACTCGAGGACGCGGGCCGCGACGACGGCATCCGTGCCATCGTGCTCACCGGCGCCGGGCGGGGGTTCAGCGCCGGGTACGACCTCAAGGCGTACGCGCGAGGCGAGTCCGCCGAGCACCGCGACCACCCCGAGTGGGGCTTCGGCGGCGCGGTCAGGCATGTCGTCGACACGCCCGTGATCGCCGCGATCAACGGCTTCGCCTACGGCGGCGGCGCCGAGATCGCGCTGGCGGCCGATCTCGCCGTGGCCGGCGTCTCGACCCGGATCGGCTTCCCCGAGGTGACCCGCGGACTCGTCGCCGCGGGCGGGGGCGCGATCCGCCTGCAGCGGCTGCTGCCCCGCCGGATCGCTGCGGAGCTGCTGTTCACGGGTGAGCCGATCTTGGCCGCCCGTGCCGAGGAGTTCGGCCTGGTGAACCGCGTCGTGCCCGACGACGAGGTCGTCGACGCGGCGGTCGACCTCGCGGCACGCATCGCCCGCAACGCGCCGCTCGCCGTCGCCGCGTCGAAGCACTTCCTCCGCGAGGCCGACCGGCACGGGTCGGACTGGGACGACTCCGTGTGGACGGCACAGGACGAGCTGGTCATGCCGGTCTTCCGCACCGAGGACGCCGCGGAGGGCGCACTCGCGTTCGCCGAGAAGCGCGAACCCCGATGGGTGGGACGATGAGCACCGCGACGGCGGTCCGGGGACGCCGGGCGCGCATCGAGCGGCTGCTGCCCTCGGCGGAGGCGTACGATCTGCTCGAGCTCGTCGAGGAGTTCAGCGCGAAGGAGCTCGCCCCGATCGTCGACGCCCACGAGCGCGCGGGCAAGTACCCCGAGGGCCTGTTCCGCTCGCTCGGCGAGCTCGGACTCCTCGGGCTGCCGTTCGGCGAGGAGTGGGGCGGCGGCGAGCAGCCCTACGAGGTCTACCTGCAGGTGCTCGAGGAGCTGGCGCGGACCTGGGCCTCGGTGGCGGTGGCGGTGAGCGTGCACACGATGGCGACCTCGGCCGTCATCGCCCACGGCGACGACGAGCTGCGGGCGCGATTCGTCCCGGCGCTGCTCGACGGCAGCACGGTCGCCGCGTACAGCCTCTCGGAACCGCATGCGGGATCCGACGTGTCGGCGCTGGCGTGCCGCGCGGTGGCGGGCCCCGACGGCTATCGCGTCACCGGGGAGAAGTCATGGATCACCCACGGCGGCGTGGCCGACGCCTACGTGCTCTTCACGCGCACCGCGCCGGGCGCCGGCGGCGTCACAGCCTTCGTCGCCCCTCGGGACCTCGACGGGCTCACCTTCAGCACCCCGCTGGAGAAGATGGGCCTGTCGGCCATTCCCACGGCATCCGCCTACCTCAGCGACGCCCTCATCGACCGGTCCCTCCGTCTCGGCGAGGAGGGCAAGGGCCTCTCGATCGCGCTGGGCGCCCTCGACTCCGGCCGCCTCGGCATCGCCGCGGTCGCGACCGGGCTCGCCCAGGGTGCGCTGGATGCCGCGCTCGACTACGCCACCGAACGCGAGGCTTTCGGCAAGCCGATCATCGCGCACCAGGGCCTCGGCTTCCTGCTCGCCGACATGGCCGCCGCCGTCGACTCGGCACGATCGGCCTATGTCGACGCCGCGCGTCGTCGCGACAGGGGCATGCCGTTCACGCGCCACGCCGCGGTCGCCAAGCTCACCGCGACCGACTCCGCGATGCGTGTCACCACCGACGCCGTCCAGGTGCTCGGCGGAGCCGGGTACACCCGCGAGTTCCCGGTGGAGCGCTACATGCGCGAGGCGAAGGTCATGCAGATCTTCGAGGGCACGAACCAGATCCAGCGCCTCGTCATCAGCCGCAGTCTCGGCGCCCGCTGAGCGGGCGTCAGCGCGCGCCCTGGTCGTCCTCGACGACGGCCAGGGCGATGCGCGAGTAGCGCTCTGCGAGCTGCTCCGGTGAGACCGGGCCGTCGGCGCGGTACCAGCCGGCGATCCCCTGGCACATGGCGAGGATGGCGCGCACGCACTCCTGGGGCTCGGCTGTGCGGAAGCGCCCCGCATCGATGCCCTCGCGCACGCTCTGCGCCAGTGGCGCCTGGATCGCGTCGCGCGCCTTGATGTACCAGGCGAGGTTCTCGGGCGTGAGAGCGCGACGTTCGCCGTCGAGGAAGGCGACGTCGCTGTGGTGCGCCATGTACACCGTGATGCCCTGCACGAGGGCGGAGAGACGCGATGCGGGGTCATCGTCCGCTTCGGCGAGAGCGCCGTCGATCTTCGAGGTCAGTGCGTCCAGAGCGCGCTGCAGCAGAGCCACGAGCAGAGCCTGCTTGTTCTCGAAGTGGTAGTAGATCGCGGGAACCGTGACCCCGACCGCGGCGGCGATCTCGCGAACCGACGTCGCGTGGTAGCCCTGCACGGTGAACCGCTCCAGCGAGGCCGCGAGGATGGGAGACAGCTCGAGCGGAGCGAACTCCCGCCATCCCTGCGTTGTCGTCGCCGTGTCTTCCACTTACCGCTCCTCTGAGATCTGTGCTTCGGCCAAAGATACGCCACCCACCGCGCGATACCGGTGAGCACACGGGGTCGCGACGTCAGCCGAGCCCTGCGAGATCTCTGACATAGGCGACCGCGCGGGTCGAATCGAACTCGCGGAGGATCTGCAGCTTCTCGGCCTCGAAGGATCCCTCCGCGTGCGTGGCGAGAACGCGCTGGTAGCCGCCGTACGCCCGCGCGGTGAGATCGGAGACGAAGTTCGCGATCCGCAGACGCTCCTCTCCGGGCACGGCGCCCGCGTAGTACTTCTCGAGCACCGACCGCACCTCCGGGTTGTCCCAGTCCCCGACCCCTGGGCCGGTGATCAGCAGCCCGCCCGCGAGATCGACGAGGTGCGCGGTCGCCGCGCCGTACCCGTGCGCGAAATGGTACTTCGCCATGTTGACCGTGAGCGGGTCGGGGCGGAAGACCCCGTTGTCGTCGGCGCCGCGCAGCGCGGAGAGCTCCGCGAGGGAGCGCACGGTCTCGGCCCACGTGATGAGCTCGGTGAGCTTCGCGCGCACGTGGCCCGCCTTCGCGATGCCGTTCGCCTCCGCCATCAGCACCGCGGAGCCCACCACCATGTCGAGCAGCGGCAGCTTGTAGTTGATGGCCGTGAACCGGTGGAAGTCGACGAACGCCAGCGCCAGCGGACCCGCCCTCTCGGGTTCGCGGTTCAGGAACACGCGGTCCTTCGGCACGCGCACGTCGTCGAACACCGTGAGCGACTCGAGGAGCTTGTGCCGCGACGAGAGCGGGTGCTCGAAGGTGTTGGGATCCCCCTCGGAGAAGGGCGAGACGTACAGGGTGAGCCCTGGCGTGTCGGCCGGCACCGCGAACGACACCGCCCAGTCGCGGTCGTCGCGCCCCATGGCCCTGGTCGGGAGCACGACGATCTCGTCGGCGTTGGCCGAGAACGACGTGTGGGTCTTCGCTCCGCGCACCGTGATCGAGTCCGCGTCCTCGTCGACAATGCGCAGATAGAGGTCGGGGTCCTTCTGGGCGGACGGCCCCAGAGACCGGTCGCCCTTCACATCCGTCTGCGCGACGGCGAGCGCGAGGTCCTCTCGCGCGACCCGCGCCGCGAAGGCCTCGGCGTTCTCGCGCCCCTGGCCCGCGGTCGCGCGCAGCAGCGCGAACAGCGCATCCGATCCGACCTCCTTGAGCACGATCGTGCCGCCCCCGAGGCGGGAGACCTGCTCGATGAGCCGGCCCCGCCGACGCAGGTCGTCGATGCTGCGCGGCGGCACCCAGAACGCGGAGGTCGGCTCGCCGCCGACGTCGGCGACCGCGAGGTCCGGATGCGAGTCGTGGATCGCATACCCGAGCGCCGAGTGCCCGACCGCCGGCGCGAGCTGCGGGTGGGCGGTGACGTCGGCGACACGCTCTCCCTGGTAGACGACCCGGCGTCCGTCGCGGAGCCCTGCCCGGTACTCGTCGGGGGTGCGTAGCGTCATGGTCGGTGTCTCCTCTGGTCTGCGGCCGGGGACGATGCCCCGGCTCGGGGCGTGCGCTGTCGCGCGGATGCAGGGGGTGCGGCGGGGTGCCGGTTCAGTCGGTCGCGGCGGCGAGCAGCTCGCCGATCTCGCGCGCCGCATCGGCCGCACGGGGGTCGGCGCCGCCCGGCCACGGCCCGCGGGTCGTCGTCCAGGCGAACGCGACACCGGTGTCGGGGTCGACGCAGGCGAGGGCACCGCCGCCGCCGTCGTGTCCGAACGCGCGCGGGCCGCCGAACCGACGCTTGCGCCACGGCTTCTGGAACACGATCGCGAAGGCGCGGTCGTCCGCCGCGAGTACCTCGTCGTAGCCGCGTACCTGCTGCTGGCCGATGAGGTCGACCGTGTCCTGGCCGAACAGCGCGTCGGCTCCGTCGACGCCCGTCACGGCGACGGCGAGCAGGCGCGCGAGACCGCGCGCGCTGCCCACCCCGTACGCGGCCGGGTGCCCGGAGCGCCAGCTCGACGGCTCGTTGACGAGCTCCGCGCCGATGTCGGCGAACGTCACGAGGGTCAGTGGCGAGAACGACAGCTCCCTCGGGTCGCCGACCGGTCGGTGGGCGGGGAACGCGTCCAGCCGTCGCCCCTCGTGCTCCGAGGGCAGCCCGAGGAAGAAGTCGATGTCGTGGGGCGCGCGGATCTCGCTCTCGTAGTACTCCTTGAGCGTGCGGCCGGTGATGCGGTGCACGAGCTCCGACGCGAGGTTGCCGATCGTCAGCGCGTGGTAGCCGAACGCCGAGCCCGGGTACCAGAACGGCGAGGTGTCGGCGAGGCGCCGCGCGGCGGCGTGGTCGTCGAGCAGCTCGGCCCTGCTGAGTCCCGGCGTGGCCTGCGGGACGCCCGCCTGGTGCGAGAGCAGCTGGCGCACGGTGACGGCGTCCTTGCGCCTCGCCGCGAACTCGGGCCAGTAGTGCGCGACCCTCTCGTCGAGGTCGAGCAGCCCGCGCTCGATGAGGAGTCCGATCGTGATGCCGATCGTGTTCTTGGTGGCCGAGAACGGCACGACCATCGAGTCGGCCGCCATCTCCCCCGCCCACACGTCGAGCACGGGCCGGCCGTGGTGGAAGGCGACCGCCTGGAACGACAGGTGGGGGTCGGCGGCGAGGTGCCGCTCGAGCCCCGCGACGACCGCGTCGATCCGCTCGTCGGCTGCGCCTTGTAGCCGCTGTCCGTCGATGTTCCTCATGCGGTCTCCTCCATCGCCGTCGCGACGCGCAGCGCTTGACGCTCCGCACGGCGCTCGGCCTGCTGATCGGGGTCGGGGACGGGCGCGGCCATGAAGAGCCGCTGGGTGTAGGGATGCTCCGGCGCCGAGGTGACCCGGTCGCCGTCGCCCGATTCGACGATCTCGCCCCGGTACATCACGGCCACCCGGTGGCTGATGTGGCGGACGACGGCGAGGTCGTGGGTGACGAAGAGGTAGGCGACGCCCGTGCGCTCCTGGATCTCAATGAGCAGGTCGAGCACGCGCGCCTGGGTCGAGAGGTCGAGCGCCGACACCGGCTCGTCGCACACGATCAGCCGGGGCCGCAGGGCGAGCGCCCTGGCGATCGCCACGCGCTGCCTCTGGCCACCGGAGAACTCCCGCGGCAGCCGGTCGGCGGCATCCGCCGGCAGACCCACGTGCGCGAGCAGCTCGTGCACGCGATCACGGGCTTCTGCCGTCGACACCCCGGCCACGGTCAGCGGCTCGGTAAGGATCTGCTGGATCGTCATCGACGGGTTCAACGACGAGTACGGGTCCTGGAACACGACCTGGATCTCGGAGCTCAACGCCCGACGGTCGCGGCGCGAGAGGTGGGAGATGTCCCGCCCGTCGTAGCGGATCGACCCCGCCGTCACCGGGGCGAGGCCGAGTGCCGCGCGACCGAGCGTCGTCTTGCCCGAGCCGGACTCGCCGACGAGGCCGACGGTCTCGCCGGGCAGGATGTCGAACGAGACCCCGTCGAGCGCCCGGAAGGGACGCGCACGGAACCTCTTGCCGGGATACTCGACGACGAGGTCGTCGATCTCGAGGAGTGGAGCGGTCATGCGGTGCCTCCTGTCGTGCGCAGCGGCCCGCGGGCGGGTCCGCCGTCGAGGATCGCGTCGAGAAGACCGCGGGTGTACGGATGCTCGGGAGCCGAGAAGATGGCGCGCACCGGCCCCTGCTCGACGAAACGGCCGGACTGCATCACGGTGACGCGGTCGCACAGGTCGGCGACGACGCCGAAGTTGTGCGTCACGAGCAGCATGGCCATGCCGCGCTCCGCCTGGAGTCCTCGCAGCAGGTCGAGCACGTCGGCCTGCACCGTGACGTCGAGAGCCGTGGTCGGCTCGTCGGCGATGATGAGGTCGGGGTCGGTCGAGATCGCGCCGGCGATGAGCACGCGCTGGGCCATGCCGCCCGAGACCTCGAACGGGTAGGCGTCGAAGGTGCGCGCCGGATCGGGGATCCCCACCCGCTCGAGTAGCTCGAGGGCACGCGCCTTCGCCTGCGCGGTCGACATCCCCATGTGCACGCGCAGCGGCTCGACGAGCTGGCTGCCGATCGTGAACGACGGGTCGAGGTTGCTCATCGGCTCCTGCGGGATGTATCCGATGCGTCTGCCGCGGATGCCGGCGTAGGCGGCGTCGGAGGCGTCCGCGAGCTCGGTGCCGTCGTAGACGATCGAGCCGGCGGTGACGTGCCCGCCGCGGGGCAGCAGCCCGAGCACGGCGAACGCGGTCTGGGTCTTGCCCGAGCCCGATTCGCCGATGAGGCCGTGGACCTCTCCGCGGGCGATGTCGAGCGAGACGCCGCCGACGACCTCGACGTGCGAGCCGTCGGGCTGGTCGTAGCCCACCCGCAGACCGCGCACCGCGAGCAGCGACGGACGGTCCGACCTGCCGTCGTCGTCGTGCAGTACGACCTCCTCGTCCGCGATCACGGTCAGGTCGTCGGCATCCGCCGTGGCGTCGCCGCCGCTCATCGAGAACGAGGTGGTGACGGCCGCGATCGACCCGGTGGCCGTCGTGACCGCGCGCCGACGCCGTCGGCGCACCGAGACCGCACGCTCGAGCTCGTCGCGCATGACGTTCGCGAGCAGGGTGAGCGCGATGCAGGTGAGGGCGATCGCGAGCGAGGGCCACAGCATGAGCAGCGGCTCGCGGAAGATCGCCTTGAACCCGTCGTTGAGCATGGATCCCCAGGTCGGGACCGACGAGTCGCCGAGCCCGAGGAACTCGAGCCCCGACTGGATGGCGATCGCGATGCCCGCGATGATCGCGGACTGGATGATGATCGGCGCGCGCACGACGGACAGCACGTGGCGGCCGATGATGCGTGAGTCGGTGAGCCCCGACACACGCG
Source organism: Microbacterium sp. NPDC089320 (assembly GCF_040684875.1). Lineage (NCBI taxonomy): Bacteria > Bacillati > Actinomycetota > Actinomycetes > Micrococcales > Microbacteriaceae > Microbacterium > Microbacterium sp. NPDC089320. The sequence continues at coordinate 753,498 of NZ_JBFBGY010000001.1, forward strand.
CGGCGTCGACGTACAGCTCGGAACGCACCGCGGTGACCGAGGCGTAGACGAGTCGGAAGTACGCGGGCGAGAGGAGGATGCCGAAGATCAGCATCGCTATCCACACCGAGGGGCCGACGACGGCGCGCGCCGCCAGCAGCACCACCATCCCGGGCAGAGCCATGTTCAGCTCGGTCACCCACGTCGCCGCGGTGTTGAACCACCCCTGGAAATAGCCGGCGATGAGCCCGGCGACGACGCCCAGCACGAGCGCCGTGACGAGGGCCACCAGCGCTGCCGCGATACTCGTCTGGGTCGAGGCGAGCAGGCGCGACAGCACGTCGCGACCCGCGCTGTCGGTGCCGAGCAGGTGCGCGGGCCCTGGCGGCTGCAGCACGGCACGGATGTCGGAGTAGTTCGGGTCCTGCGGCGCGAGCAGCGGGCCGACGATCGCCAGCACCGCCATCAGGGCGAGGAAGACGAGGGCGGTGACCCCGACGGGGCGACGCAGGAGGCGGCGGAAGAGCGAGACGCGCACGGGCGCCGGTCGCACCGCCGCGGGAGCGGAGATCGCGGTCATGACAGTCGGACCTTCGGGTTGAGGGCGGCCTGGGCCAGGTCGATGAGCAGGTTGACGACGAGCACGAGCACCGCGAAGACGATCACGAGGCCCATCACCACGGGGATGTCGCCCTGCACCGTGGAGCGCACGGTGAGCTGCCCCATGCCGGGGATCGCGAAGACCTGCTCGACGATGACGGCGCCGCCGAGCAAGCCGATGAACTGCAGGGCGAGCACCGCGAGGGCGGGGCCGCCCGCGTTGCGCAGCACGTGTCGGTAGACGACCGATCTCATCGGCAGTCCGCGGGCTCGCAGCGTGCGCACGTAGTCGCGCGACATGCTGTCGACGACGGATCCTCGCACCTGCTGCGCGACGGCGGCGATCGCGCCGATCGAGAGCGCCGCGATCGGCAGCGTGATCGACGCGAGCCACCCGACGAGCGAGTCGTCGGGTGCGACGTATCCCGTCGCCTTGAACCACCCCAGCCGCACCGCGAAGACGAGCACGAGGCCGAGCGCGATGAGGAACCCGGGGACCGCGAAGCCGAGCATCGTGAGCAACTGCACGGCCGAGTCAACCCAGCCGCCGCGGCGCGCGGCGAGGACGCCGAGCACGACCGACACGACGGCCGAGATGAGCACCGCGCCGATCACGAGTGACAGGGTGACTCCGAGGCGGTTGGCGACGCTCGTCGTGACCAGCTCGCCCGAGAACCAGCTGCGGCCCAGGTCGCCGGTGAGGGCCTGCCCCAGCCACTCCCCGTAGCGCACGAGCAGCGGGCGGTCGAGACCGAGTTCGGTCGTCTTCTTGGCGACGACCTCGGGGGTCGCGGTGTCGCCCAGGATGCGGCGGGCGATGTCACCACCCGCCATGTACAGCAGCGAGTAGGCGATGAGGGAGATGACGGCGATCAGGACGAGTCCCGATGCGATGCGTCTCAGGGTGAAGGCCAGCATGGCGGATCTCCTGCGGATGGATCGGATGCCCCTCCGCCCTGTGCGGGCGGAGGGGCAGGGGGCTCACTGCTTCGGCGCGAAGCTGAACAGCGAGGGGTAGATGTTCGTCGGCCAGTACTCGAAGGTCGTGTCGGCGTCGACCGCGAAGCTGCCCTCGACGCGGAAGAACGGCGCGAACCACGCCTGCTCGACGATGTGGCGGTTGAGCGACTTCGCCGCCTCCGCGCCCTCCTCCTCGGTGCCGAACTGCATGGCCTCCATGTACTCGGTCACCTTCGGGTCCTCGGTCCCGAACGGGTTGAACACGGCATCCGGGCCGAGCATCGTGATCGCGGTGTCCCAGTCGGGGCTCTGCGCGAGCGACATCCAGGTCATCCCGTACTTCGGCGTGAGGATCGACGACAGGAAGTTCCCTGCGCCCGGGTCCTCGTAGGTGACCGTGATGCCGATGTCGGCGAGCTGCTGGGCCACGAGGTCGAGCGACGTCTGGAACGCGCTGATCGACGGCATCGTCACCTCGAACCCGTCGGGGTAACCGGCCTCGGCGAGGAGGTCCTTCGCCCCCTCGGGGTCGTACTCGTAGTACTCGTCGAGCTCCGGGTCGTAGGACGGCGAGCCCGGCTGGACGACCTGCTGGGTGACGGTGCCGTGGTCGGCCTGGATCGCGGCGAGCAGCGCCGGGCGGTCGAACGCCATGTTGATGGCCTGGCGCACCCGCACATCGGCGAGCTCCGGTGCGATCGAGCCGTCGCGGTCGAGCAGCATCATGCCCTGGAAGTCGAGCTCGGTCGAGTCGATCGACCACCCCGCGGCCTCGATCTCGGCGAGCGCGTTGTTGTCGGCGCCGGCGCCGTTCGCCTCGCCGGCGAGGATCGCGTTCATGCTGGCGGTCGGGTCGGCGATGATGTTGATCGTGAGGGCGTCGTACTTGATCGCGTCCTGGTCCCAGTAGTCCGGGTTCGCGCGGTAGACGTACGACGTCGAGGTGACCGTGGCGTCGGTGTCGAGGATGTAGGGGCCCGAGCCGATCGGGTTCGTCGCCACATCGGGGTCGTCGAACGACGCCGGCGAGGCGATCAGGCCTCCGGCGATCGCGAGCTGGGTGACGAGACCCGGGTTGGGCGCCTCGAGCGTCACCGTCACCGTGTGGTCGTCGACGGCGGCGTACTGCTGGCCGACCATGTAGCCCGAGATCTGGGCGGTGCCGTCGCGCAGCCGCTCCAGGCTCGCCACGACCGCCGCGGCGTCGACGGGCGTGCCGTCGGTGAACTCGGCGTCATCGCGCAGCGTCAGGGTGAGCACGGTGTTGTCGTCGTTGTACTCCCAGTCGGTGGCCAGCGCCGCCTCGACCTCGCCCTCGTCGTTCTGCCGCAGCAGTGTGTCGTACACCGCCTGGAAGAAGGGGCTCCTGGTGCCCCACTCGGCGCCGGCGCCGATGTCGTAGCTGGTGGGCCCGCCCAGGGAGATGAGGGTGAGCTCGTCTCCGCGCGCACCGTCGCCGTCCCCGTCGCCCGACGGGTCCCCGCCCGCCGAGCACCCCGTCAGCGCGAGCGCGGCCACGGCCGCCAGCGCTGCCACTGTTCTGATCCGGAACATCATCGTCCTCTCGTAGGCGGTGAAGCTCGTCCGTCACCGCTGCGCCGATCGTAACAGTTCTACTGATCGCTCGCTAAACACTTTTCACGCCTAGAGTCGCAGGGCCTTCTTGTCGACCTTGCCGACCGGCGTGAGGGGCAGCTCCCGGGCGAACCGGACCGTCTTCGGCGCCTGGACGGCGCCCTTGAGATCGCGCACCCATGCGCGCAGGTCGTCGGCGCTCGCCGCCCCCTCGTCGCGCAGCACCACCGTGGCCGCGACGGCCTCTCCCCAGCGCTCGTCCGGAACGCCGTACACGGCGGCCGCGCTGACCTCGGGATGGCGTGTGAGGGCGTCCTCGACCTCGCGCGGGAAGACGTTAAACCCGCCCGTGACGACCATGTCCTTCTTGCGGTCGACGATCGCCAGCAGGCCGCGCTCGTCGATCCGGCCGATGTCGCCGGTGTGCAGCCAGCCCCCCGCGAGGGTCTCCGCGGTCAGCTCGTCGCGACGCCAGTACGAGTCCATCGCCGTGAGCGCGCGGACGCAGATCTCCCCCGCCTCGCCGGGTGCCACCTCGTCGCCGGCGTCGTCGCGCAGGCTGACGCTCGTGCCGTGCACAGGGAACCCGCAAGTGGCGAGCACGTCGGGGTCCTCCGCGACGTGCTCCCCCCGAGGCAGATAGCTGATGGGATAGCACTCGCTCTGCCCGTAGAGCTGGGCGAAGACGTGGCCGATGCGGGTGTGCGCCTCGGCCAGGCGGGTGAGCGCCATCGGCGAGGCGCCGTACAGGGCGAGCTCGAGCGACGAGAGGTCGGCGGCGTCGAGGCCGGGGGCGTCGAGAAGGTCGTAGACCATGGTCGGCACGAGCAGGGTCATCGAGATCCGCTCACGGGCGATCGTCTCGAGCACCACCTCCGGACGGAAGCCGTTCTGGAGGTGCACGGATCCCCCGCGGTGCAGCACCGGGAGGATCTTCGTGCCGGCGACGTGCGTGATCGGGGCGACGGCCAGGTACCGCGGGCGGTTGGGAAGCTCGAAGTCGGCCAGGATCGCGCGGGCGTGGTTGAGCACGCTGCGGTGCCGGTACGCGACGCCCTTGGGGCGGCCGGTCGTGCCCCCGGTGTAGTTCAACCAGAGGACGTCCTCCGGTGCGCCGACGTCGAGCGGCCGGTGCGCGCCGACCTGCTCGCGCGCCTCCGAGAGCGCCACCGCCGCGGCGGTCTCGTCCGAGGGACGGAACGTCACCAGCCGGTCGAACGCGGCGGTCGCGTGCAGTTCGGCGGCACGCGGGCCGAACGCCGCGGCGTCTGCCACCAGCATCCGCACCTGCGCGTCTTCCAGCTGGTGCAGGTGGTCGGCGAGCGAGCCGCGCGGGTGCAGATACGTCAGCCGCAGTCCACTGCACCAGGCGGCGACCGCGCAGATCCACGAGTCCACGTCGTTGCCGGCGAGCACCGCGACGCCGTCTCCCCTGGCCATCCCCTCCCGGGCGAACACCGCCTGCGTCCGCCCGACCGCGTCGAGCACCTGCGCGGCCGTCATGCTCCCGCGCGCACCGGCATTTCCCCCGCCCCACGAGAACGCCTCGGCATGCGCCCGGCGTCGCAGCGCGGCGAGCGCGGTCGAGCCGACGGTGGGGGGACTCTGGTGGGCTTCGGCCATGGCGACTCCTTCGTCGTGGCGGTGTCGCGGCGCGACGTGCGCGACCGCGGGGACGGGATCAGGTGTCGTACTCGCGCGCGATCCGTGCGATGAGCGCCGCGGCCGGCTCCACCCGATCGACGGCCGAGACCGTGTGACCGGCGCTGCGGATGTCGCGCCACCGCCGCGGGCCGACGGCGCCGGAGCCGTAGAGGGCGGTCGCGTCCTCGGGCTCCACGTCCTCGTCGAGGTGATCGGGGTCGAGTCCGGCGGCGACGATCGAGGCGCGCAGCATGCTGGAGGGCAGCCCGGTGAAGGCGCGGGTGAGCACGACGTCGTCCATCGAGCTCTCCACGAGCATCGTCCGGTAGTCGTCGGAGGCCAGGCTCTCCTCGGCCGCGACGAACCGTGTGCCGAGGTAGCCGAGATCGGCGCCCAACGCCGTGGCGGCGCGCAGGGCGACACCGTCTGCGATGCCCCCGGCGAGCACGACGAGCCCGTCGAAGTGCGCGCGCACCTCTCGGACGAAGGCGAACGGGTTGAGTCGGCCGGTCTGCCCGCCCGCGCCGGCCGTGAGCAGCACCAGCCCGTCGACGCCGGCGGCGATCGCGCGCTCCGCGTGGTGCATGCTCGCGACATCGGCGAGCACGACGGCACCGGCGTCCTGCAGCGGGGCGACGACCGGGGCCGGCGAGCCGACGCTGGTGATGACCATCTCGACGCGATGCCGCACGAGCATCTCGAGGTCGTCGGCGAGGCGGGGCTGGCGGATGATGAGGTTGGCGCACCACGGCGCCCACGCGCGGTCGTCGGCGTCGCGCTCCCTCTCCCATCCGGTGAGCCACTCGTCGAGTTCTGCGACGGAGCGGGCGTTCGCCGTGGGGAACGCCCCGATCACCCCCTCGCGGCATACCGCGGAGACCAGACGGCGGCCGCTCACCCCGAGCATGGGTGCGGCGATCGCCGGGATCCTCAGTCGCCCGGACAGGGCGTCACGGACGGCCGCAGCGGACTGCTCGGTCGACATGCGGCCTCCAGGACGCGCTCCGCGAGGACGACGCGGTGTCCGGCGCCGATGCCTCGCGATCTACTTACTGATCGTTCAGTTCACGCTACAAGGCGGGGCGGCGAGGGGCAAGAGATCCGAGAATTTACTTAACGTTCGATCAGTAGGGATGCTAGGGTCGCCGCACGACGGCACGCCGACGTGTGCCTCCGGTCAGATAGGACGACGATGTTCCGCAGGATCTCCACCGCCGCAGCACTCCTGGTCACGACCGCGCTGGTCGCGACCGCGTGCTCGACCACCCCCGGGCCCGACGACGAGCACGGAGGCCGGGCCGACCGGCTCACCCTCGTGTCGATCAGCGCGCCGGTCAGCTACGACATCGGCCTCGGCGCCGAGACGGGCACCAGGAGCCAGTACTTCGAGGCGGTGTTCGACACGCTGCTGCAGCAGGATGCGGCGGGCGACATCGGCCCGCGACTCGCCACCGAGTGGGAGTACGACGACGAACGCACCCGGCTGACGCTCACCCTGCGCGATGGCGTCGAGTTCACCGACGGGACGCCGGTCGACGCCGCCGCCGTGGTCGCCAGCCTCGAGCGCCTACGAGACGGCACCTCCCAGGCCGCCGGGCGCCTCACCGGCCAGGAGTACGAGGTCGTCGACGACGGCACCGTGGCGATCTCTCTTCCCGAGCCCGACCCCGGACTGCTGAGCGCGCTCTCCACCAACGCCGGGCTGATCGCGTCGCCCGCCTCGTTCGACGACCCGGACGTCGAGACCCGACCGGTCGGGTCGGGGCCCTATGTGCTAGACGTCGACGCGACCGTCTCGGGCACGACGTACTCGTTCACCGCGAACGAGGACTACTGGGACGCGGATGCCGTGCACTACGACAACCTCACCATCAACGTGATCGCCGACCCGACGGCCATGCTCAACGCGATCCTCGCCGGGGAGACCGATGCCGCGGCCGCCGACAACCGGTCGCTCGCCGAGATCGAGGGCGCCGGCTGGTCGCTCACCGATCTCGAAGGCAGCGTCGAGGGCATGCTCCTGCTCGACCGCGACGGCACGATCGAGCCCGCACTCGCCGACGTCCGGGTGCGCCAGGCGATCAACATGGCCTTCGACAGGGAGGCTCTGCTCGATGCCCTGCAGGACGGTCACGGCACGGTCTCGGAGCAGGTCTTCCTCAGCACCTCCCCGTCCTTCGACCCCGCGCTCGACGAGCACTACGGCTACGACCCCGAGGGCGCCAGGGAGATGCTCGCCGAGGCGGGCTACCCTGACGGGTTCGCGATCACGATGCCGTCGATCGGCGCGTACCAGACGACCCTCGACCTCGTCGCGCAGCAGCTCGCCGACATCGGCATCACGGTCGCCTACGAGGACCCGGGGCCCGGGAACTTCGTGACGTCCGTGCTCGCCCCCAAGTACGCCATGACCTGGATGTCGGTGGGACTCATGCACGAGTGGGACCACCTGGCGTTCCTCGTCACGCCCGATGCGACGTTCAACCCCTTCGCGACGCGCACCGACGAGGTCGACGGACTGCTCCGCGAGATCCAGTTCGGCGACGAGGAGCAGGCGGCGACCGCGACCTCGGCGCTCAAGGAGCTCCTCGTGGACGAGGCCTGGTTCGCGCCGTTCTTCCGGGTCGACGGACACTACGCCACCTCGCCGGAGACGACGTACGACGCCGACACGTGGGTCCTCGGCTCGTACCCGTCGATCTTCGGCTTCTCGCCGGCGGCGGCGTCGTGACCGCCGCCCGAAGCGTCGCCCTGGGCGCGCGCGACCTCGCCGCGCGGCTGTGGGACCTCGACGACGCGGCCCTGTGGGGCGCACCGGAGACCCCGGTCGAGCGCATCGTCGTCGCGTGGGCGGTGACCGCCGAGATGCTCGAGTCCGTGGAGCCGGGGACTCTGCTCGTGTGCCGCGCGCACCCGTTCTTCGCGTCGCCGACCCACTGGCGCACCCCCGCGATCCTGTTCGGCGGCGAGGGCTGGCCCTTCCGCGCCGCGGGCGACGACGTGCTCGTGCGCAAGCGCGCGGCGCTGCAGGACGCGGACGCGGTCATCGCGTGGGCCCCGGACCTGTGGCACGTGGGCCCCGAGGCGGCCGGCGCCGCGTTCGGCAGGACGGCGGGACTGGACACGCGGATGGTCGGCACGACGGCGGTCGCCGACATCGCGCCTGTGCCGTTCGACGACCTGCTCGACCGGGTGCTGCCGTCCTGGGGGGCGACACGCGCCCTCGTGCTGGTGGACCCCCCCGGCGACGTCCGGTCGGTGGCGCTGCTGCCGGGGATCGCCTCGCCCGACGACATCGCCGCCGCCGCAGAGGCGGGGGTGGACACGATCCTGTGCGGCGAGGTCGTCGAATGGGAGGGCGGCCCGTTCGCCCAGGACCTCGCGGTGCTGGAGCGACCGGTGGGCGTCGCCGCGGTGGGCACGGCCCTCAGCGAGCAGACGGTGAACGAGGTCGTCGCGGAGCGGGTCCGCGCGGACGCCGACGGTCTCGACGTGACGGTCCGCGCCGTGCCGGACGCGACCTGGACACCGGAGGAGGCCGCATGACCGCGACGACGGACACCCCGACCACGGCGCAGGTGCTGCGCCGGATCCACGACGACGGCGCCCGTCGCGGCCACGTGTGGACGACCCCGACGGTCGACGGGGTCGTGCACGGCGACGACTCCCGACCGCTCTCGGGGATCGCCGTCACGTGGATGAGCACGATGCCGGTGCTCCGGGCGGCCGCCGACCGCGGCTGCGACCTGGTCATCAGCCACGAGCCGACCTTCTGGCACCATCGCGACGAACCGCCCACCGAGGCCGGCGCCGCGCTGCACCGGCGCAAGCAGGAGTGGCTCGACGAGCACGGGATGACGGTCGTGCGCTTCCACGACCACCATCACGCCATGTTCGACGTCGACCCGGTGCTCGACGCACTGTTCGAGCGGTTCGGATGGCGCGACGAGACCGTCGGGCCGACCCTGTACGGCCGCTCGCACGTCGGCCCCGTCGACCTGCGCACGCTCGCCGGGCGGATCGCGCAGGCCGTCGGCGAGGAGGCCGTGCGGGCGGTGGGCGACCCCGATGCACTGGTGCGGACGCTCGGCTACGGGGCGCACGACCTCGCCGGCTGCCTGGCGCCGCTGCGCGACGCCGAGGCGGTGCTCGTCGGCGAGGTGCGCGAGTGGGACGCCTTCGAGTACTTCCGCGACGCGGCGCACTTCGGCCTGGACGCCAGCCTCATCGCCACCTCGCACCGCGCTCTCGAGAACTGGGCGAGCGAGCCGACGGTGCGCTGGCTCGCCGAGCTCGTGCCGGAGGTGGCCGTGTTGCCGATCGACACCCCCGCGCCCTTCCGCGTGCATCGCGTGGGCTGACGACCACCGGGGCGGGATGCCGGCCGGCGGCGTTCAGGCGAACAGCCGGTCGGCGAACCGCTCCCACTCGCGCACGAAGTCCACCGCGTCCCTGTCGGTCAACCATCGGAGCTGCAGCCCGTCCATGGCCGCCATGGTCTCGCGCGCGGTGGTCTCGCGCAGCGCCGCATCGACACCGGAGGCCGCGGCCGCACGCTCGAACAGGCTCATCGCGATGCGCTCGCGGCGCACGAAGTAGTCGTGGGCGGGATGCTCGGCGGCGAGCGCCTCGCCCTGCAGCACGGCGTACAGCTGCACGATCTCGGGCTGCGCGGCGTTGCGCTCGACGGTCGCCACGCACAGCTCTCGCAGTCCGAACGGTGCGGGATCCGCCTCGAGGGCGGCGACGTCGACGCCTAGCCGCGACGCGAGCGCATGCCGGTCGAGACGGTCACGGTACTCGAGGACGGCGGTGAGCAGTCGGTCCTTCGACCCCACGTGATGCAGGACGCCCGCTTCGGTGATGGCGCACTCCAGCGCGACCTCGCGGACCGTGAGGCCCCAGAAGCCGCGGCGCGCGATCAGCCCGGTCGCGGCCGCGAGGATCTGGTCGCGGCGGCTCTCCCGATCGAGGCGGATGCGCCGCCCCGCGCTCGCGCCCGTCTGCCGTCCCGTCACATCGACCTCTCGCCGTCTTCCCGCGATTCTAGGCGATCCTCGGCGCGGCGGCGGGTTGTGGAGCCGGTTCCGATCTGCTCTACTTACTACTTAGTAGGCATTCAGTAGTGCCACGACGACTCGATGACGAGAGGGAATCATGACGACGACGCCAGCGACCACCACCACCCGCGACGAGCAGGCCGACGCCGCACCGACCGGCGCCTTCGCCGCCGCGCTCGCCCGTGTCGCCCAGGGCGCGCACGCGCAGGACGAGGCCCGGCAGCTCTGGGAGGGCCTGACCGACCATGAGCGCCTCTGGCTGCTCGACGGCGACACCGAGTTCTGGCCGGGGATGCGCTCGCTCGCCACCGGCGGATACCACGGCGACACCCCGTACGTGATGGGCGCGGTGCCGCGTCTCGGCATCCCCGGCGTCCGCTTCGCCGACGGCCCGCGCGGGCTCGTCGTCGACGGGTCCACGTGCTTCCCCGTCGCCATGGCGCGCGGCGCGACGTGGGACGTCGAGCTCGAGGAGCGCATCGGCACGGCGATCGGCGAGGAGGTGCGCGAGATCGGCGCCAACTTCTTCGGCGGCGTCTGCATCAACCTCCCGCGGCACCCCGCCTGGGGCCGCATCCAGGAGACGTACTCCGACCAGCCGGTGATCCTGGGCGCGATGGGCGCGGCCGCCGCGGCGGGCGTCGAGCGCAACGCGATGGCCTGCATGAAGCACTACGCGCTGAACTCGATGGAGAACGCCCGCTTCACGGTCGACGTCACGGTCGACGAGGCGACGCTGCACGAGGTCTACCTGCCCCACTTCCGCACCGTCGCCGAGGCGGGGATCTCGGCCGTGATGAGCAGCTACAACTCCGCGAACGGCGAATGGTGCGGCCAGAACGTCGAACTCCTCGACACCGCGCTGCGCCAGGACTGGGGCTTCGACGGCGTCGTGATGACCGACTTCGTCTGGGGCCTGCGCGACGCCGCCGCCTCCGTGCGCGCCGGCCTCGACATCGAGGCGCCGTACCGGCAGCAGCGGGCGAACGCCCTGGAGGACGCGCTCGAGGACGGCGAGATCACCGAGGACCAGGTGCGACGCATCGGCGAACGCATCCTCCGCACCCAGCTCGCCCACTACGCACGCCGCGCCGCGGACGGCACCGAGGGCACGAGGGGCGGCGACGCGCACATCGCCCTCGCCCGAGAGGCCGCGACCCGCGCCGCCGTGCTCCTGAAGAACGAGACGCGCGACGCCGCACCCGCCCTGCCGCTCGACCGCGGGGCCGTGTCGTCGGTCGCGGTCGTCGGCCGGCTGGCCGACCTCGTCAACACGGGCGATCGCGGGTCGTCCGACGTGCACTCGCGGTACGTCGTGACGCCGCTCGCCGGCATCCGCGCCGCACTCCCCGACGCCCGTGTCGTCACGGCCCCGGCCGACGCCGACCCGCAGACCGCCGCCGACGCGGCGCGCGGCGCCGACGCGGCGGTCGTGGTCGTCGGCTTCACGGCCGAGGACGAGGGCGAGTTCATCGACGGCTCGCTCGCCAGCAGCGAGGCGCTGCTCGCGCTCTACCCCGAACCGCGCTCCGAGGCCGAGGCCGCCGACCGCGACGTCGTGATCGAGGCGTTCAGCCGCGGCAAGAGCATCGTCGGCACGCGCGCGAAGGGGGGCGATCGCCGCGATCTGCACCTGCGCGCCGAGGACGTCGCGACCATCCGTGCGGTCGCCGCGGTGAACCCGCGCACGATCGTGATCGTGGTCGGCGCCGGCGCGGTGCTCATGGAGGAGTGGATCGACGAGCCCGCCGCCGTCCTGCTGGGCTGGTACTCCGGCATGGAGGGCGGCAACGCCCTCGCCGACCTGCTCGTCGGCGCCGCCAGCCCGTCCGGCCGCCTGCCCTTCCCGATCCCCGCGTCCGCCGACCACCTGCCGCCGCTCGACATCGACGCCACGAGCATCACCTACGACCGGTGGTACGGCCAGCGGCTGCTGCAGCGCGACGGGGTCACGGCCCTGTTCCCCCTCGGCTGGGGACTCTCGTACACGACCGTCGAGCCGGTCGAGCTGAGCGTGACCGCCGATGCGTCCGCCGCGACGGGCACGGCGACGGTCGTCGTCGAGAACACCGGCCCCACCGCCGTGCACCACGTCGTGCAGGTCTACGGCACCCGAGGCGACGGAGAGCGAGCGGGCGAGCGCGAGCTGCTCGGCTTCGCGGTCGCGGAACTCGCCCCCGGTGCGCGTGCGACCGTCGAGGCGCCCCTCGACCTGCACCCGCTCGGTCGCTGGGACGCCGAGCGACGCGAGGTCGTGGTCGGATCCGGCCCGGTGACGATCGAGGCCTCGTCGTACTGGGGAGACCCCCGCGCCCTGACCTCCGAGGTCGCGCTGTGACGCTGAGCGAACCCCGCACGGCGGAGCCGACATGGACGGGGACCGTCGACGACGCGGCGCAACCGCGGCGTCCGCTCCGCGTGGGCATGGCGGTCGCTCTCGGCATCCTGCTGGTGACCGGCCCGTACATGGGCGTCAACGCCGTGCTCCTGCCGGCGCACGTCGCCGTGATCTCGCCCGACGGCAAGGCCGGGGTGCTCGCGCTCATCGCCGCCGTCGCGATGCTCGTGGCGACGATCGCGAACATCGTCGTGGGCGCGCTGTCCGACCTCACCCGCTCGAGGTGGGGCAGACGCGCGCCGTGGATGGTGGGCGGCTCGATCGGCACCGCCGCGACCCTAGCCGTGGTGCCGATGATCGACACGGTCCCCGGCCTCGTCGCGGTCTGGTGCGTGCTGCAGCTGTCGCTCAACGCCGCGATCGCGCCGATCATCGCCGTCATTTCGGACAGGGTCGCCCCGCGTCATCGCGGCACGATCTCGTCGATCTACTCGCTCGGATACTCCGGCGGCATCTACGGCGGCCAGATCGTGGGCGCGCAGTTCCTCGGCGACGTGGGCACGGGCTTCCTGGCCCTCGCCGCGCTCACCGTCATCGCCGGCCCGCTGTGCGCGCTCCTGATGCGCGAGCCCAGCAGCCTCGACATGCCGAAGCGACGCCTCGACGCTCGGGCGATGCTCGCGACCTTCACGTTCCCGATCGCGGGGGCACGCGACTACTACTTCGCGCTGATCGGCAAGCTGCTGATCGTCGCCGCGAAGTTCGCGATCGCGGGGTATCAGCTGTACATCCTCACGGACTACATGCTGCTCACCGAGGACGAGACCGCGCGCTACGTGTCGCTCATCTCGCTCTGCCTCATGCTCACCGCGTTCGGCATGGGCGCGGTGGCCGGGCCGATCTCCGACCGGCTCGGACGGCGTCGGCTGCCCGTCGTCGCCGCCGCGGGACTCATCGCGATCGGGGCGCTGTTCCCGTTCCTCAGCCCCGAGCCGTGGACGATGATCGTGTACGCCATCGTCGCCGGCATCGGCATGGGCGCGTTCAACTCGGTCGACCAGGCCCTCAACATCGAGGTGCTGCCCGATCCGGCGACGACGGCGAAGGACCTCGGCATCCTGAACCTCGCCAACACCGGCGGTCAGGTGCTGGGCCCGATCGTCGCCGCCGCCGCGATCGCGGTGTCGGGCTACCAGGGCATCTTCGTCCTCGCCTCGGCGCTGGCCGTGCTGGGCACGATCCCGATCCTCCTGATCCGCTCGGTGCGCTGAGCGCACCGACAGAGAGGGGGAGGGAGGGGACGACACGTCCCCACCCTCCCCCTCTCCGCATGCCCCCCCGGGTCACCCCACGCGCAGCGTGCTGAGCCCCCCGTCGACCGTCAGCACGGTTCCCGTCGTCGAGCCCGCCAGCGGCGAGGCGAGGTTCGCGATGGCGAACGCGAGCTCGGCCGCGCTCACCAGGCGCCCCAGCGGCTGGCGTCGACGCAGGTTCTCGGCGGCCACCTCGGCATCGTCGGCCGAGTCCACGATCCGCTTCACCCACGGTGTGTCAGCCGTGCCGGGGGCGATCGCGTTCACGCGGATGCCGTCGGCGAGGTGATCCGCCGCCATCGCGTACGTCATGGCGATCACCGCCCCCTTCGACGCGCTGTAGAGCGCCCGGTTCGGCAGGCCGTTCGTCGCAGTGACCGACGCCGTGTTGACGATCGACGACGCCGACGAGCGCCGCAGCCAGGGCAGTGCCGCCCGCGTGACCCGCGCCGTCCCCACCACGTTGATGTCGAGCACCCGATGCCATTCCGCGTCGTCGTTCGCCGTGACGTCCCCCGCCGCGCCGATGCCCGCGTTGTTGATCAGCACGTCGATGCCGCCGAAGTCGCGGGCGATCTGCTCGACCGCGGCCTGCACCTCGTCGGCCGACCCCAGATCGGCACGCACCATCGGTGTCTCGGCATCCGTCGACGCCGCCCGATCGATGATCGCGACGCGCGCGCCACGGCGCTGCAACTCGGCGACCGTCGCCGCCCCGATGCCGCTCGCGCCGCCCGTGACGATCGCCGTCAGCCCCTCGAAGTCGCTCATGGACGCCCTTCCTCTCGCAGTGAAACGTGGATCTTCGGCCCCGGTCCCGCCCCCGCCGGCCTCTCTCCCGCGAGGATGCCGGGGAGGTCCTCCAGTGCCACGGTCGCCGCGACCAGGGGCCGGGGGTCGACCGCTCCGCTGGCGTATGCCTCGATCGTGCCGGCGAGACCGGGCGACGCGCTGAGGATGCCGACGGCCGTGACGTCGCGCAGCGCGAGGTCACGGGTGTCGATCGTGCTCGGCGAACCGGCGAGGCCGACGTAGACCACGCGCTTGCCCGGCTCGACGAGATCGAGCGCCCTGGCCGGCAGATGCGGGGCGTTCGACGCCTCGATCACGGCGTCCCATGCGAGATCAGGCAGGGTGTCCTCGGTCCACGCCCCCTCGACGCCGAGCGATCGCGCGAACGCGAGCGACCTCTCCGACCGGCCGAGCACGTGCACCTCGGCGCCCGCGGCCCGCGCGAACAGGGCGCAGAGCAACCCGATCGTCCCGGGGCCGGTGACCAGGCAGCGGTCCCCGGGCGACAGCTGAGCGGCCTGCACCGAACGCTGGGCGTTGCCGCCGGGTTCGACCAGCGCACCCGCGACATCGTCCACGTCGTCGCTCAGGCGATGCAGCGACGAGGCGGGCACCGCCACCTTTTCGGCGAGGGCTCCCGGCAGGCCGCCGCGGATGCCGAGCTCGAACCGCTCGGCGCAGACGTGCTGCAGCCCCTGCGTGCACCGCCGGCAGCGGCCGCATCCGAGCATGGTGTCGCCGGTGACGCGCGCACCCAGCCAGTCTCGGTCCACTCCTTGGCCGACCTCGCTGACGACGCCCGCCCACTCGTGCCCGATCCTGATCGGGTACTCGGCGTGCCCGGTGTGCAGGTAGGCCATCTCCCCGGTGAAGAACTCGATGTCCGTGCCGCAGATCCCCGCGCGGCGCACGTCCACCACGACCTCGCCGGGTCCGGCGACGGGTTCGTCGACCTCACGGATCTCGGCCGCCCCGGGAGCCGTGATGACGAGCGCTCTCATCGGGGCGCCACGACGGACTGGCGCTGGCGGCCGAGTCCGTCGATGCCGAGCTCCATCACGTCGCCGGGCTGGAGCCAGATCTGCGGGTCGAAGCCCATGCCCACTCCGGGCGGCGTGCCCGTGTTGATCAGGTCGCCCGGTTCGAGGACGAGGAACTGGCTGATGTAGTGGACGATGAAGTACGGGTCGAAGATCATGGTCGACGACGAGCCGTCCTGACGCCGGACGCCGTTCACGTCGAGCCACATCCCGAGGTCGGAGACGTCTGGCACCTCGTCGGGCGTCACCAGCCAGGGGCCGGTGGGGTTGAAGGTCTCGGCCGACTTCCCCTTGAGCCACTGGCCGCCGCGTTCCAGCTGGAAGGCGCGCTCGCTGACGTCGTTCACCACCACCCACCCCGCGATGTGCTCCCTCGCCTGCTCCACCGAGTCGAGGTAGCTCGTGCGGGCGCCGATCACGATGCCGAGCTCGACCTCCCAGTCGGGCTTGGTCGCCCCGCGCGGGAGGCGCACGTCGTCGTTCGGGCCGATGAGGGTGTTCGGGGACTTGGTGAACAGGATGGGCTCGTCGGGGACGGCCTGGCCGGTCTCGGCGGCGTGGTCGCTGTAGTTCAACCCGACGCAGATGATCTGATGCGGCCGTGCGATCGGCGCTCCGATCCGCGCATCCCCGATCGGGACGCCCCCGGACAGCGCGCGCTCGGCCACGAGCGGACGGATGCGGTCGAGACCGGCTCCGGCGAAGAACGCCTCGTCGAAGTCGTCGACGACGTCGGAGAGGTCAAGGTAGTGGTCGTCCCCGACGAGGGCGGCGGGCTTCTCCGCGCCGGCGGGTCCGATGCGCAGCAGTTTCATGCGATGCCTTTCGATACGCCCTCGAGGACTCGAGAGCGGTTCCAGTGGTGTGCGGGCAGACCGCGCACGCCGGGGCGCGCGGTGAAGAGGCGGCCGGCGAGCGGATGCGACGCGCGCTGCTCGGCGGTCATCCCCTCCGTGGCCGTGGTGATGACGAGCACGTCGAGGTCGTCTCCCGCGAAGGTCGGGCACGACACGTGCGGCACCGGGAGGTCGACGCGGGAGACCACGGCGCCCTCGGGTGACAGGCGGAGCACGCAGCCGTCGCCCCACATGGCCACCCAGAGGTCCCCGGTCTCGTCCACCGTGAGACCGTCGGGGTAGCCCCCGTCGGCGAACTCGGTCAGCACACGGCGTGCGCCGACATCGCCGGTGGCGGGGTCGTACTCCCGGACGTGGATCCGTCGACGGAGGGTGTCGACGGAGTACAGCGTCCGCCCGTCCGCCGACCAGGCGAGGCCGTTGGACAGCGTGAGGTCGTCGTCGATCACCCGTGCGGCGCCGCCCTCGACGACGAGGAGGAGCTCGGTGTCCGTCTCTCCCTCGCCCTTCGTGCCGACCACATAGCGCCCTCGCGGATCGGGCTTGCCGTCGTTGAACCGGCGCTCCGCGCCATCGATCAGCTCCGGGCCGCCGGTGATCCGCCCGTCGAGCTCGCGCACGAAGAGCCGATGGGTGCCGGCGACGAGCAGCCGTCCGTCGGGGTCGACGGCGACGGCGCCGGCCGTGTCAGGGAACTCGACCCGCTCGTCGACCACGATCAGGTCGTCATCCGAGAGATGCCCGATGTGCACGATCCCGGCCATGATGTCGACCCACAGCAGCCGTGACCGCTCCGCATCCCACGTCGGCCCCTCGGCGAGGAAGTGGGACTGCGCGGTCGCGACCCGCACCGGATGGCTCGTGTCCTCGGTCATCGTCGCTCCTCAGTGCGATTCCCGCGAGACGGCGGATCCGGAGGAACCCACCAGGAAGTCCAGGTCGGCCCCGCGATCGGCCTGCAGCACGTGGTCGACGTAGAGCCGTTCCCACCCACGCCGGGGGTCGGCGAACCCCTCGACCGTCGCCGCGTTCGGCACCCGCGCCTCGAGCTCCTCCGCGGGCACGTCGAGGTCGAGCC
Source organism: Microbacterium sp. NPDC089320 (assembly GCF_040684875.1). Classification (NCBI taxonomy): domain Bacteria; kingdom Bacillati; phylum Actinomycetota; class Actinomycetes; order Micrococcales; family Microbacteriaceae; genus Microbacterium; species Microbacterium sp. NPDC089320. Next base: position 770,734 of record NZ_JBFBGY010000001.1, read on the forward strand.
TGCCCGCGCGCACGTCCAGGCTGATCCAGTCGCCGGTCTGCGCGAGCGCGAGCGGACCGCCCGCCGCGGCCTCCGGGGTGACGTGCAGGATGACGGTGCCGTACGCCGTCCCCGACATCCGTCCGTCGCAGATGCGGACCATGTCGCGGACGCCCTTCTCGAGCAGCTTCGTCGGAAGCGGCATGTTCGACACCTCGGGCATCCCGGGGTACCCCTTGGGGCCGCATCCTCGCAGCACCATCACCGAGTTCTCGTCGATGTCCAGCTCGGGATCGTCGATCCGCTCGTGGAAGTCCTCGATCGAGTCGAAGACGACGGCTCGGCCGCGGTGCTTGAGCAGGTGCGGCGACGCCGCCGCCGGCTTGATGATCGCGCCTCCGGGCGCCAGCGATCCGCGCAGCACGGTGATCCCGGCGGCGGGCTGCAGCGGCCTGTCCCTGGGGGTGATGACGTCGGCGTCCCAGATCTGCGCGTCCGCCAGGTAGTCGACGAACGGCTGGCCGGTGATCGTCAGCGCGCTGGGGTCGAGGAGGTCGCGCACCTCGCGCATGACCGCGAGGAACCCGCCCGCCCGGTACAGGTCGTCCATGAGGTATCGGCCGGCCGGCTGCAGGTTGACCAGGAGGGGCACCTGCGCGCCGATGCGGTCGAAGTCGTCGATCGTGAGGTCGATGCCGAGGCGTCCGGCGATCGCCAGCAGGTGGACCACGGCGTTGGTCGAGCCGCCGATCGCGGCGAGCGCCACGATGGCGTTGTGGAAGTTCGCGGCCGTGAGGAAGGTCGACAGGCGCCGGTCCTCCTCGACGAGCGTCACGGCGAGCCGGCCGGTCTCGTGGGCGGCCTCGAGCAGGCGGGCGTCCGGTGCGGGCGTGCCCGCGAGGCCGGGGATGATCGTGCCGAGCGCCTCGGCGACGAGGGCCATGGTCGAGGCGGTGCCCATCGTGTTGCAGTGCCCCTTGCTGCGGATCATCGAGGACTCGCTCTTGAGGAACATCGCCTCGCTCAGCGTGCCCGCTCGCGTCTCCTCCGACAGACGCCAGACGTCCGTGCCGCACCCGAGTGCTTCATTGCGGAAATGTCCGGTCAGCATCGGGCCCCCCGGCACGACGACGGCGGGCAGATCGACGGATGCGGCAGCCATGAGAAGCGAGGGGATCGTCTTGTCGCACCCGCCGAGCAGCACGACGCCGTCGATGGGGTTGGCACGGAGCATCTCCTCCGTCGCCATGGCCGCCATGTTGCGCCACAGCATCGCGGTGGGTCGCACCTGCGTCTCGCCCAGCGAGACCACCGGCAGCTCGAGCGGGATCCCCCCTGCCTCGTAGATCCCGTTCCTCACCGACTGCGCGACCTCGTCGAGGTGGGAGTTGCACGGCGTGAGATCCGACGCCGTGTTGGCGATCGCGATCTGGGGACGCCCGCGGAACGCACTGTCCGGCGTACCGCGCCTCATCCACGCCCGGTGGATGTAGGCATTGCGGTCGTCACCCGAGTACCACTCTGAACTTCGCAGTGTCGACATTTTCATCTTTCGGAAAAGAGATCTATAAAATGAAATTACAGCTAGCATAGCCCAAGGCCGGTGGCCGGCGAACGAGGAGGATGCATGCGACGCGCGATCGTCACGGGAGGAGCGAGCGGCCTCGGTGCCGCGACCGCCGAGAGACTGCGGGACGACGGCGTCGAGGTCATCACCGTCGATCGCAGCGACGGCGCCGACGAGCAGGTCGACATCACGGACGAGGGCGGCATGCAGGAGCTCGCCCGCCGTGTCGGCCCCGTCGACATCCTCATCAACTCGGCCGGGATCGTCGGCCCGAACGAGCCCCTGCTCGACACGCGCGTCGACGACTGGCGACTCACGCTCGGCGTCAACGTCGTGGGCACGGTCCTCGCCATGCAGGCCTTCGTCCCGGGGATGGTCGCCAACGGCTGGGGGCGCGTGGTGAACTTCGCGAGCATGGCGGGCAAGGACGGCAATCCCGATCTCGCGGCCTACTCGGCCTCGAAGGCGGCGGTGATCGCGTTGACGAAGTCCGCCGGCAAGGAGCTCGCGACATCGGGAGTACTCGTGAACGCGATCGCCCCGGCGGTGATCGCCACGCCCATGAACGCGACGACCGCCCCCGACGTGCTCGCGCACATCACCGGCCTGATCCCGATGCGACGCGTCGGCGAGGCGTCCGAGGTCGCCGAGCTCGTCGCCTGGCTCGCCTCCGAGCGGGTATCGTTCTCGACCGGCGCGGTCTACGACATCAGCGGTGGGCGCGCCACCTACTAGGAGGACGACGTGACGGAGCCCGCACCTGACGGCGAGCGCCTCGCCGGCACCGACCGCGTGCTCGCGGTGCTGCTCGAGCTCGGTGCGCATCACGCGGGAGCGTCTCTCGACGACATCTCCTCGGCCATGGGCATGCCGAAGCCGAGTGTGCACCGGGCTCTGGACTCGCTGTGCCGTGCGGGACTGGCCGCACGCGTCAGCAGGGGGCACTACATCCTCGGCGACGGGTTCCTCCGTCTCGCCTTCGCCCACCACGCGGCGCGGCCGGACACCGCCCTGATGACGCCGATCCTCGAGAAGCTGTCGGAGCGGTTCTCCGAGACCGCGCACTATGCCGTGCTCGACGGCGCCCATGTGGTGTATCGCGCCAAGACTGACCCTCCCGTGGGAGCCGTGCGCCTCACCTCGATCATCGGCGGTCGCAACCCGGCCCACAGCACGGCCGTCGGCAAACTGCTGCTGAGCCGCACCGTCGCGTCCCGCGGCGAGCTGGACTCGGTGCTCGGCACCGCGCCGCTGGAACGGCGGACGCCGCGGACCATCGTGGACCCGGACGAGCTCTGGCGGGAGCTCGGCACCATCCGCGAGCAGGGGTTCGCCGTCGAGGACGAGGAGAACGAGGCGGGTGTCGCCTGCCTCGCCGTCCCGGCCCCCGCGACCCCCCTGGCCCCGCGGAGCACGCCGGGGGGCCTCAGCATCAGCGCGCTCACGTTCCGCACGCCGCTGACGACCCTCGTCGACGCGCTCCCCGCCATCCGCCTGATCGCGGGCGGCGACGCCGCGTGACGTCCTCGGGACTCCGCGTGCGCCCCGAGGAGTCCCCCCTCACCCCTTGACGCCGCCCGTCGCCAGACCCGACACCCAGTACCGCTGGAGGAACAGGAACGCTACGACGAGCGGGATGATCGAGACGAATGCCCCCGTCAGCACGGTGGAGAAGAGCACCTGTGCTCCGCCGCCGGCCGAGGCGTTCGCCTGCCACTGCGCGAGGCCGACGGTCACCGGGTAGAGCGCGGGGGTGTTGAGCATGATCAGCGGGAGGAAGTAGTTGTTCCAGGTCGCGACGAGTTGGAACAGCAGCACCGTGACGAACCCCGGCGCCATCAGCTTCAGGGAGATCGTCGCGAAGGTGCGCAGCTCGCCCGAGCCGTCGATGCGAGCGGCCTCCAGCAGGCTGTCGTCGACGGAGTCGGCCGCGTAGACCATCATGAGGAAGACGCCGAACGGGCTGATCAGGGACGGCAGGATGATCGCCCACGGGGTGTCGGTGAGGTTGGCCGCCGCGAACACGAGATACGTGGGCAGGGCCAGCGCCGTCACCGGGACCATGATCGATCCCATGATGACGGCCACGACGGCTCGGCGTCCGGCGAACCGGTACTTCGCCAGCGCGTAGCCGCAGGCCGTCGCCAACAGCGCGGAGCCGACGGCGCTCACCCCCGCGTAGAGCACGGTGTTGACCATCCACCGCCAGAAGACGCCGTCCTGGAACGTCGCCAGGTTCTCCAGGTTGGTGAAGAACTCGAACGACGTGCCGATCCAGAGCCCGAACGTGGCGAAGAGGTCGCTGTTGTTCTTCGTCGTCGAGAGCGCGAGCCAGACGAGGGGGACGACGAAGTAGAACACGGAGGTCCACATCAGCACCGTGAGGACGGTGCTGCGGCGACGGCCTGCGCCGCTGCGTCGCCGCCGACGGGCTCGTTCCGGGACCGTCGCGGTCACCGTGTCGAGCGTCGCGTCGGGGAAGCGGGTGTCGAGCGCCATGTCAGTTCTCCTTCCGCGCCGCGCGGGTCTGCACGATGAACGACAGGATCGCGATGGCCAGGCCGAGCAGGAACGCGATCGCCGCGGCGTAGTTGACGTCCTGGTTCTTGAAGGCGAGGTTGTAGGCGTAGAGGTTGGGGGTGAAGTCCGAGCCGATGGCGTTCGGCGCGAGCGTGAACAGCAGGTTCGGCTCGTTGAACAGCTGGAACGATCCGATGATCGAGAAGATCACGACGAGGGTGATCGCGGGCCGGAGGGCGGGGAGCTTGATACTCCACGCGATGCGCCACTGGCCGGCGCCGTCGAGCTCCGCCGCCTCGTAGAGGTCGGTCGGGATCGAGCGCAGGGCGGCGTACAGCACGATCATGTTGTAGCCGACGAATTCCCAGATCAGGATGTTCATCGTCGAGCCGGTGATGTTGCCCGCCGAGAGGAGTTCCGGGCCGGGGAGGCCGATCGCCTCGAACACCTGGGTGATCAGCCCGAAGTTGTTGCCGTAGAGGTAGCCCCACATGAGCGTCGCGACGACGCTCGGCACGGCGTACGGCACGAAGATGAGCAGTCTCGCCCACTTGCCGCCGCGCACGCGCCCGCTGTCGAGGGCGAGGGCGAAGAAGACCGACAGCGCGAGACCGATCGGCACCTGGATGAACAGGAACAGCGACACGGTGCCGAGACCCGACCAGAAGCTCGGGTCCTGGAGGGCGCGGGCGTAGTTGGCGAAGCCGCTGAACACCGAGCCCCCGACGAGCTGCGACGTGAACAGGCTCAGGTACGCCGCGTAGAGCAGCGGAACCACGAACATCGCCAGGAACACGACGAGGAACGGGATGACGAGCAGCCAGGCGGCCCTGGTCTGTGGCGCGTGCAGACGCTGGCGTCGCCGCGCGCTGAGTGTGGTGCTCATGGTCTCTCTCCGGGTGGTCGACCGCCCGGGGCGCGCGCCCCGGGCGGTCTGGGCGCTACTTGACGGTGAAGCCCTGCTGCTCGGCGTACGAGACGACCTTGTCCTGCCAGTCGTCGAGAGCGGCGAGCATGTCGCCGCGCTCGGTGATCGCGGTGCCGACGGTCTCGTTGAACGAGGTGTTGACGTAGTCCATGAACGGCACGAACTCGAACTCGGGGTCGACCGTGGTGGCGATCTCGGAGTACAGCTTGTTAACCTGCTGGCCGGCGAAAAAGTCGCTCTTCGCGTCGGTGAACTCCGGCGATTCGAGCGTCTCGATCGTCACGGGGAACAGCGAGGCCTCGGTGGCGAGGTGCAGGGTCGAGGCGGGGTCGCTGTTGACGAACGACGCCAGCTCGTAGGCCGCGATCGGGTTCTCGGTCAGCGCCGTGACCGCGTTGGACGATCCGCCCCAGTTCCCTGAGATGTTCTCCCCCGCTTCCCACTGCGGCACGCCCGCGGCCTGCCACAGCCCGGCGGTGTCCGCGACCGTGCCCTGCAGGAACTGCGGGCCCCAGGCCGGCACCACCCAGCTGGCGAACGATCCGCGAGAGAGCCCCTGGTAGAACTCGTCCGTGAAGTCGGGGACGACGGAGACGAGGTCGTTCTGCACGAGGTCCTGCCAGTAGCCGATGACCTCCTTCGCCCCGTCGGAGTTGAGGTCGATCCCGACCTCGGTGCCGCCGTCGTACGAGAAGGGCTTCACCCCGGCCTGCCAGAAGTATCCGATGATCTGGGGCATGTCGTTCCCGGGCAGGTTCGTGATGTACGACCCGGTCGTGTCCTTGATGGTCTGCGCGGCGACGGCGTACTCGTCCCAGGTGGCCGGGGCCTCGGTGAGGCCCGCGGCCTCGAAGATGTCCGCACGGTACAGGGTGCCGAGGGGGCCCGAGTCCTGCGGCACCGCCCAGACGCCCTTGTCGTCGGCGACCTGGTTCCAGGTCGCCTCGGTGAAGAGGTCGGCGAGGTCCGCGCCGCCGTACGGCGTGAGATCCAGCAGGCTGTCGGTCTGCCGGAACGACCCGATGTAGTCGTAGCCGAGCATGAAGACGTCCGGGAATCCCTTGCCGGACTTCAGGGCGGCGCGCAGCTTGGTGTACTCGTCGGCACCGGAGCCGACGTTGACCACCTCGACCTCGATCGCCGGGTACTTCTCCTCGAACATGTCGACCGACTCCTGCACGCCGTCCACCCACGACCAGTAGACGAGCGTGGTCGGGGTGGACATCGCCTTGTCGATGTCCTCCTGGCTGACGGGACCGGTGGGCTTCTGCGACCCGGCGTCGGGGCCGCTGCATCCGCTGAGAACGATTGCGGCCGAAGCCACGAGCGCTCCCAGCGCCATTGCTGTGTGACGGGTTCTCATCTTCTCTTTCCGTGTCTCTCTGGCTGGCTCATCCGACCGGGCGGTCGGAGGAGGCCTCGAACAGCAGGGCGGCCCGCGGTTCGAGGAGTAGGGGGGCACCCGAGGAGTGCAGCTCTCCGGTGAGGACGTCGCGCACATCGCCCGGGGGCGAGACCGTCGCGCGTTCCCCCGACCAGTTCGCGACGAAGCTCACCTCGCGGTCGCCGGTGCGACCGGTGACGACGGTCGTCGCCTCGTCCGCGGCCCAGCGCTGGCGCGCCGTGTCGGGCACGAGCCACGCGCCGACGGCCCGGGCGAGCTCGGTGTTCGGCACCGTGCCGACGTAGGTGACGCGGCCTCTCCCGTGCGCTCGCGTCGTGACGGCGGCCCTGGACCCGAGCTCGTTGACGGCGTACTCCGCGATCACGTCGGCATCCGACACCTGGAGGACGTCCATCCATTCCCGGCCGGCGGCTCCCGGCGCCGCGACGAAGCCGTCGCTGCCCGTCACGCCCAGCTCGGCCGTGAGGGTCGACGACTCCTCGTACGAGATGCCCGCCGCGGACGTCAGCCGAGCCGGCGCCTCCTCGGCCCGCGCACGCGCGAGGTGGTCGCCGTACCCCGAGCGGATGCCGAGCACGAGGTGCCCGCCCTGCTCCGCGTAGGCCGCGAGCGTCTCGAGCACCTGGTCATCGGCGATGTACAGAGCGGGGACGACCATGATCGGATGCCGGGCGACCAGCTCGGCGACGGGGATGTCCTGCAGCTGGCGCGTGTGGCGGATCCGCGTCTGCACTCCCGCGTCGAACAGTCCCCGGTAGAACGCGTCGAAGATCGTCGCGTACGCCCGGTCGTCCGGCCCGCCCGTCGCCTTACGCAGGGGCGGATCGAACTCGAACGCCCACTTCGTGTCGGTCGAGTAGACCATCAGCACGTCGGAATCCGGCTCGTACCCGTCGAGGAGGTCGCCGATGCCGCGGATGTCGGCGCCGAGCGCGGCCACCTCGCGATAGATCCGTCCGGGCTTGCCGCTGTGCGGCAGCACGCCTCCCCAGTAGGTCTCCGTGCCGAAGTGGAGCGTGTGCCAGTGCCAGTACTCGATCATCCGCCCTCCGCGCGACAGGAGCGCGAAGGCGGCCTGGCGCAGTTGGCCGGGATACGGGGGGAAGCTGTCGGAGGTGTTGCCGACCGACTGGGCGTTCGTCTCGGTGACCAGGTACGGGGCCTGGGCCGACGAGAACGCGCGGTCGCCCCACTGGTGCAGCGCCCACACGCCGGACGACCACCAGAGCTCCTCGGCCTCCACGGCGGTCGGGATGTCGAGCCCGTCCTGCATGCGGTAGTACGGGTTGCCTGCCACGACGTCGAGCCCGGCGACGATCTCGTCGTCCGACACCTGCGCGCGCGAGTACGAGAGGCAGGTGGTGATGAACTGGTCACGCCGCGCGTACTCGCGGACGAGACGCGTCTGCCACCCGATGAGCTCGTCGGCGAGGCCGGCCTGGAAGCGCCGCCATTCGATGTTGTACTGCGGCTGGGTGTTGCCGTCCGGACGCCAGAGGTCGGCCCAGTCCGACAGCCGATGCGACCAGTGCACGAGTCCCCATTCGCTGTTCAGCCGCTCGACCGTGCCGTAGCGGTTCTGCAGCCATGCGACGAAGCGCTGGAACACGCTCTCGTTGTGCGGCATCCGGAAGCCCGGCTCGTTGTCGACCTGGAAACCGATCACGGACGGGTGCGCCGCGTAGCGCTCGAGGATGCGGCGGGTCACCCGCTCGGCGTAGAAGCGGTACGCGGGCGAGCTCTGGTCCATCTCCTGGCGATGCCCCCACCCGAGCCGCTCTCCCGTGCGCACCTCGGCGGCGATCTCCGGATGCATCCGCTGGAGCCACGGCGGGACGGCATAGGTCGGCGTGCCGAGGATGACGCCAATGCCGCGGCGCTGAGCGCCGTCGAGCACCGGCCGCAGCCAGTCGAGCGCGAACACGCCCTCCCGCGGCTCCCAGGTCGACCACACCGACTCCCCCACCCGAATGACCGTGAAGCCGGCGTCGGCCATCAGGTCGAGGTCACGGTCGAGGTCCAGCGCTGGCTGGTACTCCGCGTAGTACGCGGCCCCGAACAGGACGCCGGAGAAGGTCGGAGTGGATGCCATTCGTAGAGGTCCCTTGACGCTGTTGTCGACAACATTGCCGAAGTTGTCGACAACATTTGGTGATTGCGTCGAGCATGTCAGGTCGCGAACGTCCGCGCAACACGCGAAGGTCACGTTTCTGTCAAGGCGACTTCACTTACGACGGGCCGTGGAGTCGCGCGCGATGACGTAGGGAGCGGTCGGCGCGGCGATCGGCACCCCGACGACTCCCTCGATCGACGTCAGCAGCGCGTCCATCAGCACACGCCCCTCCTGCTCGAAGTCCATGGCGACGGTCGACAGACTCGGACGCACGTACTTCACCTCGGGCAGGTCGTCGGTGCCGATGACGCTCAGCTCCGACGGCACGTCGACGCCCTCGTCGGTGGCGGCCGCGATCAGTCCGATCGCCATGCTGTCGCTCGCCGCGGCCACGGCCGTGATGCCCTTCTGCTCGGCATCCAGTCCGCTCCAGAGGTCGTACCCCGACTCGGGGGTCCAATCGCCGTGCAGCATCCACGCGACCTCGCCGCCCCCGCGGACGAACTCCCGCGAGAAACCCCCCGCGCGCCCCTGGGACGCGAGCCACATCTCCGGCCCCGCGAGGTAGCCGACTCGCCGGTGGCCCAGCTCGAGCAGGTGCTCGGCGGCGACGATGCCCGCCAGCTCGCTCGTCGACGGGCTGTCGCCCTGTGCCCCGAGCTCGGACGCCACCACCAGCGGCACCCCGATCTGCTGTCGGCGGATCTCCGCGACGACGACCTCGGTGTTCGCCAGCGCGACGATGCCGGCCACCTGATGCTCCGTCAGCACCTGAAGGGAGGACACCACCGATCCGGGGCTCGTGCCGTCCGTGACGACGACGTCGAGCACGTACCCTCGCGCGTGCGCGAACGCGCTCGCGGCGGCGAGGATGCTCCCCGGGCCGTTGGCGTCGATCCGGTCCGCCAGCAGGCCGATCCGGTTCGAGTGTCGCGAGCGCAGCAGTCGGGCTGCGGCATTGGGGCGGTAGTCCAGCTGCTCGACGGCCGCCGCGACCCGCTCGCCCGTCTCCGGCCTGACGGCGTTGGACCCACGGAGGTAGCGGGTGACGGTCTGATGCGAGACGCCCGCGACACGGGCGACGTCGTAGATCGTGGCGGGCTTCATCAGCACGCACCCTTCTTGTCGTCGAGCGAACCCTCATTGTATGGTTGCGGTCACATTGTTGTCGACAACATGCAGGGAGGCCGTCGTGGGCGTCAACACCGAGGACAGCTCGCCGACCGGGCGGCACGGCGCACGCCGCCCCCGGGTCGAGATCCGATCGGGGCGCCGCCAGCTGCTCGTCGACGGCCGGCCGTTCCTAGTCCTCGGAGCGGAGCTGCACAACTCCAGCGGATCGTCCCCCGCGGCCCTCCGCGCCGGGCTGGATCGCACGGTCGAGCTAAATGCGAACACCGCGCTCGTGCCCGTCACGTGGGAGCTCCTCGAGCCGACGGAGGGAGAGTTCGACTTCGAACTCGTCGACCTGCTCCTCACGGAGGGCCGCGATCGCGGCCTCCGCGTCATACCGCTGTGGTTCGCCAGCTGGAAGAACGGGCGCTCCAGCTACGCCCCCGCCTGGGTGAAACGCGACGCCGATCGCTTCGAGAGGGTGCGCGTCGACGCGGATCTCGCCATCGACGACCTCACGCCGTTCAGCCCCGCGAACCGTGCGGCGGACGCCGCGGCCTTCCGTGCGCTCATGCGGCGGATCGCGACGCGGGACCCTGACGCCGCCGTGGTGCCCATGGTCCAGGTCGAGAACGAGGTCGGGTTGCTGGGAGCGAGCAGGGACCGCAGTGCATCCGCTCTCGCCGCGTTCGCGGGCGAGGTGCCCCGCGAGCTCCTCTCCCGGCTCGAGGACGGCGCCGAGCTCCCGGTCGCGCACGCGTGGAGGGAGCACGGCGCACGGGCCTCCGGCACTTGGGAGGAGGTCTTCGGCTCAGGGGCTCGCACCGACGAGGCCTTCATGGCGTGGGGGTACGCGACGGCCGTACAGCACATCGCCGCGGCGGGCCGACGGGAGAACGACGTGCCGCTGTTCGCCAACGCCTGGCTCGACGGCGACGACGTGGTCACCGCCGACAGCCTCACCGGCGGGCGGGAGCCGGGGATCTATCCCAGCGGGGGGCCGGTCCTGACGGTCGCGGAGGTCTGGCGCACCTTCGCCCCCGCCCTCGATCTGCTCTCCCCGGACATCTACGTCGGCGACGTCGACCGCATCTGCGCGGCCTGGTCGGCCGTGAACTACGGCGGGCTCCTGATCCCCGAGATGCGCAGAGACGATGCCGGGGCGGCCCTCGCCTTCCTCGCCCTGGGCGCCCATGGCGCCCTGGGCGTCTCCCCGTTCGGGATCGACTCGGGACCGGCCGACGACACGGCGGCCTTCCGTGACGCGTACCTGCTCCTCCGGGCCGTCGCTCCGGCGCTCACGCGCGCCGCGACGGACGACATGGCCGGCTTCGTCCTGCACCGCGCCGACGACGAGGCGGAGATCGCGATCGGTGGTCAGCGCTTCACCGCGCGCACCACCCGCGCATCCGCCGACCCCTCGGTGTCGCCGGGCGGCTACGGTCTCGTGGTGCGGACCGAGGACGACGCCTATCTCGCGGTCGGCCGCGGGTTCTCGCTCGAGCCGCTCCCGCGCGACGGCCGTCGCTCGGGCATCCTCAGCGTCGACGAGCTGCTCCCCTCGCCTGACGGGCTGCGTCCCGGTCGGCGGCTCAACGGCGACGAGACGCTGGCGGGCTCGGCCTGGATGCACCCCGCCCGCGGCCATGCGGCACCGGGCAGGCTCCCGATCGCCACCGAGGGCCAGAACTCCGGCATCACCGCCTGTCGGCTCTACGCCTTCTGAGCCCCGCCGGGTGCCCCCGGGCCCCCGCCGCGGAGGCCCGTCACTCCGCTCGTACGAGGAAGGTGTTGAACGAGCCTGCGGGCAGCGTGGCCGTCATGGTCGCGCCGCCGAGGTCGACGCTGATCGAGTCCTCCCTCGACAGCGGGTTGTGCATGACGACCACCGTCGACCCGTCGGGGTTGCGGAACGCGATCGCGTCGTCGTACCCGGTGAGGCTGTAGGTCGGCAGCACCACGGCCTCGACCTGGACGAAGTGCGAGGCATGGGCGAGCACGTAGTAGTCAGGGGTGAGACGATACGTCCCGCTCGTCGCGTTGACCGACACCAGCGAGTTCTGCGGCCACCCCCAGGTGCTCACACCCGGCTCTTCCAGGGCGATGTTCCAGTAGCAGTACGCGTGGGCCCCGTGCGCGAGGTAGTGCCGCAGCAGCGCCCACGCGTGACGCGCGAACCGCCAGTCGTTGCGGCCGTCTCCACACTCCTGCTCGGTCTGATAGATCCGCAGCCCCGGGTGGTCGCGATGGAGCAAGGGCGCGGCGTCGCGTCCGGCCCACTGCACGCCGACACCGGTCACGGCGTCGCGGACCACCTCGTCCTCGAGCATCCGGTCGATCAGTCCCGAGTCGCCGCGCTCGAGCGTGCCGAGGAAGACCTCGACGCCGCGGCTCCGCATCTGCGGGGCGAGGTGCCGCACGAATCGCGCGAGCCCCTCGGGAGTCCACGTGCAGCTCGGGAACACCTGCGTCGAGTTGAACTCGTTCTGCGGCATCACCATGCCGACGGCGATGCCCTGTTCCGCGTAGGCGTCGATGTAGCGGCCGAAGTACCGCGCGTAGGCGTCGAGCACGTCCTCCTCGAGGCGGATCATGTCGGTCCCCTCGCTCCCGCGCTGATCCTCTCGCAGGCCGTTCTCGGTCTGGAACGATCCCGGCGCCGGCCGCGTCGCGGCATAGTGCCCGTTCGTCTTCATCCAGGCGGGCGGACTCCACGGCGATGCCCAGACACGCAGGTCCGGTCGCACGGCCGACGCCGCCCGGATGAACGGGACGAGCGTGTCCAGGTCGTTCTCGACACTGAACGCGTCGAGCGCGAGGTCTCCGTCGACCTCGTCGTACGAGTACCACGACCGCGCGAAGTCGCTCGCCCCGATGGGGGTCCTGCCGATGACGAGACCCGCGCCCACGCCCGGGGCGAACAGCGTGCGCAGGACCTCAGCGCGGTCCGTGTCCGAGAGGCGCCCGAGCGCGAGCCATCCGAGTTCGCTGAACGCGGCCCCGAAGCCCTCGATGCGCTGTGCGGGGCGGTCGGACTCGACGAACACCGACGGGATCGGGGTCTGCGTCGATCCGAACGCCGCCCCCGTCTCCCGACGCCAGGGCGCATCCTCCGTGCTGACGATCCACTCGACGCGGGATCCGGTCATGAACAGGCCTCTCTCATGCGGTGGTGCGTCGAGGATATCGGGTTCGCACCCTCAGAGATCGCCGTCGACGAGCGCTGGCCAGGCGCCGACACCCCGCGGCGCGCGAGGGATGAGGAGAGCGGCGCCGGCGCTGACGACGGCCGCGCCGAGACTGATCAGCAGCGCCGAGCGGAACCCCTCGGGCGAGGCCGCTCCCCCGATCGCCGTCGAGGCGAGGACGGTCGCGATGACCGCGGACGCGAGGCTCGTGCCCAGGGAGCGCATGAGGGTGTTGAGCCCGTTCGCCGCTCCCGTCTCGTGCACGGGCACGGCCTTCATGATCAGGGCGGGCATCGCCGCGTAGCCGAGGCCGATGCCGATGCCGATCACGGTGTTGACCACCAGCACATGCCAGGCCTGCAGCTCGAGCAGCGCCGCGACGAGGTAGGTGACGGCGATCACGACCGCCCCTCCGATCAGTAGCGGCTTGGGCCCGGTCTTCCGCTCGATGAGCCCGGCGACGGGGGACATCGCGAGCATCGCGAGTCCGGCGGGCATGAGCAGAAGGCTGGAGTCGAGCAGCGAGAGCCCTGTGCCCCCCGCGGCGACGGGCAGCTGCAGCAGCTGCGGGAACACCACGCTCGAGGCGAAGAGCGCGAATCCCATGGCGATCGACGAGAGGTTCGTGAACAGGACGGCCGGGCGCACGCTCACCCGCACATCGACGAGGGGGTTGCGCACCCGCAGCTCGACCAGCACCCAGACCCCGAGCACGACGGCGCCGCCGATCAGCAGGGTGACGGTGGCGGGCGACGCCCACCCCCAGTTGTTCGCGTTCGAGACCGCCATGAGCACGGCGACCAGGCCGATGCCCAGTCCGACGACGCCGACGGTGTCGATGCGCCCTCCGGTGCGTGACGCGCTCTCGGGCACGAACCGGGCGACGAGCAGTGCCGCGACGACGCTGAGCGCGGACGCCGTCCAGAACAGCGCGTGCCAGTCGAGGGTCTCCACGATGATCGCGCTGACCGGCAGGCCGATCGCCCCACCGACCCCGAGTGTGGCGCTGACCAGGGCGATCGCGGAGCCCAGCCGATGCGGCGGCAGCACGTCGCGCAGCAGCGAGATGCCGAGGGGGATCACTCCCATCCCCGCCCCCTGCAGCGCACGCCCCAGGATCATCGGTGCGACGTGGAACGACAGCGCGCAGATCAGCGACCCTGCGAGCAGGAGGGCGAGGAGAGTGAGCGCGACACGGCGCTTGCCGTACATGTCGCCGAGCTTGCCCGCCACGGGCGTGCAGATCGCCGAGACCAGCAGGGTCACCGTGATGACCCAGGAGGCCAGGCCGCGATCGGTGTTGAGCAGGCCGGCGAGGTCCGACTGGAGGGGGATGAGGATCGTCTGCATGAACGACGCGCTCATCCCGGCGAAGGCGAGGACCGCGATGACCGGGCCGCCCCGCACCGTACGACTCGTTCCGCTGTCCATCCGCTCGTCGAGCACGGGGCCTCCTCTGTTCGCGGTGAGACTGAATCTCACATATGCGATAGCGTATCAGTTACTAGACTGACCGGATGCGATCCGACTGGCACACGCAGTCCCGCGACATCCTGCGCGCCCGACTCGCCGTCGCCGCGACGGACATCTTCGCCGCGGAGGGGTTCGACGCGGTGTCCGCGGAATCGGTGGCGCACCGGCTGGGCATCTCGCGGGCCACGTTCTTCCGGTACTTCGCGAGCAAGGACGAAGCGGTGCTCAGCACGCTCACCGCCCCCGACGGCGGCTACGGACAGATGCTCGATGCGTTCGACGGCCTGGAGGTCCTCGCCGGCGAGTCCGTCTGGGTCGCGATCACCCGCACGCTGACCGCTGTCGGGCAGCTGAACGAGCGCGGCCAGATCGCCGTGCGCGATCGGGTGCGGATGGTCATGACGACGCCGTCGCTGCGCACGCGGTTCCAGGAGGACAGACGCGAGCGGGAGACGAGACTTGCGGACGCGCTCGAGCGCTCGCTGCGCGACCGCCTCGTCGCAGAGGTCGCCGCGGCCGCCTCTCTCAGTGCGCTGGACGCCGCGTGGCGACGGTGGGCCGCCGACACCTCGGGGCGTTCCCGATTCATCGACGTGGCGCGTGACGCCTTCCAGGCGCTCGAGGCGGCAGGGTCGTCTCGACCCTGACCGCCCGCTGCGCGCGACCGCTCAGCTCACCGCCGAGAGCGCTGCGAAGCGGTCCCTCGCGTCAGCGTACGCGGCATGCGCTCGCTCATCGGGGAGGAACTCCGCCTCGATCGTGACCGATGACGCCCGCAGCGCCTCGAAGCCGCCGATCTGCCCGGTGGCGACACCGGCCAGCATCGCCGCCCCCTGCGCCGCACCGTGTCCGCTCCGGGGCCTCAGCACCGGGATGCCGAGCACGTCGGCCTTGATCTGCAGCCACGCGTCGGACGACGCGCCTCCACCCGTGCTGACCAGGGTGTCGATGTCGAAGCCCGCGCCGCGCATCGCGTCGATGTCGCGGGCGAGGGCGAGGGCGTTGCCCTCCATCGCGGCGAGCATCAGGTCGGTGCCGTCGGTGGCGAGGTCGATGCCCGCGATCACGCCGCGTGCTGCCGCGTTCCAGGTGGGGGTGCGCTCCCCGGCGAGGCTGGGCACCATCATCACGCGCCCCGGGCGGGGCCGCGCGAGGATCTGCTCGGCGGAACGCAGGTCGTTCGCGGGATCGAGGCCGTTGACCCAGTCGACCGTCGCGCCGGCGGTGACCTGCGCGGTGATGAGCAGATCGGTACCGGGCACGCAGTGCCGCGAGTGGATGAAGCCGGGCACCGCGGCGCCGCGGGACACCGCGAGCATCGTCACGCTCGAGAACCCGGTCATGTCGACGAGAGGATCACCGGGTGAGATCACGCCGGCCTCGAGGGCCGATCCGATCGCGTCGATGCCGCCCGCGACCACGGGGATCCCGACGGGCAGACCGGTCTCGGCCGCGGCCTGCGCCGTCACCGAGCCGACGATGTCGGTCGAGGCGACGAGCGGGGGCAGCATCGACAGAGCGGGAACGGCGTCGCGCAGGGCGGGGCCGAAATCGCCGAGATCCTCGTCGAACCCCTGCATGAGCGACGCCGTGACGTCGTCGAACACCTCGACGGCGGCCAGACGACGGAGGAGGAAGCCGTTAGTGGACAGCACGCACGACGCCGACGAGAGGGCCTCGGGCCGGTGCGCGGCGAGCCAGGCGAGCTTGGCCGTGCCGAAGAAGGGGTCGGCGCCGTTGCGTGAGTCCGGCACGACCTCCGCGATGCGTGCGGCCTCGTCGGACGCCCGCCGGTCGAGCCAGGTCAGGGCCGGGCTCGTCGGCTCTCCGTCCGATCCCACCGGCACGAGCGTGGGGGCCTGCGAGGTGACGGCCACGGCACTCACCTCGAGCCCTGGCAGCACCGCGGCGAGCGCCGCGCACAGGGCGCGCCACCAGTCGCGGGCATCCTGTTCCGCTCCCGCCCCCTCGGTCTTCGTGGGGTACGGCACCGAGCGGTCGGCGACCCGACGTCCGTCGAGATCGATCGCGACCACCTTCACCGAACTCGTGCCGGCGTCGATGCCCAGGAGAGCAGCGGTCACAGCAGGGCCGCTCGGGCGCCGTCGGCGAGAGGGCTCATGGCGGGCTCGCCGTTGAGGAAGCGGCGCAGCTCCTCGGCGACGCCGCGTGCGGCGCGGGTCGCGGTCTCCTGGCTGGCACCCGCGATGTGAGGGGTGACCACGACGTCCTTGCCCTCCGCCGCGAGGCGGAACAGCGGGTGCGAGAAGTCGACGGGCTCCTGCGGGTACACGTCGAAGGCCGCCCCGCCGAGCGTGCCGGACTCGATCGCGTGCGCGACCGCGTCGTAGTCGACGAGACCGCCGCGAGCCGCATTGACCAGGAGCGCTCCGGGCTTCATGAGTGCGAGCGTAGCGGCGTTGACCATGTGCTCGGTCTCCGGCGTCAGCCGGGCGTGCACCGAGACGAGGTCGCTGCGGCGGAAGACCTCCTCCGCCGACGAGACCTGCTCGACGCCCTCACCGAGTCGGCCGGGGGCGAGATAGGGGTCGAAGACGAGCACGTGCGCGCCCATCGCGACGAGGGTGCGGGCGACGTGCGAGCCCACCGCGCCCGCGCCGAGGAGGCCGATGACGGAGCCTGCGACCTCGCGACCGACGGCGTCCGAGCGGTACAGGTCGCCGCGCCAGGTCGCGTCCATCAGGCTCTTTTGCGCGAGCGGGATGCGCCGCATCAGCGCGAGCGCCAGCCCGAGGGTCATCTCGGCGGTGGCGACGCCGTTGCGCCCGGGGACGTTCGCCACCTGGATGCCGCGCTCGCGTGCCGCGTCGACGTTGATGTTCGTGGGGCCGCCGCGTGAGACGCCGATGAAGCGCAGCTCGGGGACGGCATCCATGACCCGCTCGGTGAGCGGCGCCAGCTGGGTGAGGATCGCCGTCGAGCCTCGCAGCGCCTCGATGAGCTGCTCCTCGCTGCCTGAGGCCTCATCGACCTCGGCGACACGGCCGAACGGGGTGTCGGGCCAGGAGAACTCCATCTCGGCGATGTCGAGTCCCTCGGGCACCGCCCGCTCGAGCTCGGAGCGCAGCAGCGAGGAGCGGATGAAGCGGTCGCCGGCGGCGAGCACTCGGATCATGATGCGGGTCCTTCCGTCGCGACACCTGTCGCGTCTTGCATGGGAGAGAGGGCGGGAGGGCCGCCCGCGCGAGCGGGCGGCCCCAGGGGTCATCCGCCGTAGATCTCGTCGTAGTACTCCTGGGCGTTGGAGCCGTCGATGACCTCGATGGGCATGTACTGGTCCTTCTCGACGTCGCCGCCGGCGAGCAGGTCGATCGTGATGTCGATCAGCGCGCGGCCGTGGGCCTTGCCGCCCCCGAGGCTGATGGACGTCTTCTGCGGGTCGCCGTTGATGATGTTCTGGATCTCGTTCTCGGTCGCGTCGATGCCGAAGAGGCCGAAGGACTCGAAGTCGGTGATGCCGGAGGACTTCACGCCCTCGTTGCCGCCGACCGCGCCGCCGCCGCCGATCGTGGCGATGACCTTGAGGTCGGGGTTGGCCTGCAGGAAGTTCTCGGCGTTGGCGACGCCGTCCTCGGCGGTCAGCGCGGGGGCGGTCGCCACGAGCTCCGCGTTGGGCGCGAGCTCGGCGATGGCCTCCTTGATGCCGTTCGCGCGGTCGATGATCTCCGGGAAGCGCGGGAGGTCCATCAGCGCCCACTGCACCGTCTCGTCGGCGTCGAAGTTCTCGTTGATCCAGGCGGCCGCGGCCTCGCCGTTCGCGTAGCCGGTGTTGTAGGCGTCGACGAGGTACTGGGCGTCGTAGTTCTCGAGGACCTGCGTGTAGCCGACGACCTTGATGCCGGCGTCCTGCGCCTTCTTGGTCACGTCTACCAGCGCGTTCGCGTCGACCGCGCAGATGATGATGGTCGAGACGCCCTGCTGGATGAAGTTCTCGATCTGGGTGACCTGCGCGGCGGCGTCGTTGCGGGCGTCGACGTAGGTGACGCTGAGCCCCTCTTCCGCGCCGTACTCCTCGGCCTCCTGCACGAGCTCGGCCCACACGGGATTGCTCAGGTCGGAGAAGGTGATGCCGACGGACTGGTCGCCGCCGGAGGACTCCTCCGCGCCGCCGCCGGCCGGGCCGCCGGTGGTGACGGCGGAGCAGCCGGACAGGAGCAGCGCTGCGGCCGCGGCGGCGGCGAGGGCGAACGTGCCGATCTTCTTCATGGTGTCTTCCTTACTGTGTCGGGTTCGATCGTCCGTCTTTGGAACGACCGTCGGAGTGATGTCAGGACTGGGGGGATGCGGGCGACGCCGGCACTGTCAGCGGGACGCCGCCGATCTGCGCGCGTCGTCCAGGTGTGTTCTTCGACATGGCGTCGTAGATCACGGCCGCGAGGAGGATCGCCCCCTTGATGAGCAGTTGCACGTACTCGCTGACGTTCATCAGCACGAGGCCGTTGTCGAGGACGCCGACGATCAGCACACCGACGAACGCGCCGAAGAGCTTGCCGCGGCCGCCCATGACGCTGATGCCGCCGAGCACGCAGGCCGTCAGCACGCTGAACTCGAAGCCGGCGCCGGTGGCGGACTGCGCGGAGTTCAGCCGTGACAGCAGCAGGATCGCCCCGATCGCGGTGAAGAAGCCGCAGAGGGCGTAGACGAAGATCAGCGTGCGACGCGTGTTAACACCCGAGAGGCGCGCGGCCTCGATGTTGTTGCCGATCGCGTAGAAGTAGCGGCCGATGTATGTCTTGTTCAGGATGAAGAGCCCGATGCCCCAGACCGCGATGAGGAAGAACAGCGAGATGGGGACGATGCCGAACAGCGCGCCCTGGCCCAGCAGGGAGAACTCGGCGGGGAAGCCGAAGATCGGCAGGCCCTTCGAGATCAGGTAGCTCAGGCCATTGAGCATCATCATCATCGACAGGGTGACGATGAGCGGTGCGACGCCGGTGAGCGTGATGATGAGGCCGTTGAGCACACCGATGAGGGTGCCGAGCACGAGTGACGCGAGGCACGCGATGTACCAGGGCAGGCCCACCTGCGCCATCAGCATGCCGGTCACGACCACGTTGAGCGAGATCTGATAGCCGACCGAGAGGTCGATGCCGCCGGTGATCAGCACGAACGAGAAGCCCACGGCGACGATGCCGAGCGTCGCGACCTGGCGTCCGATGTTGAAGATGTTGCTCGGGTCGAGGAAGTTCGGCGTCATGACGCTGAACGCGATGACGAGGACGACGAGCACCAGGAGGATGCCGAGGTCCTTGGTCCGTGCCATCAGTGTGGTCTTCATTCGGGTTCTCCTTGCGCGGCCAGGGCCATGACGGCCTCCTGGGTGATGTCGTTCTTGTGGAGGATCCCCTCCTGGACGCCCTCGCGCAGGACCACGATGCGATCCGACATCCCGATCAGCTCCTCCATGTCGGAGGAGATCATCAGGATCGTCTTGCCTGCGGCGGCGAGGCGGTTCATGATCAGGTAGATCTCGACCCTCGCACCCACGTCGATGCCGCGGGTGGGCTCGTCGAAGATGAGCACCTCCGGGTCGGTGGCCAGCCACTTGGCCAGCACGACCTTCTGCTGGTTGCCGCCGCTGAGGTTGCCGACGATCTCCGAGCCGCTCGGGGCCTTGATGCGCAGGTCGCGCATGTACTCCGCGGTGAGGTCACGTTCGGCCTTCGGCGAGACGACGGTCCCGCGCGAGAGCTTCTTCTTCAGCAGCGGCAGCGAGATGTTCTGCGAGATCGTGAACGGCAGCAGCAGCCCGTGGCGCTTGCGGTCCTCCGGCACGAGCGCGATCCGGTTGCCGATGGCCTGGATGGGTGTGCGCGAGACGACCGATCGGCCGTGCAGGCTGACCTCGCCCGCCTCGATGCGCTTCGCTCCGAAGAGCAGTTCCATGAGCTCGGTCCGACCCGCGCCGATCAGCCCGGCGAAGCCGAGGATCTCCCCGGCCCTGGCCTCGAAGCTGATGTCGCGCACGCCGTTGCCCGTGACGCCCTCGACGCGCAGGGTGACCTCTCCGGGTGCGGTGTCCCGCGTCGGGTACCCCTCGGTGAGCTCGCGTCCGACCATGAGGCTGATCAGCTCGCCGCGGGTGGTCTCCGAGGTCGGCTTCGTCGCGATGTGCTGGCCGTCGCGCAGCACCGAGACCCGGTCGGACAGCCGGAAGATCTCGTCCATCCGGTGCGAGATGTACACGATGGTCATGCCCTCGGCACGCAGGGCGTCGACGACCGCGTACATGGCCTCCACCTCGGCGGCGGTGAGCGGGGCCGAGGGCTCGTCCATGATGAGCAGTCGGGCGTCGAGCGAGAGCGCCTTGGCGATCTCGACGATCTGCTGGTAGCCCGTGGTGAGGTCTCCGACGAGCGCCCGAGGGTCGATCCGCACACCGAGGCGGGCGAACAGACGCGCGGCGTCCGCCTCCATGCGCTTGCGATCCAGCACGGGACCCCTCAGCAGGTAGTGCCCGAGGAACACGTTCTCGGCCGCGTTGAGGGTCGGGACGAGGGTGAACTCCTGATAGATCACGGCGATGCCGAGATCCTGGGCGAGCGCGGGCGTGAGTCGGTCGTACTCCTCGCCGTCGACGACGATGCCGCCGCTGCTGGGCGGGATCGCCCCCGCGAGCACCTTGATGAGGGTCGATTTGCCCGCGCCGTTCTCGCCAACGATCGCGTGGACCTCGCCGGGACGCAGATCGAGCGTGACGCCGCCGAGCGCGCGGACGCCCGGATAGAACTTGGTGATGTCGGTGAGGGTGACATCGATCGCCGAGGACCGGGTGGCGGTCGACGCCGCGTCGACGCTCACGGCGTCACCGCTTCATGGCGGGGATTCGGGTTCCGCGTGACCATGGAACACACTCCTTCGTGCAGGTTCGTTCGAGTACAGGATGTTAGATCAAGTTAGCTTCTGTCAAGTCTTGTTCGATAAAGGAAATGTAACGACATGTCGACGCGGCGCAGTCCGGTCGTCGACGCGCGCGACTCGAGGGCCGGACTGCGACGCGTTGCACCACCGGTCGGCGCTCATCAGCCGCGGTGGGCGCGGACGCCGCTCGGGGTCAGACGATCTCGGGGACGACCGGTCTATATTGCGCGATGTCCGCCTCGTCTGGGTCGAGCTCCGTGGCGAGCACCGCGACCCTGTCGAGCGCGATCGACGCGGCGGTCGCGCTGCCGTCGAGCTTCTCGGCGTGCACGCCGATCACGACCTGTGCGGAGGAGCGCACGAACGCGCGCTTGAGCTCCGCCTCCTCCAGGGTGTCCTCGTAGCAGGCCCGGAGGTCGATGGCCGCGGCCGAGGCGAAGAAGCGCGAGAAGCGCATGTTCTCCAGGAACGCCGTGGCCACGGGGCCGACCAGCGAATCGGAGCGTCGATCGGCGGCGCCCCCGGTGAGGATGGCCGTGACGCCGGGCTTGTCCTGCAGCACCTGGAAGGTCGAGAGGCCGTTCGTGACGACGGTGAGGTCCTCGGCGGCGACGATCTCCTGCGCGAGGCGGTTCACGGTCGTCGAGGAGTCCATCGCGATCACCCCGGTGGCCGGCACGAACGGGAGCAGCTTCGCCGCGATCAGTGCCTTCTCCTCGGCGTGCGAGCGCTCACGCCCGTGGAAGCTCACGGGCCCGCTGTACACGGCGCCGCCCCGCACACGACGCGCGATGCCCTGCGCCTCCATGGCGGTGAAGTCGCGGCGCACGGTCATCTCGCTCACCCCGAGGGTCTGGGCGGCATCCGTGAGCGAGATCGCCTTCGACTCCCTGAGGCGCGACAGCAGCCAGTTCCACCGCTCTTCCGCCGCCAGAGACTTCACACGGCCAGTATACGAACCTCACACGATCTCACACGCCGATCGCACAGGCGTCCCGATAGATTCGCGGTATGGGTCTGACGGGAAACCTCGACGCGCAACGACGTCGGGACGAGCTGGTCGCGCTGGCGGAGAGCCCGCAGGGCGTGATGATCGACGACGCCGCTGCGCGGTTCGGGGTGTCCGGCATGACGATCCGCCGCGACATCCTCGAGCTGGAGGCCGAAGGCCTGGTGCGACGCATCCGGGGCGGGGCGACCGCCCCGCCCCGCGCGCGGCCGTTCGATGCCCGGCGCGCGGTGCGGGCCTCGGCCAAGCGCGCGATCGCCGAGAAGGCCGTGCAGCTCGTGCCGCGTGCGGGCGTCGTCGCGTTCGACGCCTCGACGACGATCAGCACGCTCGCGGGATCGGTGGGGCCGCGCGACGGACTCACGGTCGTCACGAACGCCTTCGAGACCTTCCAGACACTCGGCCCCCTCGACGGCGTGACGGCGGTGCTGTCCGGCGGCGTCGCCGAGCCGACGACGGGCAGCCTGACCGGGGCGATCGCCCGGTTGACGCTGCGGTCGCTGTACTTCGACGCCTTCTTCACGTCGGCCGACGCCCTCGACCCGCTCGACGGGACGTCCGAGGTGTCCGTCGACGAGGCGGACGTCAAGCGCGACCTCGCACGCAACGCCGCCATGACGGTGCTGTGCGTCGACATGACCAAGCTCGGCCGTCGATCGGTCGCACGCGCCCTCGACGCCGCCGACATCGACGTCCTCGTCACCGACCTCGATCCCGACGACGAGCGGCTCGACCCGCACCGCGCCGACCGTCTACGCATCCTCTGATCCGCCCTTTCCGCCTCGGTTACTTCATGTTATTTTTTACATAACATGACATTGCGACGCCCGGTCGCTCTGCACTCGCCGCCAGGAGATGTGATGACCAACCCCACTGCCGCCGCGCTCATCGAGCGGTCGAACCGCTTGGGTGCCGATCCGAAGAACACGAACTACGCCGGTGGCAACACGTCGGCGAAGGGCACCGAGACCGACCCGGTGACCGGTCAGCCGGTCGAGCTGCTGTGGGTCAAGGGCTCCGGCGGTGACCTGGGCACGCTCAGGGAGCAGGGCCTCGCGGTGCTGCGCCTCGACCGCATGCGCGCACTCGTCGACGTGTACCCGGGCCTGGAGCGCGAGGACGAGATGGTCGCCGCGTTCGATTACTGCCTGCACGGCAAGGGCGGTGCTGCGCCGTCGATCGACACCGCGATGCACGGCCTCGTCGACGCCGCGCACGTCGACCATCTGCACCCCGACTCGGGCATCGCGATCGCGACCGCCGCCGACGGCGAGGAGCTCACCGCGAAGATCTTCGGCGACAAGGTCGTGTGGGTGCCGTGGCGCCGCCCCGGCTTCCAGCTCGGACTCGACATCGCGGCGATCAAGGCCGCGAACCCCGCGGCGATCGGCTGCATCCTCGGAGGCCACGGCATCACCGCGTGGGGTGACACCTCGGAGGAGTCCGAGCAGAACTCCCTCTGGATCATCGACACCGCAGCCGAATACATCGCGGCCCACGGCAAGGCCCAGCCCTTCGGCGGCGTGCGCGCCGGATTCGAGGCTCTGCCCGAGACCGAGCGCCGCGAGCGCGCCGCCGCGCTGGCCGGTACGATCCGCGGTATCGCGTCGACCGACAAGCCGCAGGTGGGACACTTCACCGACTCCGACGTCGTGCTCGACTTCCTCGCCTCCGAGCGCGCGCCCGAGCTCGCCGCACTCGGCACGAGCTGCCCCGACCACTTCCTGCGCACCAAGGTCAAGCCGCTGATCCTCGACCTGCCGGCCACGGCATCCGTCGAGGAGCAGATCGCGCGCCTGCACGAGCTGCACACCGAGTACCGTGCCGATTACCAGGCGTACTACGACGCGCACGCGTCGACGGGCTCAGCGACCCAGCCTGCGTCGCCGGCGATCCGCGGCGCCGACCCGCTCATCGTCCTGGTGCCGGGCGTCGGCATGTTCTCGTACGGCGCGAACAAGCAGACCGCTCGCGTCGCCGGCGAGTTCTACGTCAACGCCATCAACGTCATGCGCGGTGCCGAGGCGCTGTCGACCTATTCCCCCATCTCCGACGCCGAGAAGTTCCGCATCGAGTACTGGGCGCTCGAGGAGGCGAAGCTGCAGCGGATGCCGAAGCCGAAGTCGCACCAGGGACGCATCGCGTTCGTGACCGGCGCCGCGTCCGGCATCGGCAAGGCCATCGCCACCCGTCTGGCTGCTGAGGGTGCGTGCGTCGTCATCGCCGACCTCGACCTCGAGAAGGCGCAGGCCGCCGCCGCGGAGCTCGGCAACACCGACGTCGCTATCGGCGTCGCCGCGAACGTGGCGGATGCCGACGCGATCCAGGCCGCGCTGAACGACGCCGTGCTCGCGTTCGGCGGAGTCGACCTCGTCGTCAACAACGCCGGACTCTCGCTGTCGAAGCCGCTGCTCGAGACCACCGAGAAGGACTGGGACCTGCAGCACGACGTCATGGCCAAGGGCTCGTTCCTCGTCTCGAAGGCCGCCGCCCGCGTGCTCATCGACCAGAAGCTCGGCGGCGACATCATCTACATCTCGTCGAAGAACTCCGTCTTCGCCGGTCCGAACAACATCGCGTACTCGGCGACGAAGGCCGACCAAGCGCACCAGGTGCGGCTGCTCGCGGTCGAGCTCGGCGAGTTCGGCATCCGCGTCAACGGCATCAACCCCGACGGAGTCGTACGCGGGTCGGGCATCTTCGCCTCGGGCTGGGGCGCGAACCGCGCCGCAACCTACGGCGTCGCCGAAGAGGACCTCGGCCAGTTCTACGCCAACCGCACGATCCTCAAGCGCGAGGTCGTCCCCGAGAACGTCGCGGATGCCGTATACGTGCTCACCGGCCCCGAGCTGTCCCGCACCACCGGCCTGCACATCCCGGTCGACTCCGGCGTCGCCGCCGCCTTCCTCCGCTGAGGCGCGGACTCCCCTCCTCGATCGGGGAGGGGAGTTCGGACGCGCCGATCCGCACGGCGGTCAACGATCGCAGAGCGCGTGCTCGATGATCGCGAGCACCGCGGCCGTGCGATCACGGTCGACGTGGGGGTCGGCGCGCCCGCGCACGAGGTCGACGAACCGGCCGACGACGGGCCGCAGATCGAACGGCGGGAGGTCGACGACCGTCGTCCGCTCGCTGCCGCCATGGCGCCGCACGGTGAGGCGGCGCGGCTGGTCGACGGCATCGATGAGCAGGGTCGCGTCGTCGCCCTGGATCTCGCTGCCTCGCGGGGAATCGTCGACCTTCGAGTACGCGACCTCGCCGATCAGCGTGCCGTAGTCCAGCAGCAGGCTCCCCGCGCCGTCGGCACCCGTGGCGATCGTGCTCGACAGCGCCTGCACCGACCGCGGCCGGCCGAACAGCTCGACCATCGCGGTGAGCGGGTACACGCCGATGTCGCGCAGCGCTCCCCCGCCTGCCGGGTCGAAGACGCCAGGGCGCTCCCCTGCAAGCACCCGGTCGTACCGCGACGAACGCCGGCAGAGCACGAACGAGGCGCGGCGCAGCGTTCCCAGCCCGTCGAGCGCCCGGCGCACCAGGCCGAACCCCGGGTCGGGCACGGTGCGGATCGCCTCGAGCAACACCAGGCCGTCTGCGTCGGCGTGACGCCAGAGCTCGGTGAAGCGCTCCGACGACAGCACGGCGGGCTTCTCGACGAGCACGTGCCGACCGTGCCGCACCGCGAGGTCGATCCATGCCTCGTGCGTCGCGTTCGGGGTCGCGATGTAGACGGCGTCGATGCGGGGATCGGCCCAGATCCGCTGGGGATCGCCTGTCGCGACGGCTACCGATTCGATGTCAGCTGGGGGCTGTCTCCGCGACCGATCCGGCCCACGGTCGGGATCGTGCACACGGGATCCATCGCCGCCCTGCTGCCGCCCGGTGCAGACGCCGTCGCGTCGATCATCAGCAACGCTCGGTCCCATGCGTTGATCACCTACGACCCCAATATCCGGCCCGCCTTGCTACCCAATCACGCATCAGCCGTGTCCGGCGTCGAGCGGATGGTGAGCCTGGCAGACGTCGTGAAGACGAGCGACGAGGATCTGCACTGGCTCTATCCGGGCTCGCCTCCGCGCTCCATCGCGCGCGAGTGGCAACGACTCTGCGCCGGACTCGTTATCGTCACGGAGGGCGCGAGTGGAGCCTACGCGGTGGGCGCCACGTTCGAGGTCGGCACCCCGGGTGTCAACGTCTCGGTCGCCGACACCGTCGGTGCAGGCGATTCGTTCATGGGCGCGGTGATATGCGAGATGCGGGATCAGCGACTCTGGGGCGCAGACCGCCGCGAAGCGTTGCGCCGACTGGACGTGGACCGGGTGCGACGCATGCTCCGGCTGGGTGTCGAGGTGGCGGCGGTCACCGTCTCTCGTGCCGGAGCGAATCCACCGACTCGGGCCGAAATCTGAACGCGTGTGCGGCCGGGGAGGTCACCGAATGCGGCGAGCTCCCCGGCCGCTCCGTTCAGTACGCCCCGAGGTCCTGCCACGGGCCGGACGGGTCACCCGGCGTCTGATTTCGGGTCCACCACTTCGCCTTCCAGAGGTGCCCGTTCATCGCCACGGTCTCCCCGCCTGTGTACACCCACGAGATCGTCCACGCCCGGACCCCGGTGCCCGCAGCCGGGACGAGAACGCCCTGCTCCATCCACGACCCGGTCGCGGTGGCTCCGGGCCTCTCGTTCTGCGTCCACCACTGAGCGACGTATACGGCGCCGTTGTAGGACACCTGTGCGGGCTTGTCGTAGGCCTTCGCCGCCTCCCACGCGGGAACGGACGACGCGGGATCGACGAGGGTGAACGTCAGCGCGCGGGTGCTCCCGGCGACATCGTGCACGACCATCTCGTTGACGCCGAGCACCGCCCCGAACACTCCGGGTTTGACCGCGTTCAGGTCGGACCATTGGCTGTCGGTGAGATCCTTCACCACGCCGTTGAGAGTCACCCTGTCGACCTTGTACTCGTCGAACAGCTTGAACGAGATCACCTGGTAGCCCGCGGCGGCGCTGCCGACGGTCTCTGTGCCGCCGGTCTTGACGGTGATCGTCGGCGCGGTCACGTCGAGCACGAAGGTAAGGGTGGCGACGTTGCCGGCGACGTCGTACACCTTCAGCTCGTTGCTTCCCGACGTGGCGCCGAGGTTCCCCGGCACCAAGCCGTCCAGGTCGGTCGAGGTGGCGTTCGACAGGTCCTTCTCCACGCCGTTCAGCGTGATCCTGTCGATCTTGCCGGCATCGGACAGCGTGAAGCTCACCTCTCGGAAGACCCCGTCCTTGCCCTTCGACTCCGGCTTCACGGTGATCGTCGGCGCCGTCGTGTCCGTGCTCTTCAGCCCGGCGATAGCCGCCGCGAGCTTCTCCTCGATGCGATCGATCTTCTTCTGCGTGTTCGCGTTCGACCACATCGCGTCGGTCGCGTCCTCCTGGGCGCGCACGAGCTTGCGCCAGGTGGCCGGCGTGTAGTCCGCATCGAGCATTCCCGCGGTGGACTCCAGCGTGGCACGGAGCCCGGCCTTGCTGACCGACGTGTCGAGCGCGTCCATGATCTGGAACACCGCGAGGTTGCCCTCCCACCCGGGATACAGGTTGCCGAACGCACCACCGAGCGTGTTCGGGCTGTTGAACTCGATCGCGTTGGCCGGGTCACCCCACAGGTCCCCGGCGATGTCGGCGCCGGCGGCGAGCCCCTGGTCGACCAGGGCAGCGTTGCCGAGGGTCTTGCCCGCGCTGATCTGGTACGCGGCGTACGCGTAGTCAGCCATGGGGACGCCCATCTTCGGGAGGATCGACGGCGTGGTCTGGAGGTGCGTCTCGTAGTGGCTGTAGTCGACGACGTTGTCCAGACCCGCGCGCTCCGCCAACCACTGCGAGAGGAACGTCGCCCGGTGTGCGATGTTGGAGTCCCCACGCGTGTCGTCGGACGGGTCCTGCGGTGTCCCGTTGTCGTTCAGCACCAGCGCCCGGTACTGGTAGTAGCCGCTCTCCTCGAGCCAGAACAGCTCCTCGAAGTCAGCCCGCGCTGCGTCGAGCGCGGTCTCCCACCCGGCGATCACGGAGGCGCTCTCGTGCTGCATCCTGCCCGCCTCGATCATCGCCTCGAGGGCGAGGATGTACAGCGAGGACGTGTAGGAGTCGAACCTCGCGGTCCCCGCTCCGTCGTTGTAAGCGCTGGCCATCCCAGCCTGGGCCGTGTTGAACGTGTTCTTGCCCGGCGCCTCCGGCAGCGCGTAGTCGTCCGGCACGAGATCCTGCAGGAAGCCGATCGTCCGCACCATCGCCGGATAGACGAAGTCGAGGAACTTCCCGTCCTTGTCGTGCCGCTGCGCGTAGTCGTACATGCGGTAGAGATTGTTCGAGGGTCGGTCGATGAAGGATGACCGACCCGGTTCGGCGCCGTATCCTTGGTGCCAGGCGATGAAGGGGTTGTCACCCTCGCGCTCGGTCACGGAGAAGTCCCACGGGTCACCCTGCGAGTTCGCATCCATGATGCTCTCGGCCTTGGCGATCATCCGATCGCGTTCGATGTTGGGGAAGAGGTCCGTGTAGACGATCTGGCTGTAGATGCCGATCTCGCCGCCCTGACCGTTCGTGGAGGCTCCCCCCGAGTTCGCGTCGACGCCCATGTAGTTGTGGGTGCCAGGCACCTCGTTGCCGGCACGATCGGCGGGGATGTGCTCCGCGAGTCCGCGGTCGGCGAGAGCCTGGAGGTCGTTGTCGTCGGACACAAGACCGTTCTCCCACACCGAGGTATGGAACGGCAGGTTGGCCAGCTGATTGAGCGCGGCCTCCTTCAGCCAGTCGGGGTAGTCGTTGTCATCCGCGATGGGCTTCCACCACTTGAGCACGTCTTTGAGGTTCTTGTCCTTGTTCTTCAGCGCGTCCTTCGCGATGTCGAACGACTGGTGGAACGCGTACGACCCGTGGACGTACTCGTTCTGCGCGTTGGTCTTCGCCCCGTAGAACTCGGTGTAGCGACGCATCCACACGGTGGAGTTGTCCTGGAAACCGACCTGCGGGAAGTCCCACGTCATGACCAGGGGGATCGTGGTCGTCTCGCCGGGGGCCAGGCGTGCGGAGACCGCGATGGCCCCCGCCGACGCCGAGTCGTCGAGCGCGTCGTTGCCGAGCGTGCCGTCAGCGAACGCGGAGTATATGTCGGTCCCGTCGCCGTCCGCATCCCACGACGTCACGTACGACACGGTCTGACCGGGAGCCGGCTTCGCCGCGATCGTCCACTCGGACTTGTAGGCATCGGCTGTGTTCTCGTCGGAATCGGACGAGAGGGTCACCGCCTTGATGCCCTTCGCCTCGTGGTACTCGCTGGTCAGCCCCTCCCGCACGGTCGCGGGCTCGATGCCCTCATGACCGGCGACGTTCGGCATCGTGAACATCGTGGAGACGTCGGCGGTCTCCGTGATGCTGGGGTTGGTGATCTGGATGTCGAAGTAGGCCACCGGCAGTGAGCTGCGCTTGTCCTCGCCCGCCACGATGGGCGAGTAGAACCGCATCTGCACGTCGCTCGCGAGCTTGTCCGTGTCGTAGTCCATCCAACCGAAGGGGTACAGGGCCGAGTAGTCCGCCTCCCCGGTGTCGAGCGTGTTCCATCCCTCAAGCGGCGACTCCCAGCTCTGCGCTGGGTCCGTGCTCTCGGGGCCGTCGCTCGCGAGGGTGGTCAGCGTCGGCGCGCCGGCGCCGACCTTCTCGTAGATGTGGAACGCAGCCTGGGGCAGCGCTCGCACCTCGTAGGCGTGGTTGTCGCCCTGGGACCCTCCGAACCACCACGGCCCGAAGGTCCCCGACTGGTTGACCATGAAGTTGCCGGCGCCGATGCCCCCGAGGGGGATGCCCATACCGGCAGTCGCCGACGGAAAGAAGGCGCAGTACTGGGGGAAGATCTGGCACAGCGCGCTGGAGGCGACCGGACCGATGTCGCCGAGAGGCCGCACGGTGGCTGCGGACGGTATCTCGAAGCCGGCCGGTTCCTCGGCCTGAGCCGCGCTCGTCGGCGTGAACGTCGTCGCGACCAACGCCGAGAGCAACGTTGCGGCGATCACAGACATACGGCGCTTCGCGCGCATGACCGCCACGGGGTGGGGCTCGACGCCCATGTGGACTCCTTTGTCACGGGTGGGAGAACGTCTAGAGAACGTTCTATGTGCAACGTTCTACACGAGATGCAACAAATATCGCAAGAACCCACCAACCCAGAGACCTTGGTTCACACCCCTCGTCGAGTGATCGATTGCTAGCGAGACGCGACGATTACTCGCCTATGAAGAGTGAGACTCGGCGCGGACAGCTCAGTCCGCGGTTTCGTCCATGCCGACCTGAAACTGGAGTTCGCCCCGTTGCATGATCGGCATCAGCAGCGGAGCGGAGAAAACACGCTGAGTGAGGTCTGCGATCGATTGACGCGCGTACGGCAGGATGTGCATGATCGCGACGTTATTGACGAACTCTTGCATCGCGCCCGAAGATCCTTCCCCAAGGACGACTCCATCGAGTTCGTACTCGGCGGCGATATCGCAAGCGATCTGTCCGATCGGCACAGTGATCGATGTTCGGAACAAGATACGGAATCCAGCCTCATCTGCGCGAGCGGCGATGTTTAGCGCGTACTCGGGCGAGATCTCGAAGTCCTCTGACGCCTCCACGTCTATGTCGCGGTGGCAATGGAGCCGGGTAGCCGCTATCGCGGTCAATGAAGCTGCCTGGACGAGATCGTGGACAGAGAGAACCGGATCAGGCATATTGCGCTTTCATGACCATAGCACCCGACTGCCACTCCCATGACATAGTCGGCACCGCCTTCCACTGCGCCGATGAACCGCGAACGATCGCGTCAAACTGCTCCGCGAACTGGCAGCAGCGATCCTCGACGACGTGATCGATGGTCGCACCGACAGCGAGTGCATACCGCCGAACGGAGCTCAGCGTCGGATTCGCATCGTAGCGCTCGAAAGAAGCGACCGTCGGCTGGCTGACGCCCATCCTCTCGGCGACCATCTCCTGCGTGAGGTGATGCTTCTTGCGGAGCGAGATCAAGTCGCTCATGAGCTTGTCGTGCGACTCAACTAGAGACTCAGCGAGGTCATCGAGGTGCTGGATCATGGCGTGCTCCCCTGGCTCATAGATCGAACTCTATATCTTACGCTTCGTCGCTGGCAATTCCCCAAAAATCATCGGCTCCGTGGTTGTACCAGCCGATGGCGACGTCGATCTCGGCGTCCTGCGCTGCGTACACGTCAGCAGCGTCGACATCCTTCTCGTGTGCGTGGTGTCCAACAAAGTGCCCTGGTCGCGCGACGGGCTCGGAGTGATAGAGCCGCACCACGACCTTCCCGAACCGTTGGGTGCCGTCGTCCAGCCGATCGGTCACTGCGATGTCCTGCCAGCGAATCTCATAAAGCGGCGGAGGATTCAAGACGTCGACAGGCTTGACCTCATCGACGGGCTCAAGCTCTCCGCGCTGCGCCTTCTCTAGACGCTTTTTGAACTCGGCCCTGACCATTGCCGAGGTCCATTGGTTCCAGAGTCGCCCTTGAGGCGAGACCGCTGCGACCAACTTAGACACTGCAGCCCCGATGTGGTCGTCCGTGTCGCAGGCGGGATAGCCGTACCAACGAAAGTCCAACGGCATCCCGCCGCTGCATCTCGATGGAGTGTCATATCGCACAGCCCGATCCTAGCCACGAGTCCCGACATCGGTCGGCGGCGGCGTCTTCGCGACGCCCTCTCATGATCACCTCCATCACCGCCAAGCGGCGCCGGACGGGCATTTCTCCCTTGACATGGGAGCATTCCAAGGAAGGCGTGACAACCCGTGGCGCCGTTGGAGGTTGCGACCCAGGGACCTCACCACACACAGCACACTCTTCGGAGCAGCGCTCTTCGCGCCAGCACGGAACGGACCTCACCGGCGCGTCGAGCTTGCGCCAGTGTCGAGAAAATGCGGGGCAGTGGAGCGCCGCCAATCACGTTCGATTCACGCTCACGTCGCTGACGAACGGTTACCGCTGCGTTACCGCGACCGATTCTCCTGAGATGACGAAGGCCCCGCATCCCCGGCATATCAACGGGGGTCGGGGCCTTCGTGGTGGCGGTGACGGTGGGATTTGAACCCACGGTAGGGGGTTACCCTACACAACTTTTCGAGAGTTGCACCTTCGGCCGCTCGGACACGTCACCGCGGACTAGCTTACGACAACGTGGGCCACGGCGCGAATCGAGCGCGTCGGCGCCTGATCACCAGGGCGCGGCGACCTCCGCGTGGGTGCGCAGGATCCCGTCGGTCGTCCCCTCGGGCGCCCGGCCGATGCCGCACTCGGTCGCGACGCCGAACTGCGGCACGACGCGCTGCGCGGCCGCGATGCGACGCTCCGCCCCCTCCGCGCCGTCTTCCCGGTGCACGAGCCCGAGATACAGCTCTCCGTCGTACTCGAGCCCGGCGAGCGGCGCGTAGTACTCCTCGTCGTCGCGCTCGATCGGCACGGGCAGGTGCAGCCAGGTCAGGTCACGAGCGGATGCGGTGATCACGGCGTTCGCGTAGCGCACGAGGTTCGCGGCATCCGTCGGCTCGAAGAAGTGCTTCTCGGCGACGTCTCCGTAGCAGAGGTGCACCCCGACCTCGACGTCGACCGGCACGGCGTCGATGAACGCGGCCAGGCGGTCCACGAGACCGGGGAACGGATCGCCCTCCCACCACACGTCCATGACCCGGCCGAACGCGGGCGCCGCCTCGATGACGCCCATCTCGCTCGCGACGTCCCACTGGATGGCGAGGTCGTCGTGCGGGACCGCCGCGAGGATGCCGTCGAGCTCGCGCAGCAGAGCTGCGGTGTAGACCGGGTCGATGGCGGCGCGGTCGTCGCCGAAGAAGAACGACGACACGACGGCGACGGTGGTGGGCAGCGAGACCTGGAAGCGGGTTCCTGCGGGCACGACGCCCTCATCCCGCAGGCGGGTGAAGACCGCATACGACTGGATCGCGGCATCCGCGTAGCCGAGCGGCGGCAGCTGGAGCCTCGCCGCGTCCACCCCGTCGGCGATGCGCAGCGGTCGCGCGTCGATGCCGGCCTTGAACGGAATGGGCTCCTCGCCGATGCGCTCGATGCCGTCGGCCTCCCCGAGCACGTCGGGCTGGAACATGATCCAGTGGAATCGCTTGCCCACCTCGCCGTCGGGGATGCGGCGAAGCTGTGGGCCGAGCAGTGCGGCGGCGGTGCGCATCGTCGTCTCGGCGTCGTCGAAGTTCACGCTGCCCACGAGGAGGGCGCCCTGCGGCTGAGTCATGCCTCCAGAATATCGGCGCCACGTTTTGCCCGGCCGCTCCCCCGGCACTCACCGAGCCGCCTGGTTAGGATGGCCTAAGGGACCAGACTCGGAGGGGACACGATGGGCTTCATCACATCGGAGGCGCTGGCGGAGACCGGCTACGTCGTGCTCGACGACCACGACCAGGCAGCCGACCCCGCCGAGTGGCTCGACCTCGAGTACATCGGCTGGCGCTCGTCGGGCGTCACGCGCTTCGCGCCGCTGGCGAGCTACGCCGGCGAGATCGAGTGCAACGGCTTCTGGAACCAGACCCCTCCCCGCACCGACAAGGACGGCGTGTGGGTCGCCTCGCAGGTCGCGATCGCGCCGACGCTGCAGCGCCGCGCCCTCGAACCGGGAGCCGGCGTGGGACGCTGTCGTGTCATCGAACTGCAGCCCAACGACTACGCGGATGCCGTCTACAACCTTCATCAGGACGACAACAACCGCCTCAACGAAGACGGCACCGGCTGGGTCGTGCGGGGCTATTACAACCTGTCCGACGACACCGATTCGCTGCTGCTGCTGCGCTCCGACCGGTTCGACCCGGCGACCGAGATCCGCCTGCCGCTGCGACAGGGATCCCGCATCATCGTCGACACCCAGCGCTTCTGGCACGCGGTCTGGCATCGCGGCACGACCCCGCGCTACGCCCTCATCACCTCCTGGACGTCGGGACCCGAGCTCGACGCTTACATCGAGGCCAACCACGGCGACCCGCATCCGGCGACCGTCGACCTCGACCCGCAGCTCGTCGACGACGCGCAGGTCGAACTGCACCGCCGCATCGAAGAGCGCCGCCGCGTCTTCGAGGCCCAGGGCATCGTGATGCAGCCGCGCGCCGACCTCAGCGTCTGATCCTGCCGCTCAGACGTCCGTCTGCAGGACGCCGGCACACCACCCGATCCCCCGATCCCCCGATCCCCCGACTATGCCGAGACGGTGCGCCCGTCTTCCAACCGGACGACCCGGTCGACGGTTCCGATCGGGGGCGCGACGTGCGAGATCAACAGCACGGACTGCTCCCCCGCGGCGTGCAGCAGGTCGCGCAGCAATGCGTCGGATGCATCGGGATCCACGCCCGCCGTGGGCTCGTCGAGCACGAGCACGGGGAAGCCTCTGAGCAGTGCGCGCGCCAGAGCGATGCGCTGGGCCTGACCGCCGGAGACGAGTCCGCCGCGGTCGCCGACGCGTGCGTCGAGTCCACCCCGCTCGCGCACCCACGCGCCGAGACCGACGCGGTCGAGCACCGCCAGCAGGTCGTCGTCGGTCGCCGATTCCCGGGCGAAGAGCAGGTTCTGGCGGATGTCCTCATCGAAGAGCTGCGGGCTCTGCTCGCACAGCCCGATCGTGCGGCGCAACGCGGGACCCGAGAGCGCCGCCGCGTCCATGCCGCCCACGGAGTACTCCCCGTCGATCCGCAGGAACCCCACGAGCGCCGCGGCGAGCGAGCTCTTCCCCGCGCCACTCGGACCGGCCACCAGCACGCGCTCCCCCGGGCGCACGTCCAGGTCGATGCCGCGCAACGCGGGCGTCCCGCCGGGCCACCACGCTCGCACACCGCGGAGTCGCACGGCGGGAACGCCGAGGATCTCCGCATCCTCGCCGTCGTCCGACCTCAGTTCCGCCGGCATCTCCGACGGCAGGACCTCGACGATGCGTTCGGCGCTCGACCGCACGCTGCGCCATGATGCTGCGGCGATCGGCACCGCGCCGAAGACCTCGAACACGACCATGGGCACGAGCACGGCGACCGCGAGCCAGGGTCCGTCGATCGCTCCCGTCGCGAGACCGGGGGCAGCGGCCGCGAGCGCCCACACCGATGCGGCGCCGGCGACCGCCGACACGACGCCGGCCGCGATCGCCTGCGCGAGGGATGCCCTGCTCACCGCGCGACGCAGCTCGGCATCCGCCTGCCGCACGCGGTCGCGAGCCTGCGGTTCGGCCCCGAAGGCGATCAGCACGTCGAGCGTGCCGAAGTAGTCGGTCAGCGCGGCAGAGAGGTCGCCGCGCCTGCGGGACACCAGCGCCTCGGCACGAGACCCGAACACCCACCCCAGTCCGATCGCCGCCACCGCCGCGATCACCAGGCAGGCGGCGAGAGTGAGCGCTGCCGGCACCGACACGAAGGCGAGGAACCCGACCGCCCCGAGGGCGACGAGCCCCGAGACGGCGAGCGGCTGCACCACGCGAAGCGGGAGGTTCTGCAGGTTCTCGACGTCGTCGACGAGAGCCGACAGCACCCGCCCGTGGTCGGTGCGGCCGAGCCCTGCCGGCGACAGCGGAGTGAGCCGTCGCACCATGTCGGCACGCGTCGAGGCGAGCTGACGCAGCGCGGCATCGTGTCCGCTCAGCCGCTCGAGATATCGGGTCACCGCCCGCGACACGGCGAAGAACCGCACGCCGACCACCGCGATCGACAGCGGCACGAGCGAGTCGACGATCGACGCGCTGACGATCAGCCAGCCGCTCACCGCCAGCAGGCTCACCGCCGCACCCGCTGAGAGGAACCCCCAGATCGCGCCGGGGAGGAAGCGTCGAACGGGCGGCTGTGCGAGACGCAGGACCTCGCGGATCCGTGCCGAGGCGCTGACGCTCATGCGTGCACCCCCAGCTCGACGACGTGATCGGCGATGGCCCGGGCCGAGCGGCGGTGGGAGACGAGGAGGACGGTGGCTCCGGCATCCGCTCGCTCGCGCAGCGAGGCCCACAGCCGTGCCTCGGTGTCGGGATCGAGGGCGCTCGACGGCTCGTCGAGGGCGAGAACGGCATCGGGGCGAGCGGCATGCCGATACAGGGCTCGGGCGACGGCGACGCGCTGCGCCTGGCCACCCGACAGTCCGCTGCCCTGCACGCCGAGCTCGAAGGATGGGTCGAGGTCGTTCGCGCAGGCGTCGTCGAGCGCACGACGGATGCCGTCGGCATCGGGTGCGTCGTCGCCCAGAGCCACGTTCGCGGCGATGGATCCCCGGCTCAGCTGGGGCCGCTGCCCGCTCCACGCGAGCCACTCGGATGCCGCGAGCCCGCGCACGTCGACCCCGCCGACCGAGGCGGTGCCCTCGAACCCGACCGCACCGCGCAGGGCCGCGAGCACACTGGACTTGCCGGCGCCGCTCGGCCCCTCGATCAGGGTGATCGTTCCGGGCGTCGCCGAGAACGACACGCGCGGCAGATCGCGCACGCGCAGGCCGGCGATGACCAGGTCTCGCGCCTTCCCCGTTCGCCGGTCGGGATGAACGCCATCCCGACCGGCGGTCAGCCCGTGGGACGGGCCCGCGTCCGACATCCGTGCGGAATCGTGAGCATCGCCCGCCCGCGCCCCCGCAGCGTCGAGCACCTCGAACACGTCCTCCGTCGCCGCGACCCCCTCTGATGCGGCGTGGAACTGCACCCCGACCTGGCGGATCGGCAGGAAGGCCTCAGGCGCGAGCAGCAGCACGAACAGACCGACCTCGAGCGAGAGGTCTCCTGACAGCAGCCGGAACCCGACGCCCACCGCGATCAGCGCCAGGGCGAGCGAGGCCAGTAGCTCCATCGAGAACCCCGACAGGAACGAGAAGCGCAGCACCTTCATGGTCTCGCGACGGTACTCGTCGGCCGTGCGCTCGATCTGCGCGGCGGCGCGACGCTCGCGTCCGAACAGCCGCAGCGTCGAGAGTCCCTGCACCGTGTCGGCGAATCGCGCCGCGAGGCGCTGCAGCGTCTGCCACTGCCGGCGCTGCACGGTGCGGGTGGCGATGCCGATCAGGATCAGGAACAGCGGGATCAGGGGCAGCGTGATGAGCGCCGTCAGCCCGCTCGGCCAGTCCTGCCACCACATGACCGCGAGCAGCACCGGCGTGGCGATGACGGTGAGCACGAGCTGCGGGATGTACCGGGCGAAGTACGCGTCGAGCGCTTCGAGGCCGTGCCCCGCGGTGACGGCGAGGCTTGCCTGGTTGCGCTGAGCGAGCCAGCCGGGCCCGAGGCGGCCGACCGCGGCGATCAGCGCACCGCGCAGCTGCATCCCGGTCTTCGCCGCAGCGCGGGTGCCCGCGGCATCCGAGGCGGCGATCAGCACTCCGCGCAGCAGCGCCAGGCCGAGCAGCCACAGCAGGGATGCCGTGACGTCGCGCCCGGCGAGCGCGCCGGTCACGGCATCCGTCAGCATCCAGGCGAAGGCGACGGTGACGGCGGTCTGCACGACCCCGATCGCTCCGGAGAGCAGCAGGAATCCGCGTGCCGCGCTCGCATACCGCAGGAGGCGGATGTCGACGGGCTTCATGCGGGGGCCTTTCCGGTCGCAGTTCGTGCCGTCTCCACCGTAGCCGTCAGCGTTCCCGTCGCAGTTCGTGCCGCCCCGCTGTCAGGCCAGCGGCACGAACTGCGACCGGAAGCCACGCCGAACGCGACACCGGACGCGACGCCTGATGCGACGCCGAAGCAGAACCCGTGTCTCACGCGTGCGCCGGAGCCCCCTCGATCGAGCTGCGGGTGACGCGCTTGCGGAAGATCCAGTACGTCCACGTCTGATACGCCAGCACGAGCGGCAGCGCGATCAGTGCGGTCCAGCTCATGATCGTCAGGGTGTACGGCGTGCTCGAGGCGTTCTCGATCGTCAGGCTGAACGCGGGGTCGATCGTCGACGGCATGACGTAGGGGAACAGCGCAGCGAAGAGCATCACGACAGCGGATGCCACGGTGACGGCCCCTGCCGTGAATGCCCGACCGTCACGTCCGCGCATCGAGAACAGCACCGAGGCGATCAGGGCCAGGGCGGCGACGAGCCCGCATCCGACGACCATGAGCATCAGCGGAGACTCGCGATTCCAGGCGATGCCGATGGTCCACAGCACCGTGCCCGCGGCGGCGAGCACCGTGGGCCCTGCGGCGAGCTTCACGAGGCGACGAGCATCCGCATGCACCTGTCCGTCGGTCTTGAGCGAGACGAACAGCACGCCGTGCAGGAAGAACAGCAGCAGGGTCGTGACACCGACGAGCAGCGAATACGGGTTCAGCAGGGCGAAGAATCCACCCACGTAGATGTGGTTCTCGTCGATCGCCACCCCCTGCACGATGTTGCCGAAGGCGACCCCCCACAGCAGTGCGGGCACGGCCGAGCCGATCACGATCATCCGGTCGAAGCCGGCCTTCCACTGCTTGCCCTCGCGCTGGTGCCGGTACTCGAACGACACCCCGCGCAGGATGAGCGCGAGCAGGATCAGCAGCAGCGGCAGGTAGAACCCGCTGAACAGCGTCGCGTACCACTCGGGGAACGACGCGAACAGGCTCGCACCGGCGACGATCACCCAGGTCTCGTTGAGATCCCAGACGGGGCCGATCGTGTTGATGACCTGGCGACGCGAGACGTCGTTCTTGCCGAGGAACGGCAGCGACATGCCCACGCCGAAGTCGAATCCGTCGAGCACGAAGTAGCCGACGAAGAGGAAGGCGACGATCCAGAACCACATGTATTCCATGACTATCCCTTTCTCAGTACACGACCGACGGCAGCTGGGCCGTCTCCTCGTGGGGCTGCTCTTCGGTGTCCGGACCCTTCTGGGCCGCACGGATGATCAGACGGATCTCGACCACGGCGAGCGCGGCGTAGATCGCGGTGAAGGCGATCAGCGAGATCAGCACCTCGACGCCGCTCACCCCCGGCGAGACGCCGTCCTGCGTGGTCATGAGCCCGAAGACGATCCAGGGCTGCCTGCCCATCTCGGTGAAGACCCAGCCCATGATGTTGGCGACGAGCGCGAGCGGGAACGACCAGATCGCGAGCTTCCACATCCACGGTGCCGGCGGCTTCTTGGCGCCCTTGCGGGTGACCCACAGGCCGACGACGGCGACGAGGGCGGCGGCCATGCCGAGGCCGATCATCCAGCGGAACGCCCAGTAGGTGACCCAGAGGATCGGGGCGAACTCTGTGAGGCCGGTGTCGGCGAACGTGGTCGCGTACTCGGCGTTGAGGTCGTTGATGCCGTGCACGCACGCGTCGAACGTGTGCGTCGACAGCAACGAGAGCAGATACGGCACGCGGATGCTGAACAGCTCGGAGCTGCCGTCGGGGGTGCCCAGCGTGAACAGGCTGAACGACGCATCCGGCCCGCACACCGTGTTGAAGGTCGCCTCGGCGGCGGCCATCTTCATGGGCTGCGCCGCGTACATCGCGAGGCCGAGCTGGTCACCCGTGAGCACGACGCCGGCGGTCGAGACGATCATCGCCCACAGGCCGAACTTCAGCGAAATGCGCATGGTGTCGAAGTGCTGGCCGCGCGCCAGGTGCCAGGCCGAGACCGAAATCACGACACCGGCGGCGAACATCAGCGCACCGAAGATCGTGTGCGGGAAGGCCGCGAGCGCGACGGGGTTGGTCAGCAGGGCCCAGAAGTCGGTGAGCTCGGCGCGGTTCGTCTCGGGGTTGAAGACGTACCCGACCGGGTTCTGCATGAACGCGTTGGCGGCGATGATGAAGTACGCCGAGAGGATGCTGTCGATCGAGACGCACCAGATCGTGGCGAGGTGCAGCTTCTGCGGGAGCTTGTCCCATCCGAAGATCCACAGGCCGATGAACGTGGCCTCGAAGAAGAACGCGAGCAGCCCCTCGAACGCGAGCGGGGCGCCGAACACGTCACCGACGAAGCGCGAGTAGTCCGACCAGTTCATGCCGAACTGGAACTCCTGCACGATGCCCGTCACGACGCCCATGGCGAAGTTGATGAGGAAGATCTTGCCGAAGAAGCGGGTCAGGTGCAGGTACTGCACCTTGGCGGTGCGCACCCACGCGGTCTGGAAGATCGCGGCGACGAGCGCCATGCCGATCGTCAGCGGCACGAACAGGTAGTGGTAGACGGTCGTCAGACCGAACTGCCATCGAGACAGGACCAGCGGGTCCAACCATTCCATGAGCCACTCCTTCTTCTGTGCCCTGGGTGCCACGCTAACGACGGGCCTGCCGCCCCCGATGGGCCGCCGACCGTGAAAAAGGCAGATGCGCGCCTAGGCGGCAGACATCTCCGTCAGACGCAGCTGCACGGTGCAGTCCGCCGGGAGGGCGGAGGCGCGCACGGCCTCGGCGGCGAGCGGCCCACCGGCTTCGGTGAGCACCCCCTGCATGAGGCCGAGGTGCACGGAGCACAGCATCGGACGGTCTTCGGCGCGACCCGCGGCATGCGGGCACGGGCTGAGGTCGACCGTGAGCTGCTCGTCATCGACGACGGGCTCGAAGCCGCTCTCCTCCAAGTGTTCGATCAGGGCGTCCAGCTGGTAGGTCGCGTCGCGACCCAGAGCCGATGCGGATGCCGGAAGCACGCGGCGCAGCAGGTCGCCGCGCTCGGCGGCCGCCTTGGCCTTGTTCCGGGCGATGGGGCTGGAGGCATCCGCGGCACCGGTGACGGCGCTGTACAGCGTGCGGGGCCGACCGCGGGTGGTTCGGTGCTCGCTGGCCTGGATGACGTAGCCGCCCTCGATGAGGCGCTGCAGGTGCTCGCGCACGGTGTTGGGATGCAGGCCGGTGGCCTCGCACAGCTCGCCGATCGTGCGCTGCGCACGAGTCGACACGGGGCCGCCCCCGAGCTCGGTGCCGCCGTCGGTGCGCGTGCCGCCCTCGAACAGCGCGTGCAGGATACGCACTCGCGAGAAGGTCGAGATCGGCCCGCAGACGGGCCCGCCGTTGGCCATGAATCCAGTATCCCGTGGCCACTCGGGGTCTCGGGGTGGTTCGGCCGTGAATAATGCCCCGGGCGATAGGGATGTCTGATCTCGGCGATAGCCTGGCTGCATGGCCACCCGAAAACCTGCACCTCCTGCGTACGTCTGCACCGAATGCGGGTGGACGACCGCCAAGTGGGTGGGCCGCTGCGCCGAGTGCCAGCAGTGGGGAACCGTGCAGGAGCAGGGCACCCAGACGGGAATCCTGAGCCGGATCACGCCGCTCGCGCCGACGGCGGCGAAGGCCGCGCGACCGATCACGCAGATCACCACCGAAGATGCTCCGCGCCGCACGAGCGGTGTGGGCGAGTTCGACCGAGTTCTCGGCGGCGGCATCGTTCCGGGAGCCGCGATCCTGCTCAGCGGCGAACCGGGTGTCGGCAAGTCGACGCTGCTGCTCGAGGTCGCCGCTCAAGCCGCCCGTTCGGGCCGCCGCGTGCTCTACGCGAGCGCCGAGGAGTCTCCCGCACAGGTGCGCCTGCGCGCCGAGCGCACCGGGGCGCTGCACGACGAGCTGTACCTCGCCAGCGAGACCGATCTCGCGACGATCCTCGGTCACATCGACGAGGTCGCCCCGCAGCTCGTCATCGTCGACTCGGTGCAGACGGTGTCGTCGTCGCTGATCGACGGCGCGGCCGGCCAGCCCAGCCAGGTGCGTGAGGTCGCATCGACCCTCATCCGCGTGGCCAAAGAACGCAGCCTGCCGATCATCATCGTGGGCCACGTCACGAAAGACGGCACGGTCGCCGGGCCCCGTGTGCTGGAGCACCTGGTCGACGTGGTCTGCCATTTCGAGGGCGACCGGCAGACGTCGCTGCGATTCATCCGCGCACTGAAGAATCGCTTCGGCCCGACCGACGAGGTCGGCTGCTTCGAGATGACGGGCGCGGGCATCGCCGAAGTGCCCGACCCCTCGGGTCTCTTCCTGTCGCAGGGCGCGACCGAACCGGGAACCTGTGTCGCCATCTCCCTCGAGGGCCGCAGGGCGCTGCCCGTCGAGGTGCAGGCGCTGACGATCACGACGACCGCACCGAATCCCCGCCGCGTCGTGCACGGACTCGACTCCTCTCGCGTCGCCATGGTGCTCGCGATCCTCGAACGCCGCGCGGGCATCAAGACGAGCGCACTCGACGTCTATGTCTCGACCGTCGGGGGCGTGCGCTTCACCGAGCCTGCGGCCGACCTCGCGATCGCGATCGCCGTGGCGGGGTCGATCCAGCAGATCTCGGTGCCTCGCACGGTCGCCGCGGTCGGCGAGCTCAGCCTCGCGGGCGAGATCCGGCCCGTCACGCAGTCGACACAGCGTCGCTCCGAGGCCTCACGCCTCGGCTACGACCAGGTCGTCGACGACCGCTCGAAGACGCTGCGTGCGGCGCTCAACGACGTGCGTGCGCGCAACACCAGCCGGCGCAGCGAAGCAGACATCCCGCCGTTCTGAGTCCCGGGCGATGAACGCGTGCCGCGGAACCGCGGCTCAGGCGTCCAGAGCCTTGAGCAGCTCTTCGGGGGAGGCCTGCATCGGGTGCGGGCCGGCGATGTCGAGGAACACCGTGGTGATCGGGTGGGCACTGAGGAACTTCCGCAGCCAGTCTGCGGTGTAGATGCCGACGCCCGGAGGCAGATTGGCCGGCTTGTTCTTGGCGTCGCTGAACAGCAGCAGCGCGAGATCCCCGGAGTTCGGGTCGCGATAGGTCCAGACCTCGCCGCTGTCGAGCGGGTTGTCGCGGGCGCCGGGCTTCACGAGCGGCACGACCGTCGTGCCGTGGCGCAGGGCGAGAGCGACCGCGGCGATGTCCTGCTTCTCCAGCGCCTGGGCGAGAGCATCCGATCGGAAGTCCTCGGGCGCGGGCTTGTTCTTCGCGGACTTCGCCTTCTTCGATGCCATGCATCCAGCATATTCAGCGGACGGGGCAGCACGGTCCGAAACCGGCCGGACAGAAAGGGGCCCTCTCGAGTCCTCCATTGGGGACTGGGGTACTCGAGAGGGCCCTCGGACCCTCGGGGCGGCATGTCGAAGCGCTGGGGACGCTGTGCTCGACGCCACTGGGGATGGCATGTGCTGCAAGTCTGCGAGGGTCACTCCAATGGTATCCCAAAGAAACTGCAGTGTCACCTGAAACTGAGTGCAGGACTGTATTCGAGACCTTTGGCCAGTGCCGGCTCAGTACAGCAGGATCTGCTTGGTCGTCGTTCCCTTAAAGCCGCCGATCTCGACGGCGACGTGATACGAGGCTCCGCCGCCGGGCGCACGAGGACGATTCTCGTCCGCACAGGTCTCGACGCTCGACCGCGTGCGATCCCAGGTGACCGGCACCTTGCTCGTCACCGTCGTGCCGGCGGTGAGCGTGGCGACCATGCTGCTCGGGTTCTCCTGGCAGTCGGTCGAGGTCCACCAGACATCGGTGCCGCTCGACACCGTCATCCGCTGCGTCGTCGACCCCACGTCGATCGCGCAGTCGGTCGAGCCGCGGTTCGTCAGCGAGATCGAGAGCTGCGGCAGGACGCCGGGCTGGTAGGAGTCGGCATCCGTGACGGCCGCCACCTCGACGTCCTTGGCTTCGCACGCGACGATCCCGGGCGTCTCATCGGCAGACGGCTCGGGAGAGGCCGACTCGTCCGCGGGCGCGTCGGATGCGGTGGCGTCCGGCGTCGGGGATCCCGAGGCGGACGCACTCGGCGAGGGGGTCGCCTCGGCGGCGCTCGCCCACGGGCGCGCCACGAGCAGCCACACCGCGCCGCCGATGACGGCCACGATCAGGACCGCCGCGATGAGGGTCACCAATCGTCGGCGACGATAGACGGCGGAGGAGTGGCGAGGCATTGATTCAGGTTAGTTGAGGCTCTTCAGCATCCTGGTGTTGCCGAGCGTGTTCGGCTTGACGTGGGCCAGATCGAGGAACTCCTCGACACCCGCGTCACCGCTGCGCAGCAGCTGCGAGTAAACATCGGGGTCGACCACCTGCTCGCCGATGATCGAATACCCCCGGCGGCCGAAGAATTCGACCTCGAAGGTCAGGCAGAACAGGCGGCTGAGACCGAGTTCGCGCGCCTGCTCCTCGAGCGCGCCCACGATCGCGCCGCCGACGCCGTGGTGCAGCCAGTCCCCGCGGACCATCAGGGTGCGCACCTCGCCGAGGTCTTCCCAGAACACGTGAAGAGCACCGCATCCGATCAGTTCGCCGTCGGCTTCGGCCACGACGAACTCCTGCACGGCGCCGTAGAGCACAGCGAGGTCCTTGCCGAGCAGGATCCGCTGCTCGACCATCGGCTGCAGGAGGTTCCGGATGCCGATGATGTCGGCGCTGCGTGCAGGCCTGACGATGTACTCGCTCACATCATCCAGCCTAGAACGCGTCACCTCCCGAGACCCTGAACCACCCCCACCCCCGTTCGAATCGCTTACTTTGCAGATCCTCGGGCCCGAAAACTGCAAAGTGCGCGATTCGAAGGGGAGGAGGTGGGGCCAGGACACATAGAAGGGGCGGATGCCGCAACATCCGCCCCTTCTGTGTGTGGGTCACTCCCCGCTGGCGACCGCCAGGTCGGGGGTGCCGGAGATCGCTCCGCCGGTGTTGACGCCGACGG
This sequence comes from Microbacterium sp. NPDC089320, assembly GCF_040684875.1. Taxonomy (NCBI): domain Bacteria; kingdom Bacillati; phylum Actinomycetota; class Actinomycetes; order Micrococcales; family Microbacteriaceae; genus Microbacterium; species Microbacterium sp. NPDC089320. The sequence goes on from NZ_JBFBGY010000001.1 coordinate 815,496, forward strand.
CGACCTTCTCGCCACGCGGGCCGTGCTCGAAGAGGAACTCGCCGTCCTTCGCGTCGACCTTCACGTGATCGCCGGGGTTCAGCTCTCCGTGCAGGATCTTCTCGGACAGACGGTCCTCGACCTGGTGCTGCATCGCACGACGCAGCGGACGGGCACCGAGTGCCGGGTCGAACCCGATCTCGATGAGACGCTCCTTGGCGGCCTGCGAGAGCTCGATCGTCATGTCGCGGTCGAGCAGACGCTCGCCGAGGCGCTTCGTGAACAGATCGACGATCTGCACGAGCTCTTCCTTCGACAGCTGCGGGAACACGATGATGTCGTCGACACGGTTGAGGAACTCGGGCTTGAAGTTGCGCTTGAGCTCTTCGTTGACCTTGCCCTTCATCCGCTCGTAGTTCGTCGAGCTGACGCCCTCGATCTGGAATCCGACCGGACCACCGGCGATGTCACGAGCACCGAGGTTGGTGGTCATGATGATGACGGTGTTCTTGAAGTCGATCACGCGGCCCTGACCATCGGTCAGTCGACCCTCTTCGAGGATCTGCAGCAGCGAGTTGAAGATGTCCGGGTGGGCCTTCTCGATCTCGTCGAACAGCACCACGCTGAACGGCTTGCGGCGCACCTTCTCGGTGAGCTGGCCACCCTCTTCGAATCCGACGAATCCGGGAGGGGCACCGAACAGACGCGAGACCGTGTGCTTCTCCCCGAACTCGCTCATGTCGAGCGAGATGAGAGCGGCTTCGTCGTCGAACAGGAACTCGGCGAGCGCCTTGGCGAGCTCGGTCTTTCCGACACCCGTGGGGCCGGCGAAGATGAACGAGCCCGAGGGACGCTTCGGGTCCTTGAGACCGGCACGCTGACGACGGATCGTCTTGGAGAGCGCCGCGATGGCCTCCTCCTGACCGATGACGCGCTGGTGCAGCGCCTTCTCCATGAAGACGAGACGCGAGGACTCCTCTTCCGTCAGCTTGAAGACCGGGATGCCGGTGGCCTGTGCGAGCACCTCGGCGATCAGACCCTCGTCGACGACCGCCCGGGTCGCGACGTCACCCGAGCGCCACTGCTTCTCGAGGCGCAGGCGCTCGGCGAGGAGGCTCTTCTCCTCGTCGCGCAGCGCTGCCGCCTTCTCGAAGTCCTGGTCCTCGGACGCGATCTCCTTCTGCTCGCGCACCTTGGCGATCTTCTCGTCGAATTCGCGCAGCTCGGGCGGGCTCGAGAGGATCGACAGGCGCAGGCGTGCGCCGGCCTCGTCGATCAGGTCGATGGCCTTGTCGGGCAGGAAGCGGTCCGACACGTAGCGGTCGGCGAGGTTCGATGCCGCGACGATCGCGCCGTCGGTGATCTGCACCTTGTGGTGCGCCTCGTACCGGTCGCGCAGCCCCTTGAGGATGTTGATCGTGTGCGGGAGGCTCGGCTCGTTCACCTGGATCGACTGGAAGCGGCGCTCGAGAGCGGCATCCTTCTCGAAGTGCTTGCGGTACTCGTCGAGCGTGGTGGCGCCGATGGTCTGGAGCTCGCCACGAGCGAGGAGCGGCTTGAGGATGCTGGCCGCGTCGATCGCGCCCTCGGCGGCACCCGCACCCACGAGGGTGTGGATCTCGTCGATGAAGACAATGATGTCACCGCGCGTGCGGATCTCCTTGGTGACCTTCTTCAGGCGCTCCTCGAAGTCACCGCGGTAGCGGGAACCGGCGATGAGCGAGCCGAGGTCGAGCGAGTAGAGCTGCTTGTCCTTCAGCGTCTCGGGCACATCGCCCTTGACGATCGCCTGGGCGAGGCCCTCGACGACGGCGGTCTTGCCGACGCCGGGCTCACCGATCAGCACGGGGTTGTTCTTGGAGCGACGAGACAGGATCTGCATGACCCGCTCGATCTCCTTCTCGCGCCCGATGACCGGGTCGAGCTTGTTGTCGCGCGCGGCCTGGGTGAGGTTGCGACCGAACTGGTCGAGCACCTGCGAGCCGCCCTGAGCGCTCGGGGTGTCGTTCGACTGCGCGCCGACGGCTGCCGGCTCGCGGCCGGGTGCGCCGGAGAGCAGCTGGATGACCTGCTGGCGCACCTTGTTGAGGTCGGCGCCGAGCTTGACGAGGACCTGGGCTGCGACACCCTCGCCCTCGCGGATGAGGCCGAGCAGGATGTGCTCGGTTCCGATGTAGTTGTGACCGAGCTGCAGAGCCTCGCGGAGGCTGAGCTCGAGCACCTTCTTGGCGCGCGGCGTGAACGGGATGTGACCGGTGGGCTGCTGCTGGCCCTGACCGATGATGTCCTGCACCTGCTCGCGAACGGCGTCAAGGGAGATGCCGAGGCTTTCGAGCGCCTTGGCTGCGACGCCCTCACCCTCGTGGATGAGGCCGAGCAGGATGTGCTCGGTGCCGATGTAGTTGTGGTTGAGCATCTTCGCCTCTTCTTGGGCGAGGACGACCACTCGACGGGCTCGGTCCGTGAATCTCTCGAACATGCTGTGACTCCTTATTCGCACTGGGGCGAAGCGAGGATCCCTCGACGGTCTCCGCGCCTGTACATCGAGAGTAACCACCGTGCGGATGCAGTATGCCCGTGTTCGCCGTCGGCATAGTGCCGTGACTGTCGGTGACGACTCTCTGGCATGGCCGGGGTTGACGCGATTATCGACTGTCGTTATGTTAACGATTATCGGTAACAACGACTCTCGATAAGGAGTGGATCATGACGTCGACGAAGGACCGCATGCTCTCGCGAGGCGACACGGGTGCCATGATCGCCTTCTGCCTCGCCGGAGCGCTGATCGCCGCCGTCATCACGGTGCACTCGATCGTCCGGATCATCGAGCTCGCTCGCGGGACGAACGTCCCCGTGCTGGTCGAGTTCATCGCCTCGAACACCTCGGTCGACGTGCCGCTGACGTCCGGCGGCACGGTCGCCCTCGGCCTCGACAGTGCGACCATCACCGCACCTCAGCTCACCGTCGTCGCGTCCGTCGTGGGCGTCATCGGACAGGTGGCGCAGATCGTCACGGTCATCGTCGTGATCGGATGCCTCATCCTGCTCGCACGCAGCACGCTCAGGGGACGGATCTTCGGCCGTCGCAGCACCGCGCTGGTCGCGACGGCCGGCATCACCGGACTCCTCGGCTTCTCGACCGTGCGGTTCTTCGACAACATGCTCGCGAACGCGACCGTCGCCGACGTCACCGACAACGGCCTCGAGAACGCCGTGATGAGCGTCGAGCCCTTCACGTTCATCCTCGCCGCCTTCGTCGTCGCCCTGATCTCCACCGTCTTCTCCATCGGCGATCGCCTGCAGCGCGACACGGAAGGACTCGTCTGATGACCGTCACCACCAGCACGACGCGCTCTCAGACCGCCGATGCGATCACCGTGATTCTGTTCGGTGCGGCCGCTTTGCTGGTGACGGCGATCAGCACCGTTCTGCGTGTGCTCGGAACGTTCCGCGACCAGGGCATCGCATGGTCGATCCCGATCGACGAACAGCCGATCGACGCCACTGTGGGCTCAGGAGCCGCGTCGGTCCAGGGGATCGCTCAGGATGCGATGGTGTTCGCCACAGGAGTGGATGGCGCCTCGACCGCAGCGATCATCGGATCTCTAATCCTCTGGGCCCTCGCTCCGCCGATCGTGATCGTCGCCGTGATGCTCGTCGCATGGAACTTCCTCCGCGGACGCTTCTTCGTGAGAGGCAACGCGCGGGCTTTCGACGCGATCGGCTGGACCCTCGTGCTCGCTCCGATGTTCATTGTGCTGCTCGAGAAGATCGGGCTGAACGGGGTGTCCGCCGCAGCAGGCCTCGGCTCCGGCGAGCCGGTGCATCCGATCGAGTTCTGGGCGATCGTCCCGATCTTCGCGACAGGCGTGGCCGTGGGGCTCATCGCCGCCGCATTCCGTCAGGGCATCCGCCTGCAGCGCTCGAACGCGGCGCTCGAGGACGACACCAGGGGGCTCGTATGACCCCGGCAGAGAGCGACGACGAGCTCACCGGCATCCACTGCCGACTCGACGAGCTGCTCGCGGAGCGTGGCATGACCCTGACCGAGCTGAGCGCGCGGGTGGGTGTGAGCATCGTCAACCTGTCGGTGCTGAAGAACGACCGTGCACGGGCGATCCGGTATTCGACCCTGCGCGCGATCTGCGATGCGCTGGGCTGCGAGGTCGGCGATCTGCTCGTGCTCGCCTAGCCGGGCCACGGTCTATCAGCGGAAGTCCGCGCCCCGCAACCCCTTCTATGGATTCGCTGTGAACGCCTAGCGTTTACCGCATGAAGCTCAACGACCGGAACCTGCGCACCCCCTCCCGCATCCTCATGGCCCTGCCCATCGCCGCCCTCGCCTTCTCGCTGGCCGCCTGCGGGGGCTCCTCGCGCCCCGCGGTCGACGACGTCGCCGACGGCATCCAGAAGGTCTACGAAGAACAGGGACTCGGCGATGTCGTCACCGACGACGTCGCCACCTGCTTCGCCGACGCTCTCGTCGACTCCGACCTCAGCAACGAGACCCTGACCTACATCGCCAACGGCGAAGACAAGCAGTCCAGCGAAGAGGACAAGGCGCTCACCACGCAGATCCTCACCGACAACCTGGAGAAGTGCGCGGGCTGACGCACCCCGAACGACACCGAGGGATGACGGATGCTGCGGCATCCGTCATCCTTCGTCATCTCCGCCCGCATGTCGGTGCGCGACTCCTAGCGTTGACCGATGGCGCGCACAGGGCGCGCACAGATTCTGGAGTCCCCAATCCAATGAGCACCACCGTCCGCGCCGCCAAGGCGCCAGACACCCGCGGTCCCGTCCGGAGGCTGCTGACGTCGTTCGGCTTCCAGATCCTCGCAGCCCTCGTCCTCGGCATCGCCGCCGGTCTGATCGCCCGCCAGCTCGGAGCGACGGGCGACGAGCCGAACGGCCTCTCGGCCACCCTCGACACGATCGGCAGCTCGTACGTCACACTGCTGCGCACCGCCGTGGTGCCGCTGATCTTCACCGCGATCGTCGCCAGCATCTCGAACCTGCGACGTGTGCAGAACGCCGCCCGACTGGCCGGCCAGACCCTGCTGTGGTTCGCGATCACCGCATTCATCGCCGTCAGCATCGGCATCGTGCTCGGACTCGTGATCCAGCCCGGGTCGCGCGCGGGCGACGACCTCGCCCCGAGCGCCCCCTACACCGTCGGCACCTGGTGGAACTTCCTTCTCGGCCTGATCCCGCAGAACTTCCTCGGTCTCAGCGTCAGCACCAACGCGGGCGCGACCGAGGGCACGTTCTCGTCCAGCGTGAACTTCAACATCCTGCAGATCATCGTGATCGCCGTCGCCGTCGGCATCGCGGCGCTCAAGGCCGGCAAGAAGGCCGAGCCGTTCCTCGCCTTCACCGAGTCGCTGCTCAAGGTCATCCAGCGCGTGCTGTGGTGGATCATCCGCATCGCCCCGATCGGCACGTTCGGCCTGATCGGCGCGGCGGTCGTCGAGTACGGCTGGGAGAAGCTCGCCTCGCTCGGCTGGTTCGCGATCGCCGTGTACATCGGCCTCGCGATCGTGCTCTTCGTCGTCTACCCAGTGCTCGTGAAGACCAACGGGCTGTCGATCAAGCAGTACTTCTCCGGTGTCTGGCCGGCCGTGCAGCTGGCATTCGTCAGCCGCTCGTCGATCGGCACCCTGCCCCTCACCGAGCGCGTGACCGAGCGCAACCTGGGCGTGCCCCGCTCGTACGCGTCGTTCGCCGTGCCGTTCGGCGCGACCACCAAGATGGACGGCTGCGCCGCGATCTACCCGGCCATCGCCGCGATCTTCGTCGCCCAGTTCTTCGGCATCGAGCTCACCCTCGTGCAGTACCTGCTGATCGTGCTCGTCTCGGTCGTCGGCTCGGCGGCGACCGCGGGCACGACCGGCGCGACGGTGATGCTCACGCTGACGCTGTCGACCCTGGGCCTTCCGCTCGAGGGCGTCGGCCTGCTGCTCGCGATCGACCCCATCCTCGACATGGGCCGCACCGCGGTCAACGTCGCGGGCCAGGCGCTCGTGCCCACCATCGTCGCCAAGCGCGAGGGGATCCTCGACGAGGAGCTCTACAACGCGCCTCGCGAGGGACTGCCGTTCGCCGACGACTCGGCCGACGACGACGCGCCCGAGACGGATGCCACCGCGTCGGAGACCGAGCGGGCCGGCATCCGCTGACCTCGCTCCATCATCGCCCGAGCGCCTCGCCCCTCTCCCGGGGCGGGGCGCTCGTCTGTCGTCGGCTGTGCGCGACCCTGTCGCCGGCTACGCGCGCCCCTGCTGTCGTGTCGCACCGCGCGTGTCGAGCGCGAGCTCCTCGGCATCCATCGCGGTCATCAGCTCGCGCATGAGCTCTTCGTCGAGATTGCCCGCATCGCGCTCCGCGAGCAGGATGTCACGGCGCACCTGCAGCCACCCCCGACTCAGGGCGGCCAGGTCGTCGAAGGAGGGCCGGGCGACGGCATCCTCGACCTGCTGCGCCTCGTCGGTGTCCTTCTCGACCCGGGTCATGCGCTTCGTGAAGGCATCGAAGACGCCCAGGTCGACCTCGCCGTACTTGGCCTGCCACTCGACGCGCTTCTCGGCGAGGAACGCCTTGCCCGCCTCGCGGCTCTTCTCCCGCACCGCGGCGAGCGCGCGCTGATCGTCGTCGTGATCGACGTCGCCTTCGATCCCGAGGCGGCGGATCAGCATCGGCAGCGTGAGCCCTTGCAGCAGCAGCGTGCCCACGGTGACCACGAACGCGACCACGACGATCGCGTGCGAGGCCTCTTCGTCGAGCGTCGCGAGATCAGCGGCGGCGAGCGCGATCGCGAGGGTGACGACGCCGCGCATCCCAGCCCACGAGATCACCGCGCTGTCCTTCCATGTCAGCTGGAGACCCGCCATCTGTTCGCGCACGATGTGCGTGCGCAGCTCGTCGGCGGTGAACTGTCCCCACCGTCGGGACCTCTCGTGACGCTTCTCGAACTCGCCGTTCTGCACCCCGCGATCCCAGCGCTCGAGGCGCCTGCGGTCTTGGAAGTTCGCCCAAGCGCTCGTCGGATAGATGTAGAGCGGGCGCACCACGAGCACGACCAGCAGCACGATGCCCGACAGCACCAGGATCTGCTCGACGGACTCACTGCCCAGGTCGCGCAGCACCCGCGGGAACTGCAGACCGATGTACGCGAACACGAAGCTCTCGAGCAGCAGATCGGCCGACAGCCACAGCGGCTTCTCCTGCTGACGGGTCGTGTAGTCGGTGCGGGGCGAGTTGTATCCGACGTAGAGCCCCATCGCCACGACCGCGAGCACCCCCGATCCGAGCAGGTGCTCGGCGATCGCATAGGCGCCGAAGGGCGCGAGCAGGCCGAAGGTGCCGATCACGACAGCATCGTTGATCCGCATACGGAGCTGATGCAGCAGGATGCCGAAGACGAGACCGATCGCGACCCCGACGGCCACGGCCAGCAGGAACTGCACCACCCCACCCCACACCGACACGGTCGCGCCCGCGAGGATCGCCGCGAACACGCGGTAGAGGGTGAGCGAGGTCGCATCGTTGATCAGGCTCTCGCCCGAGAGCACCGTCATGATGCGGCGGGGCAGACCCAGCTTGCGGCCGATCGCGGCGGCCGACACCGCGTCCGGCGGCGCAACGATCGCACCGAGCAGCAGAGCGCCGGGCAGGGTCAGCGACGGCATGATCCACCAGGCCACGAAACCCACCGCGAGCGCCGTGAGCAGCACGAGCCAGATCCCGAGCCGGCGGATCTGGGGGAGGCTGCGCTTGAATCCGACGAACGAGACGTCCAGCGCCGCGGAGTACAGCAGCGGCGGGAGCACGAGGTTCAGCAGCAGATGGCCGTCGATCTCGACATCCGGCACGAAGGGCAGGAAGGATGCCGCGAGCGCCACGATCGTCACCAGAAGCGGGGCCGGCCACCCGCGCCATCGGGCGACCGCCGCCACGACGACAGCACCGACGAGCACGTAGAAGATCTCGGCATCCATGCCCCTAAAGTACTGCGCGTCTGGATGCGCGCGGGGCGGTGCGGGGCCGGGGATCAGTCGTTGGCGAGCTCCTCGCGGAGGCCGGCGTTCTCATCCTCCAGATCGAGCACGCGACGGATGCCGACGATGTTGATGCCTTCGACGCGCAGCCCGGTCACCCGACGGATGCGCTCGAGGTCGTCGTCGCTGTAGCGGCGCGTGCCGCCCTCGCTGCGGGCAGGCGTAAGAAGGCCCTTCGCCTCGAAGAGTCGCAGGCTGGCCTCGGGCACCCCGCTGAGCTGCGCGGCGACGGCGATGCCGTAGACCGGCATGCTCGGGTCGCGATCATTCATCGGCACCTCCCTCTCGACGCACTTGCATTCTATCTCGGGTTGTTCTATAAAAAATCTATAGCAACGGTTGCAGATAACCTGCACCACCAACGCCCAACCGGGCCACACGAAAGGAGACACTCATGGCCATGTCCTTCGATCCGTTCAGTCAGCTCGACCGCTTCGCTGCGAGCGTGCTGGACTCCGTCCGCGCACCGCGTCTCATGCCGGTGGACCTCTACCGCGACGGCGACCGGTACATCCTGCACGCCGATCTTCCCGGCATCGATCCGGGGTCGATCGACGTCGACCTCGACGGCGGACAGCTCACGATCCGCGCGCAGCGCACGGCTGACGGTCGCGAAGGCGTCCGCTGGCTCGCACGCGAGCGCGGGGCGGGCTCGTTCCTGCGCCAGTTCTCGCTGGGCGACGGCGTCGACCTCGACGCGATCAGCGCCTCGTACGAGAGCGGCGTGCTCTCGGTGATCATCCCGGTCAGTGAGCGCGCGAAGCCGCGCAAGATCGAGGTCGAGTCGAGCGACAACCGACAGTCGATCACCGCCTGAACCCCAGTGGACCGGGGCTCGAACCCGGCCCACCCCGCTTCACCGGCGATGGCGGGGGCGGACGGGAATGCCCCGCCCTCCCCCGCCGTTGCATTCGGGGATGACTTCCACCGCACTCTCCGTCCTCGACCTCGTCCCGGTGCGCACCGGCCAGACCAGCGCCGAGGCGATCTCCTCCTCGATCGATCTCGCCGCCACCGCCGACCGGCTCGGCTACCGCCGCTACTGGTTCGCCGAGCACCACAACATGCCGGCCGTGGCATCCACCACTCCCCCGGTGCTGATCGCCGCCGCCGCGATGCGCACCGCGCAGATTCGTCTGGGCTCCGGCGGCGTCATGCTGCCGAACCACGCTCCGCTCATCGTCGCCGAGCAGTTCGCCGCCCTCGAGGCCATCGCTCCCGGACGCATCGACCTCGGCCTCGGCCGCGCCCCCGGCAGCGACCCCGTCATCACCCAGCTGCTCCGCGGATCGGGCACCACGAGCGACGTCGAGCAGTTCCCCCGCAACGTGCAGGACATCGCCGCTCTCATCTCGGGCGAGGGCGCGACCGTGCGATTCACCTCGGGTGGCGAGTACACGGTGCACGCGACACCGTCTGCCACGGGAAGCCCCGAGGTGTGGCTGCTCGGATCGAGCGACTACTCGGCGCAGCTCGCCGCATCCCACGGTCTTCCTTACGTGTTCGCGAACCACTTCTCGGGGCAGGGCCTCGAGCGCGCCCTCGACCTGTACCGCTCGGGCTACCAGCCGAGCGAGGAGCACCCCGAGCCGCGGACCTTCCTCACCGTGAACGTGGTGGCCTCGCCCACGCAGGAAGAGGCCGAGGCCCGTGCTCTGCCGCAGCTGCGCATGATGTCACGGCTGCGCCTGAACAAGCCGCTCATCGCCCTCGAGACCGTCGAGGAAGCGCTCGCTGCGGAGTCGGATGCCGCGACCGAGCAGGTCGTCGAGGCCGCTCGCTCACGCTGGTTCGTCGGCACCGGCGAGTCGGTCGCGGCAGAGGTGCGCGCGTTCGCGGAGAAGCACGGCGTCGACGAGGTCATGCTGTCGCCCGTCGCCGGGGCCTACGAGTCCGAGCCGCGCGACGCCGCCGCCGGGCGGGCCCAGACGCTCGAGCTCATCGCCGCAGCGCTCTAGGCGGCGCGCTGTCGACCACCCCCTACCGCGCCACGAACGCCGAACGTCGCAGAAACCCCGCTCCAGGTCTGGTATTCCGGCACTTCGGGGCGTACCCTCGCCAGCAACGGAAGGGGTTCGATGATGAGCACTACCAAGACCCTGGCCCTCTGGGTGGCGTACGGCACGAACGGGGTCGTCGGCAGCATCCGGCACGACGACGAGGGCTACACGGTCGTCATGGCCGGGTCCGATGCCGCGACGGGCACGTATCCGACCCTCGAATCGGCGAAGGGCGCGCTGCACTCGCACATGCTGCCAGGCAGCGGCTGGCCGTTGTTCCGCGAGCACTGACTTTCGAACGGGGAAACAAGGGGAAGAGGGGCGGCGCGGTCGCGGGGCATCCCCGCGGCCGTCGTACGCTGACTGCATGCGACTGACCACTCCCCTCGCTCCTCCGGCATGCTGACGGTCGACGAGCAGCGGGCCAAGGTGATCGCCGCCACCCGACCGCTGGATGCCGAATCGGTGCCGATCGCACAGGCGGCCGGCCGCGTCCTCGCCGCGACCGCGCACGCACGGGTCGACGTGCCGCTGTTCGACAATTCCGCGATGGACGGATACGCGGCGCTGTTCAGCGACGTCGAGGCCGCCACGGCCGAGAATCCGGTCGAGCTCGAAGTGATCGCCGACCTCCCCGCAGGGTCAGCTGACGAGCCCGAGCTGAGTCGCGGGCGGGCCGCGCGCATCATGACCGGCGCTCCCGTGCCGCCCACGGCCACGGTCGTCGTACCCTTCGAACACACCCGTGACGGCCTCCGCACGTGGGACGCCCCTGCCGTCGTGATCACGGCGCCGTTCCGCGAGGGTGCCAACATCCGCCGCCGCGGTGAGGAGCTGCGAGCCGGCGACGTCGTCGCGGCAGCAGGCGTCACGCTCGGCCCGCTGCAGCTCACGGCCATCGCCGCCACCGGGACCGACACCGTGCGCGTGCATCGCCGACCGCGCGTCGCCGTGATCTCGACCGGAAGCGAGCTCGCCGCCCCCGGCGCAGACCTCACGCGCGGGCAGATCCCCGAGTCGAACTCGGTGCTGCTGGCCGCGCTCTGCGCCGAGGCGGGAGCCGAGGTCGTCTCGGTCGACACGGTGACGGACGAGGATGCCGCGTTCGCCGCCCTCGTCGATCGCGCGCTCGATGACGCCCGCGCCGACGTCGTGGTCACCTCCGGCGGAGTCAGTGCCGGCGCCCATGAGGTCGTGAAGAACGTGCTGCGTGATCGCATCGAGTTCGTGGCGGTGGCCATGCAGCCGGGCAGACCCCAGGCCTTCGGACGCCTCGCGGACGCGCTCGTGTTCGGCCTCCCGGGCAATCCGGCGAGCGTCGCGGCCTCGTTCGAGGCGTTCGTGCGGCCGGCGCTGCTCGCGCTCCAGGGCCGCGCAGGGGTGCAGCGTCCGATGCTCCGCCTCGCCACCACTGCGGCGTGGTCCAGCCCGGCGGGACGACAGCAGTACGTGCCCCTCACCCTCGATCGATCGGACCCGGCCGCCTGGTCGGTGCGTCCGGCGGCCGCCGACGGGTCGTCGGGCGCCCACCTGGCCGCGGGACTCGCGAGAGCGGATGCCTATGCGGTCGTGCCCGCCGACGTGTCGGCCGTCGCGGTCGGTGACCTGGTCGACGTGATGCTGCTCTCATGACCGAGCGGCACGACACCGAGCACCACAAGAGCGAGACGCGCGCGACCGAGACGCGCGCGACCGAGCCGACCGCCGCGATCATCCTCGCCGGAGGGAGGGCGTCGCGGCTCGGCGGTGCCGTCAAGCCGCTGCTCGACGTCGCGGGGCGAACCCTGCTCGACCACGCCGTCGCGGCCGTCGACGGGTGCGACCCCGTCATCGTCGTGGGCCCGTCGGCGCCGACTCGCGACCACGTCGTCTGGACCCGCGAGTCGCCCGAGTTCGGCGGACCGGTCGCGGGCATCGCCGCCGGCCTCGCCCTCGTCGACACCGCTGACGTGCTGCTGCTGGCGGCCGACCTGCCGAACGCCGTCGACGCAGTGGCGCTACTGCACCGGCATCCCCGCCTCTCCGGCGGCGAGGACGGCGTCTGCCTGATCGACGCGTCGGAACGGATGCAGTGGCTGGTCGGGCGCTACCGCGCCGATGCGCTGCGCGCGGCCCTCGCGACCCTCCCCGACGGCGGCCGCGACGCGTCCCTGAGATCGCTGCTCGCGGGCCTGCGCATCAGGGCTGTTCCGGCGGGAGAGCTGGCGACGGATGTCGACACGTGGGACGATCTCGAACGTGCCCGCGCCGCGTCACCGACGTCCCCCCGCGGCAGCGCCCCTGACGAGGAGACGACATGACCGACAAGCCGAAGCATCTTCCGGTCGAAGCCCTGGACGACTGGACCACGGCCGTCTGCACGGAGCTCGGGATCGATCGCACATCCGTCGACGTCGCTCTGCTTCTCGATCTCGCCCGCGATGTCGCACACGGCGTCGCCCGACCGGCGGCTCCGCTCAGCGCCTACCTCGCCGGTCTCGCAGCGGGACGAGCCGGCGGCGGCCGCCAGGACACCGCTGCCGCGGTGGCCGCGATCACCGAGCTGGCGGCATCCTGGCGAGCAGACGAACGCGATTCCTGAAGTTCTCTCATCGCCCGCCTCTCCGATGTGATCGAGAAGTAATCGTGCGGTAATCGCACTTGCGCGGGCCTGCAACATCCGGCCCCTACGTTCAGAGCATTCATCCTCTCGAACGCCAGGAGCCGCGATGTCCCAGACCATCGGAAGAAGCAGCGTCGACACCTCCGCCGTGACCCTCACCCGGCGGAACGGCCGCTGGATCGACGGATGGAACCCCGAGGATGCGACCTTCTGGGCCGCCGAGGGCAAGGCCATCGCCCGTCGGAACCTCGGCTGGTCGATCTTCGCCGAGTTCCTCGGCTTCATCATCTGGCAGCTCTGGAGCATCGTCGTCGTGCTGCTTCCCGCCGCCGGGTTCACCCTGAGAACCACCGAGTCGTTCTGGCTGATCTCGCTGCCGAGCCTCGTCGGTGCGACGCTGCGGTTCCCCTACACGTTCCTCGTCGCCCGCTTCGGCGGACGCAACTGGACCATCGTCTCGGCGCTGCTGCTGCTGATCCCCGCCATCCTGCTCGGCATCGTCGTGCACGACCCCGAGACCCCGTTCGGCGTGCTGCTCGCCGTGGCGGCGCTCGCGGGCTTCGGCGGCGGCAACTTCGCCAGTTCCATGGCGAACATCACCTACTTCTTCCCGCAGAAGGAGAAGGGCTGGGCGCTCGGGCTCAACGCGGCCGGTGGCAACCTGGGCACCTCTGTGGCGCAGCTCGCGGTGCCGATCGTCGTGTCGATCACCGCCGCGTCGACCTTCAGCCTGTCGTTCGCCGGATGGATGTGGGTGCCGCTGATCCTCGTGGCCGTGTGGGGCGCCTGGCGCCACATGGATAACCTGTCGTCGGCCAAGGCGGACTTCGCCGGGGCCGCCGCCGCACTGCGCGAACCGCATCTGTGGGTGCTGTCGCTGCTCTACATCGGCACGTTCGGGTCGTTCATCGGGTTCTCCAGCGTCTTCCCCAAGCTCATCGCCGACACCTTCCCCGAGTTCTCGACGTTCCAGATCGGCAGTGCCTCGCTGTCGCTGGCGTTCCTCGGAGCCCTCGTCGGCTCTCTCGCCCGCCCCTACGGCGGCAAGCTCGCCGACCGGTTCGGCGGGGCGCGCATGACGATCGCCGCGTTCGCGCTCATGATCATCGGGGCGCTCTCGCTGCTCGTCACCCTCGAGGCGAACAGCTTCGCGCTCTTCCTCGGATGCTTCCTGCTGCTGTTCATCGCGGCCGGGGTCGGCAACGGGGCGACCTACCGGATGATCCCCAACGTCTTCGCCGCCCGTGGTGCCGCGACCGCGGGCGATGCCCTCGGTGTCAGCACCCAGCGCAAGGGCGCGGCGGCCCTCGGGCTGATCTCGGCGATCGGCGCCTACGGCGGATTCGTGATCCCGCAGGTGCTGGCCGCGGCGAAGAGCGGCACCGGGTCGTACGCTCCCGCATTCGGCGGGTTCGTCGCCGCCTACATCGTGCTGCTCCTGATCACGGTCTTCGTCTACCTGATCCCCCGGCCCTCGCTCGCCGGACACCGGATCTGATCATGACCGAGCGCATCGTCGTCATCGGCGCGGGGCCTGTCGGCATCCGCTTCGCCGAGGAGCTGCTGCCGCTCGTGGCGGGCGGTCGGGCGACGGTCACCGTGCTGGGGGCCGAGGCGGCCGATCCGTACAACCGGGTGCTGCTCGCCGAGCTCGCCGTAGGCGAGGCGTCGCGCGAGGAGCTCACTCTCGCCACGTCCGCGAGTCTTCCCGGTGTGGATCTGCGGCTGGGTGCACGAGCAGTGCGGATCGATCGCGATGCACGGGTCGTCGAGCTGGCCGACGGGTCGGCCGTCGGGTACGACCGCCTGGTGCTCGCGACGGGTGCACGATCGATCGTCCCGTCACTCGACGGCCTCGAGACGCTCGGTCGCGACTCCACCGGCCTCGACAGCACCCTCACCGCGGGGGTCTGCGTGCTCCGCGATCTCTCGGATGCCGAGCAGGTGCGCGCGGTCGTCGCCCGCGGCGGCCGGGTCGTGGTGCTGGGCGCCGGGGTGCTCGGGATCGAACTGGCGATGCTGCTCGCGGATGCCGGTGCCGTCCCCTCGGTGGCCCACTTCGGTCCGATGCCGATGCCCCGCCAGCTCGATCGCGGGTCGGCGAGCATCCTCTCGACCGCCCTCTCCTCTGCGGGCGTCACGCTCGTGCCGCACACTCGCGCCGAGGGCGTGATCGGCGTCGAGGGCGACGACGGCATCCGCCGGTTCCGAGCGCTCGCGAGCTCCGACGGCAAGCGCATCGAGGGCGATCTGCTCGTGCTGTCGTGCGGCGTGAGAGCGCGCACCGAGCTCGCCGAGGCTGCGGGGCTCCGCGTCGGCAAGGGTGTGCTCGTCGACGGCGGGCTGCGCTCGTGGTCGGATCCGCGCGTGCATGCGATCGGCGACTGCGCGCACATCGCCGACCCCACCGAGCATCTGCACGACCGCGAGGTGCCGGGCGGGCCGCACGGTCTCGTGGGGCCGGGCTGGCGCCAGGCGAGCTGGCTCGCGGCGCGGATCGCGGCCGAGCTCGGCGCTCACGACGACGACCATGCCGCCGACTTCGCCGACGAGCACCCCGGAGTCGTCGTGCTCAAGGGCGAGCTGGTCGACATCGCATCGGCGGGCGATGTCTCGGCCGACCCCTTCGCCCCCGTCCCCGCCGGCGAGGATGCTCCCGGCATCGCGGTCTGGGCCGATCCCGAGCACGGCGCCTACGTCAAGATGGCGACGCGCGACGGCATCCTCACCGGATTCGTGGCGGTCGGGATGCCGCGAGCCGCCGCCGAGCTGAGCGTGCTGTATCTGCGCGGCGGCGAACTGCCCGCCGACCGCTCGCTGCTGCTGCGCCTCGACGATCCGGACGCCGATGCGATCGCGCCGGCCGGGCGGGACGCGACCCTGTGCATCTGCAACGCCGTGACCGTCGGCCAGATCGAGGACGCGATCGACGACGGCTGCTCATCGGTCGCCGCTGTCGGCGAGTGCACCCGTGCCGGCACCGGATGCGGAGGATGCCGCGCGCGCATCACTGAGCTGCTGCACGCCCACGCGGGGGCCGTCGCATGACCGACACCCACTGCCCCTATTGCGCGCTGCAGTGCGCGATGACGCTGACCCCGACCCCGGGCGCTGCGGTGCCGGTGACCGTCGCCGGACGCGACTTCCCGACCAACCGCGGCGGTCTGTGCAAGAAGGGGTGGACCTCGGCCGAGCTGCTCGCCGACACCGGTCGCCTCACCGCTCCGCTCGTGCGCGGGGCCGACGGCGAGCTGCATCCTGCGGAGTGGGACACGACTCTCGACCTGATCGCCGCACGGCTGCGCCGGATCGCCGACGAGGACGGCCCCGATGCGATCGGAGTCTTCGGCGGCGGCGGACTCACGAACGAGAAGGCCTACCAGCTGGGCAAGTTCGCGCGCATCGCGCTGCGCACCTCGCGGATCGACTACAACGGGCGCTTCTGCATGTCATCCGCGGCCGCTGCCGCCAACCGCTCCTTCGGGATCGACCGGGGCCTGCCGTTCCCGCTGACCGACCTCGACACCGCCGAGACGGTGCTGCTGCTGGGGTCGAACGTCGGCGACACCATGCCGCCGTTCGTGTCGCATCTGCAGGGGGCCAGAGCCCGCGGCGGACTCATCGTCGTCGACCCTCGCCGCAGCTCGACGGCACGGCTGTGCGCCGACGGCGCCGGCATCCACGTGCAGCCCGTGCCGGGAACCGATCTCGCACTGCTGCTCGCGCTGATCCACGTCGTGATCGCCGAGGAGCTGTATGACGACGGATATGTGCGCCAGCGCACATCGGGCTTCGAGGCCCTCCGCCAGTCGGTGTCGGCGTGGTGGCCCGAGCGCGCCGAGACCGTCACGGGGGTGCCGGCGCGCAGCATCCGCGATCTGGCGCGCAGACTGGCGGAATCGGACTCGACGTACATCCTCACCGGCCGCGGCGTCGAGCAGCATGTCGACGGCACCGACACCGCGACGGCCGCCATCAACCTCTCACTGCTGCTCGGGCTGCCCGGCACCCCCGGATGCGGCTACGGCACCCTCACGGGCCAGGGCAACGGCCAGGGCGGTCGCGAGCACGGGCAGAAGGCCGATCAGCTGCCCGGATACCAGTCGATCAGCGACCCGGCCGCCCGCGCTTCGGTGGCGGCCGTGTGGGGCGTCGACCCCGGCACACTTCCCGGACCGGGCGTCCCGGCCGTCGAGCTGCTGCAGAACGCCGGACTCCCCGGGGGCGTGCGAGCGCTGCTCGTGCACGGGTCGAACGTGTTCGTGTCGGCGCCGAACGTCCAGACCGTGCGCGAGGCCCTCGGACGCCTCGACCTGCTCGTCGTCTCCGACTTCTTCCTCTCGGAGACCGCGCGGGCCGCCGACATCGTGCTGCCCGTGCTGCAGTGGGCCGAGGAGGAGGGCACGATGACCAATCTCGAGGGTCGGGTGCTGCGTCGGCGTCGGGCCGTCGATGCCCCGGCCGGTGCTCGCAGCGAGCTGTGGATCATGGCTGAGCTCGCCCGTCGCCTCGACGCCCCCGGCACCTGGAGCCTCGTGCCGTCAGAGGTGTTCGACGAACTCGCCCGCGCCTCCGCCGGCGGCCGCGCCGACTACTCGGGCCTCAGCCACGAGCTGCTCGACCTCGGACTCGAGGCGCACTGGCCCTTTCCGATCGGCAGCCTCGGCACCCCTCGGCTGTTCGCCGACCGGTTCGCACACGCCGACGGGCGCGCGAAGCTCGTGGCCGTGCGCGCTCGTTCCCATCCCCCCGCGGGCGGTGAGCGCCTGAACCTCGTCACCGGGCGACTGCTCGAGCAGTATCAGAGCGGAACGCAGACCCGCCGCATCCGCGAGCTCACCGAGAAGCGACCCCATCTCGTCGCCCAGCTGCACCCCGCGACGGCCCGACGTCACGGGATCGGCGAGGGCGACGGCATCCGCATCTCGAACTCCCGCGGCACCCTGCAGGCGCGCGCCGAGCTGACGCACGACATCAGGCCCGACACGGTGTTCCTCCCGTTCCACCACCCGGATGCCGAGAGCGCCAATCTGCTCACCGACGACCGGGTCGACCCGCACTCGGCGATGCCCGAGTTCAAGCGGGCGCTGGTCGAGATCGGCGCGATCTGACCGCGCGGGCCGGGTTCAGTCGTCGGGCTCGCCCGAGAGGATGCCGCGCAGCCAGTCGCGTGCCTCGACGAACACGTCGTCGTCGTAGCGCTCGGGGTACTGCACGATCTGGCGGTCGGCCCGGGGGTAGGACCCGAGGAAAACCACACGCGGGCTGAAACGACGGATGCCGAGCAGGGCGTCGGCCATGCGCTCGTGCTCGATGTGCCCGTCGGCGTCGATCACGAACCGGTAGCGCCCGAGCTCGTCGCCGATCGGCCGCGACTGGATCAGCGAGAGGTTGATGCCGCGGGTCGAGAACTGCTCGAGCATCTCGAGCAGCGATCCGGGGTGGTCGTTCGGCAGCTCGACGATCAGCGAGGTCTTGTCGGCGCCGGTGGGAGCCGGCGCGGTGGTGGTGCGGGTGACGAGCACGAACCGGGTGACCGCCTGGGCGTTGTCTCCGATGTTCTCGGCCAGCACGTCGACGTCGAGGTGCTTCACCACACCGGGAGCGGCGATCGCCGCCTGTGCGGGAAGGGTGCCGTCGAGCACGCCGATGGCCGACGCCACGTTGCTCGCCGCGGGCACGTGGGAGTGCGAGGGCATGTTCGCGCCGAGCCAGCCGTGGCACTGCGCGTAGGCGACCGGATGCGCCGCGATGACCTGCACGTCGTCGAGGGTGGTGCCGCGCGGGGCCACCAGCACGAAGTTCACCCGCACGAGATACTCGCCGATGATCCGCAGTCCGGGGATCGTGGCCAGAGCGTCCTGCGTGGTCGAGACTCCGCCCTCGACCGAGTTCTCGATCGCGATCATGGCGGCGTCGCTGCGACCCTCCAGCACGTCGGCGAGAGCTTCGCCCACGTTGTGCACGGCACGCCAGTCTTGACCTCGGGCTTCAGCGACCTGTTCGAGCGCCGCTTCGGTGAATGTTCCGGCGGGGCCGAGATAGCTGTAGGTGCGGCGTTCAGTCACGCGTTTCACCTTAGGGCACCCGCAGAGGCCCAGAAGATGCGCGGATGCCGAGATGGGGGCAGACTGTCTGCATGACGAGCCGCGCCGGCCTCCCTGCCGAGGAATCTGATCTGATCGATGTCGACGAGCTGATCGCCGCGTACTACGACCGCGTGCCCGACCCCGGCGTCGCCGCCGAACGGGTCGCGTTCGGCACCAGCGGACACCGCGGGTCGTCGCTCAGCAAGAGCTTCAACGAGAATCACATCCTTGCGACCACCCAGGCGATCGTCGACTACCGCGCGAGCCAGGGCATCACCGGCCCGCTCTTCCTCGGCCGCGACACCCACGCCCTCTCGCTGCCCGCCGAGCGCAGCGCCATCGAGGTGCTGGTGGCCAACGGCGTCGACGTCCGCGTCGACTCGCGCGACGCATGGGTGCCGACGCCCGCGCTCAGCCACGCGATCCTCACCTACAACCGCGACCTCGCACCGGATGCCGCGGGCCGCGCCGACGGCATCGTCGTCACCCCGTCGCACAACCCGCCCCGCGACGGCGGCTTCAAGTACAACCCGCCGCACGGCGGACCGGCCGACACCGACGCGACCGGCTGGATCGCCGACCGCGCCAATGAACTGATCGCCGGTGGCCTCGCCGACGTCAAGCGCGAGCGGTTCGCCGACATCGACTGGGACGCGCTTCCGGGCTACGACTTCCGCGATGCCTATGTGCGCGACCTCGCGACGATCATCGACATCGACGCGATCCGCACCGCCGGAGTGCGCATCGGCGCTGATCCGCTCGGCGGCGCATCGGTCGAGTACTGGGCGCTCATCAAGGAGGTCTACGACCTCGACCTCACCGTCGTGAACCCCGAGGTCGACCCGACGTGGCGCTTCATGACGCTCGACTGGGACGAGAAGATCCGCATGGATCCGTCCTCCCCGTCGGCGATGGCCTCGCTCGTCGCCAAGAAGGGCGACTACGACGTGCTGACGGGCAACGACGCGGATGCCGATCGCCACGGCATCGTCACCCCCGACGCCGGGCTCATGAACCCGAACCACTACCTCGCGGTCGCGATCGACTACCTGTTCTCGCACCGCTCGGAGTGGCCGCGCGACGCCGCGATCGGCAAGACCCTCGTGTCGTCGATGATCATCGACCGGGTCGCCGAGTCGCTCGGTCGCCGTCTGCTCGAGGTTCCCGTGGGCTTCAAGTGGTTCGTGCCCGGTCTGCTCGACGGCTCGGTCGCGTTCGGCGGCGAGGAGTCGGCCGGAGCATCGTTCCTGCGCAAGGACGGCACGGTCTGGTCGACCGACAAGGACGGCATCCTGCTGTGCCTGCTCGCGGCCGAGATCATCGCGGTGACCGGCAAGACGCCGTCGGAGCGGTACGGCGAGCTTGAGCAGGCGTTCGGATCGTCGGCCTATCAGCGCGTCGACGCCCCGGCGACTCCCGAGCAGAAGGCGACGCTGGGCAAGCTCGCTCCCGAGGCGGTCTCGGCCACGACCCTCGCGGGCGAGGAGATCACCGCCAAGCTGTCGCACGCCCCCGGCAACGGCGCGGCGATCGGCGGCCTCAAGGTGCAGACCGAGCACGCCTGGTTCGCGGCACGCCCGTCGGGCACGGAAGACGTCTACAAGCTCTACGCCGAGAGCCTGCGCGGAGCCGAGCACCTCGCCGAGGTGCAGGCCGAGGCCCGCGCCGTCGTGTCGGCCGCCCTCGGGGGCTGACGCGCCGCGGCGAGTCAGACCGAGCGGGCGAGCAGCGCTCCGGCCTCGCGCAGCCACCGCGCGGGGTCGGAGAGGGCCGCGTCCGACGACCCGGCGATCTCGGTGAGAGACGCGGATGCCGCGAACAGCGCGGTCTCGGAATCGGCTGTGATGCGTCCGGCCGCGAGCAGGGCCGTGGCCCCAGCCGATGCCGCGAGGCCGGCGATGAACGAGGGCACCTTGCCGTCGCCGGACTGACCGTCGTACGACCCCTCCCCCGTGACGACGACGTCGGCGTCGGCGATCGCGTCGGCGAGTCCGATGAGCTCTGCGACCTCGGCCGCTCCTGGGGCGAGCGTCGCCCTCCAGACGACCAGCGCGCCGCCCGTTCCGCCCGCGGCTCCGGCCCCCTGCAGTGCGGCGTCGAGGGCGAGCAGGTCGGCGAGTCGAGCGAGCCCCGCATCCACTTCGGCCAGCTCCGTGAGGGCGAGCCCCTTCTGCGGCCCGAACACGGCCGCCGCACCCCGGGGTCCGGTGAGCGGATTCGTGACGTCGGTGAGCACGCGCACGTCCGGGGCCGCGCGCAGCCCGCTCAGGTCGACCGAGGCGATGTCGGCGAGGCCCCGCGCTCCACGCACGACCGGCGCACCCGACGCATCGAGGAACCGAGCGCCGAGCGCAGCCAGCATCCCGGTGCCCCCGTCGGTCGACGCGCTCGAACCGATCCCCACGATGAGACGCGTGACACCGTGGTCGAGTGCCGCGGCGATCGCCTGACCGAACCCGGTGGTGTCGGCATCCCACGGTCGCAGCTCGTCGAGCAGTTCGATGCCCGAGGTCGAGGCGAGGTCGACGACGGCAGTGTCGCCGGGAGCATCCGTCGAGGCCGGCAGCAGCAGCCAGCTGGTCTCAACCGGTGTGCCTGCGGGACCGTCGACGACCACCGGCATGCGTCGCGCTCCCGGCACGGCCGCCTCGAACGCCGCGACCGTGCCCTCACCGCCATCCGCCATGGGCCGGTGCACGAACGTCGCCGACGGCTCGACCGATGCCCAGCCTTCGGCGAGGGATGCCGCAGCATCCGCCGCGGTGATCGTGCCCTTGAAACTGTCCGGCGCCAGCACCACGCGCGTCATGACGCGATGCCGGGGGTGCTCGCGCGCACGATGACCTCGAGCGGAAGCGGAGCCTGCTGCCAGTCGGTGTCGACCGTCGCGCGGAACGCCTGATACCCGACTTCGCTCAGCGGCACGCGCACGGTCGTGAGCGCCGGGGTGACGTCGCTGCTCGAGGGCACGTCGTCGAAGCCGCAGACCGCGATGTCGGTGCCGACCTCTCGACCGGCCTCGCGGATCGCGGCCATCGCGCCGATCGCCACCACATCGCTCATGCCGAACACGAGGGTGCCGGGTTCGACGCCCTCGCCCAGGGCGGCCGACATCGCCTGCGCACCGGACTCCCGACGGAAGTCACCTCGGATCACCCGTTCGATCGACCCGCCGTCGGTCGCGAATCCGGCGCGGAACCCGGCAAGACGCTCGTCTGACGTGAGCACTCCCTCGGCCGCGCCGATCGCGATGGCGCTGCGATAGCCGAGAGAGGCCATGCGGCGACCGAGCGCCTCGGCCCCGGCGCGGTTGTCGATCTCGACGTGGCGGTTCTCTGCACTGCCGGCGCCGAACGTGACGACGCGTCCGCCGAACCGGGCGTACTCCGCCAGCTCGCGCGACGTGTCGGAGTCGGTCGGCTCGTTCGTGCGCGATGCGGCGAGGATCAGGCCCTGAGGTCGCTGACCACGCAGAGCCCGCACGATGCGCGCCTCACGCGCCGGATCACGCTCGGTGATGGCGATCGTCACGACCAGTCCCTGTTCGTCGGCTCCGCGGGCCACGCCGGCCGCGATGAGTCCGAAGTACGGGTCGGCGATGTCAGCCACCAGCAGGGCGATCACGGGCGAGCTGCCGCGGGCGGTCGCCTGCGCCGACGCGTTCGCCGTGTAGCCCAGTTCGGCGGCGGCCTGCTCCACGCGCTCGCGGAACGACTCGGCCACTTTGCGCTCTGACCCGTTGAGAACGCGGGATGCCGTGGCGAGCGAGACGCCGGCCTCGCGGGCGACGTCGTGCAGGGTCGGGGCTGCGCCCCGTGAATGCCTCGGCTGACGCGCACGGGAAGGGCTTTCCTGCTGACTCATGCCCTGAGCATACTGCGCCGAGACGGCGATGACGGGGGCGTCGCGGGGCTCGGGTCGGGCCCACCTCAACATAGGGCGCGGTCGGTCCTGTCTGCGAGGTGCGGGTCGAGTCGTGCCGTCTGCAGGACCGAAGCACGGATGCGGGCCCGAATCGGCGTTCCGGTCCTGCATCCGTGCTCGTCTCCTGCAGATGGTCGGCGCAGAGGACAATCGAGATGGCGACCGGCTCCGCCAGGCAGATCGCTCACGCCCGTCAGCGCAGGTGCGGCGAGACTGCGGCGCCGAACGTCTCGGCCGTGCGGCGCACGACGTTCTCGGGAGCATCCGCCCAGATGTCGGCATTGAAGATCTCGACCTCGATGTCGCGGTCATAGCCCGACTCGATCACGGCGCGCGTGAGCGAGCCGAAGTCGATCACGCCGTCGCCCGTGTAGTGCCGAGACAGCAGCACGTCGGCGGCGAGCGGGGTCTTCCAGTCGCACACCTGGTAGGTCGCGATGCGCCCTTCGCGGCCCGCACGTGCGATCTGGTCGAGCACCTGAGGATCCCACCAGATGTGGAAGGTGTCGACCGCCGCGCCCACGACGTCGGCGTCGAAGTCGGCGGCGATGTCGAGCGCCTGACCGAGGGTCGAGACGACCGCGCGGTCAGAGGCGTACATCGGATGCAGGGGCTCGATCGCGAGCGTCACACCCGCCGCCTTCGCATCGGCCGCGAGCACGCCGATCGCATCGCGCACTCGCTCGCGCGCGCCGATCAGGTCGCGGGATCCCGCCGGGATGCCGCCGGCGACGAGCACGAGCACAGCCGTCGACCCGTCGGCCCCCGCGGCGGCGAGCGTCGCGGTCTCCTCGATCGCGCGCCGGTTGTCGTCGAGCGCGGCGACGCGCTCGGGTCCGTCCGGCAAGGTGAAGAAGCCCCCGCGGCAATGAGTCGTGAAGCGCAGCCCCGAATCCGCGAGCATGCGCGCGGCGGCATCGAGACCGACCTCGTTCACGGGCTCGCGCCACAGACCGATCGCCTGGATGCCGGCATCCGCCGTCACCCGCAGCGCGGTCGCGAGGTCGGCGTGCTTGATCGTGGCCTGGTTGATCGACAGGCGCGGGTCGACGGTCACAGCGAGACTCCGTTCAGGCGCAGCATCCCGTGCCAGCGCTCTCGCGCGAGCTCGGGGTTCTCGAGGGCGAGCGAGGCGTTGGCCAGCTCGACGATGCGGCTGAGATGCGGAAGGCTGCGCGCCGAGTGCAGCCCGCCGACCATCTGGAACGCGGGCTGATGCCCGTTGAGCCAGGCGAGGAACGCCACGCCCGTCTTGTAATAGAAGGTCGGTGCCGCGAACACCTGGCGACTGAGTTCTTCGGTCGGACCGAGGATCTCGAGGTAGCGCGCGGGGTCTCCGGCATCGAGCGCCTGGATGGCGGCGGAGGCGACCGGGGTGATCGCCGCGAACGCTCCGAGCAACGCATCGGAATGCCCCTCGCCCTCACCCACGGTGTCGCCGCCGATCAGGCCGACGTAGTTGAAGTCGTCGCCCGTGAACATGCGCACGCCCTGCGGAAGCCGCTCGCGCACCGAGATCTCGGACTCCGCGTTCAGCAGGCTCATCTTCACGCCGGCGACCCTGTCGGGGTTCTCGGCGATCACGTCGAGCAGCACCGCGGATGCCGTCTGCCAGTCATCCGCGCCGAAGTAGCCGGCGAGCTCGGGGTCGAACGCCGTGCCGAGCCAGTGCAGCACCACGGGCACCGACGCCGACTCCAGCACCTCGCGGTAGACGCGGCGGTAGTCGTCGGCATCCGTCGCCACCCGCGCGAGATGACGCGAGGCCATCAGCACCGGTCCCGCCCCCTGCTCCTCGGTGAAGTGCAGCTGCTGCTTGTAGGCGTCGATGACCTGGTCGAGCGAGATGTGCGACTCGGCGACGTGGTCGGTGTTGACGCCCACCACGACCGAGCCGCCCTCTTCACGCGCGACCTCGGCGCTGCGCGAGATGAGCTCGCGCGTCGCTGCGGCGTCGAGGCCCATGTTGCGCTGCGCGGTGTCCATGGCGTCGGCGACGCCCAGGCCCCACGAATAGACATTGCGGCGGAACGCGAGCGTCGAGTCCCAGTCGATGTCGGCCGGCTGACCCGGAGTGTTGTCGGCGTGCACCTTCGGCACGACGTGGGCAGCGGCGTAGGCGACGCGGCTCCGCAGCGGCGAGGTCGGACGGGAGTATCCACCGCCCTCGCGCAGCTCGGCATCCGTCACCGCGCCCGCGGCGTCGAGAAGTCGGAGAGTCGTCATGCTCAGCCCAGCGTCAGCGGCTCGAGCGCGACCTTGCGGCCCTCGGCGCTGGAGGTCAGCCCCGCCTCGGCGAACTGCACGCCGCGGGCACCGGAGAGCAGATCGAAGGGGTACTTCGTGCCCTCGACGAACGAGACGAGGTACTCCTCCCACTGCTGACGGAATCCGTTGATGAAGACGTCGTTCGTGGGCACCTTCTGCCAGTCGGTGTCGTAGTCGTGCGTGTCTTCGAGGTCGGGGTTCCACACGGGCTTCGGCGTCGCGTTGCGCGGCTGGATCTTGGCGCCGAAGAGTCCGACGACCGCGGATCCGTGCGTGCCGTCGACCTGGAACTCGACCAGCTCGTCGCGGTTGACGCGCACCGTCCAGCTCGAGTTGATCTCGGCGACGATGCCGCCCTCGATCTCGAAGATGCCGTAGGCGGCGTCTTCGGCGGTGGCGGTGTAGTGCTCGCCGTTCTCGTCCCAGCGGTCGGCGATGTGCACGGCGGCCTGCGCGTAGACGCTCTTCACCTCGCCGAAGAGGTTCTCGAGCACGTAGTTCCAGTGCGGGAACATGTCGACGATGATGCCGCCGCCGTCTTCGGTGCGGTAGTTCCAGCTCGGGCGCTGCGCGGGCTGCCAGTCGCCCTCGAAGACCCAGTAGCCGAATTCGCCACGCACCGACAGGATGCGACCGAAGAAGCCCGAGTCGATGAGGCGCTTGAGCTTCTGCAGACCCGGCAGGTAGAGCTTGTCGTGCACGACGCCGGTCTTGACGCCGGCCTCATCGGCGAGACGCGCGAGCTCGAGAGCCTCGTCGAGCGACTCGGCGGTGGGCTTCTCGGTATAGATCGCCTTGCCGGCCGCGATCGCCTTGCGCAGCGCCGAGGCACGGGCCTTGGTCACGAGGAAGTCGGCGTAGATCTCCCACTTCGGGTCGGCGAGTGCGGCGTCGAGATCGGTCGTGTAGTCCGCGATGCCGTGCTTCGCCGCGAGCTCGGCGAGCTTGGCCTCGTTGCGCCCCACCAGCAGCGGCTTCACCGTGATGCGGGATCCGTCGGGCAGCTCGATTCCGCCCTCGTCGCGGATCGCGAGGATCGACCGCACGAGGTGCTGACGGTAGCCCATGCGCCCGGAGACGCCGTTCATGATGATCCCGATCTCGCGGGTCGTCGCCTGTGACATTGCTGGTCCGTTCTGTGGGAAGCCGTGCGCCGGTATCCCGGTGGGTAAGCGCTTTCCGGTAGCTTGCCACGAGTCGGGCGGGTGCGCAAGTGGCGCGCGGAAACCGCTATCCGGGTTTCTGGATGTGACCGACGCCCGTCCACCCGACGTGCGGGGCCACATACGCATCGCGGAGCCGCGTCTCCGGGGCGGAAGTGACCCCGCAGCGGGCGGCGGGTGCGGAAGTGACCCCGCAGCGGGCGGCGGTGCGGAAGTGACCCCGCGGCCCGACGGCGCGGGGTCGCGCGTCAGCGAGTGCTCGAGCGTTCGACCAGGAGCGTGGGCACCACGACAGCGGATGCCGCACCTTCGGCGGCGCCCTCGATATCGGCGACGAGCAGGTCGACCGCCCGGCGCGCCAGGGCCGCGAAGTCCTGTCGGATCGTCGTCAGCGGCGGGCGGTAGTTGGCGGCATCCGGCACGTCGTCGAATCCGATGACGCTGACATCCTTGGGAACGCTCCGTCCCGCGTCGGCGAGCGCGCGCAGCAGGCCCAGCGCCATCTGGTCGTTGGCGCAGAAGACCGCGGATGCTGCGCTCAGCGCGTCACCCGCGGCGTGTCCGGCCTCGGCCGACCAGTCGCCGCGCACGACGGCGGGCGGCTCGATGCCGGCATCCGCGAGCGCGCTCCGCCACCCGCGCTCACGCTCGGCCGCCGCGAACGAGTCCGCCGGGCCCGCGAGGTGGTGCACGGTCTCGTGCTCGAGGCCGAGCAGGTGGGCCGTCGCCACGGCGGCGCCTCCGGCATGGTCGCTGTGCACGACCGCGAGGTCGGCTGACCCCGGAGCATCGACCACGACCAGACGCAGGCCCGCGGGTCGCTCGGCGGCGGGCACCAGCGCCGATGCCTCGTTCAGCACGATCGCGCCGTCGACCTCCTGCTCGGCGAGGCGCTCGAAGGCGTCTGCGACGCTGTCGCCCGCGGTCACGAGCGTCAGGGCGTACCCGCGCTCGGCCGCAGCCTCGGCGGTGGCCTGCAGCATCCTCGAGTTGCCGACGGTTGCGAGGGTGGTGACGACGAGTCCGATGGTCTGCGAGCGGCCGGTGCGCAGGGCGCGGGCTGCACGGTGGGGGCGGTAGCCGAGGTCGGCCATCGCCCTCTCGACGCGTTCGCGAGTCGCAGGGTCGACGCGAGGGCTGTCATTGACGACGCGCGACACGGTCTGACCCGAGACGCCTGCGCGCGCGGCGACCATCGCCATCGAGACGCGACCCGACGGAGCTCGTCGCCGACGCGGACGATCGGTGTCGCGCGGCAGATCGTCGTCGCGGAAGAGATCGTCGCCCACGGTGCCCCCTCCTCGCCGGACACATGGCCGGCGTGTTGACGTTACCACGAGGCTGTGCGTACCATGTTTACGTGAACACGCCCGAATCTCCTGAGCTTCGAACCGAGACCCTCTCCGCCGGCATCGTCAAGCGCGCGACGACGCTCGCCGACGGCCGCGAACTGATCTACTTCGACGACCCCCACACGACGCTCGGCGCCGAGCGCGCCGTCGACAGCCGCACGCTCGACGCTCGCAGCGAGACCGCGACGATGCGCCTCGACGTGCTGACCGGCGACTGGATCACGGTCGCCGCGAACCGCCAGAACCGTGTCATGATGCCGAGCGCCGACGCCGATCCGCTCGCTCCGCAGTCGCCGACCAACCCTTCGGAAGTGCCCTCGCTCTACGACGTCGCCGTCTTCGAGAACCGTTCGCCCGCCTTCGGCCCCGCCCTCGCCGAGGCCACCGGCACCGCCCCCCAGGCGAGCAACCCTCCTCGCGGGCTCGACGACCTCGCCGCCCTCGGACTCGGCCGCACGCGCACCTCGGTCGGACGCTGCGAGGTCGTGTGCTTCAGCCCCGAGCACACCGGATCGTTCGGCACGCAGTCGGTGACCCGCGCCCGCACCGTGATCGAGGCCTGGGCCGACCGCACGGCGGCGCTGTCGAAGCTCCCCGGCATCCAGCAGATCTTCCCGTTCGAGAACCGCGGCGAGGCCATCGGCGTCACGCTTCCCCACCCGCACGGCCAGATCTACGCGTACCCCTACGTGACGCCGCGCACCACGCGCCTGCTCGACTCGATCGACCGCACGGCGCCCGATCTGTTCCAGCACATCCTCGAGTCCGAGCAGGCGTCGGAGCGGGTCGTGTTCCGGGGCGAGCACTGGACAGCATTCGTCCCCTTCGCCGCCCGCTGGCCCCTCGAGGTGCACCTCATGCCGCACCGTCACGTGCCCGACTTCGCCGAGACGACGGATGCCGAGCGCGACGAGCTCGCTCCCCTCTATCTGCGACTGCTCCGCGGCGTCGACGCGCTCTACGACACCCCGACGCCGTACATCGCCGCGTGGCACCAGGCCCCGGTGAACGTCGGCCGCGACAGCGTGCGCCTGCACCTGCAGCTGACGAGCCCCCGCCGTGCCGCCGACAAGCTCAAGTTCCTCGCCGGATCCGAGGCCGCGATGTGGGCCTGGGCCGCCGAGGTCACCCCCGAGCAGGGCGCCGCCCGCATCCGCGAGGCCATCGGGAAGGCCGACGCCGCCCACGACCAGACCGCACCCGCACCCGCACCCGCAGACACCGCAGACGAGGCATCCGCATGACCACCACACAGGACGCCGCGCGCGCGCTCTTCACCGACCTCACCGGCCGCGCCCCCGAGGGCGTCTGGTCGGCACCGGGCCGCGTGAACCTGATCGGCGAGCACACCGACTACAACGACGGATTCGTGCTGCCCTTCGCGATCCCGCACCGCACGGTGGCCGCCGTCGGCACCCGCGACGACCGCCGCATCCGCGTCGCGTCGACCTTCGCCGACGAGCCGGTGGAGGTCTCGCTCGACGACCTCGACGAGCTGTTCCCCACCCCGACCGGCACCGCGCCGCGCGTGCCGGAGTGGGCCGCCTACCCGCTGGGCGTCGCGTGGGCCCTGCGCCAGGCCGAGGGCGTCTCCGCCTCTGCCGCCACCGGCACCGGGCTCGACATCGCCATCGCCTCCGACGTCCCGGTGGGCGCGGGCCTCTCGTCGTCGGCCGCGATCGAGGGCGCCACGGCATCCGCCCTGAATGAGCTGTGGGATGCCGGGCTCGACCGCACGGCCCTCGCCCGCGTCGGCCGGAAGGCCGAGAACGAGGCCGTCGGCGCCCCGACCGGCATCATGGACCAGATGGCGTCGATGCTCGGCGAGCCGGATGCCGCGATCTTCCTCGACTGCCGCTCGCTCGATGCGAACCTCGTGCAGGTGGGCATCGCCGAAGCGGGCCTCGCGATCCTCGTGATGGACACCCGCGTCAAGCACGCGCACTCCACGGGGGGATACGGCGAGCGCCGGGCCGCCTGCGAACGCGGTGCCGCGATCATGGGCGCCGAGAGCCTGCGCGACGTCTCCGTCGCCGACCTGCCCCGCGCCGAACAGCTCATGGACGACGTGACCTTCCGTCGCGTGCGCCACGTGGTCACCGAGAACCAG
The DNA here is from genome assembly GCF_040684875.1 of Microbacterium sp. NPDC089320. Classification (NCBI taxonomy): domain Bacteria; kingdom Bacillati; phylum Actinomycetota; class Actinomycetes; order Micrococcales; family Microbacteriaceae; genus Microbacterium; species Microbacterium sp. NPDC089320. Next base: position 845,043 of record NZ_JBFBGY010000001.1, read on the forward strand.
CGCGTGCTCGACACCGTCACGGTGCTGCGCGAGCAGGGCGCCCGAGCGATCGGGGACCTGCTCGTGGCCTCGCACGCGTCGATGCGCGATGACTTCGAGATCTCCGTGCCCGAGCTCGACACGGCGGTCGAGACGGCCCTGTCGGCCGGTGCGATCGGCGCTCGGATGACCGGCGGAGGGTTCGGCGGGGCCGCGATCGCGCTGATCGAGCAGGACTCCGTGCAGCGCGTGACGGATGCCGTGACGGCGGCGTTCGCAGCATCCGGTTTCGCCGCTCCCGTGATCTTCACCGTCACGCCGTCGGCCGGAGCGCACCGCGACGCGTGACCGAGCTCGCGGTCGACGCCTCAGGTTCTGTCAGTCGCGACCTGAGATACTGAACACTTCCCCACCCCGAGGAGCACAATGTCCTGGATCGTGACCGGCGGCGCCGGCTACATCGGCTCGCACGTCGTTCGCGCACTGGCGGATGCCGGGCTCACCCCCGTCGTTCTCGACGACCTCTCGAGCGGCGTCGCCTCATTCGTGCCCGAGGGCGTCGCCTTCGTGCAGGGCAGCATCCTCGACCGCGAGCTCGTCGAGCAGACGCTGCGCGATCACGACGCCGAGGGCGTCATCCACGTGGCCGGATACAAGTACGCCGGTGTCTCGGTGCAGCGTCCGCTGCACACCTACGCGCAGAACGTCGAGGGCACCCGGGTGATCCTCGAGGCGATGGATGCCGCGGGCGTCAGCAACATCGTGTTCTCGTCGTCGGCTGCCGTGTTCGGCACTCCCGATGTCGCGCTCGTCGTCGAGGAGACGGCCAAGAAGCCCGCGAGCCCCTACGGCGAGTCCAAGCTCATCGGCGAGTGGCTGCTGCGCGACCAGGCGATCGCGACCGCCGATTCCGACAAGCCGCTGCGACACACCTCGCTGCGCTACTTCAACGTCGTCGGCTCGGCCGACCCGTCGGTCTACGACGTGAGCCCGCACAACCTCTTCCCCATCGTGTTCGAGAAGCTCATCGCGGGAGAGACCCCGCGCATCAACGGCGACGACTACGACACCGAAGACGGCACCAACGTGCGCGACTACGTGCACGTGGGCGACATCGCCGCCGCCCACGTCGCGGCAGCGAAGCGTCTCGCCGGCGGCGAGCCGATCGAGGCCGCCTACAACCTCGGCTCGGGCGACGGCCTCAGCGTGAAGCAGATCATGGATGCGGTCGCACGCGTCACGGGCATCGACTTCACCGCCGAGATCGGCCCTCGACGCCCGGGAGACCCCGACCGCATCGTCGCGACGGGCGAGCTCGCCGCCCGTGACCTCGACTGGAAGATGCGGTACACGGTCGACGAGATGGTGCGCACGGGCTGGGAGGCCCGCCGGGCCGCATCCTGACTCGGGTCTCGTCAGAGATCGCGCGTGCGGATCGGGTAGAGCCAGAAGCACAGCCACGCGAGGGCCGCGAAGACGAGCGGGATCACCGCCACCATCACGCGGATCCCGCCGTCGACGGCCTCCGGCTGCGCGTCGCCGAGCGAGGCGTCGAAGCCGGATGCCGTGAGCACCGCAGCCGCCACGACGGCCTGCAGCACGACCGAGCCGCGCACGACGAAGCCGTTCACCCCGAAGTAGGCTCCCTCGCGGCGATGACCGGTGCGCGTGGCATCCTCGTCGATGATCTGGGCGAGCACGACCTCGAGCAGCTGCAGCAGACCGCCGACGCCGACTCCCACCGCGACGCCGATGAGCGCGGCGGCGAGCACGGTCGACGGCAGCAGGTAGCCGAGCACGGCGATGCCGAACACCGTGACGCTCCCCAGCAGTGCGGCGCGGGGTGAGGTGCGTCGCACGATCGCGCTCCACAGCACGATCGACGGGATGGCGGTCACGAAGATCGCCCCCAGCAGCAGGCTCGCCTCGCCCTCGGCGGCGCCCAGCGAATAGCGCACGTAGAACGGCAGCGCGGCGAGGATCACGGCGATCGACGTCTGGATGAACAGCGAGCCGAGCACGTAGGGCACGAACGCCCGGTTCGCGAACGTGTAGGTCAGCTGGTCGCGCCAGCGCATCGCCTCGGATGCCGCCTCGGGCACCCGACGCTCGACCATGCCGCCGAAGAACGACCACACCAGCAGCGCGAGGCAGACGGTCGCGAGCACGACGGCCATCCCCGGCCACCCGATCGACCCGTACAGCGCGGGGGCGCCCGCGGTGCCCAGCACCATGCCGAGGATCGCGAAGATCTGCCGGGGCACGTTGCCGCGCGCTCGCTCGTCGGTCGTGCGAAAGATCTCGGGGAACAGCGCCGAGATGTTCAGCACCACCACCACGAAGGCGATGTCGTACACCGCGACCACGATCAGGAACCAGACGATCAGCCCGGCGGTCGGCAGCTCCGGCGGCATCCACACCAGCGCGAAGGCGAGCACCAGCGGCACGATGCCGAGACCGATCCAGGGGATGCGGCGCCCCCACGGCGTGCGGATGCGGTCGGAGAGCGCCCCGACGACCGGATTGAGCACCGCATTCAGCACGCCGTGCGCGATCATCGCCGCGGCGACCCAGCCCGGCGCCACGCCCAGGTGGGTGACATAGAAGTAGACGACGAACGCCGAGAACGTCTGCGCCATGAGCTGGGTCGGGAACCCGGATGCTCCGAAGGCGATCGTCTGCGCCCGCGTGGGGGCGGCATCGAGACGCCGGTCGCGCAGCCTCGTCGTCAGCGAGGTCATGCGCGGCGACTCCGCTGCAGATCGCGCAGATCGCGCCAGCCGAGTCGCACGAGTCCCTCGTCGGCGAACGCCTGCAGCACGAGGGGGTCGGAGAGCAGGCGCAGCTCGTGTCCGCGCTTGGCGGCGCCGAAGTCGACGGCCGCGCGCAGCTCGTCGTCGTCGACCATCGGATGCAGGTAGATCTCGGTCACACCGGACGGAACCGCGCGCAGCAGCGCGATGAATCCGTCCCGCACCTGCTCGTACGACTCATCCGGCGCCTCTTCGAACGGGTGCGTCCACAGCCGGTCGACGATCTCGACGCCGAGGGCGTCGGCGGCGGCCGATGCCTCGGCGAGTTTCGCCTGCAGCGCCGCGTCGTCTGCGGTTCCCTCCATGGTGCGCGGCAGCCGGAACGGCAGGCCGTGTCGGGCGGCGAGCTCGAACACCGGACCGAGGAAGTCCCGCCCGGTCAGCACGCCATAGACAGACCCCATGTGGTTGTCGAGATGAGTGACGTCCACGCCGGCATCCAGGGCGGCCTGCAGCTGTGCGGCGATCTCGGCGGTGACGTGGTCGACCGACGCGAGCTCTTCGATCGCGAGGACGCCGGCGGGAAAGTACCCCGCGTCGTCGACGAGCGTCGTGCCGGTGCCGGTGAGCGGCCGCCAGCGGTAGTCCGCCCACTCGCTCGTGAGCACGAGGTGCACGCCGACGTCGAGATCGGGGTGCGAGGCCGCGAACGCCAGCGCCTCCGGCGCCCAGGGGCAGGGCACCATGAGCGTCGTCGAGTCGATGCGCCCGGCATCGAGCAGCTGCATGATCGCCGTGTTGGCCGCATGGCACATGCCGAAGTCGTCGGCGTTGATGATCACGCCCCTCGCTCGCGGCGCGAGGCCGAGGCGGTCCGCGAGGTCTGGGGTCATCGTCGACTCCTGTTCGATGCGGGAAGCAGTCGGGAGAACACGGTCGCCCGGAGTCCGGATGCCGCCTCACCGATCGCGCCGACCAGCGGCGCCTCCGGCCCGAACGACGAGACCACGAGCGTGAGCGGGAGCTGGGGGGCGAGTTCTTCGGCGAACGCGACTGCGGCTCCGGCGAGCGCCGGGTGCGCGGCCGTGCCGCTGAGGAGGAATGCCTCGGGGTCGAGCACGAGGGCGATGCTGCCCGCGATCAGGGTGAGTCTGCGTCCCATCTCGGCGGCCATGGCGAGTGCGGCCGGATCACCGGCGGAGGCGGCGTCGAGGTGCTGGTCGATCGTCTCTTCGGGGTCGCGGCCGTTCGCCAGGGCGAGGTCTCTCACCACGGCGTCGCCGAGCACAGGGGCGCCGATCGGCAGAGGGCTCTGCGGCAGGTACATGACCTCGCCGGCGACGCCCGAGAATCCCCGGTGCAGCGAGCCGTCGATCACGATGCCGGCACCGAGTCCGTCATCGAGCAGCAGCAGGGCGAAGCTGCTGAGCTGTGCGCCGGTGCCTTCGGAGAGTTCGGCGAGCGCCGCGAGGTTGACGTCGTTCTCCACCCGCACCGGGCAGCCGAGGCGCGTCGACAGGGCGTTCTTGAATGCGCCGCCGTCGGGGCCCTGATCATCGCGGATGCCGCCGTCGGCGGTGACGATGCCCGGGATGCCGACGACAGTGAGCAGCAGCGGACCGGTGACGGCCCGTCGGCACGCGTCGATCAGGCCGGCGATGTGCTGCACGCGGTCCCCGCGCACCGGAAAGGCCGCGTGGCTCTCAGCCCGCACCGCCCCGGTCGGGTCGACCAGTGCGACATGCGCGGCGTGCGCGTCGACGTGCACCGCGGCGGCGAGTCCGAGCTGCGGATGCAGCGAGACGCGCCCCGCGGCCGGTCCGCGTGTGTCGCGGTCCATGCCGGCAGCCGCGACCGCCGACGACGATTCGAGCATCCGGAGCACCTGCGTCACCGCCGTGCGCGACAGCCCCGTCTCGACGACCAGTTCGGCACGGGTGAGCGGGCCTCGGCGCGCGAGCGTCTCGAGGATGGCGCGGCCGTTGAGCGTGCGGAGCAGGGTCTGGGGCCCCGCGAGTGGTCGTGCCAAGTTGATCCCCCCGGATTCGACGTCCGCCCAGCTTGACACATCGCGTCATACGTGTCGAGAGACCCGCGCCGCAGCGTCAATCCAGCGCTGACATCACGTGCTTGATGCGGGTGTAGTCATCGAAGCCGTACTGCGAGAGGTCTTTGCCGTAGCCCGAGTGCTTGAAGCCGCCGTGCGGCATGTCCGACACGAACGGGATGTGCGTGTTGATCCACACGCAGCCGAAATCGAGATCCCGCGAGAAGCGCATCGCGCGGGCATGATCGGTCGTCCAGACCGATGACGCGAGGGCGTAGGGCACGTCGTTCGCCATCTCGAGCGCCTGCTCCTCGGTCTCGAACGCCTGCACGGTCAGCACCGGTCCGAAGATCTCACCCTGCACGGCCTCATCGTCCTGATGCAGGCCCGACACGATGGTCGCCTCGAAGAAGAAGCCCCTCTCGCCCTGACGCGACCCGCCGGTCTCGATCGTGGTGTGCGCGGGCAGACGATCCACGAAGCCCTGTACCTGAGCGAGCTGAGCAGCGCTGCTGAGCGGGCCGTAGAGCACACCCTCCTCATGCGGGGCGCCCGTGCGGGCATCCGTCTTCGCCTTCTCGACCAGCGCGGCGACGAAGTCGTCGTGCACCGACGCATGCACGAGCACGCGGGTGGCTGCCGTGCAGTCCTGCCCGGCGTTGAAGAACGCGCCCGTGACGATGCCCGATGCCGCCTTGTCGAGGTTCGCATCGGGGAAGACGATCGCCGGCGCCTTGCCGCCGAGTTCGAGGTGCACGCGCTTGACGTCGTTCGCCGCCGATCGCGCCACGGCCATCCCGGCACGCACCGAACCGGTGATGGCCACCATCTGAGGCGTCGGATGCTCGACCAGGGCCACTCCGGTGTCGCGGTCGCCGAGCACCACGTTGAGCGTGCCTGCGGGCGTGTGCAGCGCGACGATCTCGGCGAGCAGCAGGGTGGTCAGCGGCGTCGACTCGGCGGGCTTGAGCACGACCGTGTTGCCGGCGGCGAGCGCGGGAGCGATCTTCCACACGGCCATGTTCAGCGGATAGTTCCAGGGGGTGACCTGTCCGATCACGCCGATCGGCTCGCGCCGCACGAACGAGGTGTGGCCGGCGAGGTACTCCCCCGCAGCGCGTCCTTCGAGGCTGCGCGCGGCCCCCGCGAAGAACCGCAGCTGGTCGATCGACTGCACGATCTCGTCTGCCACGAGAGACGCGCGCGGCTTGCCCGTGTCCTGCGACTCGAGGTCGGCGAACTCCTCGGCGCGCGCCTGCATCTCGTCGGCGATGCGGAACAGCGCGAGCTGGCGGTCGGCCGGGGTGGTGTCGCGCCAGATCGGGAATGCGGCGGATGCGGCCGCATACGCCGCGTCGACGTCAGTCGCGTCCGAGACCGGCAGCTCGCCGTAGGTCTCCTCCGTCACCGGGTCGATCAGCGGCATCCGCTTCTGTCCGCTCGCGGGAACGTACTGCCCGCCGATGAAGTTCTGGAGAAGATCTGTCGCCATGACGGCCATGCTAGCGATCCGAGTGCGAATACAGAAGAGTCAGATGATCGCAACGATGGAATCAGTTGCCAGCGGGCCTCCATGCTGTCAATATCGACACATGAGCGCCACGCCGAAGCAGCCCGTGTTGGATGACATCTCGAAGCGGATCGTCGAGCTGCTGCAGGAGGACGGCCGCCGGCCCTACGCCGAGATCGGCCGAGAGGTGGGGCTCAGCGAGGCGGCGGCGCGTCAGCGGGTGCAGCGGATGACCGAGGCCGGCATCATCCAGATCGTCGCGGTGACAGACCCGATGCAGCTCGGATTCAACCGCATGTCGATGATCGGCATCCGCGTCACCGGCGACCCGCGGCTCATCGCCGAGGAGCTGACGAAGATCACCGAGCTCGCCTATGTCGTCGTGACGCTCGGCACCTTCGACATCCTCGTCGAGGCGGTGTGCGAGAGCGACACCCACCTGCTCGATCTGATCGCGACCCGCATTCGCACGATCCCCGGCATCACGCATACCGAGAGCCTGCTCTACGCGGGGCTCTACAAAGACCTCTACAACTGGGGCACGCGCTGAGGCGCGGCCCGGAACCGGGAGAACATCATGGGAACCACGGTCTTCGAACGCCGCCGCCCCGCGGATGCCGTCATCGACGCCTCGCTGCGTGACACCGCCTTGAGCGTCTTCTGGCTCGACGACGTGGAGCGCGTGTCGCATCCGTCGCTCACCCGCAGCATCACCGCCGACCTCGCCATCGTCGGCGGCGGCTATGCCGGGCTCTGGACAGCCGTGCGCGCGAAGGAGCGCGACCCCGAACGTCGGGTCGTGCTGCTCGAAGCGTCGCGCATCGCGTGGGCGGCATCCGGTCGCAACGGCGGATTCTGCGAAGCGAGCCTCACCCACGGTCACGAGAACGGTGTCAGTCGTTGGCCCGACGAGATCGACCGCCTCGAGAAGCTGGGCCTCGAGAACCTCGACGCCATCGAAGAGACCGTCGAGCGGTATGGCATGGATGTCGACTTCGAGCGCACCGGTCAGCTGGCCGTCGCCGTGGAGCCGCACCAGGTGGAGTGGCTGCGTGACGAGGAGGGCTTCCTCGATCGTGAGGCCGTGCAGGCCGAGGTGCACTCGGATACATTCCTCGCGGGGGCCTGGGAGCGCGAAGGATGCGCGCTCGTGCACCCCGCCAAGCTCGGCCTCGAACTGGCCCGTGTGGCGGTCGAACTCGGCGTCGAGATCTACGAGAACTCGCTCGTGCGTTCCGTCGAGGGTGACGGGTCGAGCGCGATCACGCTCGTCACGCGCGACGGCGGGCGAGTCAGAGCGGATGCCGTGGCGCTGGCCACCAACGTCTTCCCCTCGCTGCTCAAGCGCAACCGACTCATGACCGTCCCCGTCTACGACTACGTGCTCATGACCGAGCCGCTGACCGACGAGCAGCTGGCCTCGATCGGGTGGTCGAACAGGCAGGGCCTGGCCGACAGCGCCAACCAGTTCCACTACTACCGGCTCACCGCCGACAACCGCATCCTCTTCGGCGGATACGACGCGGTCTACCACTTCGGGGGCAAGGTGCGCCCCGAGTACGAGGATCGCGCCGAAAGCCACCGCAAGCTCGCCTCGCACTTCTTCACAACGTTCCCCCAGCTCGAAGGGCTGCGCTTCACGCACCGGTGGGCCGGAGCGATCGACTCGTCGAGCCGCTTCTGCGCGTTCTTCGGCACGGCCCGCAAGGGTCGAGTGACCTATGCCACCGGGTTCACCGGGCTCGGCGTCGGCGCCGCGCGGTTCGCCGCCGACGTCATGCTCGACAAGCTGTCGGGCGAGTCGACCGAACGCACCGAGCTCGCGATGGTGCGCGAGAAGCCGATCCCGTTCCCACCCGAGCCCGTCGCCTCGGTCGGCGTCAACCTCGTGCGCGCCGCGATGGACCGGGCCGATCACAACGAGGGCAAGCGCAACCTGTTCCTCAAGACGCTGGACGCCGTCGGCATGGGCTTCGACTCGTGAGCGCCCTCGCACCCGGCACGGGAGTTGATGCCGCCGCACTGCCGCTCACTCATGAGCCGCTGCCGGCCGACGACGTGATCATCGGTCAGCCCACGACGGCGGTACATGAGCTGGCCACGCTGGGAGAGGTCGAGGTCGGAGTCTGGGAGATGACGCCGGGCACGGCATCCGATGTCGAGGTCGACGAGGTGTTCGTCGTGCTGTCCGGTCACGCCCGCATCGAGTTCGTCGAGCCCGTGCTGCCTGCGATCGAGGTCGGTCCCGGGTCTATCGTGCGGCTCGCCGCGGGGCAGCGCACCGCCTGGACGGTGACCGAGACGCTGCGCAAGATCTACATCACCTGAGGCAGGCGGCCACCTGCTCGAGACGTCAGGCGCGGTTCCAGGGCGGGAGCGGATGCTCGCTCGCAGGTTCCGGCCAGCCGATCGAGACGACGCACGCGAAGAGGACGACGACGACGCTGAGCGCGACGAGAACGGATGCCGTCACTGTGGCTGCCTTCGACGGAGCCTGGCCTCCACCGCGCATCGTGAGAGCCGACAGACCGAGCAGAACGAGCCAGCCCACGAGACCGAAGATCGAGAGCCCCACGCCGATCTCGCTCTCGACGTCTTCCCAGAAGCTTCGCTTGATGAACCCGTTCGCCCAGCCCAGGCCGGCACCGCTGAATCCTGCTGCGGCGATGAGGCCGAGAAGGGTCGCGACGACCCACAGGAGGAGTCCGCCCAGCATGCGCATGCTGTGAACCCTATCTGCCGGTCGTCGTGACCGGCGGAGATATCGCGTACCCGCGCCCGGGACATACGCGATTCGAGACAGCACCGGGTTGCGCAGGAACTCAGACCAGCGCGCGCACCGACGCGTACGCATCGGCGACGTCACGGGTGGGTCGGTCGTAGACCCGCACGATCCCGGCATCCCCCTCGTGCCTCGGCCAGCCGGGGTCGCCCCTCGTGACGAACGCCACGGCCCCGCCGTGCAGCTCGTCGGCCAGTTCCTGCGGCGGGTTCGGCCCGGCGAGCGCCTCCATCGACGGACCGTCGAGGCAGTCGAAGAAGAACGGCACGTCGAGGCAGTGCTCGGCGAAGCCGAAGTGACCCGACGGCCACGAGAATCGGTAGAGCCAGGTGGGGGCGTCGCCCCGGGCAGCCGCGATCCGGGGCACGCCGGCGCGGAACATCCGGTCGGTGAGCAGTCGTCCCGCGAGCCGCGCCTTGCCGAGACGGGCGATGTCGGCGTTCGCGGCGAGGTACTCGCCGCGAATGCTCTTGCGCAGGCCGAGCCGATTCAGGAGCACGCCCTGCGGCACCCAGCGCAGCGCCTTCGCCGCACGTCCGGTGAAGGCCATCGTGAACTCGTCGTCGGCGGCGCCGATCACGAGAGGCTTGTCTGCACCCACGCCCGCTCGCAGGGACTCTCCCGTCGGCCGCGTGAGAAGGTCGCCGTCGATCGCCGGCCCGAGGGGCAGGCCCTCGTCGATCATCGCGGTCATGGACGACGGCCCGAGTTGCGTCGCCTTCTTCTGCAGAGCGAGCAGCCGCTCCTCACTCACGGTCGAGAGACCGGCCACGGTGGGGTCGACGCCGGCTGCCGCGGCGAGCGCTCGCCCGAACGCCTCGGCCCGCGCCGACGACACGTCGCCGAGAGCTCCCGAGATCGCATAGACCCCGTGGAACAGGTGCTGTGCGGCCTCCATACCGAGCAGAGTGAGCACGGCCCCGCCACCCGCGGACTGCCCGGCGATCGTCACCAGGTCGGGGTCCCCGCCGAATGCGCCGATGTTCTGCTGCACCCATTCGAGTGCCAGCAGCCAGTCGCGCACTCCGCGGTTCGACGGGGCGTCGTCGATCCAGCCGAACCCGTCGAAGCCGAGGCGGTACGAGATCGACACGGTGACGACGCCGTCGCGGTTGAAGTTGCGGCCGTCGTACCACGGACTCGCCGGAGAGCCCGCGAAGTACCCGCCGCCGTGGATCCAGACGAGCACGGGCAGCCCGGATGCCGTGGGGTCAGGCGTGAAGACGTTGACGTTCAGCGTCGAATCGCCCTCGACACTCGGCTCGGGGATCAGCGTCACGCCGGGGTCACCGCGCTGCGCGGTCGCTGCGAACTCGAGGGCGTCGAGCACGCCGCCCCAGGGCGCCTTCGGCACCGGAGCCTGGAATCGCAGGTCGCCGATCGGCGCCTCCGCGAACGGGATGCCGAGGAAGGCCGCCGACCGCGGTGCGCCGCCGTCTCCCGTGGTCGGGCGCCAACGCCCCCGCACCCGCCCTGCGGCGGTCTGCACCTCGATGTACTCGGTCATGATTCTCAGACTCCCAAGACGAGACGGATGCCGGTGCCGATCTGCGCCATCAGATAGGGCGCGAGATGGCCGGCCGGGTAGGTGTCGACGAACTCTCGGGTGACCGGACCGATCTGACCCACATTCGCCACCGAGTCACGATCGAGCCCTGACGCGGCGGCCGGCACCAGCACGTTGCCGGGGAATCCCTCGAGAGCGGTGTTCGACGTCAACGGCACGACCAAGACGGTATTGATGTTCGTATCGAGCAGCCAATCCTCCTGAACCACGACGGCAGGACGCACTTTCGCCGGTTCCGACCCACGCGGAATCCCGACGTCGACCCAGACGATGTCACCCCGGCGGATCACCAGTCGGTGCTCTCGCGCAGCCGCTGCTCGTTGGCTCGCACGAACACCGCGTCGGCTGGGTCGATCTCAGCCTGCGCCAAGATCTGGTTCGCGATGCGGGTCAGGTCCGAAGTGCCTTCCAGCTCATCGGCCAGACGTCGTCCGGCGAGCTGGAAGAACTCCGACCGGTTCATGCCGTGCCGCGCGGCCACGCGTTCAAAGCGAGCGAAGTCGCCATCGGGCACGGAGATCGCCGTCTTCATGGCAAGAGTATAACCGGTCATACCGCGAGAGTACCCAGGGCATCCGACATTCGCGGGTGCGGCGACGACGCCGGTCAGGGCCGACGATGAGGGTTACTCGCTGAGCTCGGTGACCACGGCGTGCGGCATCCGCTCGGTCATGACGCGCACCGCCTCGGGGTTGTCGTCGACGAGCACCGCGTCACGCCCGAGCGCAGAGGCGACAGCCCCGGTCGTGCCACTGCCCGCGAAGAGGTCGAGCACTCGGTCGCCGGGACGGCTCGATGCCCGCACGATGCGCCGCAGGATGCCCTCGGGCTTCTGCGTGGGGTATCCGGTCTTCTCCCGTCCGGTCGTCGGCACGATCGTGTGCCACCACACGTCGGTGGGCAGCTTGCCGCGGGCGGCCTTCTCCGCCGTGACGAGACCCGGGGCCATATAGGGCTCGCGGTCGACGTCGTCGGAGTTGAACACGTACTCGCGGGGGTTCTTCACATAGACCAGGATCGTGTCGTGCTTGGTGGGCCAGCGGCGACGCGACTTCGCGCCGTAGTCGTAGGCCCAGATCAGCTCGTTGAGAAAGCAGTCACGGCCGAACACCGCATCGAGCATGACCTTCGCGTAGTGCGCCTCTCGATAGTCGAGATGCAGATACAGCGTGCCGTCGTCCGCCAGCAGTCGCCACGCCTCTTCGAGCCGAGGCATGAGGAACGCGCCGTAATCGTCGAAACGGTCGTCGTACGCACGCAGCATCCCGCGCACCCGCTCGTAGGCGTGACCGTGGAAGCCGTGCCGCACCTCGGCGCCCGAGCTCGCTGGTTCAGGGCTCACGACGGCCGGGGTGACAGCCGCATCCGCTCCGGCGGATGCCGGGACCTGGGTGTCGGAAGCACCGGATTCTTCCTGCGTTGTGAACGTGCGACGGGCCGTGACGACCTGCCGTTCCTGCATCCGGCCCGTGTTGAAGGGCGGATCGAGGTAGACGAGCGTGAACGACGCCGACGGCAGGGTGGCCGCGACGGCGAGGTTGTCGCCCTGGATGATCGAGACGTCACCACGGACGACGGCAGCGGGATCGACCGCAGCGGGGGCCGCGGGAGCGGGATCCGCCGCCCCAGGGTCAGACGAGGGGTCAGGCGCGGGGTCGGTCACGGAACCCGGCGCAGCCATGCGTCGGTGGCGAACTTCGACTCCACGAGCGCCTCGGCATCCGCATACTCGTCCGGCGTGATCGCGCCGTCTTCCGCCGAGGTGAGCGAGCGGAAGGTGTCCTTGAAGCGCTCGATGATCTCGGCGCGGGCGAGGCCCGTCTGACTGCGCAGCGGATCGACGCGCTTGGCCGCTGAGGTCGTGCCCTTGTCGCTGAGCTTCTCGCGACCGATGCGCAGCACCTCGGTCATGGTCTGCCCGTCGATGTCGTACGACAGGGTCGCATGGTGCAGCACTCCCCCGTTGGCGAGGCGCTTCTGCGCGGCTCCGCCGATCTTGCCCGACGAGCTGGCGATGTCGTTGAGCGGCTGGTAGATCGCGTCGATGCCGAGTGAGCGCAGCGCCTGCAGCACCCAGTCGTCGAGGAAGGCGTACGAGTCGGCGAAGGTCATGCCCTGCACGAGGGATGCCGGCACGTAGAGCGAGTAGGTGATGATCTGCCCCGCGGCCATGAGCATCGCGCCGCCGCCCGAGATGCGACGCACGACGTCGAACCCGTGACGGGCAGCGCCGTCGGGGTCGACCTCGTTGCGGTACGACTGGAACGAGCCGATGACGACAGCCGACTGATCCCACTCCCAGATGCGCAGGGTGGGACGCCGACGCCCCTCGCCGACGCGGGAGGTGAGCACCTCGTCGAGGGCGAGGTTCATGCGGGGCGAGACCGCCTTCTCGTGCACGATCTCCCAGTCGAAGTCGTTCCAGCCGGGGGCTGTCACCAGAGCACGACGCACGGCTGTTCCGACGGCCTCGGGCGTGAAGCCCAGCAGCTGCGCCCCCTCGGGCAGCGCACCGCGCACCGCCGCGGCGATGGCGGTGGCATCCGATTCGACCGGCAGGCCGGTGACCGCCTGGTCGATGTCGTCGAGCGCCGAGTCGGGCTCGAGGAAGAAATCGCCGGCGAGGTGGAAGCGAGCGATCCTGCCGTCTTCGACCTCGAGGTCGACGACGACGAGCTTTCCGCCTGGAACCTTGTATTCACCGTGCACGGTTACAGCTTAAGCCGCGGCCGTCGCCCGAGAGCGGTGCGCCGCGGATTCAGCGCCCGAGCACGACCGCACGCTCCCCCGCTCGGATCGGCGCCGAGAAGCGGTTGCCCGGCGGCGGCTGGGGGCACACGTACTGATCCGAGAACGCGCAGGGCGGCAGATAGGCGCGGTTGAAGTCGATGATCACCGAGCCGTCGGATGCCGGTTCCTCGACCGGAAGGAAGCGGAATCGATAGGTCTCGGTGCCGTTGGTCCCGTCTGCGAAGACGACACTCAGGCCACCGTTCGGAGTGCGCGTCGCGGCGAGCGCCACCGGGACGCCGTCGAGCGTGAGTCGCAGCCGTCCGGCGAGATCGGTGTCGTGCGAGCGCCCGTCGATCGAGGTGACGGTCATCGTCTCACCCGGGGTGGGCTCGAACGCCGCGGCGATCCGCCATCCCTCCCGAGGCGGATACGCGTCGATCGCGCTGAACCGCTCCCGCTCGGGTCGTCGGGGGTTGAACACCCGCAGCGCGACCTCGCCGTGCCGGTCGAAGACGCGCAGCTCGCGGCGTCCGAGCCGCAGCGTCTCACGGCCCCTCAGCGTGATGACCGACCCGGACGCGCCGAGATCGCTGCCGCGGATGCCCCCGTCACCCGTGAGCGCCCAGAGACCCGGGACCCCCTCGACGGCGGCGGGTTCGGTGATGAGCCAGTTCGTCGACTCGAGCGCGGCAGGCCCGTACTCGGCGCCGGCATAGCGCTCTCGCGCGTCATGCCACGCACGCCACTCGTCTTCGAATCCCACCCCGCACCTCCCTCTCGCCGCGAATCTATGCGGAGGGGAGACCGATGTGCCGGGATGATGTCACGCGGATTCACCCGCTGTAACGTCCGTTCACAGGGCGTAACACGCCGACGCGCGAGGCGCGCCGGCGAGCACCCGCGGTCAGCGGGCCGGTATGCGCGCGTCGAGCCACGACAGGATGTCTGCGCGCACCTCGTCCTGCTGCAGCTCGTTCAAGATCTCGTGACGCGCGTCGGGGTACACCAGCGTGGTGATGTCGGTGAGACCCGAGCGCGTGCGGTACTCGTCGGCGAGCTTGTGCACGCTGCGCGGACCGCCGACCGGATCGTCGCGACCGACGAGAAGCAGCAGGGGGATGTCGTGGCCGAGGTTCTTGCGCGGACGGCCGTAGAGCTTCGCCGCCTCGATGGGTCCGAAGAGCTTCAGCAGCGGCTGGTTCGTGGTGAGCGGATCCTCGTCGAACGACGTCCACACTGCCGGGTCGCGGCTCAGCCATTCCAGACCGGTGGCGTCGTCGGCGGCCCAGCGGGAGTTCAGCGGCGCGGCGTTGAGCGAGCCCGGCATGCGCAGGGCCGAGCCCGAGAGGATCACCGCATCCCAGGCCTCGGGGTGGTCGTTTACGAGCATCTGCGCGAGGAAGGATCCCCATGAGTGGCCCAGCAGCACGAGAGGCAGATCGGGATGCTCGTCTGCGATGATGCCGGTGAGCTGCCAGATCGCCGCTTCCGCCGCGCGCATGCCGCCCTTGCCGAGACGACCGAGCTTCTCGGGTCCGCCGTGCTGACGGATGCCGGTGCGCCCGTGCCCCCGGTGATCGTCGGCGTAGACGACGAAGCCGGCCTCGGTGAGCGCACCGATCAGCGCGCTGTAGCGCCCGGCGTGCTCGCCCACACCGTGCAGGAGCTGCACGACTCCCCGCGCATCGCCGACCGCCGGGTGCACGTCGTAGACGATGGCGATGCCGTCGGCATCCGTGAATTCACGCGTATCGGTCACGCCCCCACCCTACTGAGGGTGCGCGGCATGCGTCAGGTCGACAGCGTCGGACCCGTCAGTTGGTCAGTGCGGCGATGACGCCCTGGGCGATCTCGAGATCGGTGACCTCGTATCCGCCGACGCCGTCTGCGGCGGAACCCATGCGCACGCCCCCGTCTTCGCGCACGGTGCGCTTCGCGGAGAAGTGCAGGGCGTCGACGCCGGCTGCGGCGAGGGCGGCGGCACTGGCCGCATCCACTCCGCTGCCCGCCATGATCTCGATCTCGCCCGCGGCCTCGGCGACGAGCGCGCGCAGCGTGTCGATGCCGTCGATTGCGACCGAGGCGCCGCCCGAGGTCAGCACGCGGCGAAGGCCCAGTGAGCGAGCGGAGACGAGCGTGGCGATGGGGTCGGGCGTCACATCGATCGCGCGATGCAGGGTGACGGACGCTCCCCCGGCGGCGTCGCGCAGACGCCGCATGGCCGGGATGTCGAGCAGGCCATCGTCGTCGAGGGCGCCGATCACGACACCGTCGGCACCCGCGTCGATCGCGCGGCGGACATCGTTCTCGGCGATCGCGATCTCGTCGGCGGAGTAGCGGAACCCGCCCGCCCGAGGCCGGACCAGCACGTGCACCTCGACCCCGACGGCATGGGCGGCGTCGATCGACAGGTCGAGGGTCGCCGGCGACGGCGTGAGGCCGCCCAGCGCGAGCGCCTGGGCCAGTTCGACTCGTGCGGCGCCGACGGCTCCGGCGATGCGCACTCCGGCAGGGTCCTGGACGGCGATCTCGATCGCGGGGGTTCGGGTCACCCGTCCATTGTGACGTGTGCCACGGGTGCGTCCTGCCACGGACTTCCGATCGCCGCGAAAATTACTTAGACTGTCTAAGTAATGTCTGCGTCTGATGAATCCCTCCAGCTCACCGCGACAGATCTGCGCATGGCGACCTTCCGGCTCGCACGGCGCCTGCGATGCGCTCGAGCCGTCGACGCGATGAGCGATGCCCAGCTCGCGGTGCTCGCGACGCTGCGCATGCACGGCCGCCGCACGATCACCGCGCTCGCCGAGCGCGAGCGGGTGACGGCCCCGTCGATGACGAACATGATCAACGGGCTCGAGGAGCAGGGATTCGTGCTCCGCACACCGGATGCCGAAGACCGCCGCCGCGTGCAGGTCGACATCACCGAAGCGGGCACCGAGATCGTGGAGCAGACCATTCGTCGGCGAGACGAGCTGCTCGCCGAGATGCTCGGCGAACTGGACTTCACCGAGGAGGAGCTGGCGACGCTGCGCGCGGCGAGCGCCCTGATGCGAAAGGTGGTCGACCGATGAGCGCGATGTTCCGTTCCTTCTCGAACATCAACTACCGCATCTGGTTCGCCGGCGCCCTCGTCTCGAACATCGGCGGGTGGATGCAGGCGACCGCCCAGGACTGGGTCGTGCTCACCGAGCTCACCGACAACGACGCCGCGGCCATGGGCGTCACGATGGCGCTGCAGTTCGGTCCGCCGCTCGTGCTCGTGAGCGTGACGGGATGGGTCGCGGATCGTTTCGAGCGCCGCCGCATCCTCATGGCCACGCAGTCGGCACTGCTGCTGCTTGCGATCGCCGTCGGTGTGCTCCTGCTCAACGGCGTGATGACGCTGCCGATGATGTTCTGCTTCGCCGCAGCGTTCGGCGTCGTCAACGCCTTCGACGCACCCGCGAGGCAGGCATTCGTCTCGGACATGGTCTCGGCCGGTGACACCTCGAACGCGGTGGCCCTCAACTCGGCATCCTTCAACCTGGCCCGCATGATCGGCCCGGCCGTCGGAGGACTGCTGATCGTGGCGATCGGCTCGGGGTGGGTGTTCATCGCGAATGCGGTGACGTTCCTCGCGATGCTCGTCGCGCTGCTGATGCTGCGCACGGGGCAGCTGGCGCCCCGCCCGAAGAATCGCCGCCCCGGCGGACTCGCCGAGGGCTTCCGGTATGTGTGGGGGCGCAGCGACCTGCGCGTCGTGTTCGTGACGGTGTTCCTGATCGGCGCCTTCGGCATGAACTTCCCGATCTTCGCCTCGACCATGGCGATCGAGTTCGGGGCGGGTGCCGACGGCTACGGGGTGCTGAGCTCGGTGCTCGCGATCGGCTCGCTCGCCGGTGCGCTGCTGGCCGCCCGGCGTGACCGCGCCCGGGTGCGCGTCGTCATCCTGGCCGCGGGCGGATTCGGGGTCGCGGCGTTCATCTCGGCATCCATGCCGACGTACCTGACCTACGCGATCACCCTCACGTTCACCGGCTTCATGATCGTGACGCTGCTGACCACCGCCAACGGCTACGTGCAGATGACCACCGCACCGGCCCTCCGCGGCCGCGTGCTCGCGCTGTACATGGCGGTGATCATGGGTTCGACGCCCATCGGTGCGCCGATCGCCGGATGGGTGGCCGACACGTTCGGGCCGCGCACCGCGATCATGCTCGGCGGCACCGCCGGCCTGGTCGCGTGCGCGATCGGCGCGATCTGGGTCTTCATCTCGGGCCGGTTGCACCGCGCGGAGGGCAGCCGATTCCTCGTGACACTCGACGAGACCCGACCGCTGAACATCGTCGACGAACCCGAGATCCTCGAGAAGAAGGCCGACCCGGTCGAGTTCAGCGACGAAGCGGCGGTCACGACGCCGATCCGCACGTCGAAGAAGGACTGATCCGCGGATCATCGCGTGGGGGCCGTTTGTCAATGCCCTCCACGGGGCGGACGGGGCGGACGTAGTGTCACGTCATGGACCAGAACACAGGACGCACCCCGCACCCCGAGCAGCCCGCAGAGGGTTCGCCCGACGTGATTCCCGAGCACAACACTGCTCCTGACGGCCAGTCGACGGCGGATGCCGAGCGTCAGCCCGACGAGCTCGACGGCAACGCCCAGGGCTCGACCCAGGGCGGCGCGATCCAGGGCGACAGCTCACACGGCGACTCTCCTCGCGGAGCCATCCAGGGCGACGCGGAAGACGGCAATGCTCAGGGCGCAGCCCAGGGCGGCGCGATCCAGGGCGACAGCTCGCACGGCGAATCACCGCGCGGAGCCATCCAGGGCGACGCGAGCCCCGACCGCGACGCGGCCATCGGCGGCGACGAGAACACCGAAGACCAGCTGACCGCCGACAACGAGGTCGAGCAGGACACCCTGCGCACGCTGGACCCGAACGACACCCCCGCCTGACGCGGGGGGCTTGCGGAGGGGGCGGATGCTGCGGCATCCGCCCCCTCCGTCCGTCCCCTTATGCACGCGGCCATCTCAGCGCTAATATTCGCGTACCGAATTGGTGCTGGGGACCGATGGAGGCTCACGATGACACTCGATGATGATGTCGCAGCGAAGGCCAAAGCAGAACGGGAGGCGGCGGAGGCTCTCGCTCGCAAGGCCGTGCATGAGGAGAATGCGGCGAAGATCGCCGATGAGAAGGCAGCGATCGAGCTGGCGGAGTGGAAGGCCGCGGCAGGAAGCCGACAGCGCACCACGGAACTGGCCGCCGAAGCGGCGGAGCTCGACAACATCGCGAAGCAGCAGACCGTCTTCGGCGATGCGACACCGGAGCTGAAGGGTCTGGAGCGCGGCAAGACGACCGCGCCGGATGGCGTCCTGTATTCGACCCTCCTGACCACCAAGGCCCTGGCCGATGCGGCCGGCATGGTGAGGAAGGCGGTCAAGGCGACGGACAGGAATGCCTACCGGATCTTCATCACCTCCGACCCTGATCTGCTGAGTCGCGATGCACTGCATCGCAGCACGATGTCACGACTGGAGACCCTGACGATTCTCGTGCAGGGCTTTCCGGGCCCGGGAGGTGTCGGTGATCTCGAATCCGGCGGGGCACTCAGCGCCGCTGCGGCGGCCGCCAAATTGATTCCGGGACTTCTCGAGCTCTTCGCCGCCAACCGCACGATCACGTCGGCCGCGATCACCGTCGACGACGAGCAGGTCGTCACGGCGGTGGCGGGAGCCCTCGCCGCCGCCGAAGGGGATGATTTCCTGTTGCTCGACGACACCCGCTTCCTCTCCGGAGACACGCAGGTGCAGGCGAAGCGGGACGAGCTGGAGGCGGCGACCGCCGAACTGCAGATGAAGGTCGCCGACGAGAAGGCCAAGCCCGAAGGGGCTCAGGATTCCGCATGGCTGGCACAGGTGCCGACGGTCATCAAGGCGGGGCAGGATGCGCTCATCGCGCTCGACACCGTCCCGAGCGGACAGAAGATGAGTCCCCTCACTGCAGCGATGGCTATCGAGCTCGTCCGCGCCAACAAGTGGGACTTCGTCCTCGTCGTTCAGTCGGCCGGCGGTTCGGCAGCTCAGCTCATCAGCGATCGCCCGCTCGCCATGAAGGACCCGATCTACATCGCCGGTGCTGTCGCCCTGAGCTACAGACTGGTCAGGCCTGACACATCTCAGGTGGCCGCCGCGGGTGTCGTTGCCGGTCGCGCAGAGCTGAAGGGAACGGTCGGGAGCACGATCGACCTCGTCGGCCTCGGGTAGGGCGAGGCCGAGCAGGACGCCCTGCACACGCTGGGCCGAACGACGCCCAGGCCTGACGGATAGTCATGACCAGACGACGAAAGGGGGCGGATGCCGCAGCATCCGCCCTCTTCGCTGTGTTCAGCAAGCGTGTGCCGCGTCGACACAATTGGTCCGGATTCGACGTAGTTGGCTCAAGTGCCGACTGAAGTCAGTCTGTCCTCCGCCCCCGCTGCTGAAGCGTAGAACGTGGCACTGATTCTAAGCCCAGACAAATCAGGTGTTGCCGAGTACCTCATGTCCACTCGGCTGGTGCCCGCTGAGGCGTCGCAGCTGCTCGAGGCGTCAGATACTCCAGGGAGACGTGCAGAACAATCCTGTCGTTCAGGACGGGGACAAGGGCGCCTACATTACTCTGTGAGCAATGCTCCACGGCACGCAGAATCCGCGCGGTATCGTCACACCAGAGACATCAACATCCGAGAGACCAGGAGGAAGCGTGCGGGAACGGTCAACGGTGCGCGCCGACTCCGCGCCGAGCGGAGAGCAGCAAGATCGAGTTGGCACCCCAGTCATCGACCGGCTTGATCTCCTCCCTTTCGACAAGTTGAGTTGGGAGCGGTTCGAATCGATCCAGCTCACGGTGATGCTCGAAGTACTGGGACTGAGAGAAGAACGCCACTACGGAGACCCCGGGCAGAAGCAACTGGGCCTTGACCTCATCGCGACCGCCGCAGACGGCAGCGTGACGGCTCTTCAGAGCAAGAATTACGCGAAGAAGGCGTTTACCGCTGCGACGCTTCGGGAAGCAGTAGATGCGTTCCGGAACACGCGTCGCCCGTTCACCGTCAACCGCTTCATCGTCGGAGTAAGTCGGTTGGTGCGCAGCAGGGAGGTCATCGACGAACTTGTCCGACTCCAGTCTGAGTTGCAGCCTCGCCTCACCCTGGAGCTCTGGGACGCCCACCGGCTGTCACAGCTTCTGCGACCCCACCCGGACATCGTGAGCCGATACTTCACGGACGAGACCGCACTCAGCTTCTGCGGCCCCTACGCAGTCAGACAACCCGTCATCGCCGACACCGACGCACGTCTCTTCGCCGACGCGGTCACTCGCTCCCCCGAGCAGCTCACCGGCGCACAGTCCCTCCTCGATGAGGCGGATACGTCCGAAGTCCCGGCTGCAACAATCGCCCTCATCGAAGCAGCGCAGACCAAACTACGTGATGCTGGTTTCGGAGCACATGCAGACCGCCATGAGCCGGCCCGCGCGAAGTTGCTCGTCGCCGTCGGACGCGAGCGTCAGGCAGCGAGACAGCTCGTAGATAGTGTCTGGGCAGCACTGGACAGAGGCCTGACAGGCAACGCCCAGTCGGTCTCGCAACGCCTCAGCACGCTTGAGAAAGAGCTCGAAGACCCCTCATCGATTGCGGATCTGCTGAAAGTTCCGCCTGCAGCCTTCCGCC
This sequence comes from Microbacterium sp. NPDC089320, assembly GCF_040684875.1. Lineage (NCBI taxonomy): Bacteria > Bacillati > Actinomycetota > Actinomycetes > Micrococcales > Microbacteriaceae > Microbacterium > Microbacterium sp. NPDC089320. Next base: position 866,111 of record NZ_JBFBGY010000001.1, read on the forward strand.
TCTACTTCAATCCGCTGGGCCAACTTCCCGAACCCTCTTCGCTCTTGGTCGGTGAAACGAGCGACCGCGCCCGGCTGCTCGTCCTCGCCGGCGAAACTGCATTGGCGCTTGATGACCACGAATGGCTCCGGGTCGCCGCACCCAGCTTCGGTGCACATACTGACGATACGTCCGTCAACGAGACCCACCGAATCCGCCTGCAACTCCTGGTCGCTGAAGCGACCGAAGCCTGGGTGCCACTACTGGACAGTGCCCGGCGGCGGCTCATATCCTCGGACCTGACACCACTGATTGCTGCACGGTACGCCCGCTACTGCGCACTGCACGAGCAGATCGATGAAGCCGTCACCCGGTGGGAGGAAGCGGCGGCACTTGCCTCCCTCGCACGGCACTGGGACGACGCCGGAACCTGGATCCTCAGTAAGCGCGCATATCTGAGTCACTGGCGACCATTTGACAGTGGAGATCTCATCGCATTGGAGATCGCTCTCGGCGAACAGCCGTATCCAGCCCCGTCGCCTGTCCCCCGGGCAGCTCACGCCTTCGAATCCGCATACGACGACCTGCGACAGGAGAACCTCAGAAGTGCCGGCATCGCCGCGCAGCGAGCTCTCCGCGATGCTGTTGCACTCGCGGATTGGGCGGGGGAACGAAAGGCACGCAACCTCCTGGCCGCGGTGATGAAAGCATCCGATGAATCAGATCGAGCGGCCAGGCTTCTTATCCGCGCCTCCGCGACTAACGAAATCGAGAAGCTGGGTGAGACCAACCCGAACCGATTCATCGATGTCGTCGACGAGCTCGAAGGCTCAAATCACTGGACGGTCGGCAGCGCATACCGCCTCATCGCGACGCAGGCAGACATCGTCCCAGATGACCGCGTCGATACCATAGCCGCGCACGTGCTCGCAGACCTGCGCGCAGCTGAGGGCGGCTCGCTACGAGATGTCACCTTCTACTCATCCTCTCGGTTCAATAACGCCCTCAAGGCGCTCGCAAGGCTCGGTGAACGACTGTCCGAAGCCGACGCAGACGAAGTGCTCGCGTTCTTCGAACGTCAACCGGAGGTGGAGCCGAACCACTACCGCTACCACGACGAGGACGAAGCTGTCCTGGTCGCGCGCATCGCCGGCGCTCATCCAAGCCTCGCGCCCCGCGCTCTCGCCCACCTCGTACCACTGATGGCGCGAGCCCAAGGTGCCCGCAAGAGCTCTGCCCTAAGCGCTCTCGACCAATACCCCGAATTGTCCCGCGCCGCCCTCGCCGCCGTAGTCGGCGAAGGCGAAAGCTGGGCCGCAGAGATGCTCGCCTATGCCGATCCGAACGACGTGACACCATCGGCGTCCGCTGCTGCGTTGAATCGCATGACGACCCCCCTCGCGCACTCCCCTGATGTCCACACGGTGGGCACTAACGCCATCGGCGACTCGCTCCTCCTTGTCAGTCAGCCCTCGCCCGAGCGTGAACGCGTCATCGAGGAGATGATGCGCCGAGCTGAGGATCCTCACGTCAGCGGATTCGACAAGGGCGACTACCTCGCAGCGGCAACGAATCTCGCCATAGAGCTCGATGATGAATCCAAGCAACGCCTGTTCCCGAGGGCGGTCACACTGTCCACGGGGACCGATCTGTCCGAACGGGACATGTTCGACAACCAGTTCTCGCACCCGCTCAGCGCCGTTCGTTTGGAAACCACGGGGAGCGACATCCGTGGGCGGGCAACGCTCCTGGCGAGTCTTCTCGCGACAACGGAGACCGAACACGAAGAAGTCCGCCGCATCGTCTACACACTGCTGGGAATGGGGTCCGACGCGTTCCCTGCTCAAGCACTCCGTCGTTTGGGGGACAGCGTCAAGGACGATACGGCGTTCCTGTCCGGTCAAGGCTGGGCCATGCGGTGCCTCGCGTCCCAGCTGTGGGTTCGACACGGGGGACCATCACACGTCGGAGATCGCCTCTCGACCGACGAAGACGTTCGCGTCCGGGAGGTATTCGCTATGGCGCTGGCCGAGAGCACTCCGAAGACGACAGAAGCTCACGTGCGCTCGCGTCTTTCGCAGGATCCTTCGTACCGCGTGCGTCGAGCGATGTCTCGAGAACGAGGGCGGCCGTCGGGAGCGTCTCCTCGACGAGCCTGACTGCGATAAGAAGGGCCGCCGGAACAAATGGCGCCTAGACCCGCGAACTTCCCTACGCGTACCGCGGGGACAACCGCGCCATGCCATCCCAGTTCTTGGCTTGCTCCCAGCTCGTTACGTAGATGCGCCAGCCCTCGTGGTCGTGAACGACGAGGCAACGCTGTCCTTCGCTCCGGAACGAGCCCGGCATCGGAACGACGATGGCCCGAGTCGGTCCGACGATCTCGGTGACACGCGACTCGATTCGCCGGATCACGACCGTCTTCGGCGTCGCCCGTATCACCTGATAGAAGTTGACATAGTCATGATCTCGACCCCCATGTGGACGTGATGATGTCGTCGCAGGCGAACGGATGGATGTCGGTGGAGTGCATGGGCGGTCCTGAAGAGGTGGATTGGGAGAGCCATGCGGCGGCTCCCATGCTCCATGCGCGGTGCTCGTTCATCCCCGAGCAACCCATGTTCCACTGCCCAGGGCGCTGACGCCTCGATGACAGGCGACTGCGGACCGGGACGCTGCAAACGTTCAGCCACGCGGCGCTCGACCCGAGCGACGAGATGCCCGCGACGCGGCCAAGCGGCGTTCGCGCTCCCATCCGTGGCGGAGTACTCATCATGATGCGCGGTGATGCCCGCTCAGCCACCACCAACTCAGTGGAGATGATCACTCCTGCCGTGATCTTCCCTCGGGAGCAGCAGTGAAAGCACCATGGCAGGTACGCATGCTCAAGCAATCCTTGAGTATCGCCGATCGCACTGCGATCTGTCGCCAGGCGTCTCTCCACGACCACGCCGAGCAGATGGGGTTATTCATCGTCCTGAGCGAGCTCGTCGATATAGGCGACCATGGTTGCGGCCTCGTCCCCCGCTACGCCGTGAACGGTCAATGCCTTCAGGAATGCCGGGCGTAGACGTCTTCTGAGGTCGACCGGAATGATCTCCATGGTGAGCATGTTGCCGGCATACGCGAGCACACGCATGACAGCGGTGTTGGCCTCCGCGCTTTCTGCCACCTGGTTATCGAACAGAACCCGGCTGTCGCGCCTCGTCGCGCTGTGCCCCGCGGAAGCGAGGAGAATCGAGTAGGCGAGCACCTTCGCCGAGCGACGCACATCACCGTGACGCAACCATACGTTGGCCGACGGCCAGAGCTGCTCAGCGAAAAGCAGCTCCGTATGGTTCTTCTGTGAGGAGCGCACGAAGCGTTCGAGCTGCCTTCCGAACGCAGCACCATTCCGCTGGCTAGCGAGGGCATGGAGCATGAACCCTTCGTAGATCGGACGTCTGCTGGGAGCCGCTATGCCTCTGGCCTGCTCCCAGTAGCGATACGCATCATCGAGATCGCCGTCAGCGAATGCAAGCGAAGCGAGCGCACTCGCAGCACGGGACCGCGCGTTCTCATCGCCAGAACGCTCAGCAAGCTCCTCCGCGCGTCGAGCGACAGCACGCGCCTGGTCATGATTCGAGGCGTCGTCGTCGTTGACGAAGGTGTTCGCCAGTGACGCGAGCGCCAACGCTGCCCGTTCGTAGTCTCCAAACGCCTCCGCCTGCATCGCGGCTCTCTCAAAGTGCGGACGCGCGTCGAGCGGGTGATGCGCTCGCGCATGAATCTCGCCGATGTTCATCGCGACCAACGAACCCAGAACACGGTCACTGCGCTCCCGCGCGATCTCGCTGACCGCTCCGAGGCGTTCGAGCGCCTTTTCGTCGTCATCCATCTCCATCAAGACCAAAGCAGAGTCGTTGAGGGCGTTACCGAAGACGGTCGGCTGTTCCGCAGGCGACAGTTCCTCAAGCGCATCGTCGTACAACGCCAGCGCGACATCCAGAGCACGGTACGAATGCTCCGCAATACCCGCATAGTCGAGAAGCAGAGATGCATGTGGACCGTCATCCGTACTGAGAAGACGTGCGGCTGAACGCAGATGGTCGAGCACCTCAGATGAGTCTGCGCCCGCGTCCATCAGCAGTAGTCCCGACAACCTGAAGCACTCGCCCGCAAAGCCTGGAGACCCACCCACGGCATGAACTGCGAAATTACGAAGCTGCCGAGCGCCCTCCCGCAGACTCCCAGATGCGAGCCAGACCACGCGGAGGTTCCTGATCCCGCGGCTTGCCCATTCCTCGTCGCCCTCCTCCAGCAACTGCTTCACTACGTCCAGCAGGACCTGCTCCGCCTCGCCGAGCCGCGACGCCTCTTCCTCGGCGGTCGTTTCGGCTACTCCCCTCCCGGCGAGTGCTTCAGACACAAGCACCGCTCCCAGGTCGGCCAGTGCCCTGGTTCGTGGAAGTCCCACTGCCCTTTCAACAGCGCGGCGCAACAGCGGGATTGCCCGCTCGAAGTCTTCGATCTTTGCGTAGTCGATGGCCAGTTCGTGAGCAGCGTCCGCGACCATCCCCGGGTCACCGGCGTCATCCGCCGCCGCGAGAGCGCGCTCTGCGTACGCGATAGCTCGCAACTGATGGCCAGCGTCCCTCTGTGACTGCGCCAGATGCCCCAGTGCCGTGACCTGCAGTTGCGTATCGCCCCGGCGCTCAGCATTCCGCACTGCGCGCCGGAGTTTAGCTCGCCCGGCTCGTACTTCACCGTCGACGATGTCTATCACGGCGCTGCGCGCGAGCCACGAACCCGTCAGATGAGGGTCGCGAGCGTCTTGCACGCGCTGCTCAAGGCGTCGCAGGCGCTGGCGAGCGTCGTCGATGCGATCCTCTACTGCTGCATACTCGACGAGGTTGAGTTCGGTCCCAACTACGCCGACGATATCGCCGAGCTTCTGGTACCGTTCGAGCGCATCCGCCGTCACCTTGCCGGCCTCAGCGATATCGCCCGCCTCGTGCTGCACGGCACCGAGGCTCTGAAGGAGTTGTGCGGCTCGGAGCGAGTCGCCTGTCTCGTCGGCGACTTCCGCCGCATCGCGATACAGCTCCACGGCGTCACCGGTCCGCCCTTCGCGACGGGCAATGAACGCGACGACGGCGAGAATCCTCGACGCCACTTCGCTCGTCGGAGCCTCGGTGCGGATGCGACGCGCGCGTTCGCTGACCGGCGTCTCGCTCTTGTACTCATCGAGCACGGACTCGAGCGGGACACCCAACACGTAGGAGACACCGATACTCGCAAGGGCGTTCGCGGCGGCGAGAGCTCCGTACCCGGCGAGCTCACCAGCAACATCCGCCAGCTCGGCGACGTGCTCGTCGTCTCCCCGTTGGTAGGCGCGCATGAGCGCGCCCATAACGAGCTCGTGACCGTTGTCGAGATCCCGCCAATTGTCGGGGAGCTCCGGATCCCACTCAGTCATCGGCCCCTCCGTCCGGAAGGCGTTCACGGCGGTCGATGGTCGCCAGTGTCATGGCCCTGACGATGGCGCGTGACAATGCATCATAAACAAGGGAGTCGAGCTCATCCGCGTTTTGGAAGTTGCGTGTGACGACCTCGGACGTCTGCTGCTCTCTAATGAATTCGGAGACGTCCTCTGGAAGTTTCGCATCCTTGCGGATGAGAATGTACCGGTTCGCTCCGCCCTCCCGCGCCGCGAGATACTCGGCATAGACGATGGGAGAAAGCCCTCCATCCACGAGGAGGATGAGGCCGGAACTTGTTTTCGCATACTTGACGCACTCGTGCTCGGAGTGCAGTTCGCCCACCGCCGCGTCGCGTTCCCAGAACCAAGCACGATGCCCAGACACGCGGTCGACAGCACCCGCGGTCACGAGGCGTTCTGTGTCGAGGGTTGTCCTCATCCGGGAGCTGATGAAGACGCGTGCATGGTCGTGGTCCCTGCCGTAGACGATCTCGTCCCTCAGCTCTTGCGAGACCTTTCTACCCAACGCCGGTCCTCCTCCCGATCCCGCGACCACTCTGCCAGATCATCGGGTGCGGAGAGGTCACCGGGCTGTCAGTGCGCCACGCGACCGCGCGCCTGAGGCCCCGTCGTAGCATCTCCCGGGGTGACCTTCCCATCATGTTCTGCCCATCAGACGAAGCAGCGGCCTGTGCTCGTTGAGCCGATGCTCAGGATTCCTCGGGCGGCAGGCCGAGGGCCTCTGCCGCTCTGTCAATAGCTCGGAACACTCGCATCGAATCCCAGGTATCGAGTAGCAGAGGGTTCTCGCGGCCCTTCGCCTGCGTGAGCGCCGAACTGAGAAGCATCACGTTGTCTTCTGCAGCAGCGGCAGCTTCGAGCAGCGCCCGGCCAAGCTCCGCAGCGTCAAGGAGGACTAGATTCTCGAGCTCTCCCACGGAGAGCACCCCAATGGGGTACTCGGCCTGGTCCGTCATCCGCTCTCGAATCAACCAGTTCTGGTTGAGATAGAAGGGTTCCAGCGTCACGACGATCCCGACTCGACGCTTGGTGGTGTTGATCTCCGGGTGGCGCTGGCTAATCAGGTCGATGTGCCGGTTCGAGCGGTTCAGCTGGAAGATTCCTTTGCCAATGCTGTCTTCAATCGAGCCCATCCAGAGTTCCCCGCCCACGCGCAGCGACTCAATCGGTTGCCGCGCTTTACATTCGATGAGCACCAACACATCGGGTAGGTCGAGGAACCAGTCGCACGAATCGATGGAGTTGCCAGCTGACTTGTATGGCACCTCAGGGAGGACCAGTCGCTCGCCGCCGACGAGATCAAGCTGTCGGCCTGTGTAGTGCTGGAACACCGAGCCGAGGTCGGTGGCGAAGGCGTTACGGAGTTCGGTTGGAGGTAGGAAGTAGATTGACGGCGGGAGCGCCTTCTGGATAACTGCTTGCGTCCACGGTGCTACCGACTCAGAGGCGATCCCCTCAACAAAGGGCCTGCTGGTGAGGGGGTTGAAGGCGAACTTCTTCTGAGAGCTGGGGAGAGAGTCTTGCCATTCTCGATTGGTCTTCTTGAAGTCAGCAATGGTCGTCACGAGGTGTTCGGTGAAGACTCGCCGAGCGGCATCGAGCGGGAATACCTCCGAGAGTTCGAGCATTCCTGGAGCGTCGAGAACGCCGAGCGACACGACACCGGCACGCTGCTGCGCAAGGACTGAGAAGAGGAAAACTGATTCGATGTAGTCGTCGAATGTTATCCCCCCAGTGATCCGTTCGAACCACCCCGGGGTCATCACCTTTGGTGCGAAGTCTTCCGGGAGTTCGACCGCCGACCCGAAAAGCAGCACGGAACGAGCCACGCCCGCCAGAATCGAGCGCTGCCCGGGGAACTGTTCGAAGAAGATGCGCGCCAACATCCGGCCCAACTGCTCCCGCGCAGCGTCGATGAGCTCCGGCGGCAGGTCATCGGCTCCTGCGAAGGGGGCGCGGTCCTCATCGAGGAGTTGGGCGTTCATGCTACTGAGCCGCAACAAGGTGGTAATGTCCGCCCGTTGACGGCCAGGGCCCCCCCAGGCGAGTGCTGTCCGTGCAACGTCGGCGATAGTCCAGGGTGTCACGCCATACTGTTTCCACTCGTCGATGTCTTCGTCGTTGGCGAACATCGCGGTCACCCTCGCTGCCTCCAGGAGCAGGCTGTCCCGGTCAGCCTTGCGGACAGCCAACTTGAATTGATCCCACGTGACGGGGCGGGCCTCTTTTCGGCCGGGATGCCTCTGCATCTCAGACTTCTCCTCTATCTCGTCCTACTGGTTCAGATGGAGCTTTCGTCCATGGGGTGCGGAGAGGGGCGGCGAATTGGTGGTCGCGACGTCCGAAGACCGACCTTTGGATCCCCTTCGTCGCTGCGCTAAGCTCCTCCACGGATCGGGTAGCCCGTTAGCCGCTCCTTTACCTGCGACGGAAGCACGCGGTGGTCCCAGAGGTGCTGTTGGATCGCCGCTTTCGCGTTAGCGTCGGTCAGGGTCACCCCGGCGCGGATCGCAGCGAGGGCGCGATGAGCGGTATGAGCGATGTCGAGAATCTCGTCTGGAGTGCACAAGTGCAGATGCGCGGCAGCGATGGGGACAGCCCCCGGCTCGACCACCTTGCTGGGGGCGACGATGACACCGACGGATCCCGCCGGAGGCTCCTCCTGGTCCCTCAAAGCGGCGAGCGAATCGAGCTGAGTGTTGGCCTTGCGGACGTAACCCATGCTGAGGCTGTTCGCGGTCTGTTCGCTCTTGGCCTCGACGGTGACCCACAGATCCTGCCAGACCCACGCCGCGTCGCAGTTGCCATCACGGGAAGACTTCGATGAATCGGCGCCGAGGAACCGGCCCAGCTCAACGAGACCGAGCTCGTACTGGGTAGCCTCTGTCTGACCCAGCTGGTTCAGCATGGTCTGCGAGAGAGTTCCGAATCTGCTGGCAGATCGAAGCGGTCCGCTGACGAGGGCAAGCACCCGGTCGACGGCGTCATCGTCCCATGCATCCGGGATGACCTCAGCAGCCGGCAGCGGTTGCATCTCTCGCAGCCACACCGCACCCGGCGACGCGCCATGCGCGATGCGCAACATCTCCGCCGAGCGAGCCGTGGCCGCGACGTTCCCCTTCTCAGCTGAGAGCCCGAACCATGCGCTGGCGAAGTACGCCCACAACGCGCGGTACGAGCGCGCATCTCGATCCGTCAGCCCCTGGAGCACTGCAACTGCAGCCCTACCCGCGCCTTCCCAATCTTCCTGCCATGCCTTCTGCCAGGCGCGGACCTCACGTGGGGCGCTCTCCGCCAACTGCGTGGCCAGGGGCTGAGCGACCCGCTCGGCACGCGACCGATACGTAGCGATGGCATCCTCACCGTTATCGCGCCAGTCACCGTCCTGCTCGAGAGCGCTGTACGTCAAGGCGACGAGGTTGGTGTAGTTCGTGCTGCTCGCCGCCAGACCGAACTCGATCTCCGCCTGAAGGTCGACAGGCATCGACCGCACGTTGTCGGGGTCCGACAGGTACCGCATCAGGTCCTGGCCAGTGATGGCAACGACTGCCCAGTCCTGTGGTCCGCGCGTGCACCGGCCCGCCCCCTGAACGATCCGGGTGCGCACGCGCTCGGCGAGCACCTCCCCCGCACGCAACTTCCCGCTCAGGAACTTGTCCTGCAAGTGAGACGCGGTGGGCACACCCGACATCACCATGAAGCGGCACGAGTCTCCCGCCAAGTCCATGCCGTCATAGCGGTTCGCAGCGAGCAACGTCCCCGCCTCCGCGTCCTTGAACTTCGCGACTGCCTTGTCCGACGCGACGATCCTCTCCGCCTTCGGGATGTCGAGGTGCCCGGCGATACCGGCACTGTCCGACTTGCTCTGCGTGAGGATGAGTCGCTTGTCGACCAGGTCCGCAATCCGCTTCAGCGCTGTCGGCTCCTCGTCGACATCGACACCGTCCAGTTCGTCTGGATCCGGTTCGATGGTCGTGTCATAGTCGGCGTCGAACCGCGCAAGGTCGGGGAAGACGAAGAACCGCCGGCCGCTGCCTGTCCGCTCCCACGCCTCCGGAGCCGCGATCCGAGCGATCTCGGTTCGGCCGAACGCGCGCTCGAGCTCACCGGCCTCACCGAGCGTCGCAGACAGGTACACCCGCTGGGCAGGGTCCGTGTAAGCGGCATGCTCGAACGTCGGCGGGATCATCGGACGGATATACCAGTTGCTGCGCGACACGAAGAACAGGCAGGACGTCAGGTGCTCCCGAATCATCTGGAAGCGCCACGACTCCTGCGAGTACTCCTCCAGCCCTGCATCGAGCACCGAGATGATGTTGGCGAGAGCATCGTGAACAGCCCGCTGCGGGAGCAGACGCACCTCACCGACAGACGCAGTGTCGGGCCCCTCGCCGACCATCCGCGCCGCAAGGTGAGAGTCGAGGGTGTCCCCGAACGCGTCGAACAGGTCGTCGTACACGCTCGACGTCCGTTTCACTTCCAGCGCCCATGCCTCGGCGACATAGCCCTCGGCCGCGTGTGCATCATCGAACAGCACTGTCTTCGCGTTCTTGAACCGCGAGTTCGTGTTGAAGATGTGCGAGTAAGTGGTGACAGCAATGGCCTGAGCCCGCGTGTACGCCGAAATGTGTCGTGGGTCCCAGTCGTGGTGGGAGTCAACGAGAACGTGCGCGTTGATCCCCTGCTGCGCCGCAGCTTCTGCCACCTGGATCGCCAGCTGCCTCGTGGGGCACGCGTAGACCACCCGCTGCTGATACGCCCGACGTCGCCACTCAGCAATGAGCAACCCCACAAGAGTCTTGCCTGACCCTGTCGGTAGCTCGAGGGCCACGTCAGGATCACTGAGGTGGTCACGGTGGTACTCGCGAAGTTGATCCACCTGATGGGACCACAGTGCGCCGACTCCGTCCCTCCGACGACGAAGCTCACCGAACAAAGTCTCAGGCGAGTCCGTCGCTTCCTCCGCCCGAGGCGCAGAAGGGAACACAGGTCGCGGTGGGCGTGCATCAGCCATGACGGGCCTCCGTGCTTGGTAATTGCAGACTCTTGACGAGCGGGAATAGTTGCCGGAACTACCTCTGGTACAACCGCACCCCGAGGGACTCTTCGAGCATCACCATCGCCCGCAGATGTGGCCATGCAGCTCCTGTGAGCACCGCCTCACGGACCCCTCGTCGAGCCCGGCCTCGCTCGCCACGCGGCGGATGCTCTTATCGCCCATCGCGCCTCGCAGATTCATGACGAACTGCCGTGTCGCCTCACCCGCCGGGTCAGGAGATGGCTCGTCCGGCCACGAAGCGGTGAGATCCTTCGGAGTGGGGTGCGGTTTGTTCGGCATATGCCTCGCACCCCACTCTCAATGGTCTCTTGCGCCAACTGCCGAATCAGTGCCGGGTCGTATAACGCGTGCCAACTTCAACATGTGGCGGCGCCGCAATGCGTGACTCCGCACAAAGCGACTCAGAAGTCCCAGTCGTCGTCTTCCGTGGCCTCAGCCTTGCCGATGACGTAAGAGGAGCCGGAGCCCGAGAAGAAGTCGTGGTTCTCGTCGGCGTTCGGCGAGAGCGCCGACAGGATCGCCGGGTTCACGTTCGTCACGGTCGAGGGGAACATCGCTTCGTAGCCGAGGTTCATCAGCGCCTTGTTGGCGTTGTAGTGCAGGAACTTCTTGACGTCTTCGGTCAGGCCGACACCGTCGTAGAGGTCCTGCGTGTACTGCACCTCGTTGTCGTAGAGCTCGAACAGCAGGTTGAAGGTGTAGTCCTTCAGCTCCTGACGACGCTCCTCGGTCTCGTTCTCGAGACCCTTCTGGAACTTGTAGCCGATGTAGTACCCGTGCACGGCCTCGTCGCGGATGATGAGGCGGATCAGGTCGGCCGTGTTCGTCAGCTTGGCCTTCGACGACCAGTAGATCGGCAGGTAGAAGCCCGAGTAGAAGAGGAACGACTCGAGCAGCGTCGAGGCGACCTTGCGCTTGAGCGGGTCATCGCCCTGGTAGTAGTCCATGATGATCTGAGCCTTCTTCTGAAGGTTCGGATTCTCGGTCGACCAGCGGAACGCCTCGTCGATCTCCTTGGTCGACGCGAGCGTCGAGAAGATCGAGGAGTAGCTCTTCGCGTGCACCGACTCCATGAACGCGATGTTCGTGTACACGGCCTCTTCGTGAGGAGTGATCGCGTCGGGGATCAGCGAGACGGCGCCGACCGTGCCCTGGATCGTGTCGAGCAGGGTGAGGCCGGTGAAGACCCGCATCGTCAGCAGCTGCTCTTCCTCGGTGAGCGTGTTCCACGACTGGATGTCGTTCGACAGCGGCACCTTCTCGGGCAGCCAGAAGTTGTTCACCAGACGGTTCCAGACCTCGAGGTCCTTGTCGTCGATGATGCGGTTCCAGTTGATCGCCTGAACGCTGTCGACCAGCTTGAGCGGGGGGTGGGGAGTCATGATTCGTCGTTTCTCGTGTTCAGGGAGCTCAGAGCATGCAGGAGACGCACTCGGTCATGTCGGTGCCCTCGAGCGCCAGCTGACGCAGACGGATGTAGTAGATCGTCTTGATGCCCTTGCGCCATGCGTAGATCTGCGCCTTGTTGATGTCACGCGTCGTGGCGGTGTCCTTGAAGAACAGCGTCAGCGACAGGCCCTGATCGACGTGCTGGGTGGCGGCGGCGTAGGTGTCGATGACCTTCTCGTAGCCGATCTCGTACGCGTCCTGGTAGTACTCCAGGTTGTCGTTCGTCATGAACGGCGCCGGGTAGTAGACGCGACCGAGCTTGCCTTCCTTGCGGATCTCGATCTTCGACGCGATCGGGTGGATCGACGACGTCGAGTTGTTGATGTACGAGATCGATCCGGTCGGCGGCACGGCCTGCAGGTTCTGGTTGTAGATGCCGTGCTCCTGGATCGACGCCTTCAGCGCCACCCAGTCCTCCTGCGTCGGGATGTGCTTGCCCGCGAAGAGCTCCTTGACCTTCTCGGTCTCGGGCACCCAGGCGCGCTCGATGTACTTGTCGAAGAACTCCCCCGACGCGTAAGTCGAGTCCTCGAAGCCGTCGAAGGCCTGCTTGCGCTCGATCGCGATGTTGTTCGAGGCGCGCAGCGCGTGGAACAGCACCGTGTAGAAGTAGATGTTCGTGAAGTCGATGCCCTCTTCGGAGCCGTAGTGCACGTGCTCGCGAGCGAGGTAGCCGTGCAGGTTCATCTGGCCGAGGCCGATCGCGTGCGAGCGGTCGTTGCCGTCTTCGATCGAGCGGACCGAGCGGATGTGGCTCTGGTCGCTCACCGCGCTCAGCGCACGGATCGCGGTCTCGACCGTCTGGCCGAGGTCGTCGGCATCCATCGACAGCGCGATGTTCATCGAGCCGAGGTTGCAGGAGATGTCCTTGCCGATCTGGTCGTACGACAGGTCGTCGTTGTACGTGGTCGGCGTGTTGACCTGAAGGATCTCGCTGCAGAGGTTGGACATGTTGATGCGGCCCTTGATCGGGTTGGCCTTGTTCACCGTGTCCTCGAACATGATGTACGGGTAGCCCGACTCGAACTGGATCTCGGCGATGGTCTGGAAGAACTCGCGAGCGTTGATCTTGGTCTTCTTGATGCGCGGGTCGTCGACCATCTCGCGGTACTTCTCGGTGACCGAGATGTCGCCGAAGGGAACGCCGTAGACCTTCTCGACGTCGTACGGCGAGAAGAGGTACATGTCCTCGCCGTTCTTGGCGAGCTCGAACGTGATGTCGGGGACGACGACACCGAGCGACAGCGTCTTGATGCGGATCTTCTCGTCGGCGTTCTCACGCTTGGTGTCGAGGAAGCGCATGATGTCGGGGTGGTGCGCGTTGAGGTACACCGCACCGGCACCCTGACGAGCGCCGAGCTGGTTGGCGTAGCTGAAGCTGTCTTCGAGCAGCTTCATCACGGGGATGATGCCCGAGGACTGGTTCTCGATCTGCTTGATCGGCGCGCCGGCCTCGCGGATGTTCGAGAGCAGCAGCGCCACGCCGCCGCCGCGCTTGGAGAGCTGGAGAGCGGAGTTGATGCCGCGGGCGATCGACTCCATGTTGTCTTCGATGCGCAGCAGGAAGCAGCTGACGAGCTCGCCGCGCTGGGCCTTGCCCGAGTTGAGGAAGGTCGGGGTCGCGGGCTGGAAGCGGCCGGAGATGATCTCCTCGACCAGGGCGACGGCGAGCTGCTCGTCGCCGCCGGCGAGGCCGAGGGCCGTCATCACGACGCGGTCTTCGAAGCGCTCGAGGTAGCGCTTGCCGTCGAAGGTCTTGAGCGTGTAGCTCGTGTAGTACTTGAAGGCGCCGAGGAAGGTCTCGAAGCGGAACTTCTTGCCGTAGGCGAGGTCGTTGAGCTTCTGGATGAACTCGAGCGAGTACTGCTCGATGACGGCCGGCTCGTAGTACTCCTTCTCGACGAGGTAGTCGAGGCGCTCCTTGAGCGAGTGGAAGAACACCGTGTTCTGGTTGACGTGCTGCAGGAAGTACTCGCGTGCGGCCCGCTTGTCGGCGTCGAACTGGATCTTGCCGTTCGCGTCGTACAGGTTCAGCATCGCGTTGAGGGCGTGGTAGTCCAGGCCCTCGTAGGTCGGGTTCATCTTGAACGCCACCGTGTCCGTCACGGAGTCGGCTCCTGCCTGCTCGTCAACTGCGGTACCCACCGTCGCTCCAATCCGTCGCTCACGCGATCTACATCGTCTTGTGTGCCGAAGATCTCGAGCCGATACAAGTGAGGCACGTGGCACTTGCGGCTGATGATGTCACCGGCGAGACAGAAGGACTCGCCGAAGTTGGTGTTGCCCGCCGAGATGACCCCGCGGATGTGACGCCGGTTGCGCTCGTCGTTGAGGAACCGGATGACCTGCTTGGGCACCGCGCCTCGTTCGACGCCGCGCCCCTCACCCCCACCGTAGGTGGGGGTGATCAGCACGAAGGGCTCGTCGACGACGAGTTCTTCCTGCTGTCGGAGAAGGGGAATGCGTCGGGCCGGGAGCCCGAGCTTCTCGACGAAGCGCGCGGTGTTACCCGAGGCGCTCGAGAAGTAGACCAGGAGCGGCGCGGCGGTCGCGACGGCGCTCATGGCGGATCACGCCAGACGCGAGGCGAGCTCGTCGATCTTGTCGGGACGGAAGCCCGACCAGTGACCCTCGTCGGTGACGACGACGGGTGCCTGCATGTAGCCGAGCGCCTTGACGTGCTCGAGCGCCGTCGCGTCTTCCGACAGGTCGAGGATCTCGTACTCGATGCCCTTGGCGTCGAGCGCGCGGTAGGTGGCGTTGCACTGAACGCAGGACGGCTTGGTGTAGACCGTGATCGACATCTTTTCGCTTCCCCTCAATCTCTGATTGCTTCGTGTTCTCAAGCTTTTTGCCGGCAGACCCTCACCGGGATCTCAATACTACATATAGGTACGGACATTCGGGGTGACCACTAGGGGTAGTAGTTACATACGTGTAGTTTTCCACCGCTCTCCACTGTTACAACACAGGTTCTCCACCGTTTCTTCCACAGGCACAGCCCCCTTGACAGCTCCTGCGAACCGCGTGAAATCGCGGCTGGGAACGACCTGTGAGAGATCCATCCACAGGGGGGACCATACGGTCGACCTCGGACATCGGATTTTCTGTGGAAACTCGACGCGGGCGTGTCGCGGCGTGTCGCGCGCGTCCGGCTTGGACCCGCGTCGGCGCCTCCCGGTAGCGTTGACCCGTGGCGGGATATCGGGACCTTCTTCGCACGCCAGGTGTGGCGCGCATGATCGCTGCACAGCTGACCGCTCGCTTCCCCAACGGGATGACCTCGCTCGCGATCCTGCTGCACGTCGAGCAGCAGACCGGGTCCTACGGCTCCGCCGGTCTCGTTCTCGCCGCCACCAGCGTCGGCCAGGCGGTCGCCGGCCCCATCACGAGTCGGTGGATGGGTGCCTGGGGCATGCGCCGCGTGCTCACCCTCACGCTGACGGTGTGCGTGCTCGCCGTGCTGGGGCTCGCGCTGCTCCCCCTCAACGTCCCCGGGTACATGGCGCTCGGCATGATCGCCGGACTCTCCACCCCGCCGGTGCAGGCCGCGGTGCGCACCATCTATCCGAAGCTCGTGAACTCGTCGCAGCTCACTCCCCTCTTCTCCCTCGACGCGTCGCTGCAGGAGATCATCTGGGTGCTCGCCCCCGTGGCCATCACCCTGGTGTCGACGCAGATAGGCACGGCCGTCGGGCTGCTTCTCGTCGCGGTCGTCCTCGTCGGCGGGGGCGCGTGGTTCATCCTCTCCCCCGAAGTCGGTCGCGTACGCATCCCGCGCAGTCGCAGCGCGCTCGGCAAGGTGGTGCTCAAGCCCCCGGTGCTGCTCGCCACCGTCATCGGCTTCCTGCTCATCGGAGCATGCTCCGCGGTCGAGGTCGGCGTCGTGGCGACGTTCGAGCACGGCAGCCTGGCAGCCGGTCTCGTGCTCGCGGTATTCGCCGTCGGCAGTCTCGCCGGCGGGCTCTCGTTCGGACACATCCCCATCGGCCCGTGGGCGATGGCCCGCCGCCTCACCATCGTCACCCTCGGCCTCGCACTCACGATGTTCTCGCTCAACGAGTTCTGGCTCGGCGGCACCCTGATCGTCGCGGGCATCGGCGTGGCACCGGCTCTCGCCGTGCTGTTCGCCATCACCACGGCGAGTGTCAAGTTCAGCGAGACCGCTGAGGCGTTCGGCTGGGCGGGCACCGGTCAGCTCATCGGCGCGGCCGCGGGCTCCGCCGTCGCGGGCTTCCTCGTCGATGCGACCGACCCGCGCGGGGCCTACCTCGCCGCGACCCTCTTCGCCGCGGCGGGACTCGTCGTCTCGATCGTCTTCATCCGCTTCTTCCCCGACCTGCGTCATCGCGATGCGAGTCCGCACCCCGACACCGAACCCCTGGCGGTCACCCCTTCATGAGCTCTGCGCCCTCCCCCGCATCCCCCGCACCCGAGGTCGTCTGCGTCGGCGAGTCCATGGGACTCGTCACCGCCCTCGGCGCCCCGCTCGCCGAGACCGAGACAGCGGCGCTCGGTCTGGCCGGGGCAGAGGGCAACGTGGCCGTCGGTCTTGTCTCGGCAGGGCACCGGGCCGCCTGGGCGTCGCGCCTCGGCGACGATCCGATCGGCATCCGCATCTCCACCGAGCTGGCCCGCCGCGGCGTCGATCTCTGGGTGGAGACCGACGAGGATGCTCCCACCGGCGTCATGTTCAAGGACCCGGGCGTCGAGTCGTCGTCCGTCTACTACTACCGACGCGGGTCGGCGGCGTCGCTGATGGCTCCGGGCTTCCTCGGCGCCACGCAACTGGACGGCGTCCGCATCGTGCACACGACGGGCATCACGCCCGCGCTCTCCCCCACCTGCCGCTCGATGGTCGATCAGCTGTTCCTCGACGCCCGCACGGCCGGAGCCCTCGTCTCGTTCGACGTCAACGATCGCCGCGCGCTGTGGACGACGCAGGAGGCTGCCGACACTCTCACGCGTCTGGCGGATGCCGCCGACATCGCCTTCGTCGGACGAGACGAGGCCGAGCGCATCTGGGGCACAGCCACTCCCGCCGAGATCCGCGCCCATCTGCCGACCTGCGGGCTGCTCGTCGTCAAGGACGGCGACGTCGGCGCGACGGCGTTCCACGGCGGGGACGAGCCGGTGTTCGTGGCGGCCCCGAAGGTCGAGGTCGTCGAGCCGGTCGGCGCCGGCGATGCCTTCGCCGCGGGGTTCCTCGCCGCCACGCTCGACGGCGCCGAGCTCGCAGCCCGGCTGAGTGCGGGCCACGCCGCCGCAGCGCGCGTTCTGACGACGCACGGCGACCTGCCTCCGCTGGCCTGAACTCGGAACGCCTCTCCGTCGCGACGCGGTCGTAGGCTTGCTGCATGCCTGCACCGCTCACGCTGCCCCGCATCTCCTGGGGCGACCCGGCGTCCGATCGCCGAGTGCTCCTCGTGCACGGCCTCGGCTCGTCCGCGGCTCTCATGTGGCGGGTCGGCGCTGCCCTCGCCGACGCCGGGTGGCACGCGACCGCCGTCGACCTGCGCGGTCACGGCGACGCTCCGCGCGCCCTCGACTACTCGGTCGCCGCCTATGCGGCAGACCTCGCCGCGACGACGCCCGACGGCGATGGGCCATGGGATGCCGTCGTCGGCCACTCGCTCGGCGGAGCGTCCAGCACGGCTGCCGCGGCATCCGCCCCCGACTGGACACGCCGACTCGTGCTCCTCGACCCCGCGATCCTCGTGGGCGGCCGGGATGCCACGATCGTGCGGAAGAGCCAGGAGCGTGCGTTCGCCGACAATCGACTCGAACTCGTGCAGCAGGAGCATCCGCACTGGCATCCGCAGGACTGGGAGCTGAAGGTCGACGCGGTGCACCGCGCGAGCGCCTGGGCGATCGAGCAGACCAGTGCGCAGAACACCCCCTGGGATGTCACTGCGGATGCCGCACGACTGACCGTTCCCACCCACGTGATCGCCTCCGATCCCGCGGTGTACAGCATCTTCACCGGCGACGTCGCGGCCGACGTGCTCGCGTCGAACCCGCTGATCACGATGTCGGTCGTCGAGGGCGCGGGCCACTCCCTGCACCGCGACAAGCCCGACGAGACCATCCGCCAGCTGAGAGAGGCCCTCGCGTGAGCACGTTCGACCCGACCGCGTATCTTCCCGACGACCTTCTCGAGCGCATCCGCGAGCGCGCCCCGATCCACGACCGCGAGAACACGTTCCCCGAGCAGGACCTCGCCGAGCTGCGCGATGCGGGTTACCTGTCGATCCTGGTTCCCGCCGACCGCGGTGGCGCGGGCCTCGGACTGGCCGAGGCGGCGATCCTGCAGCAGCGCCTGGCGTCCGCCGCACCGGCCACCGCGCTCGCGATCAACATGCACCTGGTCTGGACCGGCGTCGCGAAGGTCTTCTCCGACCGTGGTGTGCCCGGGCTCGAGTTCGTGCAGGACGGCGCGGTGGCGGGCGAGGTGTTCGCCTTCGGGATCAGCGAGGGCGGCAACGACCTGGTGCTGTTCGGCAGCGACACCGAGGCCGCGCCCACCGACGACGGCGGCTACGCGTTCACCGGCACCAAGATCTTCACCTCCCTCGCCCCCGTGTGGACCAAGCTGGGCCTGCACGGCCTCGACACGACGAGCGCCGACGCTCCGAAGCTGGTCTTCGCATTCGTCGACCGCACCGACGCGGTCGTCACCGGCGACGACTGGGACACCCTCGGCATGCGAGGCACCCAGAGCCGCACGACGCGTCTCGACGGAGCCACCGCGGATGCCGCGCATGTGGTGCGCCGCATCGATCCGGGCCCCAACCCCGATCCGATCGTCTTCGGGATCTTCTCGGTCTTCGAGATCCTGCTCGCCTCGGTCTACACCGGTATCGCACGGCGCGCGCTCGACCTGGCGGTGCTCACCGCCCAGATGCGTCGATCCAAGAAGACGGGTGCGACCTACAGCCAAGACCCCGACATCCGCTGGCGCATCGCCGACATGGGCCTCGCGTACGACGCGCTCCCGCCGCAGATCGCGGTGCTCGCGCGCGACGTCGACGAGAAGGTCGACAACGGCGCTCGGTGGTTCGCTCTGCTGTCGGGGGTCAAGCACCGGGCCATCACGATGTCGAAGCACGTCGTCGATCAGGCGATGCTCGTGGCCGGCGGCGGTTCGTACTTCTCCTCGAACGAGCTCTCACGGCTCTACCGCGACGTCCTGGCGGGGGCGTTCCATCCCTCCGATCCCGAATCCGCGCACTCCACTGCGGCGAGCGCCTGGCTCGGCCCGCTCGAGGCATAGGCCAGTATTCTGCGTTTTCGTCGCTGAGCCTCTATCGATTCTGCGGAATCGGTTGAAAGCAACCCGTTGCGGTGCGAGGATCGCATCATGCCGTCCTCGAAGAAGCATCCCCCTCTGGATGATGTCGCCAAGACGATCATCGAGCTGCTCCAGGAAGACGGGCGACGCTCGTACTCCGACATCGGACGCGAGGTCGGGCTCAGCGAGGCCGCCGTGCGCCAGCGCGTGCAGCGTCTCACCGAGTCCGGCGTGATGCAGATCGTCGCCGTCACCGACCCGATGCAGCTCGGCTTCCCGCGTCAGGCGATGATCGGCATCCGCGTCTCCGGCGACACCCGCGTGGTCGCGGAGGCGATCGCGGAGATCCCCGCGATCGACTACGTGGTGATCACGGTCGGCTCGTTCGACATCCTCGCCGAGGTCGTGTGCGAGGACGACGAAGACCTCCTCGCCCTCATCAACGACCACATCCGCCCGATCGACGGAGTGCTGTCGACCGAGACCTTCATCTACGCCAAGCTGCAGAAGCAGCTCTACAACTGGGGGACCAGATGAGCACGCAACGCCCGACACCGTCCGAGGCCGAACTCCAGGCCATGGCCAAGGACCACCTGTGGATGCACTTCACGCGGCAGTCCACGATGGAGAAGAGCGGAGTGCCGATCATCGTCAAGGGCGACGGCCACCGCATCTGGGACTCGAAGGGCAAGGAGTACTTCGACGGCCTCGCCGGACTCTTCGTCGTGAACGCCGGCCACGGACGCCGTCGTCTCGCCGAGGCCGCGGCGAAGCAGGCGTCCGAGCTGTCGTTCTTCCCGCTCTGGTCGTATGCGCACCCGGCGGCCATCGAGCTCGCGGACCGGCTGGCCGACGAGGCCCCCGGCGACCTCAACCGCGTGTTCTTCTCGACCGGCGGCGGCGAGGCGGTGGAGACCGCGTTCAAGCTCGCGAAGCACTACTGGAAGCTGATGGGCAAGCCCACCAAGCACAAGGTCATCTCGCGCTCGGTCGCGTATCACGGCACCCCGCAGGGCGCGCTGGCCATCACCGGCATCCCGGCCATGAAGTCGATGTTCGAGCCGGTCACGCCCGGCGGCTTCCGAGTGCCGAACACCAACTTCTACCGCGCGGCCGAGATGGGCGGCCCGAGCGACGACCTCGAGGCCTTCGGCCGTTGGGCCGCCGACCGCATCGAAGAGATGATCCTGTTCGAGGGCGCAGACACCGTCGCCGCCGTGTTCCTCGAACCCGTGCAGAACTCGGGCGGATGCTTCCCGCCCCCTCCCGGCTACTTCGCCAGGGTGCGCGAGATCTGCGACCGTCACGACGTGCTGCTCGTCTCGGACGAGGTCATCTGCGCGTTCGGTCGCCTCGGACACACCTTCGCGTGCACGGGCCTCGGCTACGTGCCCGACATGATCACGTGCGCCAAGGGCATGACCAGCGGCTACTCCCCCATCGGCGCGACCGTCATCAGCGACCGGATCTACGAGCCGTTCTCGAAGGGCGACATGTCGTTCCCGCACGGCTACACGTTCGGCGGGCACCCGGTCTCGGCGGCGGTCGCCCTCGAGAACCTCGCGATCTTCGACGAGGAGGGGCTCAACGCGCACGTCCGCGAGAACTCCCCCCTGTTCCGCGCCGAACTCGAGAAGCTCCTCGATCTGCCGATCGTCGGCGACGTGCGCGGAGACGGCTACTTCTTCGGCATCGAGCTCGTGAAGGACAAGGCGACGCGCGAGACCTTCGACGACGACGAGTCCGAGCGGCTGCTGCGCGGCTTCCTCTCTCCCGCACTGTTCGAGGCCGGGCTCTACTGCCGAGCCGACGACCGGGGCGACCCCGTGATCCAGCTCGCGCCGCCGCTCACGGTGGGGCCGAGCGAGTTCCGCCAGATCGAGCAGATCCTGCGCGGTGTGCTCACCGACGCGCAGTCGGTGCTCTGACCCCGTCGATCCGATTCAGGCGGATGCCGCGGTGCGCCGCCTCGCGAGCAGGGCCAGGTGCAGCGCCGCGATCGTCTCGCCGTCGTCGAGGTCGGCGCCGAGCAGATCGCCGATCAGAGTCAGGCGCTGATAGAAGACCGACCGCGACAGGTGGCTCGCCGCCGCTGCGGCCGAACGGTTGCCCGGGTGCGCGACGAGGGCGGCGAGCACGTCGAGCAGGTCGCCGCGGCGCTCCCTGTCGTGATGGATCAGCGGCGCCAGCATCCGCTCGCTGTGCTCGTGCAGCCGGTGATCGTCGCGCAGGGTCGCGACGAGGCGCTCGAGCGGGCGGTCGTCGACGCGGCGCACCCTGACCCCGGCCTCGGCCCGGTCGCTGTCGGCGAGGTCGCGCGCGGCACGCAGCGAGCCGAGCAGCCCGATCACATCGTCGGCGGCTGGGCCGACGAACACCGCCCTGTCGGGGCCGGCGATGCGCAGCACGACCTCGTCGGTCAGCACGACGGATGCCGGCAGCGACAGCAGCGCGACATCGTCGCCCCCGACCGGGGCTGCGACGACGGCGCACCCCGCCTGCCGCGCGCGATACGCGAGCTCGCTGATCGACGCCGAGCCCCGGACGACGATCCCGTGGCACTGCCGGTCGGTGAGGGCGAAACCGCCGGCCCGCAGGCGCGCATCGATGTCGTCGGCCGTGGCGAACCGCGCTCCCAGCAGGTCGTCGATCACCGCGCGCTGAGCGAGCAGCGACCATTCCGTGTCGCCGCCGTCGGCGATGCAGCCGAACGCGAGGGCCGTCGCCCCCTGCTCGAGCACCGTGAGTCGTCCGGCAGGGTGCGTCGGACCGGGCAGAGCGAGCAGCGTGCCCCAGCGCACCCCGCGCGCCTGCACGGGCACCCCCTCGGCGTCGCCCCGCGACCTCAGGACCTCGGCGATCGGCATGTCGAGCCCCTCGGTGGCGATCACCTCCCCCGCGAGATTCTCGAGGACCACCGGCGCGCGCAGCGCCCGCGCAGTCTCGGACACGACGACGTCGGCCGGCGCGCCCCTCAGGCTCAGTGCGGTGAAGAGCTCATGCAGATGCTGGCGCTCGTGCAGAGCGTGCGTCTGCGCGGCGATGAGGGCGTGATGCACCGCCTCGGTCACCGCGACGAACTTGACCTCTCGCGTCAATGCGATGAGAGCCAGTCCGGCCGTCTCGCACAGGTCGACCACCGGCGCGGGCACCGCGTCGCGGGCCGTGCCCACCTCGAACACGATGCCGGCGATGCCCGCGCGATGCAGGCTGGTCGCGAACTGCCGAAGCTGCTCGACGTCGCTCGGCCAGCCGGCTCCCGTCGTGAGCAGCAGTTCGCCGCCGTCGAGAAGCCGCGCGACGTCGGGGCTGTCGGAGACATGCACCCACCGCACCGCGACATCGAGGGCGGCGCCGCCGACGAGCACCGAGGGTCCGCCCTGCTGCACGGCCGCCTCGGAGAGGACGTCGGACACCGTCAGGAAGGCACCCTCCTCCGGACGTTCTGTCCGGACTTGCCCGAAGTCACTACGTTCTGACACCTGTCCGCCCTCGTGCGCTCTGTGATCATGGGAGAGAACCCAGCGTAGCGAACCTCGGTCAGAGTGTTCGATACGGATCACGCCGCACGAAGGAGCCCCGTGGACATCGTCCGTCACCTCATCAATGGAGCAGAGACCGCCGATGCGGCGCGCACGGGCCAGGTCTTCGACCCCGCCACGGGAGAGGTGACGAAGCACGTCGCCTTCGCCTCCACCGCCGAGGTCGACGAGGCGATCCGTGCCGCGGCATCCGCTCTGCCCGCGTGGCGCGAGACGAGCCTGATCAAGCGCGCCGACGTGTTCTTCCGCCTGCGCCAGCTGCTCAAGGAGCGCACGCCTGAACTCGCGGCGATCGTCACCTCCGAGCACGGCAAGGTGCTCTCGGATGCCGCGGGCGAGGTCTCGCGCGGCATCGAGAACGTCGAGTTCGCCGCCGGCCTGGTGCACCTGCTCAAGGGCGAGCGCAGCGAGCAGGTCTCGCGCGGCGTCGACGTGCACTCGGCCAAGCAGCCCGTCGGCGTCGTCGCGGCGATCACGCCCTTCAACTTCCCGGTGATGGTGCCGCTGTGGATGGTCGCCTCGGCGATCGCCTGCGGCAACACGGTCGTGCTCAAGCCCAGCGAGAAGGACCCGTCGGCCGCCGTCTGGATCGCGAAGCTCTTCCAGGAGGCCGGTCTGCCCGACGGCGTGCTCAACGTCGTGCACGGCGACAAGGAGGCCGTCGACGCGCTGCTCGACTCCCCCCGCGTGAACGCCGTCAGCTTCGTCGGCTCGACTCCCATCGCCCGCTCGATCTACCAGCGCGCTGCCAACGCGGGCAAGCGCGTCCAGGCGCTCGGCGGCGCCAAGAACCACATGGTCGTGATGCCGGATGCCGACATCGACGCCGCCGCCGACGCCGCGGTCTCGGCAGCCTATGGCTCGGCCGGCGAGCGCTGCATGGCCGTCTCGGTGCTGGTCGCCGTCGGCGACATCGCCGACGACCTGGTCGCTGCCACCGCCTCGCGCATCGAGGGCCTCACAATCGGCGCCGGCACGGATGCCGCGAGCGAGATGGGCCCGCTCATCACCCGTGAGCACCGCGACCGCGTCGCCTCGTACGTGACGGGTGCGTCGGCCGAGGGGGCCACGGTGGTGGTCGACGGCACGACCACGCAGTTCGACTCCGACGGCTTCTTCATCGGCGTCAGTCTCATCGACCGGGTCGCGCCGGGCATGAAGGTCTACGACGACGAGATCTTCGGGCCGGTGCTCTCGGTCGTACGCGTCGAGACCTACGCCGACGCGGTCGAACTCGTCAACGCGAACGCCTACGGCAACGGCACCGCGATCTTCACGCGCGACGGCGGCACCGCCCGCCAGTACGAGTTCGACGTCGAGGTCGGAATGGTCGGCGTCAACGTTCCGATCCCCGTGCCGATCGGCGCCTACTCGTTCGGTGGATGGAAGGACTCGCTGTTCGGCGATTCGCACATCTACGGACCGGAGTCGGTGCACTTCTACACTCGGTCGAAGGTCGTCACCACACGCTGGCCCGACCACACGCCCTCGCAGATCGACCTGGGCTTCCCGAGCAACCACTGAGCTCCCGAGCAGACACCGAGAACTGAAACACGAGACATGACGAACTTCACCGATCGCCACGGCGCATCGCATCCGCTTCCGGCCCCCGAGGCCGAGGCACAGGTGCGGGCGGACGACCGCGGCCACGTCTTCCACTCCTGGAGCGCCCAGGGACTCATCGACCCGCTGCCCGTCGCCGCGGGCGAGGGCTCGACGTTCTGGGATTACGCCGGCAACGCCTACCTCGACTTCTCGAGCCAGCTCGTGAACCTCAACCTCGGGCACCAGCATCCCGACCTGGTCGCCGCGATCCAGCAGCAGGCGGGCCGCCTCTCGACCATCCAGCCGGCGATGGCGAACGACGTGCGCGGTGAGCTCGCGCGACTCATCGTCGAGGTCGCCCCCGAGGGGTTCGAGAAGGTGTTCTTCACGAACGGCGGCGCCGAGGCCAACGAGTATGCGGTGCGCATGGCCCGCCAGTCGACGGGCCGACACAAGGTGCTCTCGATGTACCGCAGCTATCACGGGTCGACCTCGACCGCGATCTCGCTGACGGGCGACCCCCGTCGGTGGGCGAACGGCACCCCTGATTCGGGCGCCGTGCGCTTCTTCGGGCCCTACCTCTACCGCTCGCCGTTCCACGCCGAGACTCCGGAGCAGGAGTCCGAGCGCGCGCTCGCCCACCTCGAGCAGACGATCCAGCTCGAGGGCCCCGCGACCATCGCCGCGATCATCATCGAGACCGTGGTGGGCACGAACGGCGTGCTCGTGCCGCCGCCCGGGTATCTGCAGGGCGTCCGCGAGCTGTGCGACCGCTACGGCATCGTCTACATCGCCGACGAGGTCATGGTCGGCTTCGGCCGGCTCGGCGAGTGGTTCGGCATCGACGCGTACGACGGCCGCCCCGACCTGATCACCTTCGCCAAGGGCGTGAACTCGGGCTACGTGCCGCTCGGCGGCGTCGTGATCTCGGAGCGCATCGCGAAGGCATTCGACACCACCCCGTTCGCCGGTGGTCTCACGTACTCGGGTCATCCGCTCGCGTGCGCCGCGGGTGTGGCGACGTTCGAGGTGTTCCGCCGCGACGGCATCCTCGAGCGCGTGCGCGATCTCGGCGAGCGCGTCGTCGAGCCGACCCTGCGCCGCTGGGTCGACACGCACCCGAGCGTCGGGGAGGTGCGCGGCCGTGGTCTGTTCTGGGCGGTCGAGCTCGTGCGCGACAAGGAGACGCGCGAGCCGCTCGTCCCGTTCAACGCGAGCGGAGCGGATGCCGCGCCGATGGCTGCCTTCGCCGCGGCCGCGAAGAAGGCAGGTGTCTGGCCGTTCACGCACTTCAACCGGATGCACGTGGCGCCGCCGCTCGTGATCAGTGAGGACGAGCTGGTGCGCGGTCTCACCGTGCTCGACGAGGCCCTTGCTGTGGCAGACGAGCACGCCACTCGCTGACCCTCGCCGGGCGGGCATCTGCGCACGGTCGCAGATCCCCGTCCCGGTCGCAGGGTTTGCCGCGAATCACTGCGACACGGTGCAGAGTTGCGACACGATGCAGACGGGGCCGCGGCGGGCCCATCCCGGCGGGCATCTGCACCCGGTCGCAGATACCCGTCCGGGTCGCAGGGTTTCCGCCGAATCACTGCGACACGGTGCAGATCCACGACGCCTTGCAGATCTGCAGCCTCATGCCGGGGCGACCTCGTGCCGGGGCAGGGTCAGATCAGGAACCCGCGCAGCAGCGCCTCGGAACCTGCCAGGTGGTCGCGCATGGCGGCCTCGGCGGCATCCGGGCGTCCGGCCAGGATCGCCGTGACGATCCGCTCGTGCTGTTCGCCCGAGTGCTGGATGTTGCGCGGCATCAGCGGGAACGTGTCGAGCCAGGCGTTGACGTCTGCCCGGTTCTCGGCGACCAGTGCCACGAGCGAGGGGATGCCGGCGGCCTCAGCGATCGCGAGGTGCAGCAGTGTGTCGAGTCGGCGGTACTCCTCAGGCCCGGCCGGCAACGCCGCCTCATGCCGTGCCCACAGGTCGGCGCGGGTCGCGGCATCCAGCGTCCGCCCCGCCGCAGCCCGCACCGCTCCGGTCTCGAGCACGAGACGCAGCCCGAGCACGTCGTCGATCTCAGCCGCGGTCACCGCACCGGCATCCGAGGGCTGCGGCAGCGGGTCGGCGACGAACGTGCCACCGTACCTGCCGCGCTTGGGCACGAGGTACCCGGTGTCGGCGAGCTCGCGGATCGCCTCGCGCACGGTGTCGCGACTGACACCGAACGATGCGGCGAGCTCGCGCTCGGGCGGAAGCGACTCCCCGGGCGCGACGACGCCGAGACGGATCGTCTGCACGAGGCGAGCGACCGCGTCCTCGAGGGCGTTGCCGCGGCGCAGCGGCCGGTAGACCGCCCGGCGCACCTCGACGAGATCGCCGTCGGATGGGTGCTCGCTCATGCGTC
Source organism: Microbacterium sp. NPDC089320 (assembly GCF_040684875.1). NCBI lineage: Bacteria > Bacillati > Actinomycetota > Actinomycetes > Micrococcales > Microbacteriaceae > Microbacterium > Microbacterium sp. NPDC089320. The sequence goes on from NZ_JBFBGY010000001.1 coordinate 892,859, forward strand.
TCAGCCTGTCACAGCGACATGACTCCGCTTCACAGCGGGGTGACGTAGGCGTTGGTGATGCCGCCGTCGACGACGAAGGCACTGGCCGTGATGAACGACGAATCATCCGAGGCGAGGAAGGCGACAGCCGCGGCGAGTTCCGACGGCTCGGCGAATCGCCCCATCGGCACGTGCACGAGTCGTCGCTGGGCCCGCTCGGGGTCCTTGGCGAACAGCTCCTGCAGCAGCGGAGTGTTCACAGGACCCGGGCACAGCGCGTTCACACGAACTCCCTGTCGCGCGAACTGCACGCCGAGCTCCCGCGACATCGCCAGCACGCCGCCCTTCGACGCGGTGTAGCTGATCTGCGAGGTCGCCGACCCCAGCAGGGCCACGAACGACGCGGTGTTGATGATCGATCCTCGCCCCGCCGGCACCATGTGCCGAAGCGCGGCACGACTGCAGAGGTACACGCTCTTGAGGTTGACATCCTGCACGCGATCCCAGGCCGGCAGCTCGGTCGTCTCGATCGAGTCGTCGTCGGCGGGCGAGATGCCCGCGTTGTTGAAGGCGATGTCGATGCGTCCGAACTCCTCGGCGACCCCGTCGAACAGCGCGTTCACCTTGGCCTCATCGGCGACATCGACCAGACGGAACGCCCCGCCCACCTCGGCCGCCGCCTTCTCGCCCGTGGCGGGGTCGACGTCGGCGATGACGACGAACGCGCCTTCCGCGGCGAAGCGCTGGGCTGTGGCGAAGCCGATGCCGCTGGCTCCGCCCGTGATGATGGCGACACGGTCCTTGAGGCGCTGGGTCAGATCGATGGTCATGTGTGTTCTCCGTTGCAGGATGGGAATGCGGGCAGGAAAGCGGTCAGGATTCGTCGGTCGCGAAGAAGACGTTCTTGGTCTCGGTGAAGTGCTCGGCGGCGTCGGGACCGAGCTCACGCCCGAGTCCGGATGCCTTCATGCCGCCGAACGGGGTCGCGTAGCGCACCGACGAGTGCGAGTTCACCGACAGCACGCCGCTCTGCACGCCGCGCGACACCCGCACCGCGCGTCCGAGGCTCTCGGTCCAGATCGAGCCGGCGAGACCGTAGGCGGTGTCGTTCGCCAGGCGGATCGCGTCGGCCTCGTCCTCGAACGGCATCACCGCGACGACGGGGCCGAACACCTCCTGCTGGGCGATCCGGTCTGACGGGTCGGCGAGCACCACGGCGGGGGCGAACCAGAAGCCGTCGCCCTCGGGTGCGCTTCCCCGGAACGCGATGGTCGCGTCGTCGAGGAAGCCCGAGACGGTGTCGCGGTGCGCGGCCGAGATCAGGGGCCCCATGTCGGTGTCGGCACTCGACGGCTCGCCCACCCTCCAGGCCGCGACCGCCGGCTCGAGCAGCTCGAGGAAGCGGTCGTAGACCGACCGCTGCACGAGCAGGCGGCTGCGGGCGCAGCAGTCCTGTCCGGCGTTGTCGAACACCGAGCCGGGCACCGCGGCGGCCGCCTTCTCGAGGTCGGCGTCGGCGAAGACGATGTTGGCGCTCTTCCCGCCGAGTTCGAGGGTGACGGGCTTGAGGGCGCGGGCGCATCCGGCGGCGACCTCGATGCCGACCTCGGTCGACCCGGTGAACACGACCTTGCGGACGTCCGGATGCTCGACGAGCCGCTGCCCGACGACAGAGCCCGACCCGGTGACGACCTCGAACAGCCCGTCGGGCAGGCCCGCCTCGAGGGCGAGCTCGCCCAGACGGATGGCGGTGAGAGGCGTGAGCTCTGCGGGCTTCAGCACCACCGCATTGCCTGCGGCGAGCGCCGGCGCGAATGCCCACGCCGCGATCGTCATGGGGAAGTTCCACGGCACGATCACGCCGACCACCCCGTAGGGGTCGTGGAACGTGACGTCGAGTCCGCCGGCCACCGGGATCTGTCGTCCGGACAGGCGCTCGGGGTCGGCCGAGTAGTAGTTGAGCACCTGCGCGACGTGGCCGGCCTCCCAGCGAGCGGATCCGATGGGATGCCCCGAGTTCAGCACCTCCAACTGTGCGAGCTCTTCCGCAGCGCCCTCCACCGTGCGCGCGAACGACCGGAGGGCATCGGCGCGCGCGACCGGGGCGAGCGCGGCCCATCGGCGCTGCGCGGCCACGGCTCGCGCGATCGCGGCATCCGTCTCTTCGATGCCGGCACGCGCGACGTCGCGGATCGCCGCACCGGTCGAGGGGTTGATGACTGTGAACGCGCTCATCGGGCGTCCTCCTTCCGCCGCGCGGCGAACGCACGGGCCTGTGAGACGAGATCGGCGAAGAGCCGCCGGTCTTCGGCGTTCTCCTCGGGATGCCATTGGACGCCGACGATGTGGCCGGCCGAGGTGTCGACGAAGGCCTGCACGAGCCCGTCGTCGGAGTGCGCCGCCGCCACGAGCCCCTCGCCCAGGCGGTTGACGCCCTGGTGATGGTAGCTGTGCACGCGCATCTCGGTCTCGCCGATGATGTGGGCGAGCGGAGTGTCGGTCGACACCTCGACGTCGTTCTCGGCGAAGACGCCTCCGCCGATGCGGTACTTCTCGGTGCCGAGCGATTCGGGCAGATGCTGCTGCAGCGTCCCGCCGCGGGCGACGTTCACCAGTTGCAGACCACGGCAGATCGCGAGCACGGGGATCCCCCGACGCTCGGCGGCCTGAAAGAGCGCGAGTTCCCATGCGTCGCGATCGGCGCGGGCGGGATCGGTGAGCGGATGCCGGTCCTCGCCGTACAGCTCGGGAGCGACGTCGGCGCCGCCGGAGAGCACGAGACCGTGCATGCCCGAGATGGCCGCGTCCGCGGCATCCGGGTCCTGCGGAGGAAGGAGCAGCGCGATGCCCCCGACCGACGTGACGCTCGTGAGGTACTGCTCGGGCAGGAACGCCGCCCTGACGTCCCACACCCCCTGCTGCGCGCGCTCGAGATAGGTGGTGACGCCGATGAGCGGACGCGGGTCAGAGACGCTCGAAGCCACGGATGCGCTCCCAGTCGGTGACGGCCGCGTCGTAGGCCTCGACCTCGATGCGCGCCTGGTTGAGGTAGTGCTCGACGACGTCGTCGCCGAACGCCTCGCGGGCGACGGTCGACTCGCTGAAGAGCTTCGCCGCCTCGCGCAGCGTCGTCGGCAGGTGGTCGACGGCATCCTCGTAGGCGTTGGCGGTGAACCGTTCGGGCAGCGGCAGCTCGTTCTCGATGCCGTACAGGCCACCGGCGATGATCGCCGAGATTCCGAGGTACGGGTTCACGTCTCCGCCGGGCACCCTGTTCTCGACCCGCAGGCCCGATCCGTGGCCGACGACGCGCAGCGCGCAGGTGCGGTTGTCGACACCCCAGGCGACACCGGTCGGGGCGAAGCTGCCCTTCGCGAACCGCTTGTACGAGTTGATGTTCGGTGCGAAGAGCAGGGTGAACTCCCGCAGGGTCGCGAGGATGCCGGCGATCCAGTGCTCCATCACGGGGCTGAATCCGTGCTCGCCGTCGCCCGCCATCACGGGCGCACCCGACTCGTCGCGCAGCGACAGGTGGATGTGACAGCTGTTGCCCTCGCGCTCGTTGAACTTGGCCATGAATGTGAGCGCCTTGCCGTGCTGCTCGGCGATCTCCTTCGCGCCGTTCTTGTAGATCGCGTGCTGGTCGGCGGTCTCGCGCACCTCGGCATAGCGGAACGCGATCTCCTGCTGGCCGAAGTTGCACTCGCCCTTCACGCCCTCGCAGTAGAGCCCTGCACCGTCCATGCTGTTGCGGATGTCGCGCAGCAGCGGCTCCATGCGGGTCGAGGCGAGCAGGTTGTAGTCGACGTTGTAGTCGGTGGCCGGCGTCAGTCCCTCATACTTGCGCGCCCATGCCTCACGGTAGGTGTCATCGAAGACGATGAACTCCAGCTCGGTGCCCGAGTACGCGGTCCAGCCGCGCTCGGCGAGGCGGTCGCGCTGGCGATCGAGGATGGCGCGCGGCGATGGTCCGACCGGTTCGCCGTTCTGCCAGACCAGGTCAGCCATCACGAGCGCGGTGCCCTCGAGCCACGGGATCCGTCGCAGCGTCTCGACGTCGGGCTTGAGCACCATGTCGCCGTAGCCGCGGTCCCAGCCCGACATCGCATACCCGTCGACCGTGTTCATGTCGACGTCGACCGAGAGCAGGTAGTCGCAGGCCTCGGCCCCGTGAGCCAGGATGTCCTCCTGGAACAGCCGCGCCGACACCCGTTTGCCGACCAGTCGCCCCTGCGCATCCGCGAAGGCCACGATCACCGTGTCGATCTCGCCGGCGGCGATGCCGGCATCCAGCTGTTCGATGCTCAGGTTGCCCGACATCCGACGCTCCGTTCTCGTGCGGTGAAGCGATCGGCCGATCGGCTTCGCCCTCAGAGTAGATCACCTCGTCGTTTAAAGGTAGACGAAACCACCATTGACTGTCACAATCGTCCGCAAGGTGCACCCGGTGCCTGCACGCATGCGAACGGAGAGCGGATGTCCCAGCAGAGCAATGAATCCCGCAAGGTCGCCGGAGCGACCTATACACGCGCCGGGAGTGAGTACTTCGAGAAACGGACCCTGAAGAGGTCGGCCGGAGTCTGGGGCCTGTGGGGCCTGGCAGTGGCCGCGGTGATCTCGGGCGACTTCTCGGGATGGAACTTCGGCATCGACTTCGCGGGCTTCGGCGGGATGCTCATCGCGTTCGCGATCCTCGTGGCGATGTACTACGGCATGATCTTCGCTATCGGCGAGATGGCGGCCGCGATGCCGCACACCGGAGGGGCCTACTCGTTCGCCCGCTCGGCCATGGGCCCGTGGGGCGGTCTCGTCACCGGCGCCGCCGAGACGATCGAGTACGTCGCGACCACGGCGGTGATCGTCTACTTCTCGGCATCGTACGCCAACGGCATCACGACAGAGCTGCTCGGCCTCGAGCTTCCGGGCTGGGTCTGGTACCTCATCCTCTACATCGTCTTCATCGCCCTGAACTCCGCGGGCGCCGCCATCTCCTTCCGCTTCGCGATCGTCGTCTCGGTGATCTCCATCGGCATCATCCTCGTGTTCTCCGCCATGGCGCTCTTCTCGGGCGCCTTCTCGTGGGACGCCCTGTGGGACATCGTCCCCGACGAGGGCCAGACCGCATTCCTCCCGCACGGCGTCCTGCCGATCCTGTTCGCCCTGCCCTTCGCGATGTGGTTCTTCCTCGGCATCGAGGAGCTGCCGCTCGCTGCGGAGGAGTCGCACAACCCGACCAAGGACATCCCGAAGGCCGGCTTCTGGGCCCGCGGCACCCTGATCGTCACCGGACTCCTCGTGCTGTTCCTCAACACCGGCGTGATCGGAGCGGAGGCGACCGGCACGGCGGGTGAGCCGCTGCTCGACGGCTTCCGCGCGATCGTCGGCGACCAGCTCGCCGCCGTGCTCGCGCTGTTCGCGCTCATCGGCCTGCTCGCGTCGCTGCAGGGCATCATGTTCGCCTACGGACGCAACATGTACTCGCTCTCCCGCGCCGGCTACTACCCGCGCTTCCTCTCGCTCACCGGCAAGCGGCAGACGCCGTGGGTCGCGCTCACCGTCGGCGCCGCCATCGGCTTCATCGCCCTCGTCGTGCTCGACGTGCTCACGGCTGTCGACTCCGAGGGCGCGGGATCCGTGGCGGGCGCGATCGTGCTCAACATCGCCGTGTGGGGCGCGGTCGTCGCCTACGGGCTGCAGCTCGTGTCGTTCATCATCCTGCGAAAGAAGTTCCCGAACGTCGATCGCCCGTATGTGAGCCCGTGGGGCATCCCCGGGGCCGTGATCGCGCTCGTGATCGCCGCGCTGATCTTCGTGGGATTCCTGCTCAACCCGACGTTCGGCCCGGCGATCATCGCGATCGCCATCGTCTATGCGATCATCCTGCTCGGTTTCGGCCTGTTCTTCCGGCACCGCCTCGTGCTCTCGCCCGAAGAGGAGTACGCCCTGTCCGGCGGTTCTCACGGCGACCCGCAGGCCGAGGGCTACGACGCCATGGAGGGCGAGGTCTTCGACGAGAAGCGCTGAGGGCGCGGGAGCGCGACAGGCCCGACCCTACTTGCGGTCGAAGTCGAACGCCTTCAGCAGTTCGTCGACGGCCTTGTCGCGCTCCTCGCCCCCCTCGTCGAACATGTGCGTCACGTGCGTGCGCAGATGATTCTCGAGCAGCAGGCGATTGAGGGACTCGAGCGAGCGCTGGATCGCGCGGGACTGCGTGATGATGTCCATGCAGTACTCCTCGCTCTCGATCATCCGCGCGACTCCGCGCATCTGACCCTCGAGGATGCTCGTGCGGTGCAGCGCACGCTTCTTGATGTCTTCGATCACGCTTCGAGGGTACTCGGCTCCCGGGGCTGTCAGGCGTCGGAAGCCGACCTCGGCGAGACCTTCGCGTGAAAGGATGACGTCATGCCGCGCACCCCGATGGCCCTCCTCTCTCCCGCCGATCAGGAGCGGCTCCGTGCCCTGCGCCGGATGAAGGCGGTCGCTCTCGGCGCCCTGATCTTCATGGCCGTGGTGTTCGTGATCGCGTTCGCGTTCCAGGAGCGGCAGTCGTGGCTGGGCTACGTGCGCGCCGCCGCGGAGGGCGGCATGGTGGGCGCTCTCGCCGACTGGTTCGCCGTGACGGCCCTGTTCCGCCGGCCGCTCGGTCTGCCCATTCCGCACACCGCGATCATCCCGAATCGCAAAGACGAGATCGGCCGCACGCTGGGCGAGTTCGTCGAGACGAACTTCCTCGAGGCGAGCGTCGTGCGCACCAAGCTCGCGAGCACCGCGATCGCGAAGCGCGCCGGAGAATGGCTGCGCGAGCCCGCCCACGCCGAGCGCGTGGCAGCCGAGGGCGCGACGATCGCGACGGCCGTTCTCAACGCCCTCAGCGACGACGACGTGCGCGACCTCATCTCCGACCTCGCTCGCGAGCACCTCGTCTCTCCCGAGTGGGGCCCGCCCGCCGGCGCCTGGCTCGAGAAGATCGTCGAGGCCGGCGCCCATCACGGCGCGGTCGACCTCGCCGCCGACAGCATCGGCCGCTGGCTCGATGCGAACGCCGAGTCGTTCTCGGGTCTCATCTCACGGCGCCTCCCGGGTTGGGTGCCGAAGCTCGCACACCGATTCGTCGACGACACCGCCTACAACGAGGCGGTCAGGTTCGTCCGCGCCGTGCAGGCCGACCCGACACATCCGGCCCGCATCGCCGTCGACGGATACCTCGCCCGCCTCGCCGACAATCTGCAGAACGACCCCGAGACCAGGGCGAAGCTCGAGAACGCGAAGTCGTCGCTGTTCGACAGCCCGCGCGTGGGCGCTCTCGCCGCCGAAGCCTGGAACACGGCCAAGAACGGACTGCTCGCCGCCCTCGCCGACCCCGAGAGCGGGTTGCGCGTGCGCGCGGCTCAGGCCCTGAGCGAGGTCGGCGAGAGGCTCAGGACGGATGCCGCACTGCAGCACCGTGTCGACACCTGGGTGTCGGACGCCGCGGTGTTCCTCGTCGACCGCTACCGCCACGACATCGCGTCGATCATCACCGACACCGTCGAGCGCTGGGACCCGGCCGAGACGACCGAGAAGATCGAGCTCATGGTGGGCCGCGACCTGCAGTACATCCGCCTGAACGGCACGTTCGTCGGTGCACTCGCGGGCCTTGCGATCTTCACGATCGCGCACCTGCTGATCCCCGGGGTGTGAGTCGGCGCAGCATCGCACCAGCCGGGTGAGGGCCTGTGGAGCTGCGGGCCCACCGCTGCTAACGTGCACGCCACCGGTGCGCGCAGCCCGCTGCGTGCGAGATGCCGGCATCCCTCGAAGGAGGCGTCATGGACTCGCTGCTCTCCGCGAATGTGGTCTGGTCGGTGCTCGCCGTCGCGGCGTTCTGCATCAATGTGCTCGCGCTGATCTACATCCCCCGCGACCGCAAGCCGACCGCGGCCATGGCCTGGCTGCTGCTGGTGTTCCTGCTCCCGTTCGTCGGCATCGCGCTCTACCTGCTGATCGGAGACTTCCGACTGCCGAAGAAGCGCCGTGACGAGCAGCAGCGCATCACGGCGATGATCGCCGAGCGCGCCGTCGACCATTCGGATGCCGGGGCTCCGCGCTGGCTGCAGCGTGTCGCGCAGCAGAACCATGCCCTCACCGGTCTGCCCATGGTCGGCGATTCCTCGGCGCAGCTGATCGACGACTACCAGGCGTCGATCGATGCGATGGCCGCGGCCATCGATTCCGCCGAGCGGTACGTGCACGTGGAGTTCTACATCGCGGCCCGAGACGAGACGACCCGAGGGTTCTTCGACGCGATGGAGCATGCCGTCGCACGCGGTGTGACGGTGCGCCTGCTGGCCGATTACATCGCCTCGCGCAAGATCCCGAAGTCGGTCGAGACCTTCGCCGAGCTCGACAGGGTCGGCGTCACGTGGGCATGGATGCTGCCGGTGCGGCCGTTCAGGGGCGAGTACCAGCGCCCGGATCTGCGCAACCACCGCAAGCTCGTCGTCGTGGACGGCAGAGTCGGTTTCGTCGGCTCGCAGAACCTGATCTCCCGCGACTACAACTCGGAGAAGAACATCGCGCGCGGCCTGATGTGGCAGGAACTGGTGTCTCGCGTCGAGGGACCGGTCGTCGCCCAGGTCGATGCGGTGTTCCTGTCGGACTGGCTCATCGAGACCGGTGAGGACCTGTCCTCGGCCGAACGCGTGCCACCCACTGCAGTCCCCGCGTCCCCACCCGCCGATCTGCACTGCCAGATGGTTCCGAGCGGACCGGCATACGGCACCGAGAACAACCTGCGGATGTTCCTCTCCCTCATCCACGGAGCCACCGAGAAGGTCATTCTCACGAGCCCGTACTTCGTGCCCGACGAGGCGATGATCTATGCGATCACCACGGCGTGCCAGCGAGGGCTCGACGTGCAGCTGTTCGTCTCGGAGCTGGGCGACCAGGCGATGGTCTACCACGCACAGCGGTCGTACTACGAGACGCTGCTGCGCGCCGGGGTGCGCATCTTCCTCTATCCCGCGCCGTACATCCTGCACGCCAAGCACTTCTCAATCGATGACGACATCGCGGTGATCGGCTCGAGCAACATGGACATCCGCTCCTTCAGCCTCAACTCCGAGATGTCGCTGCTGGTGCGCGGCGCATCGTTCGTCGCGCAGATGCGCGAGGTCGAGCAGAAGTACCGCTCCGCCGGGCGGGAGCTGACACTCGACGAATGGCTGCGCGAGCCCGCGAGATCGACCTTCCTCGACGGCCTGTTCCGGCTGACGTCGGCCCTGAACTGAGCCGGCCGCCGGCGCAGCCGACGGCGCTCACCGCGTGGCGAGAGCCGCGAGCATCTCGAGCACGCAGAGAGCCGCGAGTCGGACCGTCCGCATGTCGGCGGTGTCGGCGATCGCGTCGACCTCGGCGATGTCGGCGCTGACCACGCGGGGATCCCCGACGATCGAGCGGACGAGCGCCCTCAGCTCCCAGGCGGCGAAGCCACCGGGAACGGATGCCGGGCAGCCGGGTGCCGCCGCCCGGTCGACCGCGTCGACGTCGACATCGAGGTGGATGCGGGCTGCGGCACCCGCTCCGGCGGTGCGCGTGGCCTCGGCGACGACGTCGTCGATGCCACGGCGCCGCACCTCGTCGAGGGTGATCACGCGGATGCCCCATTCGGCAGCGCGCGCCGCGTAGGCCGCCGAGTTCGCGAAGTCGGCGATGCCGATCTGCACGATCCGCGTCGGGTCGATCCGCTCGCCGTCGGGGGCGTCGTCGATCAGCCGGCGCACGGGCGACCCGTTCGAGATGCCGTCGCGCAGATCGAAGTGCGCGTCGATCGTGATGAGGCCGGTGGCTCCGGCGCCCCGCGCGACCGGATAGGTCAGCGCGTTGTCACCCCCGAGCGCGATCACGAGACGGGCCGCGTCGGCGAGCTCGTGCACGCGCGTGACGGTGGCCGCGATGCCATCGTCACCGTCGGGCTCCTCGACATCCCCGGCGTCGAGAACGCGCAGTGCGGTGCCGAGGTCGATGACCGGCGGGCCCATGATCGTCGCGCTGTAGCGGGTGAGCGCCTCGCGGATCGCGGCAGGTGTCGCGTGCGCCCCGGTCGGCGACAGCGACGTCCGCCAGGTCGGCACGCCGAGCAGCACGGCATCCGCATCGTCCCCGGTCGCGAAGGCGGGCCAGGAACCTGCGCGCGGCCAGAGGTCATCGTGCGACAGTGCCATGGTTCGTCCTCTCTGGAGTTCCGGATGCCGCGAAGACCGCCACGCCGTCTTTCCAGACCTGCTCGACGAGCGGCACACCCGGTCGATAGGCGAGATGGATGCGGGTCGGCGCCTTCAGCAGCACCAGGTCGGCGCGGGCACCGGGGGCGATCGCGCCGACGTCGTCGCGCCGCAGGGCCAGGGCTCCGCCGGCCGTGGCCGACCAGACCGCCTCGGCGGGAGTGAGACCCATGTCGCGCACCGCGATCGCGATGCAGAACGGCATCGACGAGGTGAAGCTCGAACCCGGGTTGGTGTCGCACGCGATCGCCACGGTCACGCCCGCGTCGATGAGCCGACGTGCGTCGGGATACGGCTGGCGCGTCGAGAACTCGACACCGGGCAGGAGGGTGAGCACGGTGTCCGAGCCTGCGAGCGCCGCGATGTCGGCATCGGTCAGGTAGGTGCCGTGATCGACGGAGGCCGCGCTCAGCTCGACCGCGAGGCGCACCCCCTCCCCGGGCCCGAGTTGGCTCGCATGCACGCGGGGCGTGAGGCCCTGGGCGATCCCGGCTTCGAGGATCCGCCGTGACTGCTCGACCGAGAACGCGCCGGTCTCGCAGAACACATCGATCCATTTCGAATGCGGAGCGCACGCGTCGAGCATCGGCCCCGTCACCAGGTCGACGTACTCGTCCTCGCGGTCGGCGTACTCGGCGGGCACCACATGCGCTCCGAGAAAGGTGACCTCCGGAGTGACCTCGGCGGCGAGCCGCACCAGCCGCTCCTCGTCGCGCACACTGAGGCCATATCCGCTCTTGATCTCGACGGTCGTGGTGCCCTGCGCGAGCATCTCGCCGACGAATCCGCGCAGACGCGCGCGCAGCTCATCGTCCGTGGCCTCTCGGGTCGCCGCGACCGTCGAGCGGATGCCGCCGGCGGCGTACTTCTGCCCGGCCATCCTCGCCTCGAACTCGGCGGCGCGATCGCCGCCGAACACCAGGTGGCTGTGGCTGTCGACGAATCCCGGGATGACGGCTCGTCCTGCCGCGTCGACGATGACGTCCGCTGCCGGCGCATCCGCGGAGGATCCGACCCAGGCGATCCGCTCACCGTCGATGAGCACTGCGGCGTCGACGAGCGTGCCGCAGCGGTCGCCGTCGGCCGAGAGGACGTTGGTCGTCAGCTCGGCGATGTTCGTGATCAGCGAGGTGGTCACAGCATCGGCACCTTGAGTCCGCGCTCCCGGGCGATGTCCCGAGCGTGCTCGTATCCCGCATCGACATGGCGCATGACTCCGGTGCCCGGGTCGTTGGTGAGCACTCGTTCGAGCTTCTCGGCGGCGAGCGCCGATCCGTCGGCGACGGTCACCTGTCCGGCGTGGATCGAGCGCCCGATGCCGACTCCGCCGCCGTGGTGCAGCGACACCCACGACGCACCGGATGCCGTGTTGAGCAGCGCGTTCAGCAGCGGCCAGTCGGCGATCGCGTCCGAACCGTCCTTCATGGCCTCGGTCTCGCGGTACGGCGATGCCACCGAACCGGAGTCGAGGTGGTCACGGCCGATCACGATCGGCGCGGCGAGCTCGCCCGAAGCGACCATCTCGTTGAACTTGAGCCCCGCCAGGTGGCGCTCCTTGTATCCCAGCCAGCAGATGCGTGCCGGCAGCCCCTCGAAGTGCACGGTCGAGCCGGCCTTGTCGAGCCAGCGATGCAGAGCCGTGTCTTCGGGGAACAGCTCGGCGATCGCACGGTCGGTCTTGTAGATGTCCTCGGGGTCGCCCGAGAGCGCCGCCCAGCGGAAGGGGCCGCGGCCCTCTTCGAACTGCGGACGGATGTACGCCGGCACGAATCCCGGGAACTCGAACGCGCGGTCGAAGCCACCGAGCTGGGCCTCGGCGCGGATCGAGTTGCCGTAGTCGAAGACGGCGGCCCCGGCATCCTGGAACGCGACCATGGCCGCGACGTGCTGCGCCATCGACTCGCGCGAGCGGCGGGTGAACTCGTCGGCATCGCGCTCGGCCTCGGACTTCCACTCGGCCACGGTCATGCCGACAGGCAGGTAGGCCAGCGGGTCGTGCGCGCTGGTCTGATCGGTGACGATGTCGATCGGCACCTCGCGGCGCAGCAGCTCGGGGAACACCTCGGCCGCATTGCCCACGACGCCCACCGAGAGCGCCTCGCCGGCATCCTTCGCCGCGACGACCCGGGCGATCGCCGCGTCGAGATCGGTCGTGTACTCGTCGAGGTAACCGTGCTCGACACGACGCGCGAGGCGCGATTCGTCGACGTCGACAATCAGCACCGCCCCGTCGTTGAGCGTCACCGCCAGCGGCTGCGCGCCGCCCATCCCGCCGGCGCCGCCGGTCAGGGTGAGCGTCCCCCTGAGCGAGTCCCTGCCGAGCGAGCGGGCGACCGCGGCGAACGTCTCGTACGTGCCCTGCAGGATGCCCTGGGTGCCGATGTAGATCCACGACCCGGCGGTCATCTGGCCATACATGATGAGGCCGAGCTCCTCGAGCTTGCGAAACTCGGGCCAGGTGGCCCAGTCGCCCACGAGGTTCGAGTTGGCGATCAGCACGCGCGGCGCCCACTCGTGCGTGCGGAAGACACCCACCGGCTTTCCCGACTGCACGAGCAGCGTCTCGTCCGGCTCCAGTTCGTCGAGGGTGCGAACGATCGCGTCGTACGCCTCCCAGCTGCGCGCCGCCTTGCCCGTGCCTCCGTAGACGACGAGGTCTTCGGGATGCTCGGCGACCTCGGCGTCGAGGTTGTTCATCAGCATCCGCTTCGCCGCTTCGGCGCCCCAGCTCTTGGCGGTGCGCTGGTTGCCGCGGGGGGCTCGCACCGTGCGCGGTGCGGCGGTCGGAGTCGTATCCGTCGTGAGGTCAGTCATTCGCGTGCTCCTTTGCGATGCGGGCGATTGCACCGGACTGCACGAGTGCGGTCACGGCTTCCATGTCGGGCGAGAGGAATCGGTCGGGCCCGGGGCCCTCCACGACCGTGCGGACCAGATCGCGCACGGCGCCGGTCGCGGGTCCGGCCTGCAGCGGAGCGCGGAGGTCCAAGGCACGCGCGCCGGTGAGGATCTCGATGGCGATGACACGGCCGAGACCGTCGATCGCACGGCGCAGTTTGCGCGCGGCGGCCCACCCCATCGAGACGTGATCCTCCTGCATCGCCGACGACGGGATCGAGTCGACGGATGCCGGAACGGCGAGGCGCTTGAGCTCCGACACGATCCCCGCCGCCGCGTACTGGGCGATCATCAGCCCCGAATCGACGCCCACCTCGTCGGCGAGGAAGGGCGGCAGACCGTGGCTGCGTGCCGGATCGAGCGCTCGATCCGTGCGGCGCTCCGAGACGGAGGCCACATCGGCGACCGAGATCGCGAGGAAGTCCAGCACCGCAGCGACCGGTGCTCCGTGGAAGTTGCCGTTCGACTCGATGCGCCCGTCGACCGTGATCACGGGGTTGTCGATGACGCTGGCGAGCTCACGCTCGGCGATGCTCGCCGCATAGCCCATCGTGTCGCGCGCGGCTCCGTGCACCTGCGGCGAGCACCGCAGCGAGTACGCATCCTGCACGCGGCCGTCTTCGGGACCCTTGTGGCTGTGCACGATGGGGGAATCTCCGAGGAACGACCGCAGGTTCGCCGCCGACAAGGCCTGACCCGCCTGGGGGCGGAGCGCCATGAGATCGGCGGCGAAGACGGCATCCGTGCCCAGCTGCGACTCCACCGACATCGCAGCGGCCATGTCGGCCGAGAGCAGCAGCGTCTCGAGGTCGTGCAGCGCCAGCACGAGCATGCCGAGCATGCCGTCGGTGCCGTTGATGAGCGCGAGTCCCTCCTTCTCGACGAGCGTCAGCGGCTCGATGCCGGCCGCGGCCAGAGCGTCGGATGCCGAGAAGAGCTCTCCACCCTCGTTCCGAACGTCTCCTTCGCCCATCGTCGCGAGGGCGATGTGCGCGAGCGGAGCGAGGTCGCCGGAGCAGCCCAGTGATCCGTACTCGCGCACGACCGGGGTGATGCCGGCGTTCAACAGCGCGGCGTAGGTCTCGACGACCACGGGACGGACTCCGGTTCGTCCCGAAGCCAGCGTCTGCAGCCGAAGCAGCTGCAGCGCGCGGACGACCTCACGCTCGACCTCGGCGCCGGTTCCCGCCGCATGGGAGCGGATGAGGCTCGCCTGCAGCTGCAGTCGACGATCGGGGGCGATGAACGTCGTGGCCAGTGCGCCGAAACCGGTCGAGACACCGTAGTGCGGGCGGGGGTCGGCTGCGAGTCCGTCAATGACCCTGCGAGTCTCGGCGACCCGCTCGAGGGCGGCGGAGCTGATCGTGACGGGGGCACCGTGGCGCGCGACCGCGACGACGTCGGCCGGGCTCAGCGGTGCATCGCCGACGAGGACGTCGATCGCGACAGAAGGAAGATCGGTCATGTCTCGATTCCACACCCGACAGGTCGCACACGACAGGCGATCGTGCCATCCTGTGTCTGTGATACCAGACACTCGCGAGACCGCCGCCCAAGTGCCGGCGGCACACAACACTCTGCGGATCCTCACGTATCTCGCCGGGCGCCCGGCTCCCGTGGCCGCGTCGGCGATCGCCCGCGAGCTGGCGCTGCCCCGATCTACCGTCTATCACCTGCTCACCACGCTCGCTGCGCATGGGTTCGTGCTGCACATGAAAGAGGACCGACGATGGGGCCTCGGCACCTCGGCCTTCGAACTGGCCGGTGGATATGCGCGGCAGCAACCGTTGGCGAGGGTCGGCCGCCCTCTTGTCGCCGCCCTCTCGGATCGCCTGGGTGAGAGCACGCACCTGGCGGTGATGAGCGGCGGCGATGTGCTCTACATCGTCGAGGAACGTGCACCGCGGAGACAGGCACTCGTCACGGATGTCGGAGTGCGCCTGCCCGCACACCTCACGGCGTCGGGGCGTGCCATGCTGGCGGCCCTCCCCCGGGAGCAGGTCCGCGCGCTCTATCCGAGCGCCTCGGCGTTCCCGAATCGTACGGGCCGAGGGCCGAGGAAGCCGAGCGAACTGCGCGAGCTGCTCCGCACTGTGCGAGAGCGCGGCTACGCCACCGAGGACAGCGAGGTGGCCGACGGCCTGCGCAGCGTCGGAGCCGTGGTCCGCGACCACGCCGGCTGGCCCGTCGCCGCAGTGGCGGTGACCTGGGCGGGCGGGGAGCTCGACGAGAGCGCCCTCGCGGATGCCGTGATCGATACGGCGTCCGTACTCGAGTCACGGCTCAAGCGCTGACCTCACGCGGGCGCTTGCGCCTGCGTGTGCGTGTGCGTGTGCGTGTGCGTGTGCGCACACGTTAACGCAGAAAAGCCACCCAGCATTGGGTGGCTTTTCTGTTTAAAAGGAGTCCGGCGGTGTCCTACTCTCCCACAGGGTCCCCCCTGCAGTACCATCGGCGCTGTGAGGCTTAGCTTCCGGGTTCGGAATGTAAA